>JAZKDK010000039.1:0-62051 GCA_040387615.1 Pseudomonadota bacterium | reverse complement strand
GTGTCCGTGTCATCATCGCTCCTTGTCCTGGTTCTCGCAGCATCTTGCTGGCAGCACCTGCCCTGCAAGAACTATTCCGGATCAGGGGAGAATACGAGCACGCGGAGAAAAGTGGATGGGTGAGTCCGCCGCTGCTTTTTCTTCCCCTCTCCCCTTGTGGGAGAGGGTGGCGAAGTTGAGCCGGGTGAGGGGTCAATATCCTGACGTGACATCCACACCCCTCACCCGATCCTCGCTGGCGCTCGGATCACCCTCTCCCACAAGGGGAGAGGGGAAGAGACAACAAAAAAGCCGGCCCAAGGGCCGGCTTTCGTATTCAGTTCGCAGCGCAGGCTTAGTACGCCGCTTCCAGCGCCGCCTGCTCCTGGCGCGCGACGGTGGTCTTCACCGCCGCCTGCACCTTCTCGAACGCGCGGACCTCGATCTGCCGCACGCGTTCGCGCGACACGCCGAATTCGGCGGCGAGATCTTCCAGCGTCATCGGCTCTTCAGCCAGACGCCGCGCCTCGAAGATTCGGCGTTCGCGGTCGTTGAGCACGCCCATCGCGCCGGTCAGAGCGGTGCGGCGATGATCGAACTCCTCGCTCTCCGCCATGATGGCTTCCTGATTGGGCGAGGTATCGACCAGCCAGTCCTGCCATTCGCCGGGTTCGCCGTCGTCACGGATCGGCGCGTTGAGCGACGCGTCGCCACCGAGGCGGCGGTTCATGTCGATCACGTCCTGTTCAGTCACGCCGAGGCTGGTCGCGATCTGCTTCACCTGATCGGGGCGCAGATCGCCCTCTTCAAGCGCGGAGATCTTGCTCTTCGCCTTGCGCAGGTTGAAGAACAGCTTCTTCTGGTTCGCGGTGGTGCCCATTTTCACGAGCGACCACGAACGCAGGATGTATTCCTGGATCGACGCCTTGATCCACCACATCGCGTAGGTGGCCAGACGGAAGCCCTTCTCGGGCTCGAAACGTTTCACCGCCTGCATCAGGCCGACGTTGCCCTCCGAGACGACCTCGGAAATCGGCAGGCCGTAGCCGCGATAGCCCATGGCAATCTTGGCCACGAGCCGCAGATGGCTGGTGACAAGCTGATGCGCCGCATCGCGGTCGTCATGTTCCCGCCAACGCTTGGCCAGCATGTATTCCTGCTGCGGCTCAAGCATCGGGAACTTGCGAATTTCAGTCAGGTAGTGAGCGAGACCGGATTCTCCATTGAGAACCGGAAGAGTAGCTGCACGGGCCATTTCGCGCCCTCCAGAGTTCACGCCCCCGATAGCGGCGGGCGAGGCAGGCCATCTGCTGTGTCAAAGCCAGAAGCGCTGCATTGTTCCGCGCCGGGACGATCCCAGCGCAGGTGCAACATACTCCAAAACCCGAGGGGGAGGGAAGAACAAAACGAGGTCACGAACCCGTGACCCGGGTTAAATGTCTGTAACCATGCGGCTTTTTAGCGCATCCCTTTTAGTCTATTCTACGAAGGGCTGCCTCAAGCAGAACCAAATCCTCCGGCAGCGGGGATTCCCAGTGCAAAATCTCTCCGGACACCGGGTGTTCGATCACCAGCAAATATGCATGGAGGGCCTGTCTGCCAAGGGCGGTCAACGCGGCTTGGCTTTGTGGCCCGAGCTGACGGGCTTTGGTCTTGAAGCCGGAGCCATAGACCTCGTCGCCGAGCAGGGGATGGCCGAGATGGGCGAGGTGGACGCGGATCTGGTGAGTGCGGCCGGTCTCGAGCTGGCAGGCGAGCAGGGAGGCGACCGGTTTGGTATCGCGGCCGTTGAAGGCCTCGATCATTTCCCAGTGGGTGACCGCATCACGGCCGCCCTGACGCACCGCCATTTTCTCACGGCTATACGGGTGCCGGTCGATCGGCTGGTCGATGGTGCCGGTTTTTCGGCCCGGCGATCCCCAGGCGAACGCCATGTAGCCGCGCCGCATTTCGCCGGTGCGGCCATGGTCGGCGAACTGCGCCGACAGCGACTGGTGGGCGCGGTCGTTCTTGGCCACCACCATCAGGCCGGTGGTGTCCTTGTCGAGCCGGTGGACGATGCCGGGACGGCGGACCCCGCCGATGCCGGAAAGGCTCAGCCCGCAATGGGCAATCAGCGCGTTGACCAGCGTTCCGGTCTCATGCCCGGCGGCGGGATGCACCACGAGATTCTTCGGCTTGTTGATGACGATGATGTCGTCGTCCTCGAACACGATATCGAGCGGGATGTCCTCGCCTTCGGGCTCGGCGGGGGCGGCGGGCGGCACGTCGATTGTGATCGTATCCCCCGCATTGACATGATAAGCGGGGTCGCGAACCCGGACGCTGCGGACGCTCACTTGACCTGCGAGGATCAGCGCCTTCAGGCGCGAGCGCGACAGGTCGGGACTGCGCACGGCGAGCACGCGGTCCAGCCGCCGCGATCCTTCGTCGCCGTCGACCGTGACCTCGTGACGGCTGTTTTCGTTTTCGGAAGAGTTAGAAGAGCTTTGCATGTCTGAAACTGTTGCGCCCGATCCGACCCCCGAGCAAGCCGCGCTGATCGCGCGGGTGCGCAAGATGATGCTGATCGCCGGCCTGACCACGGCGGTCGGGGTGGGGGCCTTGCTGGTCGCCATCGGCTACCGCCTTTTCCGCACCGATGGAAGCGTTCAGGTGACGGATGTGACCGCGACCCTGCCGAAGGGCGCGCGGATCGTCTCGACCGCCACCGCTGGGGACCGGCTGGCAGTGACCGTCGATATCGGCGGCGCGACGGAAATCCGCACCTATGACTCCAAGACGCTGAAAGCTGTCGGACGTCTCAAATTCGCCAACGAGCCCTGATACGCCTCGCATGCGAGGCGGCGAAGGAAGGGCGGTCCCCCCGGGGGAGGAGCGCTCCCTGATGCAGGACCTGTAAAGGGACTTTACGCTCCGGCTTATGCCCCCGCGCCACCGGCCGCATGTCGTCAGCTTCTAGTCTTGCGGCAGCGCAGTTTCGAGGCTATTCCCTTCCCCGCGCTTGCTCCCTTCGTCTAGCGGTTAGGACGCGGCCCTCTCAAGGCTGAAACAGGGGTTCGATTCCCCTAGGGAGCGCCATTCCCTCTCAGGGGAAATGCGTGCGCTGCAATCGCCGTGGCGAGCGCCGCCCAAATGAGACCTTCCATTATACTTTGATCAAGACTTCGCCCGCACCGCGCATTGATCACACCGCGGGCTGATGATTACATCGGCCGCGCTGGGGCTCGGCTCGCCAGGCCCGTTCAAGAAGGATTTCACACACGCAGACATTGATTTGAAAAATATTGGCCGATCAACGGCCAATACATCAGGGAGGAGATGACTATGACCGAGTTTACGCCGGATCGCCGATCTCTGCTCAAAGGAAGCGCCGCCACGCTGGCCGCGGCGGCGACCATGTCAGCCGACCAGATGCTCGGCTACGCGCAAGCCTGGGCGCAAACCGCACCCTGGAAGCCGGAAGCCGGCGCCACCATCAACATGCTGCGATGGAAACGTTTTGTGGAGGCGGAAGACGTCGCCTTCATGAAGATCGTCGACGCCTTCCAGAAGGCGACCGGCGTGAAGATCAATATCTCCAATGAATCCTTCGACGACATTCAGCCCAAGGCCTCGGTCGCGGCCAATACAGGGCAGGGCCTCGACATGGTGTGGGGCCTCTATTCGTTGCCGCATCTGTTTCCCGAAAAGTGCGTCGACGTCACCGACGTCGCCGACTATCTCGGCAAGAAATACGGCGGCTGGGCGCCGTCCGGTGTCGCCTACGGCAAGCGGGGCAACAAGTGGCTCGGCATTCCGGTCGCCGCGAGCGGCGGCCTGGTGAATTACCGTATCGCCGCCATGCAGAAAGCCGGCTTCAAGGAATTTCCGAAAGACCTCGCCGGATTCCGGGAGTTGATCAAGGGCCTCAAGCAAAACGGGACGCCTGCCGGCATGGCGCTCGGCCACGCGACGGGTGATGCCAACGGATGGCTCGCGTGGGCGATGTGGGCGCACAACGCCTACACGGTCGACAAGGACAACAAGGTGACCATCAATTCGCCCGAGACGGCGAAGGCGCTGGAATACGTCAAGTCGCTCTACGAGAATTTCATTCCCGGAACGGTCTCCTGGAACGACAGTTCTAACAACAAGGCCTTTCTGGCCGGCCAGCTTCACCTCACCACCAACGGCATTTCGATCTATGTCGCGGCGAAGAAGGAAAATCCCGCGATCGCGCAGGACATGGATCACGCGCATCTGCCGGTCGGGATCAGCGGCCAGGTGCGGGAGCAGCATCTCGGCTTCCCGATCCTGATCTTCAACTTCACCAAGTACCCGCAGGCCTGCAAGGCATTCACGGCGTTCCTGATGGAAGGACCCCAGTTCAATCCATGGATCGAAGCGGCGCAGGGATATCTGTCGCACTTCCTGCTCGCTTACGATGCGAATCCGATCTGGACGGTCGATCCCAAGAACACGCCGTATCGCGATGTCGCCAAGCTGGCATCGACCCCGGCTGGGCGCGGCACCTTGAACGAGAGTGCGGCGGCCGCGATCGCGGATTTCGTCGTCGTCGATATGTTCGCGAACTACTGCACCGGGCGTGAAGATATCAAAGGTGCGATGGCGTCTGCGGAGCGGCAGTTCAAGCGGATCTATAGGACCTGATGTCACAGCGACGGTTCCGGCGCGTGGCGATCAAATTGCCGCGCGCCGGGATGCTGCACGATTGAGCAGAGCGGCGCTGTCAGCGCCTGCCATGCAGTCATAAAAAACAGCACTGCATATTATCATTTCGACTCATTCATCCGGCACACTACACTGACCATCCCAAGGCCAGCCGGTTGACGCCGGTCCCTCCGCCCCTGTCCGTGCCTGCAGTTTTCGCCGGGTGCGGCCCGCGGAACACTCGCAATCGATGAGGTCATGATGCTCACGTCGCAGCAGTTGAAGGAATTGTTTCCCGAGGAAAGCCGGCTGAAGGATTGCGATGTTCCGCCGCCGGTTCATCAGCGTGAGACGCTGGTCAACGGAGAACTGAGACCGTGGACCGGACCGGTGGAGACGGTGCATTCGGCGATCTGTGTGCGCAAGCCCGACGGGTCCCTGGCGCAGGTTGAACTCGGCAGCCATCCTATCGGGGGCGTGCCGGAAGCGCAGATCGCGCTCGATGCGGCCGTTGCGGCTTACGACAACGGGCGCGGCGAATGGCCGACCATGACGGTGGCGCAGCGCATCGCCTGCATGCAGGATTTCACCAGACAGATGGTCGCCCGCCGCGAGCAGATCGTTACCCTCATCATGTGGGAAATCGGCAAGACACTGGTGGACTCGCAGAAGGAATTCGACCGAACCGTCGAATACATGAAGGCGACCATCGAGGCGCTGAAGCATCTCGACAACGACAACTCTCGCTTCACCATCGTCGAAGGTACCATCGGCCAGATCCGCCGCACGCCGCTCGGCGTTGTGCTGTGCATGGGGCCATACAACTATCCGCTCAACGAAACATTCGCGACGCTGATCCCCGCTCTCATCATGGGTAACACCATGGTGTTCAAGCCGCCGAAATTTGGCGTGCTGCTGTTTCAGCCGCTGCTCGAAGCGTTCCGCAGCGCGTTTCCGAAGGGCGTTATCAACACGGTCTATGGCAAAGGCTCGGAGGTGGTGCCGATGCTGCTTGAGTCCGGCAAGGTCAACGTGCTGACCTTGATCGGCTCAAGCCGCGTCGCCGACCATCTCAAGAAGATGCATCCCAAGGTCAACCGGCTGCGCGCCATTCTCGGGCTCGATGCCAAGAACGCGGCCATCGTGCTGCCGGATGCGAATGTCGAACTGGCGGTGAAGGAATGCCTGCTGGGTTCGCTGTCTTTCAACGGCCAGCGCTGCACGGCGCTGAAGATGCTGATCGTTCATCGTTCAATCGTCGATAAATTTCTCGCACGGTTCACTGAGGAACTGGCCAAGCTGAAGGTCGGCATGCCGTGGGACAAGGGCGTTACGCTCACGCCGTTGCCCGAACTCGGCAAGGTCGAGCACATGACGCGGCTGGTTGCGGACGCTACGGAGAAGGGCGCCAAGGTGCTCAACGAAGGCGGTGGCGCAAGCAGCGGTACGCTGTTCTATCCTGCGGTGGTCTATCCGGTGAAAGAAGGCATGCTGCTGTACAGGGAAGAACAGTTTGGTCCGATTGTTCCGGTGATGGCGTTCGACGACATCGACACCGCGCTCGAATACGTCATCACCTCCGAACACGGCCAGCAGGTCTCGATTTTCAGCGAAGACGCAGAGACCATCGGGCGGCTGGTCGATCCCCTGGTCAATCAGGTCTGCCGGGTAAACATCAATTGCCAGTGCCAGCGTGGACCGGATGTTTTCCCGTTCACCGGGCGCAAGGATTCGGCGGAAGGCACGCTCTCGGTCACCGATGCGCTGCGCTCGTTTTCGATCCGCTCGATGATCGCGGCGAAGCAGACCGAAGATTCCAAGCGGCTGCTCGACGAGATCGTGCGCGACCACAAATCGAACTTCATAAATACTGGGTTCATTTTGTAATTGATACAAAACTCACGGACGGTGCGCGTTGCCGCCGTGAGTTTTCGATGCGATCTCGCTGTCGAAATGAAGCGCTGTCTTCGTCATCGGCATGATCTGCTCCGAAAACCGATCCCCACTTTTCGGGATCATGCTTGTGTAACGAATTCTCAACCAATTCGTGGTTACCAAATAGTAAACCATTTCGGAGTTAGCGCTCATGACCGACCACACCGCCGACAGCGAGATCAAGGATACGGGCCATCACAACGAAGCATCGCTGGTTCCGGAAACAGGCGATATGGTCCAGCATGAAGCGAAGGCTGCAGATGCGGTGGCGAAGGAAGGCACTTCCACGCATGTCGCAAAGCAGCCGTCCAAGGAAATCACGCTGCAGCGCCTGACGGTGCACAGCTCCTGGGAAGATATCGTTTCCAATGAGAGCGCCGCGCGCGAGCAGCAGTTCAATACAGCCGCCGCTCCCGAAGCTACCGGCCGTCGCCTTTCGATGGTGGCCATCGTCGCCATTGCCGCTGCGGTCGGCGCCATTGGCGGCTCGCTGGCGACTGCGGGTGTTGGTCACTACGTGAAGAGCGACCAGACCGCTGCCGTTGCGGCCGTTACCGCTGCGGAGCAGTCGCGTTCGATGGAAAGCGCGATCGGAAAGATCAACGCCGACATCGCAGCCCTCAAGACCAGCAGCACAGCGCAGTCCGCCAAGATCGTCGAGCGGATCGATCGCGTCGAGAAGGCTCAGGCTGAGCCTGCAGCGAAACTGGCGAAGCTGAGCGAGGCTGTCGAAAAGCTGCGCACGTCTGCGCCGGCACCGGAAACGACGGGCTCGATCGCCACCAGCAATCAGGCCGGACAACCCAACCGGCTTCCGGTTGTTTCTGGCTGGACACTGCGCGAAGTGTCCGACGGCATCGCAACCGTGATCGGCCGGCAGGGGGTCTTCGATGTCATCCCCGGCGATCCGCTGCCCGGCATCGGGCGGGTTGATGCGATCCGCCGTCAGGATGGACGCTGGGTGGTGGTGACCAGCCGCGGCCTGATTGTCGCGCGCTGACCGTCACCGCGACGTCCGCGCGCACCCCGCAACTAATGCGCCGGACCGCTAAAATTTGAGTGTTTGCCTGAACGGAGCGGCATGATCTCGCTGGCATGATGCAGCCTCTGATGAAGAGGAATGAGCATGCCTGCATTTCGAGTGATTCCGCGCCTCCGTGTGGTTAATTTTTTCGCCCATGAGGTGATCGATGCATCTGGCGATGTACCGCCGGCAGCAAACGACAACAATTGTCCGTATTGCGGCGGTGTGCTCGAGCCGGGCGACAAGGCATCCGACTGTTCCGGATCTGGTTCCGAGTCCGGCGCATGGCCGATGATCCCGTTTCCCAAGGGATGGGGTGCGTCCTGCTGAAGAACTAGCGCGCGGGAACCGCGCGCTGGCCTGTGAGATACAAAATCAATCCAAGCATGGTTAGCGCGGCCTGTACGATGCCGATGGCAAGCGTCGCGCTTGCAATCGATGCGGTGAGGACAACGCCGACCGCCGCTCCTGCCATCTGCAGGAACCCAAGCAGCGCCGATGCAAGGCCCGCCCTGTCGCCGAAGGGCTGCAAGGCCGTCGCTGTCGCCAGCGGGCTCACCATCCCGAATCCGGTCAGGAAGATCAGCACCGGGATAAGGTAACTCCAGATCGTCGGGGTCATCCAGTGCGCCAGCAGCAGCAGTGCACCGCCGACGGTCGCGATGAAAAGGCCAGCTACCGTGGCGCGGGCGTGCCCGATCTTGATCGCCAGCCGCGGCGCTGTCATGCCGGATCCGAACACGACGAACACGGTGCCCGCGAAGAACAGACCGAGCTGGATCGGCGAAAAGCTCAGCCCGTCGATCAGGATGCGCGGAGACACCGAGAACATCGCGAAGATGGCGCCCATGAACAGCCCGATCGTTCCGGCCGGTGCGATGAAGCGCAGATCGGTGAGCAGGCCCCAGTATCCGCGCAGGATCGCGGTCAATTGTATCGAGACGTTGCTATCCGGCCGATGGGTTTCGCCCACGAATCTGAAATAGGCGAGTGCAACGATTGCCCCGAACAGGCCGACCACGAGAAATTCCGAACGCCAGCCGGTGGTGGCATCGAGCAACCCGCCGATCAGCGGCGAGAAGCCGGGAGCGGCGGACATCGCGACCATGATGAAGGCCAATGCCTTTGTCAGCTCTTCGCCGCTCAACAGATCACGGGCGACGGCGCGCGACAGGACGGAGGCTGCACATGCGCCCAGCGCCTGAATGGTGCGCCCCACCAGCATTGTCGGCAGATCGGTCGCGAACTCGCACCAGATGCTGCCCACCACGAAGATGCCCAGTCCGAACATGACAGGCTTCCATCGGCCGTAACGGTCGGACAGCGGACCTACGATCAATTGACCGACGGCAAAAACGGCAAGGTAGACACTGATCGTCGACGAGACGGCGGCGGTCGAGACGTTCAGGTCTTTCGCCATCGAGGGCAGGGACGGCAGCAGGATGTTCGTCGCAAAGGATCCGACCGCGGCCAAGGCGGCGAGGACGCTGACGCGTGCGAATATCGATGACGGTTCGCGAGCCAGCATCAGCTTGTCGCCGTCGACGTTCTCAATGGTCATCTTTAAATCCTCTTTCGAGCTTTTTATATGACGATCATCATACATCAAACGGGAATATGGCCCTGAGCTCCCCGCTTTTCGCCGGGTGACGGTTGCGGCTGGAACATGGCAAGGTATGGGTTTCGCAGCGAGGACGCGACGCGCCGCCGCAGGAACCCATCTTGAATGAAGGCCCTGGTCCCCACCATTTATGAGTGGACATTCCCCGGCAAAACGCCGGTCAGGAGGAGGCAATGAGTTATTTCAAGACGGCGGTTCTGCTTGCCGGGTTAACGGCCCTGTTCATGGGCGTCGGTTACCTGATCGGCGGAGCGGGCGGCGCGATGATTGCGCTGGTGATCGCCGCGGCCACCAACATGTTCGCATACTGGAACTCCGACCGCATGGTGCTGTCGATGCACGGCGCTCAAGAGGTCGACGAGCGCAGTGCGCCGGACCTCGTGCGGCTCGTGGCCGAACTTGCAGGCCGCGCGCAGTTGCCGATGCCGAAGGTCTATCTGATGGACAATCCGCAGCCGAATGCGTTTGCGACCGGCCGCGATCCGCAACACGCCGCGGTGGCGGTGACCACCGGTCTGATGCAGTCGTTGAGCCGAGAAGAACTCGCCGGTGTGATCGCGCACGAGCTGGCGCACGTCAAGAATCACGACACGCTGATCATGACGATCACCGCGACCATCGCGGGCGCGATCTCGATGATTGCGCAGTTCGGCATGTTCTTCGGCGGCAATCGCGAAAACGGTCCGGGCATCATCGGCTCACTGGCGATGATGATCCTGGCGCCGTTATCCGCGACCATCGTGCAGATGGCGATCAGCCGCACGCGGGAATATTCGGCCGACAAAATGGGCGCGCAGATTTGCGGTCAGCCGATGTGGCTGGCGTCGGCACTGGTCAAGATCGACAACGCGGCGCACCAGATTCCGAACATGGACGCGGAGCGCAGTCCTGCGACGGCGCACATGTTCATCATCAATCCGTTGTCGGGTCAGGGGATGGACAATCTGTTCTCGACCCATCCGTCGACCGAGAACCGTGTCCGTGAGTTGCAGCGCCTTGCTGGCGAACTGGGGCCGCGCGGGGGCTTCGCAACCGCGCCGGCAGCTTCGTCCAGTCGCTCGGGTGAGCCCTGGGGCAGACAGCGTGGCCCTTGGGGGTGATCATGGAATTGATCTTGGGGCTGATCACGCGTCGCAGACTATTAGCAAAGGTCCGATCCAGTTCTGCTGAATCGGACCTTCCTATCAAACCTTGAGATTTTCCGCGGAGGTCTTGCCGCGGTTGGCGACTTCTTCGTACTCGACTGACTGTCCCTCGTTGAGGGTCGAAAGACCTGCTTTTTCAACTGCCGAGATATGAACGAACACGTCCTTGCCGCCGTTGCTGGGCTGAATGAATCCATAGCCCTTGGTCGGGTTGAACCACTTCACAGTACCTTTAGCCATTCCGTAGTCTCCAGAGGGTAAGACCGATAACAAAACGTCGAACCCCGCGGATGGGCGTGTCCAACGGCGCGCACGATACGCGGGAAGTTTGAGCCTTGATAGCGAAAATGGCATTTGCAGCAGCCGCTTTCGCTCAAACTTTGCTCGAATCCTTCGAATTTACGCTGCTGCAACTGCGAAATCGGCGACCATATCCGACAGCATTCCGGCCTTTTTGACCGTGTAGACCACCAGCGGTTCGACCCGGCCGCGGATGGGGACCTCAATTTGAGGCAGGTCGCCGGCGGCAAGGTGGCCGGTTTTCAGGACGTCCTCGGACACCACAGCCTCGCATGACAAAGCCTTGGTCATGTCCTGCAGCCGCGCGGCGACGTTCACGGAATCGCCGAGGGCGGTGAACACCGTGTGCTCCTCGGAACCAATGTCACCGATGATGACCTCGCCGCCGTGAATGCCGATCCCGAAGCGCAGCGGCTCCGGCACATCGTTGCCGAGGAATTCGTTCAGCGCATCGACATGGATCGCGATCCGCGACGCCGCTTCGATCGCCTGCCGGCAGGCGGTTTGCGGATTGGTCGAGAGTCCGAACAGCGCCAGTTGTCCATCGCCGACAAACTGGTTCGGCTGTCCGCCGCATTCGACCACAGCCTGCGAAACCGCTGTCAGGAAGCGGTTGATGATGAAGACGGTATCGAACGGCAGCAGCTGTTCGGCGAGCTTGGTCGATCCGCGCATGTCGACGAACATGCTGACAAGGTAACGCTCTCGTCCGGGCTGAGCGGGCTTGATGGTCGCGGCGGACGACGCGGTCGTGTGAGCTGGAAAGATCTGGAAGAAGGATACGTCGGTATGGGGGCGTAACTGGCAGGCCAGGCGGATGGCGGGATCGCCGCCCGCACCGACGCGGTCCAGCACAAAGGTTTCGCGGTTCGACGGCTCCGGCAGCGTGCTGCAGTCTCCGATGACGCGAATGCGGCAGGTGGAGCAGCGCGCCCGGCCGCCGCAAACGCTGGAATGGGGAATGTTGAAGCGGGTGCTTGCCTCCAGCACGCTCAGGCCGATCGGGACGCGAACGATTTTGCCGTTGCCGTAGGACAGGCGAACGAGGCCGCGTCGTCGTTCTACCAGCGCGCGGACGCCGCGTGCGGCCAAAGCCAGGCCGATCAGGGCGAAGTATCCGTATAGCGTGAAGGATGCGATCTGTTCGATCTTGGCCTGATCGGCGCTTGTCCCGACCTTGTCGCGCGAGAGATTGTCCGCCCGCCATTCCGGAGCCGCGCTCGCCCGTTCGACGGCTTTGCCGGCTTGATAAAGCCCGAGCAGGGACAGCGTCGGCAGGATCACGGCGAGAGCCAGCAGCAACGACGATATCTTCCTGAAGTACGGCTTGGTCCGGACCCAGAAGAAAATTCCGATGCAGCCGTGGACCCATGACAGCACGAGCACGGCATACATCATCCATTTCAGATGCGGCCGGAACACCCAGTAGGCGAAGAAGACCTGCGGATAATCTTTCTCGTGGCCGAACATCGGCGCGGCGATACGAACGCCGACGAGATGGCCGATGACAAAAATCGGAATGCTGAGGCCGAAAACCAGCTGCGTCATTTCGATGGCGGTCCAGCGGAATTGCCGCCGTGCGTAAAGCGCCCAGATGCCAAGACCCAGATGCGTCAGCACCGCCCCATAGAACACGATCAGGACCGGCCAGCTTTGCCAGAACAGCATGTGATAGACGAGCGCCTCGTCCATCGCCCCGAGCGAAATATTGCCTAGCGCATGGTTGGCGAAGTGGCTGATGAGATAGGCAAACAGGATGAGGCCGGTGGCGAGCCGCACCTGACGAATTCCGATCCCGCGCAGGAATCGGGGAAGAGGCGAAGCGGCAGTTTCGGCCATGTTGTAAACGCTCGAATGAAAGCAAGAATGCACGATGCGCCCGGATTGCCCGGAAGCCCTGAAATCCTAACGAAGATGTTGCGGCAGCGCCATGGGCCGGGGATCGCGCTTCCGTCTTTTCGGGGAGCGCCAGTTTGACTTAATCGGTACAGTCGCGGACAAGCTACCCGCATGGAGAAGGCTGTCACGACCGAGATCACTGAACGACGTCTCACCACGCGCACCGCGCTTGCCGCGGTCATCGCGATTGCTGTTCTAGTGACATTGCAGGTGATCTACGCAGCGACTTCCGATCTGCGTACCGACGAGGCCTATTACTGGACGCTTTCCAAGGAAAACGTGCTGTCCTATCTCGATCATCCGCCGATGATCGCGTGGGTCGTGCGGCTCGGCACGGCAATCTTCGGGGATACCAATTTCGGCGCGCGGTTCGGCGGGTTGCTTGCGATGTGGATCGCGCTGGCGCTTCTGGCAGATATCGTCTGGCGGCTGACGTGCGACCGCCGCTTCGTCCTTCTTGCCGTGCTGATGCCGCTCGCGGCTCCCGAATATGGACTGTTCGCGTCGCGTATTCTGCCCGACGTCGCGCTGATTCCGTTTTCGCTCACCATGGTCTGGTCGCTGGTGCGGTTGACTGAAAGTGACGATGGCCGCTGGTGGCTGGCCGCCGGATTGTTCGGCGGGCTGGCGTTGCTGTCGAAATACACGGCGATCTTCTTTGCGCCCGCCATCCTGGCGTTTGTGCTGGTGCCGCCGTGGCGCGCGCGGTGGCTGCGAAGTCCTTATCCATGGGCGGCAGTCATCATCGCACTACTGGTGTTTTCGCCGGTGCTGATCTGGAATTGGCAGCATGACTGGGCGTCATTCAAATTCCAGTTTATCCGCGCCGGTGCGGACCATGGCATCTCGGCGCGTACTGTTGGCGATTTTCTCGGACTTCAGTTTGCGCTGGTTGGCCCGATCCTGTTTCCGGTGGCGCTGGCAGGAACGGTGATGCTGGCATGGCGGGGCTATCGGAAGCAGAATCCGGCGTTTATCCTGATCTCCACCTGCGCGCTGGTGCCGTTTGCTTACTTTCTGTGGAAGTCGTTGTCGCTGCGGATCGGCGACACCTGGCCAATGCTGATCTGGCCGTTCGCCTTTGCCGCAGCCGCAATCAATCTTGCCGAGATCGGCAAGGAGCAGCGTTCAGGCTGGATCTTCCGCACTGCTGAACCATGGGCAAAGGCCGCGATCGCACTCGGTATCGTGCTGAACATCGCGATCTTCTACTATTATTCTGTCAGCAGTTTAGCGCTCGCCGCGACCAAGGATCCGGTGGCGAAGGAAGCCGGTTACGGCGAGATTGCCAGACGCGCGAAGGCGACAGCAGATCAGGTTGGCGCGACATGGATTGCGACGCTCGACTACCGGATCTATGCGGAGTTGCGCTGGCATCTCAAGGACAGCATTCCGGTGGTGCAGGTGAATGAGCGGAGCCGCTTCATTGGCTTCAGGGATACATCAAGCGCGGCCATGAAATCCGGTATCGGGCTCTACGTCGATAGCGCACCCAACGATGGCAATGTGATCGAGACCAAAGCGCCCGCCGTATTGCGTCCCGTCGGACAAGCTGATCGGACATGGCGGGGTGTCGTGATCGAGCCCTTCGCATTCAAGACGATCACCGGATGGACGCCTGAGCTGTCGCCACCTCAAGACTCACCGTTCTATCGATGGCGATTGCTCAACTGACAACTTTAGAACGCTCAAGACTTCTGATCGTCGCTACCGGCGCGGCGCAGCAGATCCTTGGCAAGGTCAGACAGCGCGGGACGCGGCAGTGCTTCAAATGGCAGGGGGCGCGTCACGTCGATGGCGGCAAGACCCAGCCGCGCGGTGAGCAATCCGTTGAGCAGGCCTTCGCCGAGCTTTGCCGACAGCTTTGCGGTAATGCCGTGGCCCAGCATCTGCTGGATCAGGCTGTCGCTGGCAGCCATGCCGCCGGTCAGCGCCAGATGCGCAACCACGTGACGCATCAGCCGGATCATGCCGAGCGTGCCCGGACGTCCGCCATAGAGCCGCGCCAGCTGCCGCACCAGACGCAGCGCCGCCGCAAATACGAACAGCATGTCGATGACCGCGCCGGGGCTGACCGCGGTGACGAGGGAGACGCGCTGCGCTGCGCTGGACACCAGCCGCCGCGCTTCCTGATCGAGCGGCGTCATCAGTTCGCGTTCGGCGAGCCGCACCATGTCGGCACCGTCGATGATATCGCGGCCATGTTCTTCCAGCGCGGCGCGGGCGCGGGCCAGCCGCGGATTGTCGTGCGCGACCTTGAGCAGGTCGCGGACGATGGCGTCGCTTTCCTTGCGATCGTCGCTCAGAAGCACGGCGTTAGCCCGTGCATGCAGCTTCTCGATGGTTTCCAGTCGCGCCAGACTCAACGCCTCGCGCGCGATGATGACCACCAGCGCCACCACCGCGAGGATGGCGAACACGAGTCCGATATAGCCGAGGCTGGCGCTGCGGTTGAACAGGTCTTCGACCAGATTGGAGATGCCGAGACCGAGGCCGAGCACGACCAGTCCGCCGAGCGCCGTCCAGAATACACCGCCCCAGCCGAAGCCCTTGCGGGCGGGGACAGTTGGCTCATCCATGACGACGGGAAGCTGTGCGGGGTCGGCTTCCGGCGTGATGTGGACCTTGCCGCGCGCTGGACGCGAAGGATCGTCCTCGGCATCCATCAGGATGACGCGGGGGTCGTCGAGCTTGAACGCCGCCGGCTTGCGGTGGTGCGGCTTGTCGCTCATTGCAGCTTGTCTCCGATCAGGAACTGAAGCGCACGGTCGAGGCGGATATGGGGCAGGGCGGGCTCTTCGCCACCCTCACGGGCGAGCAAAGGCGGCCGAAATCGTAGAAAGCGGAAATCGGTCTGGTCGGATGCGGCGTTGGACAGGCCACGGAATGTGCCGTCTCCGGTGAACAGATCGTCGAGTTTGGCCGGAAGGTCGCCAGGAAAGGTCGCCGCTTCAGTCTCGCCATCAAAGACTTCATCGCCGGACATCTCACCTTCTTCAGGCGTTCCGAGGATCGAGGGCAGTTTCTCGCGGCCCTGCTGCACCATGGCTTCCCTTGTCGCGCGCACGGCAGCGAGCGCCACCACGTCTACTCCAGCGCCGGCGAACTCGGCGCGCGAGGCGGCGCGCTCGACCATGCGTTTGAGGATCGCTTCCAGCCGGTCATGGCTGGAATGGTGCAGATGATCGGCCTTGGTGGCGGCGAACAGGATCTTGTCGATGCGCGGACGAAACAGCGTGTTGGGAAACGTGCTGCGGCCGATGTTGAAGCAGTCGAGGATTCCGGACAATGCGCCCTCGAGATCCTTCAGCGCCTCAGGCCCGGCGTTGAACGCGGCCAGCGCATCAACCAGCACGATCTGCCGGTCGAGCCGCGTGAAGTGATCGCGAAAGAACGGCCGCACCACCACGTCCTTGTAGGCCTCGTAGCGCCGCCGCATCATCGCCCACAGTGAGCCGTCCGGTGCGGTGCCGTCCTGCCTGACGTCGAGCGGGGCGAAGGTCAGCGCAGGCGATCCCGCGAGATTGCCCGGCATTAGGAAACGGCCGGGCGGCAAGAGACTCATGGCGAAGCGCTCGTCGCGGCAGGCGCGCAGGTAGTCGGTGAACAGCTTTGCAGCCGTTAGCGTCGCCTGCTCGTCCTCGCGCCCGTTCGCATCGAGTATTGCCAGATGGGCGTGCCACTGCGCCGCAAGTTTTGCGCGCGGCTCACGGCGGGACAGCGCGAGGCTCTCTGCCGACCATTGTTCGTAGCTTTTGCTCAGCAGCGGCAGGTCGAGCAGCCACTCGCCGGGATAGTCCACGAGATCGAGCGTCAGCGTGCGCGTCGCTGCGTTCTGCCGCTGGTACTCGATCACGAGGCGCAGTTCGCTGATGTCCGTTGTCGAGTGGGGCCAGCGCCGCTCGCCGATCAGGGTGCGGACGTGACCTTCATAAGCGAAGCGCGGGACGGCATCGTCGGGCTGCGGTTCAAGCCGCGCGCGGGCGATACGGCCCGTCGCCAGCGACTCGAATACCGGAAACCGGCCGCCGCGCAGCAGGCCGTGAACCAGCGCGGTGATGAAGACCGTCTTGCCCGCACGCGACAGGCCAGTGACCCCAAGCCGCACCGTGGGATTGAACAGGTTTTCGCCGTAATCGATCAACGACCGGATGGAAAGGCGGGTCTCTTCAACGATGTCCGAAAAGCTGGGTGCCATAATTCGATCAAGACTTTATCGGACTGAGGATCACTAAATAAAACAAGCCGTGCGACAGTTTTGTGAAGCTGGAGATTTTTGGGCCGGAAATCAAGTTTCAAGCCGTTATCAATCTTGATCGCCCCCTTTTCAGAGTTCATTGACCGTTGTCGGAAGATCCTTTCTGATCGATGTAGAGGTATCAGTTGGCCCGGTTACGCTCATGACGATCTTCCGGTTGAAGCAGCTCAGCTCTCATGCCCGCGTTGCAGGCGGTGGCGTTGTCCGCTGGGACTACGATCGCGCGGAGCTGATCGCGGACGGCGTGGTTCATGTGCTCGGCATCGCCTTCGGAGTGATCGCCGCAGCGGCCCTTGTGGTCGTCGCCGCCTTGTATGCTTCGCCGAAGGAAATCGTCTCGGTGTCGGTCTATGTCGCCGGGCTGCTTGCCATGCTCGGCCTGTCAGCGACCTATAATCTTTGGCCGGTCTCGCCGGTCAAATGGGTGCTGCGCCGGTTCGATCACTCGGCGATCTACATTCTGATCGCGGCCACCTACACGCCGTTCCTGGCGCAAATGAACGACCGCTTCATGGCGACCGTACTGCTGATCGGCGTCTGGTCGGTCGCGGCGGCCGGCATCGCGCTCAAGATTTTCCTTCCCGGCCGCTTCGATCGTCTCTCGGTTGGGCTCTATCTCGCGATGGGATGGAGCGGTGTCATCGCCTATGACAGCCTCGTGGCGTCGTTGCCAACTTCGACGCTCTGGTTCATCGCGGCGGGTGGACTGATCTATTCGCTCGGCGTGATCTTCCATGCATGGGAGAGGCTGCGGTTTCAGAATGCGATCTGGCATTCCTTCGTACTGCTCGCTGCCGCATTGCACTATACAGCAGTGCTCGACATGGTTCTGGTCGCAGCCTGATCATTCCGTTTAAAACGGCGCATTGCTGACCGGACATCAGGATCGATTGATCTGGCTGCATTTCCCTTCTAGAATCTTGTCATGAAAATCTCCGGAAAAGTTGTCGTTGTCACCGGCGGCGCAAATGGCATTGGCCAGGCGCTGTGTGAAATCTTCCATCGCGAAGGGGCGGCCAAGGTCGTGGTCGCCGATCTTGACGGCGCGCGCGCCAAGATTGTCGCAGACTCCATCGGCGGTGCGTCGTTCGCCTGCGATGTCGGCAAGGAGAGCGACATTCTCCACGTCATCAATGAGACCGAAAGGCAGTTCGGGCCGATCGACCTGTTCTGCTCGAACGCAGGCATCGGCGGTGGCTTTGACATGATGTCAGAGAATGCAGGCGGGACGTCGGACGAGCCGTGGGCGCGAAGCTGGGCCATTCACGTCATGGCGCACGTCTATGCGGCGCGTCATCTCATTCCGCGCATGAAGGCGCGCGGCGGTGGGTATTTCCTCAACACCATTTCGGCGGCGGGGCTGCTATCGCAGGTCGGCAGTGCCGCCTATTCGACCACCAAGCACGCGGCGGTCGGTTTTGCGGAGAATCTCGCGATCTCGCACAAGGCGCACAACATTCGTGTTTCGATCCTCTGCCCGCAGGGTGTGGAGACCAACATGATCAGGGGAATGCCGAAGGGGCCGCAGTCCAACGACGGCAACCTCACGCCGGAAGAAGTCGCGCAATGCGCGCTCGACGGCATCGACCGCGAAACGTTCCTGATCCTGCCGCATCCGCAGGTGATCGACTACATGCGCAAGAAGACCGAGAACTACGATCGCTGGATCGGTGGTATGGCCAAGCTTCAGGCGGCCACGCGCGAGATGTTCGGCAAGCTGAAGACCTGATCACCAGGTCGCGGTGCCCTTCATGGTCGGCGCGCCTGCTGCATTCGCCGTCCAGACTTCCAGCCCGCCGTCCTTCTCGTTGCCGTTGACGCTGAATTCCGCGCCGTCGAACAGCGGATTGACGCCGCGGTAGACGAACTTCGCGGGCGCCTTGCCGCCGCGCTGGCGGGCGGCGAATTCGATCAGCAGCGATGCCTGCAACGGACCGTGCACGATCAGGCCGGGATAGAATTCGACCTTGGTAACGTAATCGCGGTCGTAATGAATGCGATGACCGTTGAAGGTCAGCGCCGAATAACGAAACAGCAAAACCGGATCGGCCACGTGGGTTTCGCGTATCTTTCCCGCGAGGGCGGGCGATGCGGCGGGCTGTTGATCACCCGCCGCAGGCATGTCGCGATAGACGATGTCATGCCGTTCGCGGATGGCAGCGCCGCGCGGCGTCGTGATGCTGTGCTCCACGGACACAAAGCACAGTGCGCCGGTGCTGCCGGTCTTCATCGTCACGTCGGAGATGCGCGACAAGCGCGTCACCGTGTCGCCGACGCGCAGCGGATCGATGAATTCGATCTGGCCGCCGGCCCACATCCGGCGCGGCAGCGGCACCGGCGGCAGAAATCCGCCGCGGGCGGGATGACCGTCCGTTCCGATTTCGCTCATCGGCACGACCGGCTGCGCAAGGCACCAGTGCGTGGTGAGTGGCGCCGCGTCACCTTCAACGGGATTGCCGGTGTCGAGAAACAGTGTTGCGCGCAGACCTTTCACCAGTTGGGCCGTGATGACGTCGGAGGCGTCCTGGGTGCGGCCGATCCACTGGCGCAGATGATCGATGTCGGGTTTGCCGGTCATGATGTCTTGCTCGCCTTCAATGCAGCTTCGACGCTGTGCGTGCCGATCGCCGGGATCGCCCCGTAAGTTCGTGTTTCGCCGATGATGATCGCCGCCGGGGCAGGATAACTCACCACTCCGTTCGGTGAGTCAACGTCGATGCGGCGCAGATGCGGATGCGATGAAAGACTTTCCATCGTGTTGACTTCGGCGAAGGCAATGTCGGCGTCGGCGAGCCGTTTCATGAGTTCATCGCGCGTCAGTCCGGCAAAAGCGGCCGCAACCGTGTCGTCGGTCAGTTTGCGGTTTCTGACCCGCTCCACCATGCTGCCAAAGCGCGGATCGTTCGGAAGATCCGGCATGCCGATCACCTTGGCGCAGAAAGCCTTCCATTCACGCTCGCTCTGGATCGAGATGAGGATTTCGTTGTTGTCCTTGGAGTGAAACACGCCGTAGGGCGCGACCGACGGATGCGCCAGACCCATGCGCTTCGGCGGGTTGCCGTTCTCGGAGTTCAGCAGCGGCACCGTGAGCCAGTCGGCCATCACGTCGAACATCGAGATGCGGATGTCCCGGCCCTTGCCGGTTCGCCCGCGCGCGATCAGGGCCTCGAGGATCGCTGCATGGGCGGCAGCGCCCGTCGCGACGTCGACAATCGACACGCCGACGCGCGAGGGCGCTTCGGGTCCACCGGTCACGGAGCACAATCCGGACTCTGCCTGAATCAGAAGGTCGTACGCCTTGCGGCGGGCATAGGGGCCATCGTCGCCATAACCGCTGATGGTGCAGGAGATCAGCGTGGGATAGTCCTTCAGCAAACGCTCGCGGGAAAATCCGAGTTTGTCCATCGAGCCAGGCTTGAGATTCTGTACCAGCACATCGGCGCTGGCGATCAGTTTCTCGAGAGACTGGCGCCCGTCGCCGGTTGCCAGATCGATGACGACGGATTTCTTGCCGCGATTGAGCCAGACGAAATAGCTGCTCTGGCCTTTCGCCGCGGCATCATAGTCGCGGGCGAAGTCGCCTTCGGGCCGCTCGATCTTGATGACGTTCGCTCCGGCGTCTGCGAGACGCGACGTACAGAACGGGGCAGCAACCGCCTGCTCGACGGCAACGACGGTCAGTCCTTCAAGCGGCAGCATCGATATCTCTCAGTAGGAACGCGGCATGCCGAGCACATGCTCGGAAAGATGCGACAGGATCAGGTTGGTCGATATCGGCGCAACCGAATAGAGCCTTGTCTCGCGGAACTTGCGCTCGATGTCATATTCCTCGGCAAAGCCGAAGCCGCCGTGAGTCTGGATACAGGCGTTGGCCGCCTCGAACGATGCGTCGGCGGCGAGCATCTTCGCCATGTTGGCTTCCGCGCCACAGTCCTTGCCGGCTTCATACAGCCGCGTCGCTTCCCTGACCATCAACTCGGCGGCGCGCATGTTGGCGTAGGATTTCGCGATCGGAAACTGGATGCCTTGATTCTGGCCGATCGGCCGTCCGAACACCGAACGCTCCTTGGCATAGGTGCTGGCCTTGTTGATGAACCACTTGGCGTCGCCAACGCACTCCGACGCAATCAGGATACGCTCGGCATTCATGCCGGAGAGGATGTAGCGGAAGCCCTTGCCTTCCTCGCCGATCAGATTCTCGGCGGGCACCTTCATGTTGTCGAAGAATACTTCCGTCGTTGCGTGGTTCATCATGGTGCGGATCGGCCGGATCGTCAGCCCGCCGGCCTTCTTCGCTTCCTGCATGTCGACGATGAAGACGGAAAGTCCGTCGGTGCGCTTGGCAGCCTGTTCCTTCGGCGTGGTGCGCGCCAACAGGATCATCAGGTCGGAATATTCGGCGCGGCTGGTCCAGATCTTCTGGCCGTTGACGACGTAGTGATCGCCCTCACGCTTGGCAAAAGTCTTGAGAGACGACGTATCGGTGCCGCTGGTCGGTTCGGTCACGCCGAAGGCCTGCAGCCGCAACTCGCCGCTGGCGATGCGCGGCAGCCATTTGGATTTCTGTTCTTCGCTGCCGTGCCGCAACAGCGTTCCCATGGTGTACATCTGGGCGTGGGTGGCGCCGCCGTTGCAACCGGCGCGCTGGATTTCTTCGAGGATTGCCGCCGCCGCCGACAGCTTCAGCCCCGAGCCGCCGTATTCTTCTGGGATCAAGACCGAAAGATAGCCGGCGTCGATCAGCGCCTGCACGAACTCTTTCGGGTAGGCCATTTCGCGGTCGAGCTTGCGCCAGTACTCGCCGGGGAACTGTCCGCAGAGCTTGGCAACGGATTCGCGGATGTCGGAAAAATCTTGCTCTTGATGTGTCATGGGGATGTGTTTGGCAGATCGCCAGCCTGTGTTCCAGCGGGTTGGGACGCGCAGCCGTATTCCGAATTTGCATCCATGGCGCAGCTAGTGGCCGCAAGAAGCTTGCCACGAAGAGATGGCATCATATGCGGTCAGGCGTTAATGCGGACCGGTAGTTCCTCGTAGCCCTTCACGAAGCTCGAGTAGATCCGCTTGGGTTCACCGACGACTTCAATGTTGTCGAACCGCTTGAGAATCTCTTCCCAGATGATCTTGAGCTGTAAGTCCGCCAGCCGCATGCCGACGCAGCGGTGAATGCCGAAGCCGAACGACATATGGGTCCGCGGCCGGGCGCGGTCGATGATGAGGCTGTCCGGATTTTCGATCACCTCGCCGTCGCGGTTTCCGGAGACGTACCACATCACGACGCGGTCGCCTTTCTTGATCAGCTTGCCGCCGAGTTCGGTGTCCTGCAGCGCCGTGCGGCGCATGTGAGCCAGCGGCGTCTGCCAGCGGATCACTTCGGGCACGAAGCTGTCGATCAGCGCGTGGTTGTCACGCAGCTTGTCGTACTGGTCGGGATTTTCGTTCAGCGCCAATACCGAGCCGGTCATTGAGTTGCGGGTGGTGTCGTTGCCGCCGACGATCAGCAAGATAAGGTTTCCGAGCAGTTCGTCGCGGTTCATGTGCCGCGTCGCGTCACTGTGCGCCATCATCGAAATGAGGTCGTTGCCGGGATTCTTGACGCGCTCGTTCCACAGCCGGATGAAATAGTCGGCGCATTCGCCGAGCTCCCGCAGCCGCTGTTCCTCGCTCTCGTAGATTCCGCTCTTCGGCAGCGCCGTGGAGAGATCCGACCAGCGCGTCAGCATGCGGCGATCTTCCCACGGAAAATCGAACAGCGTCGCCAGCATCTGCGTGGTCAACTCGATCGACACTCGATCGACCCAGTTGAAGGTCTCATTGCGCGGCAGGTTGTCCAAAATCTCCGCCGAACGCTCGCGAATGAGAAGGGCGAGCCGATCGAGGTGCACCGGCGTGAACATCGGTGACACGGTCTTGCGCTGCGGACCGTGCTTCGGTTCGTCCATCGCAATGAAGCTGGGCCACTGATAGTCCTCGCCCATGTCGCGAAGATTGATGCCGCCATATTTGATATCGGACGAGAAGATCGCGGCGTTGGTATCGACATGCATGATGTCGTTGTACTTGGTGATCGACCAGTAATCGCCGACCGGGCAGGTGGTGCAGTAGTGCACCGGCTCTTCCTTGCGAAGACGCTCGAAGTAGGGCCACAGCGTATCGCTGCGAAACAGTTCAGGCGCGCCCGGATGAAATTCCGAGAGCGGCGTCGAATAGGCCTTCTCACGCGCAGCCTTCTGGCGCTCGTCGCGGGCCATGCTGATCGTTCCGTGCATCGTTCGCTTCCTTATCCCCAAGACCATTTGCGGCGTTTTAAACGCCCGAATTCTTATTGCCGGATGCCGCCTTTGCTATGACGCCAGCCGCACTGGAAGGGTCTCGTAGCCCTTGACGAAACTGGAATACACCCGATGCGGCGGCTCCACCACTTCGATGTTGTCGTAGCGCTTGAGAATCTCCTCCCAGACGATCTTCAATTGTAATTCCGCTAGGCGAATTCCAACGCAGCGATGGATGCCGAAGCCGAATGACAAATGCTGACGGGGCCGGGCGCGATCGATGATGAAGCTGTCGGGATTCTCGATCACTTCGTCGTCGCGGTTGCCCGAGACGTACCACATCACGACCTTGTCGCCCTTTTTGATCGTTTTGCCGCGCAGTTCGGTATCCTGCAGCGCGGTGCGGCGCATATGCGCCAGTGGGGTCTGCCAGCGGATGACTTCCGGCACCATGCTGTCGACCAATGCGTGGTTGTCTCGCAGTTTTTGGTACTCGACGGGATTCTGGTTCAGCGCGTAAAGGCCGCCGGAGAGCGAGTTGCGGGTGGTGTCGTTGCCGCCGACGATCAGCAGAATCAGATTTCCCAGAAACGTCTTGGGGTCCATGTCGCGGGTCGCTTCCGCATGCGCCATCATCGAGATGAGGTCGCTTTTCGGCGCGGCGTTGATCCGCTCGTTCCACAGCCTTGAGAAATAGGCTGCGCATTCCTGCAATTCGGCCTGCCGGGCATCCTCGGATGCGATGATCTCGGTATTGCCGGGCAGGGCGGTGGCGACATCGGACCAGCGCGTCAGCTTGCGGCGATCCTCCCATGGAAAATCGAACAAGGTCGCGAGCATCTGGGTCGTAAGCTCGATCGACACGCGGTCGACCCAATCGAACGTGGCGTTGCGCGGCAGCGAATCCAGACACTGCGCGGCGCGCTGGCGGATCGTGTTGGCAAGTTGGTCGAGGTGGGTGGGCGTGAACATCGGCGCGACGGTTTTGCGTTGCGCGCTATGCTTGGGTTGATCCATGGCGATGAACATCGGACGACGGAATTCAGGCGGCGCGTCGCGGATCGTGATCCCGCCGAGGCTCGATTCCGACGAATAGATTTGATGATTGGTCTCGACATGCATGATGTCGTTGTACTTCATCACCGACCAGTAAGCGCCGAACTGGCTGTCCTTGCAGTAATGGACCGGGTCTTCCTTCCGCAGCCGCTCGAAATAGGGCCAGAACGTATCGTTGCGGAAAAGATCGGGGTCGCCGGGATTGAAATCCGCGAGCGGCGTGGAATAGGCGTTGTCCCGCGCCGCTTCCAGTTCCGATTGCCGCGCAAGATCGAGCGTCCCGTGCATCGCGCGTCTCCCCTGACGTGCCTCCGTGGATGGTCCCGGATGCTTGTTTTCCGGGAATTACATCTGTTCGCCACCGGCCGGGCAAGCCGAGTTTTGCAGCGGGAAGATCGCGCGCGGTAAACATATCCGGGTTCCATCAGAAGGAACCGTTACAAACATATTCCCGTAAAAGTTGCTTAACCTGTTAACCGTAATTTTCGCATGTCGGGTGCTTTGAGGGGCATAGAAAATGCGATTGTTCAAGTCTTCTCAAGAGCTTGCGTCGAAGCTCGATGCGCTCGAAAAATCTCAGGCGGTCATCGAGTTTAACCTCGACGGCACAATCGTGACCGCCAACCCCAATTTCCTGAATGCCATGGGCTATCGGCTGGACGAGATCCAGAGCAAGCACCACAGCATGTTCGTCGATCCGGAATTGCGCGAGCGTGCCGAATATCGCGAATTCTGGGATGCATTGCGCCGGGGCGAATTCCAGTCCCGCGAATTTCCGCGCATCGCCAAGGGGGGCCGGGCCGTCTGGATTCAGGCCTCATACAACCCGCTGATAGATCGCAGCGGCAAGCCATACAAGGTGGTCAAGTTCGCCACCGACATCACCGCGCAGAAGCTGAAGAGCGCCGACTACGAAGGCCAGATCGCGGCGATTCAGAAGTCGCAGGCGGTGATTGAGTTCAATCTCGACGGCACGATCATCACCGCGAACGAGAACTTTCTGACCACGCTCGGTTACCGGCTGGACGAGATTCAAGGCAAGCATCACGGCATGTTCGTCGAACCGCAGGTTCGCGACAGTTCCGCCTATCGCGAGTTCTGGGATTCGCTGCGCCGTGGCGACTATCAGGCGGCCGAATACAAGCGCGTCGGCAAGGGTGGCAAGGCGATCTGGATCCAGGCCTCCTACAATCCGATCCGCGGAGCCGACGGCAAGCTTGCGAAGGTGGTCAAGTTCGCCACCGATACAACGGCTCAAGTCGAGGACCGCATTCGCCGCGGCGAGGTGCAGAAATCCATCGATATCGATCTGGGGCAGATCACAGAGGCCGTGGCCTCGACCTCGGAGCGCGTGACATCAGCAGCGAGTGCATCGACACAGACATCGTCCAATATGCAGGCGGTCGCGTCCGGTGCGGAGGAACTCGCAGCCTCGGTCGGAGAAATCAGCCGCCAGGCTTCGGACGCACTCACTATTTCGCTGCAGGCGGTCCAGCAGGCCAATGAGACAAGCGCTATCGTGTCGGGCCTTGCGATCGCCGCACAGAAGATCGGCGATGTAGTGAAACTCATCAACAATATAGCCGAACAGACCAACCTGCTCGCGCTCAATGCCACCATCGAGGCGGCGCGCGCCGGCGATGCGGGCAGGGGCTTCGCTGTCGTGGCATCCGAAGTCAAAAGCCTCGCGACCCAGACCGCCAAGGCGACCGACGAAATCAGCGCGCAAATCGCCGAAGTTCAGGGAACCACCACCAGCGCGGTGAACGTCATCGAGGCGATCACTCAGACGATTTCCCGCATCAACGAAATCTCGGCGGCGATCGCCGCCTCGGTCGAGGAACAGGCGTCGGTGACGCAGAGCATTTCGGCCAACATGCAGGTTGCCGCGAAAGGCGTGACCGACATCAACTCCAACATGAACGACATCGCGGACGCAACGCGATCTGTCGATGAGTCGACCCGCAAGGTGCGGGAAGCCTCGCGCGCGCTGGCGTAGCGCCGTGCCCGCATGAAATCGGCCGCCGAAATGTCAGCTACAAGACATTTCGGCGGCCCGCCTTGTGGCCATCTCCCCGTCGTGTAGGGCGGGATGGCCGTATAGCGACGGCCGGTATGTTCCGGCGCTTCTGGCTCTTCTCCCCGCAACCTGCCCATGGCATGGTCAAGCCGAACAAGGGCTGGCCTTCGTCAAGAACCGCGCCTGGTGGCGTGGATTTGACATTCGCACAGTCCTTGACGCAAGCATGCGCAAGGCGAATGTCAAATCCAGAACGCCACCAGCAATATATAGTTGCTAGTGGTCCTTCGTTTCTAATGTTCGCAAAGTCGCCCGCTGCAAAGGGATGCGAACATTAGAAACGGACCACTAGGGGAGAGAGCCTGATGATTCCGAACGCCCATAGCATGTTCAATTTCGATCTCGGTGAGACCGCGGATGCAATCCGCGAAACCGTTCGTGATTTCTCGGCGAACGAAATCGCGCCGCGCGCCGAGGAGATCGACAAGAGCAATCAGTTTCCGCGCGACCTCTGGCCCAAGATGGGCGCGCTCGGCCTGCACGGCATCACCGTCGAGGAAGAGTATGGCGGGGCAGGGCTTGGCTATCTCGAGCATTGCATCGCCATGGAAGAAATCTCGCGCGGGTCTGCGTCGGTGGGTTTGTCCTACGGCGCGCATTCAAACCTTTGCATCAACCAGATCCGGCGCAACGGCAACGAAGCTCAAAAGCGAAAGTATCTCCCGAAGCTGATGTCCGGTGAACACGTCGGCGCACTGGCCATGTCGGAGCCGGGCGCGGGATCGGACGTCGTGTCGATGAAGACGCGCGCCGAGAAGAAGGGCGACCGGTACATCATCAACGGCAACAAGATGTGGATCACCAACGGCCCCGTTGCCGAGACACTGGTGGTCTATGCCAAGACCGATCCGGCGGCCGGGCCGCGCGGCATGAGTGCGTTCCTGATCGAAAAAGGCATGAAGGGATTCTCCACTGCGCAGAAGCTCGACAAGCTCGGCATGCGCGGGTCCGATACCGCCGAACTGGTGTTTGAGGATTGCGAAGTCCCTGAAGAGAATGTGTTGGGTCACGTCGGGCGTGGCGTCAACGTGTTGATGTCCGGCCTTGACTATGAGCGCGCCGTGCTGGCGGCCGGGCCGCTCGGCATCATGCAGGCGTGCCTCGATGTCGTGATGCCCTACATTCACGAGCGCAAGCAGTTCGGCGAGCCGATCGGCAGCTTCCAGCTCGTACAGGGAAAAGTCGCGGACATGTATGTCGTGATGAATGCTTCCCGCGCCTACGTTTATGCAGTCGCGAAGGCTTGCGATCGCGGCGAGACGACGCGCGAGGACGCCGCCGGCGCGATCCTCTACGCGGCGGAACGCGCGACGCAGTGTGCGCTGGATGCGATCCAGTTGCTTGGCGGCAACGGATACATCAACGATTATCCCACCGGGCGATTGTTGCGCGACGCGAAGCTCTACGAGATCGGTGCCGGCACCAGCGAAATCCGCCGCATGCTGATCGGCCGTGAGCTGTTTGAAAAGACGGCTTAATGAAGTTCTCTCATTCGCCTGCCGTCATCGCGGCGGCAGGTGGTTGACCTTGGCGACCCACGCCCTCACGTCAGGCAGAATCGTGGGCAGCAGGGCGCGGACCTCATCAACTGTCATGCCGGCCTTGATGCGCGGGTTGTAGAGAATGTTCAGGATGTACTGGTCGTACACGCCGAAGAACCCCATCGAGACCTGATCGTTGAACATCGTCCACGGCACCGAGTCCGTGTCGTTGATCGGCCCGAGCGATTGCAGCAATTCCTCATAGGCGCAATCGAGAAACACGAAGTCGCCGTTGTCGATGGTGAGGATCACGTCCGAACGCTGGATTTCGTAATCTTCATTCTTGCGAAATCCGGACAGGCATTGCGGGTCCAGCGAGTCTTGGATTTCCTTGGCTTTCTCCGCGCCATAGAACGATGTGATCGTCTTCTGCAGATCGCGATCGCGAACCAGCGTGATGATGGTGTTGGCATCGTCGCGCTTGTCCACCATCGCGATGTCGAGATGCTGCACCCGCATGGCGATGTCGCCGACGACCTTGCCGATCTGCATTTGCCGGTCGGTGCGCGCTGAGCCGTCGATAAAGATGCGCACCGGCATCTGGTATTTGCGGATACGGTCAACGCGGCCGGCAAGATGATACTCCGCGCCGAATGCCGTCTTCATGAAGCCGTCGATGATCTGGCTGTCGGTGAAGACCTTCTTCTCGCTGCGCTGGCGCGCGTTGATGCTGGGTTCCGCATGGGCTGAGGCCAGCATTGCTGTGCTGAGCGCGAGGCAACCCACCATGGCGGTGAGGCTCGATGTCAGCCGCCGAATTGTCGCGGATGTGTCCATTGCAACTGAGCTAGCCGTCACACCGGCGTCGTGCAAGGGAGCCGGTGGCAGGCTGGCGACAAAATAACAAAGCCGGCCACAGAGGGCCGGCTTTGGAAGAGCTTTGCAGGGCGAACCTCAGTTCTTGACGACGACCGTCGCGCCCACCTGCACCCGGTTGTACAGGTCGATGACGTCGTCGTTGACCATCCGGAAGCATCCTGACGAGACGGCCTGACCGATCGTCTCAGGCTCGTTGGAGCCGTGAATACGGTAGAGGGTCGATCCGAGATACATGGCGCGCGCGCCGAGCGGATTGTCGGGTCCGCCGACCATGTGGCGCGGCAGGTCCGGACGGCGGCGCAGCATCTGTGCCGGCGGCGTCCAGCTCGGCCATTCCTTCTTCGCGGTGATGCGGTGGACCCCACCCCAGCGGAAGCCGTCCCGGCCGACACCGATGCCGTAACGCAGGGCCCGGCCACCCTCCTGAACCAGATACAGGCGGCGTTCCTTGGTATCGATAATGATCGTTCCCGGCGCGTAATTGCCCTGGAAGCCGACCGTGGTGCGCGGAATCGGGCCAGACCCGCCGCTCATTCCACCGCCGCCGAAAAGCTGAAGTAACGGGTTGAACTCCGGATCGGCCATCGCGAAGCTTGAGCCGCCGAGTAAGGTCGCTGCAGTAAGAATTACGGTCAAAAGGCGCGTCATTAGAATCCTCGTAAGAGCTCGCCAGACAGTCGTGGAAATGTTCGCTTGGAGGGCATTGCGTCGAGGGTCAGAGGTGCCACGAACTCGCGAGAAAGGCCACAATTTCCTTGCCTTCGCAACCCACGGACGCGTGATGGTCCGCTGAACAAGCGTATTCGACGTTCGATCTGTTCCCGCAAGATATGCCTCACGCGCGCAGTCGTGCCGCCGATCGAACCTACCGCGGCCTTTGACGAACTGTCATAAGGATGGTTCATCTAACGACATCACAACAATAATCTCGAATGGGAGTGAAATAATGAACGGTGCGGAAAGCCTGGTGCGAACATTGGTCGCGGGCGATGTGAATGTCTGCTTCACCAACCCGGGCACATCGGAGATGCACTTTGTCGCCGCGCTGGACCGGGTCGACGGTATGCGATGCGTGCTCGGGCTGTTCGAAGGCGTCGTGACCGGCGCAGCAGACGGGTATTACCGGATGGCCGGAAAGCCGGCGTCGACACTGCTGCATCTGGGGCCCGGCCTCGCCAATGGCCTTGCCAACCTGCACAACGCGAAGAAGGCGCACTCCGGCATCGTCAACATCGTCGGACAGCACGCGACCTATCATATCGAATACAATGCGCCGCTGACGTCGGACATCGAAGGTCTCGCCCGGCCGATGTCGGCCTGGGTTCGTACCTCGCCGGATTCGAAATCCATCGCGCGCGATGGCGCTGCCGCGATTGCTGCGGCCAGGAGCCATCCCGGGCAGATCGCGACGCTCATTCTGCCGGCCGACACGGCATGGAACGAAGCCGACGGCATCGCTCAGGTGCCCGAGGACTCCCAGCGCGCCAGCTACTCGCCAAAGGCCGTCGATGAAGCCGCCCGCGTTCTCCGCAGCGGCGAGCAGACGTTGCTGTTGCTGACAGGCAAGGCGTTGACCGAAGAGGGGCTCGCGCTGGCAGCGCGCATCGCCGGCAAGACCGGATGCAAGGTGATGGGCCAGACTTACAATCCGCGCATGGCGCGGGGCCGCGGGCGTTTTTCCATCGACCGCATTCCCTATGTCATCGAGCAGGCGCTGCCTATCCTGAAGAATTTCCGGCACATCGTTCTGGTCGAAACCAACGATCCGGTGGCGTTCTTCGCTTATCCGAACAAGCCGAGCCTGCTCAAGCCGGAAGGCTGCGAGGTTCATCGCATGTGCGAAGCCGGCGAGAACTCGGTGGCCGCACTGCATGCGCTGGCCGATGCGCTAGGTGCCAAGGCAAGCGACGAGAAACCGCAGCAGCTTGTCGAGCTGGCCAAGCCCACCGGTGCGCTGACGCACGCATCCATCGCGCAGGCTATCGCGATGGCTATTCCGGAGAACGCCATCATGGTGGATGAATCGATCACCACCGGTCGCGGCTTTTTTCCTCCGACGGCGGCTGCGGCTCCGCATGACTGGCTTCAGAACATGGGTGGATCGATCGGCTTCTCCACCCCGGTCGCGACCGGAGCCGCGGTCGCGTGCCCGGATCGCAAGGTGATCTGCATGGTCGGCGATGGCAGCGCGATGTACACGCTTCAGTCACTGTGGACTCAGGCGCGCGAAGGCCTCGACGTCACCACGATCGTTTTTGCCAATCGCACCTATCAGATCCTGAAGGGTGAGTTCGCAGGCGTCGATGCGGGCGAGCCCGGACGCAAGGCACTCGACATGCTCAACCTCGACAATCCGGCGCTCGACTGGGTGTCGCTGGCGAAGGGAATGGGCGTGCCGGCCCAATCGGTTACGACCGCTGAGGATTTTTCAATCGCGCTGACAAACTCAGTGCGAGAGAAGGGCCCGCGACTGATCGAAGTCGTGATGTAACGGACAACACAGAGGGAACCCTGCGCAAGTCTTCCGCGTTGAGTACGTACAGGAAGTCTTGCCAGGTTTTCCCATATGCACGTTTTTCAGGGCTCGTCCTTCAGCCCCGACACCATTGCGGTGATGACGCAGGCCTTCGAGGAGGCGGTCGACACGTTGCCGTTTCCGGTAGGATCGGCGCGGGTTCAGGCGCTGGCGAAGAATATTGTCGAGCTTGCGTCGCAAGGTGAGCGCGATCCGGAGCGGATGAAACTGCTGGCGCTGCTCGCTCTGAAGTCCGCCGAGATTTGATGCTTTAACTCACGCCATGACAGCGCTTAACGGAGATGTCTGCGGATGTGGGCACCCGCGCGGCGTGGTGCGCGCTGGTATTATGGAAAGGTTTAGTTAAGTCTTCAGCAGCTTCTTGCCGCTAGGTTAGCCGTGGCCTGTCAAGACGGTCGCCCGGCGCGGCGATCATGTGCAAGAATTGCAACGAGGTTGAGCCCATGAAGATGGTGGTTGATTTTATTCGGGACGAAACGGCTGCGACGTCGATCGAGTATGCCCTGATCGCGACGGGGATTGCGGTCGCGATTGTTGCGGCAGTGAACGGTCTCGGCACCACGCTGAACGGCAAGTACACCACGGTCAAGGCCGCCTTCGACTGACCTTCGCGCAGACACTGATGTCGCGTAGTGTTCGAAAACCAATGGTGGGCGCACAAGGGATCGAACCTTGGACCTCTCCCGTGTGAAGGGAACGCTCTCCCGCTGAGCTATGCGCCCGGAACCGTCGGTTCGTATCTCGGAGGCTGCGATTTACGGAGACGGGGCAGGGGTGTCAAGCTCGGCTCTGCGCTCGCGCTGAAGCGCCGTGCTCATGCGACCGCATTCAAGGACAGTTTATACAAGCCCAATCCAAGGGTTCGCGGATCGATCGATAATCCCTCGGACAACGGCGATTTCGGTGTATCCACCTCGAACGAGATCTTCAAAATGCGGCTAGAGTCTCCGCTCGCGTCGGGCGGGATATTTGCGGTCAGCCACCGCGGCTGACTGCTGCGGAACATCGCGGCGTCGAACACCCACTCAGCAACCTGCTGACCCGCGGCGAACACACGAACGCGAACAGGCTGATTTCGTTTTCCCAGAAATGCGTTGGCAAAGGCGTTCAGCACGAGCCGCTCGCCGCTTTTCGCGTGAACCGGCAATTCAAGTTCGGCGCGGCGGTCAACGGTCCAGACGCCCCATGATTCAGTGGCTCCCCATCCCGCCAGCATGAAGCAGTGCGAGTCGAGCGCGTCGCTGAAATTGATCTCGTCGCCGATCTGATAACGGGGCTCCATATCGGGAGCGTTCTTGGACAGCGCAATCATGGTTTCAATGAACCGGCGGCAGCCTGTCTCTTCGCCAAGGCGCGGAGCAATCTCCCGTGCTGAAGCTCCGAGTTGATCGCGACCCCGCAGGGCATCCAGAAGTGTCCCTGCTATGGAAGATGCGGTGTGATCGTCGAACGTCACGCCGGCGCCGTAGCCTTCGGCGATTTTTTCATCCATCCAGGTGCCGCGCGGGACCACCACAGGTTTGCCGAGACTGGCTGCCTCCGTGAAGACGCCGGAGGTCAATGCCCTGTAGGGCTGCGCCTCATAAGCCAGCCAAACCAGTGAGCACCGCGCAAGGTTGGCGAGATAGTCGTTGATCCCTTGCTCGGCAGAAATGATGTCCACGAACGAGGCGACCCTGGATTTCAGCTTCGCGGTGGTTTCCAGGAGTTCAGCGGGAGCTTTGATCAGAAACCTGGTGGACGGTTCAGCAGCGGTCACGCGTTGAATGATGTCGCCGAGATTGGCGGCAAGCCTGCCTGACCTCATGTTCAGGTGCACATAGATGGTTGGATTTGGCGGCGTCGTGACGGGCACATCCGCTGTGATCCGGCCGAAATGATGCTGCATCATGAACGGGCGGCGGCCGCAGATGCGCGAGACCGCACGAGCCTTCGCCTTCGAATTGACCAGAAAGAACACCCGCTCTTGTCCGGGGCGTGTGCGAAGATCGGCGCACGCAAGACGATAGAGCGCCGCTCTTGCTCTAAAGCGCCCCGTTTCGAGATCGGTCAGTTCGTCGCCGATGATGCGGAAAAAGACGCTTGGGCGGTGTTCGTGCGGTCGCTGCGCAAGCCATGAACCGATGCCGCGGATGAGGACCGGGTGCCCTCGCGGAAAGTAGATCAGGTCTTGTTGGGTAAGTTTTTTCGCATCAAGGCGCGCCCACAGCGGTGCAAGACGGTCGGTCGCATCGGCGAATGTAACAAGCTGAGCGACATAGTTTTCAGCGTTGACGTCCAATGCTGGCAAAGGTTCGAGAATGGTTTCGGCCGAAAGAGTTGCGGCAACATGCGCGTCAGCCGAACCGAGCGTAAGAATCTGGACAGACCTCCCCAATGCGCTTCCTTCGTCCTTGAAAGACACCAGCTCGTTCAACCAGTGACTTGACCGGTCGAGGGCCTCAAAACTGGCAATGATCAGTTTGGGGCGAGATATGGTCGCGCGCGGGAGATCGACTTGTGGTGAGGCGTCGAGCGTCGTCATTGTCACTCCCCGGGGGTCGCGGACAATGCGATCTTAAACCGCTTCATGAAACGCCTTGGAATGGTGGGCGCACAAGGGATCGAACCTTGGACCTCTCCCGTGTGAAGGGAACGCTCTCCCGCTGAGCTATGCGCCCGGGAACGATCGGTAGCGATCGTGCAAGCCCGGGATTTACGGAAGCGGGGGTAGGGGTGTCAAGCGCGGGCAGGCCGAACGCGCGAGAATTCGGCTTAACCCGGCTGGCGGGCCCGTGACGCATGTGCCTGTAGCGCCCGAATCCGCTCGGCCAGCGTGCCGCGCGCCTCTGTCGCGGCTCCGTTCGACGCTGCGCCATTGGGAGCGGTGCCGTTCGCCGTCGTCGCCTTGACGATGGCGCTGATGGCCGGCTTCTGCTCTTCCGACGCCAGAATGGCCTCGATCGGCGAGTCCGGACCTTCGAGCGTCACCGCGAGTTTTGCCACCTCGGCGGCGATGTCGTTGATGCGCTCCCGCAGCAGCGCATTCTCCATGCGTTCGGTGGACCAGGAACTTTCGGCCTGCTGCTGAATGAGATTGATGTCGCGCTGAACTTTGGCGCGTTCGTCGCGGGCGACGGTGAGCTGTTCTTCGAGTGCGGTCTTCTCCGCGCGAAGCTTGTCCATCGCGGTGGAGTTGCCGGTGCCGGCTGCCATGTCCTCGCGCAGTTTCTGCTCGGTCTGTTTTGCAGCTTCAGCCTGCTGACGAAGCAGGTTGTTCTCGTATTCGCGCTCCGCAAGGATCTTGCCCTGCAATGCCAGCCGGTTTTCGAGATCGGTGACGCGGGTGGAGAGCATTTCGGTTTCTTTGGTCTGCACCATCAACTGGCGATCGAGGTCACCGACCCGCCCGCTCAGATTCTCGACCTTGCCGCGCGCATCGCTCAGTTCGCGTGTCGCGATCTCCGCTTCGTTGCGATGATCGGTCAGGCGCTGCTGGCTGCCTGTGACTTCCTTCTCGGCGTCGTTGACGCGGTTTTGCAGGGCTTCGATCTGGGTGCGAACCGCGAGCAGTTCGATCTGGCGGCTTTCCGCTGTCATCGAGCTCTGGGAGAGTTCGCTGTTGAGCTTGCCGAGGTCGGCCTGCTTGCCAGCCAGTTGCTGCTCGGCCGTGCGCAAGGATTGCGTCTTGACGTTGAATTCTTCTTCCGTCGCCCGCAGCTGATCCTTCAGCGCTTTCTCGCGCGCTTCTAGCGCGAAAATAGCGGCGTTCTTCTCGCCGAGTTCGATCTTCAGGCGGTTGATCGCGTCCGATTTCTTGCCGAGTTCGGCGAGCTGGCTTGAGGTCTTGTTCTTGAGCTGCTCGACGCTCATTTCGAGCCGGCGCGCGGACATTGCGAATTCGGCGCGCAACTGGTCCTTGTCGGCCTGAATCTCGGCCATCGACAGCGGCGTCGCCGCCTCAAGACGTTTTGTCGTCAGCCGTACCGCGCGGTTATGGACCAGCGGTACGATCATCAGACCGAACAGCATCGAGACCAGAAAACCGATCGCCAAATACATGATCGGTTCGACCATATGTGTGACCCTTGCGCTAGTGTCCGGTATCCGACGTTTGCTTCATTCATCAGCGCCTTCCGAGCAAACGTCGGATACGAAAGGACACTAGCAAATTATAAGTCTAGTGATCCTTTGGCTCCGACTTTCGTAAAGGTGCCTGCTGAGAAGCAATACGAATGTCGGAGCCGGATCACTAGAATTAACCCCTTTTACCATGCCCGGCGGGCTTGGAAAAAGCTAGCGGAACAGCGCGTTAACGTGAATCCGCTGGCGGCTCGATGGCCACCGGTGATGGTCCGGTCAGGGGCGGAAGGGTCAGAAGGGATTCCAGGTCGCGCGGGGCGTGAACTTCAGGTAGCCGATATTGGCGCCCAGCCGCAGACCCACGCCGGAACGGATCGGAACCAGCACGATGCCGTTCGCCGTCAGCGCCGTCATGCCGAAGCCGCCGATGATGTAGGCCGAGCCGTCGATGCCAGCGAAGCGCTGATAGATCGCCTCGGTTGCGGGCAGGTTGTAGACCAGCACCATGGTGCGCGCGCCGTCGCCGCCCCAGTCGAAGCCGACCGACGGACCCTGCCAATAGACCCGCAGGTCGCCGGCGTTCTTGGTGTAGAGCGTGCCTTCGCCATAGCGCAGGCCAGCGACGAAAGCGCCGCTGCCTTCCTCGCCGAGCACGTAGCCGTTGGGCAGGCCCCATTGGCTGACCGCACGCTCGATGACCGATGCCAGCCCGCGGGACACGCCGCCGAAGAACCTGTGACCCGCGCCGACCAGTTCGTCGGGGCCATAGCTATTGGGGGCCGCTCGCTGCTGGGCAGAGGCCGGCATTGCCAGGGAAATCGTCGCTGCAAACACCAGCGCCGCAATGCGCGAAGCGAAAGTCATGAAAGAACCCCTTGGAGCACCAGATGGCCGAGTTTCATAGCCATCGCTTAACGCCTTGCTGAGAAGCAAGGGCTTAAGCTCCGGTCCCACGTCCCCGACTCGATTGTTTATCAGCATCAACTATGACGGCACGGCGGCAGGAAAATAAAGGGCGGCACCTTAGAATTGCCTGTGTTGCGGTATTGGCCGGGGCTATGAGCCCCGCTGGACCGTATGCCGGGGCATGGGCGGGGCTCACCGAACGGGTGGTTGTGAACCGCCATAGCGGCCTCGCCATCGATGGTTTCGATCCTGTGGCCTATTTCACCGATGCCGAGGCGATGAAGGGTGAGCCGGAGGTCGAAGCGTCCAAGGCCGGGGCCGTCTGGCGCTTTCGGAACGATGCCAATCGTGCCGTTTTTCTTGCTCATCCGGAAATCTATGGACCGCGGTTCGGGGGCTATGATCCGGTGGATGTGGCGCAGGGCAGGGCCGTCGCGGGCCGCGCGCAGCTCTGGCTGATTTCGGGTGAACGGCTGTATCTCTTTAGCCGTGAAGACAACCGCACGGCCTTTGCAGCCGATCCGGACGGGATCCTCAAACACGCCAGTGGCAGATGGCCGGCGTTGGTCGACACCCTCTCGAACTACTAGTCCCCGCTTTCCGAAGTTCGTGATGCGTTTGCGCAACCACTTTTCACGAACTTCGGAAAGTTATGGGTACTAGCAAGCTTGTCATTCTAGTACCGACTATCCAATAGGCGGTACTAGCCCGCCACCGCCGGGTCCCCCCAGGCGATGAATTCGGGGACGAGAAAGTCCTCGCGGGCTTCCCCGAAACAGAGGGCAGCGCCCTTGCTGTCGGTGATTTTGCCGCCTGCCGCCGTCACAACCGCATGACCGGCCGCGACGTCCCATTCGGACGTCGGGGACAGCCGGGGATAGATATCTGCTCCCCCCTCGGCAATGCGGCCAAACTTGACCGCCGACCCCAAGTGCTGCCTGATCGCTCCGGGTCGGGCCGAGATGAAGGCTTCGGTCCGCTTGTCGCCATGCGACCGGCTGACCGCGACGATCCATGCACCGCCGGGACCGGGATGAGGACGCGTGTGGATCGGCTGGGCCGAGCGGAACTTGCCATCCTTGGTCATCAACAGGCGCTCCGATCCCCGGCCCACAAGCCCTCGCCAGACCAGCCCCAGGGCGGGCGCAGCGATAATTCCAAGTAGCGGCTGGCCGTGGGTGATAAGCGCGACGTTGACGGTGAACTCGTCGCGCCCGGCGACGAACTCCTTCGTGCCATCCAGCGGATCGACCAGAAAAAAGCTGCCTTTGTAGGGGCGAGCAGCGAACTGGGTGCGTTCCTCCGACAGTGCCGGAATATGGGGCATAAGCGTCTTTAAGCCATCCGCGATGATCCGATCGGCAGCCATATCGGCTTCGGTGACCGGCGATCCATCGGACTTGCCCTGGACCCGCATGCCGGAACGATCGACCGCGAGGATCGCGGCTCCAGCCTGCGCGACGAGGTCCGTTAACGGCTCCATCAAGGCGGCTGCGGCGTCGCGGCCGATCGCAGGGCTGGAAGTTTCGGTCATCGATGGGTCTCGGTTGCGCGCATCTCAGCCTTCCCAGCCTTCAATCCGCTGTGGTTGGTGCCCTGGTGTGGCGGTTCGCAAGTCCGCATCATTTCTACAGCGGGTTCATTTGCGGACTTGCGAACCGAAACCACACTAGAATCATAATCTTCTAGTGTCCTTTTGAATCCGAAGTTAGCTACGGAAGGTACTGTAGAATGAGGCGAACTTCGGATTCAGGACACGAGTGTCGGTGGCAGCGAGCCCAACCGCAGTGTATCAAATCATAGAGCATGTGTGATTCGCCGCGTCAGCACGCCGCGGCTGATCGTCAGCGCGTGATCGCAGGAAATCGCCGAAAAATCCCTGGAAAATCCGAGGAAGTCTATGTCTGGCACGTCAACTCCCGGTCCTACACCCGATGCTCTCGAACTCGCCGCGTTGATGTGCTCGCGCGTCTGCCATGATCTCATCAACCCGGTGGGCGCGATCGTCAACGGCCTTGAAGTGTTCGACAGCAGCAACAAGGAAGACGACAAGGAGTTCGCGCTCGATTTGATCCGCAAGAGCGCGAAATCGACCTCCGCGCGCCTGCAGTTTTGTCGCATCGCCTACGGAGCCGCGGGATCGGCAGGGTCGCAGATCGATCTCGGCGAGGCCCAGAAGATGACGCGCAATCACCTTGAGGATCAAAAGACCAAGATCAGCTGGAATTTGCCGCATGTCCTGATGGCGAAGAACCGCGTCAAGTTGCTGCTGAACATGTTCGTGATCGCGCAGCAGGCCATTCCTCGCGGCGGTGAACTTACCGTCGATCCAATCGGCGAGGGGGATACGATGGGGTTTCGCGTTCGTGCCGCCGGCACCAACGCGCGGGAGCCGCAGAACGTCGCGGCGCAATTGAATCTCGACAATGCCGGATCGGTGTCCGCGCATGCGGTCCAGCCCTACTACACGGCGCTGCTGGCGCAGGCATGCGGGCTAAAGGTGTCGCTCGCTGCTGAAACGGACGCCGTCGTCCTCACCGCGTCCTAGTGATCCGATTCCAGCATTCGCATCCTGTTTCGGCGGACGATTTTGCGAATGTTCGAATCGAAGGATCATGAGCCGCATCTTCATAAACTCTTAATGAACCGATCCCCGACGGTGCCATCCTCCGGGGATACGCCTTAGCGTCTTATTCAGCGCGTTCTTTTCCTAATGCTCAACCAATATTAAACGCTTTGCGTCGAGACTGCGTGCATTCCGGGAGGCGTGTGTTGCGTGCCCGTTTGCGCGAAGGCTTGATTTTATGGACGATCTGCTGCGTGAGTTTCTGACCGAGACCAATGAGAGTCTCGACACGGTCGACAATCAGTTGGTTCGCTTCGAACAGGATCCGAATAACGCCAAGATTCTCGATAATATCTTCCGGCTCGTTCATACCATCAAAGGGACCTGCGGCTTTCTCGGATTGCCGCGTCTGGAAGCGCTCGCTCACGCCGCCGAGACGCTGATGGGCAAATTCCGTGACGGAATGCCGGTGACCGGCGAGGCCGTCACGCTGATCCTGAGCACGATCGACCGCATCAAGGAAATTCTTGGGCAACTCGAGGCAACCGAAGCAGAGCCCGAAGGCGCCGACCTCGATCTGATCGACGCGCTTCACCATATGGTCGAGCAGGGCATGGCCGCCATGGCTGCACCTGAAGCCGCCGCTGCGAAGCCCGCCGTGACGGTGAGCGCCGCTGTCCCGCAGATGCTCGAGCGTGAATTGCGCCCTGGCGAGGTTTCGCTGGACGAGCTCGAGCGCGCGTTCCGCGAGACGGAGATGGAAATCTCCGCTCCGCCGCTTGCTCCGGTCGAGCCGCCGGCTCCGATAGCCGAGGCTCCCAAGCCTGTCGCGGCCAAGCCAGCGGCCGCCAAGCCGGGTCCAAAGAAACCCGTCATCGAGAATGAGACGGCAGAGAGCGACAAAATCGCCAACCAGTCCATTCGCGTCAACGTCGACACCCTCGAGCACCTGATGACGATGGTGTCCGAACTGGTGCTGACCCGCAACCAGTTGCTCGAGATCAGCCGGCGCAACGAGGATTCCGAATTCAAGGTGCCGCTGCAGCGGCTCTCCAACGTCACCGCCGAGTTGCAGGAAGGCGTCATGAAGACGCGGATGCAGCCGATCGGTAATGCGTGGCAAAAGCTTCCGCGCATCGTGCGCGACCTGTCGAGCGAACTCGGCAAGCAGATCGAACTCGAGATGCACGGCGCGGATACCGAGCTTGATCGCCAGGTGCTCGACCTGATCAAGGATCCGCTGACGCATATGGTCCGCAACTCGGCCGATCATGGCCTTGAGTCGACGGCCGATCGCGTCGCCGCCGGCAAGCCGGAGCAGGGCACGATCCGCGTTTCCGCCTATCATGAAGGCGGTCACATCATCATTTGCATCGCCGACAACGGGCGCGGCCTGAACACCGAACGCATCAAGGCGAAGGCGGTCTCCAACGGCCTGGTTACCGAAGCCGAGGTCGAAAAGATGACCGAGGCGCAGGTTCACAAGTTCATTTTTGCGCCGGGCTTCTCCACGGCTGCGGCGGTGACGAGTGTGTCGGGCCGCGGAGTTGGCATGGATGTGGTCCGCACCAATATCGACCAGATCGGCGGCACCATCGACGTGAAGTCGGTGCCGGGCGAGGGCTCGAGCTTCACCATCAAGATTCCGCTGACGCTGGCGATCGTCTCCGCGCTGATCGTGGAAGCGGCCGGCGACCGCTTCGCGATACCGCAATTGTCGGTGGTCGAGCTGGTTCGCGCGCGCTCCAACTCCGATCATCGCATCGAGCGGATCAAGGACACGCCGGTGCTGCGGCTGCGCAACAAGCTGTTGCCGCTGATGCATCTGAAGAAGCTGCTCAAGATCGACGACGGTGCGTCGATTGATCCGGAGAACGGCTTCATCGTAGTTACGCAGGTCGGCAGCCAGACGTTCGGCATCGTGGTCGACGGCGTTTTCCATACCGAGGAAATCGTCGTCAAGCCGATGTCCACCAAGCTCCGTCATATCGGAATGTTTTCGGGCAACACGATTCTCGGCGACGGCGCCGTTATCATGATTATTGATCCGAACGGAATCGCCCAGTCGCTTGGTACGGCGGCGGCTTCGCACAGCGAGATCGCGGACGAGAATGCCGCTGCGCGCGCGAATTCCGATATTCAGCTCACATCTCTCCTGGTGTTCCGATCCGGCTCATCGCAGCCGAAGGCCGTGCCGCTCGCACTGGTCACACGACTGGAAGAGATCGCCGTCGAGAAGATCGAACTCTCGAACGGCCGCCACATGGTTCAGTACCGCGAGCAGCTGATGCCGCTGGTCGAGATGGAAGGTGTCAAGATTCGCGAGAGCGGGGTTCAGCCGATCCTGGTGTTCGCCGATGACGGCCGTTCGATGGGCCTCGTGGTCGACGAGATCATCGATATCGTCGAGGAACAGTTGAGCATCGAAGTGGCGAGCACACGGGAAGGTGTGCTGGGTTCTGCGGTGGTGAAGGGTCAGGCGACCGAAGTGATCGACGTCGGACACTTCCTGCCGATGGCGTTCGCCGACTGGTTCAGCCGCAAGGAAATGCGTCTGTCAGCAACCGCTCAGACCGTTCTTCTGGTCGACGACTCCGCTTTCTTCCGCAACATGCTTGCGCCTGTTCTGAAGGCCGCCGGTTATCGCGTGACCGTGGCGCAGAACGGACAGGAAGGGCTCGCCGCCCTGCGTTCGGGCAATTCGTTCGACGTCGTGCTGACGGACATCGAGATGCCCGAGATGAACGGCTTCGAGTTCGCCGAAGCGATCCGCGCGGATCGGCGAATGGAGTCAATGCCGATCATCGCGTTGTCGTCGGTCGTCTCCCCGGCGGCCATCGAGCGTGGCCGTCAGGCAGGATTCCATGACTACGTCGCCAAATTCGACCGGCCGGGATTGATCGCCGCTCTGAAAGAACAGACCGCTGACGTCAAGCAGGCGGCGTAAGGAACATGACAATGGATGCAAATGTTGAAGGCGCTGATCGCGGGATCACGGAATACGTCACCGCGATGATCGGCGGACAATTGTTCGGGCTGCCGATTTCGCGCGTTCAGGACGTCTTTATGCCTGAGCGGCTGACGCGGGTGCCGCTGGCGTCCGCAGATGTCGCCGGTGTTCTCAATCTTCGCGGCAGGATCGTCACGGCGATCGACATGCGCGCGCGTCTTGGTCTGGCAAAGATCGAGGACGGCCGGCCGCCGATGGCGGTGGGCGTCGATCTGCGCGGCGAATCCTATGGCCTGCTGATCGACAGCATCGGTGAGGTTCTCAAGCTCGCGGACGACAGCCGCGAGGTGAATCCTGTCAATCTCGATCCGCGCATGGCGAAGATGGCAGGCGGCGTCCATCGGCTTGACGGACAGTTGATGGTGGTGCTCGATGTCGACCGCGTTCTGGAAATCAATCCGGATATGATGGCCGCCTGACAATAATTCGGGAAGTAAACGCATAAGGTCCCGTGATCGCCAGCCCGCACGGGTACCGAGGAAAAGAGGCTAAGATGAAAACATGTCTGATCGTTGACGATTCAAGCGTCATCCGGAAGGTCGCGCGGCGTATCCTGGAAGGATTGGATTTCCAGATCATTGAAGCCGAGGATGGCGAGAAAGCCATGGAAGTCTGCAAGCGCGGAATGCCGGATGCTGTCCTGCTCGACTGGAATATGCCGGTTATGGATGGCTACGAGTTCCTCCGCAACCTGCGCATGACGCCGGGTGGCGACAAGCCGAAGGTGGTGTTCTGCACCACCGAGAACGATGTCGCTCACATTGCGCGCGCGCTCCATGCAGGGGCCAACGAGTACATCATGAAGCCGTTCGACAAGGAAATCGTCACGGCGAAGTTTCATGAGGTCGGTCTGATCTAGGCTCTACGCTGGAACGGCCGCCCGCGGGCGCTGCATCCGGATTGAGTTGCGTAAGTTGTTGCCGTTCGGTTGCGTAGAGTTGGTTTTCTCATGAGCGTTGCAGTCTTGACACCTCCCGGCTCGTCCGCACAGCGGCACGAGCCGCTGCGCGTTATGGTGGTAGATGATTCCGCCGTCATCCGCGGGCTGATTTCCCGCTGGATCGAGGCAGAGCCAGATCTGACGGTCGCGGCGTCGATCCGGACCGGGCTGGATGCCGTCCATCAGGTCGTGCGGGTCAATCCAGATGTGGTGGTGCTGGATATCGAAATGCCGGACATGGATGGCATTTCGGCGCTGCCGCTGCTGCTGGAGAAGAAGCCCAACCTCGTCATCATCATGGCCTCGACCCTGACCCGCCGGAACGCGGAAATCAGTTTCAAGGCGCTGTCGCTTGGTGCGTCCGACTACATTCCAAAGCCCGAGAGTACGCGCGAGATATCTGCCGCGGATATCTTCAAGCGGGACCTGATCGAAAAGATCCACCATCTCGGCGCGCGGCTGCGCCGTCCGGCGGTGGTTGCCAGTCCGTCGTTGTCTCCGGCCGCGCAGCCGGTACGCGCGCCATTGCCGCGCACGTCAGCCGGCACGATGCCGCCGGTCGCCCAGCCGAAGCTGATGATGCGGCCGTTTAGTGCAGCCGCTCCACGTGTGCTTCTGATCGGTTCGTCCACCGGCGGCCCGCAGGCGCTGATGAATCTGGTGGCGGGTATTGGACCCGTAATCGACCAGTACCCTGTTCTCATCACGCAACACATGCCGCCGACCTTCACGACCATTCTCGCAGAGCATCTGACGCGCGCGAGCGGACGTCCTGCGCATGAGGCGATTGACGGCGAGCCGGTCAAGGCCGGGAAAATCTATCTCGCTCCGGGTGGCCTTCACATGCGCGTGGCGCGTTCCGGCACTGGTCCCGTCATCGCGCTCGATGACGGACCGCAGATCAATTTCTGCAAGCCGGCCGTCGATCCGCTGTTTGCGTCGGCTGCCGAGGTCTGGCAGGCCGGGATCCTCGCTGTGGTGCTGACCGGCATGGGCTCGGACGGTGCGCAAGGCGGCAAGGCTATTGTGGCCGCCGGCGGCAATGTGATCGCGCAGGACGAGGCGACCAGCGTCGTCTGGGGCATGCCGGGTGCTGTCGCCAATGCCGGGGTCTGTGCAGCGGTTCTGCCGCTCGACCAGATCGCTCCCAAGGTTGTTCGAGTGTTTTCAGGAGTTCGCGCGTGACGCCACTGGATTATGAGTTTCTGCGCAAACTTCTGAAGGATCGGTCAGGGTTGCTGCTGTCGTCCGACAAGCAGTATCTGATCGAAAGCCGATTGCTTCCGCTTGCCCGCAAAGCCGGTCTTTCCGGGATCGGTGAACTGGTCCAGAAGATCAAGACCGGCGCGGAGCAGTTGATCGTTGATGTGGTCGAGGCGATGACCACCAACGAGACGTTTTTCTTCCGCGACAAGGTGCCGTTCGACCATATGCGGGATACGGTTCTTCCCCACCTGCTGAAGGTGCGTGCCAACCGGCGCAGCCTCCGCATCTGGTGTGCGGCGGCGTCCACCGGTCAGGAACCCTATTCGCTCGCGATGATTTTGAAGGATGTCCTGCCTGCAGGATGGCGCGGGGAAATCGTGGCGACTGATCTGTCGCTGGAAGTTCTCGAAAAGGCGAAGTCCGGAATCTATAGCCAGTTCGAGGTCCAGCGCGGACTTCCGATTCAACTGCTGGTGAAGCACTTCAAGCAGGTCGGCGACGTCTGGCAGCTCAACCCCGATATTCGCGCCATGGTCCGTTATCAGCAGGCCAACTTGCTGCAAGACTTTTCCCATTTCGGCGTATTCGACATTATCTTCTGCCGCAACGTGCTGATCTATTTCGACCAGCCGACCAAGATCGATGTGTTCGGTCGCATGCAGAAGGTGAATGAGCCGGACGGTTTCCTCTTCCTTGGCGCGGCAGAAACCGTCATCGGGCTGACCGATGCCTATCGGGCGTGTCCCGACCTTCGCGGCGTCTATGCCCCGAATCCTGCGCGGGCGTCGTCGCCGCCGCTGGTACCGGGGATGGCGGTGGGCGGAATGAAAGCTTTTGCTCCGCAGGTTCGTTAAGCTGGAATAAGCTGTTTCCGGATGCGACTGCGCCGCTCAACGGGGCGGTGTTGCCGTTGACAATCCACAAGCCCTTTGGAATAGAGTCGGTATGGGGATTGCGATCTCCCCGTGAGGCGACATGCCCAAGTATCGCGTCCCTTTCTCCAGGAGGACGCACGCATGTCGTCATTTCTCTCGATATCTCCCGATAAACTCGCGCGCCTGATCGGCACCCCTGCATCTCCTGTCATCATCGATGTCAGAACGGACGAGGATTTTGCCGCGGACCCGCATCTGATTCCCGGTGCAATCCGCCGTTCCCACGCAGGGGTCGCGCAGTGGGCCAGCGAATTTCGTGAACGTTCGGCCGTCGTCGTCTGCCAAAGAGGCCACAAGCTCAGTCAGGGCGTCGCTGCATGGCTGCGTGTTGAAGGATCCGCCGCTGAGACTCTCGAAGGCGGGTTCGAAGCGTGGAAGCAGGCGCGATTGCCGTCGGTGCCTGTTGCCAGGTTGCCTGCAAGCGACTTTAAAGGACGAACGGTCTGGGTCACGCGCGCTCGCCCGAAGGTCGATCGCATTGCATGTCCCTGGCTCATTCGCCGGTTTGTCGATCCGAATGCGGTGTTTCTCTTCGTGACCGCTTCCGAAGTGGCGGCGGTTGCCGAGCGATTTGGTGCGGCACCATTTGATATTGAGAACACATTCTGGAGCCATCGCGGCGAGCTGTGTACATTCGATGTGATGATCGAAGAGTTCGGCCTTTCAACACCGCCGCTTCTGCGCCTTGGGACGATTGTCAGGGCAGCCGACACCGCGCGCCTCGATCTAGCGCCGGAAGCGCCCGGTCTGCTTGCCGCGTCGCTGGGTTTGTCCCGAATGTACGCGGATGACTTGCAACAGCTGGATGCCGGGCTGGCGCTGTACGATGCATTCTTTCGCTGGTGCAGGGATGCTGTCGATGAAACACATAACTGGCCGATGAAAAAGGCGAAGTCCTGATATGGCTCAAGTTTCGCTGGATGAAGAAATTCCCCGTCAAGAGATCGCGTTCAATGAAGCCTTCTTCGTCTGGCTTCGTATCGCGCTGCTGTCGTTTGGCGGTCCCGCCGGACAGATCGCCTTGATGCACCGCGTGCTGGTCGATGAGCGCAAATGGATTTCCGATGCGCGGTTTCTACATGCACTGAATTTCTGCATGCTGCTGCCCGGTCCCGAGGCCCAGCAACTTGCCACCTATATCGGCTGGCTGTTGCACGGCGTGCGCGGCGGCATCGTTGCCGGGACACTGTTCGTGTTACCGGGATTTTTTATCATCGTGACATTGAGCGTCGTCTATGCGCTTTACGGCGCGCTCGATGTCGTCTCCGGACTATTCTTCGGGCTCAAGGCAGCCGTGCTGGCCATCGTGATCGAGGCGTTGCTCCGTATTGCGAGGCGGGCGCTGAAGACGAAGGCGCTCTACAGTCTTGCCGCCGTCGCCTTCATTTGCATTTTTGCATTTCACGTCCCGTTTCCGCTCATCATCGTTGCTGCCGGCGTGTTGGGGTTGCTCGCGGCAAGGATTGCGCCGCATTGGCTCGGCGGATCGTCTGCGCCCGCCGATCAATCGAATCGTGCCGTCGATGTGGCTGCTGCATCCCGGGCTGCGCCCACGCTCAAGCGCGGACTGCAGGTCATCACGATCTGCGGCGCGCTATGGATCGCGCCGATTGTCCTGCTCGTCCTGATATTCGGCCGCGAGAGCGTCTACCCCGGTATCGCGGCCTTCTTCTCGGAAATGGCGGTGGTCACGTTCGGCGGCGCGTATGCTGTGCTGGCCTACGTGGCACAGGCGGCTGTCTATGACCTGCACTGGCTCAAACCCGGCGAAATGCTTGACGGTCTGGCGCTCGCGGAGACGACGCCTGGGCCGTTGATCCTGGTACTGACTTTTGTGGGATTCCTCGCGGGCTTTCGCGACCCCGGTGGCATCTCGCCGCTTGCAGGCGGCCTCATCGGCGCAAGCCTGACGACGTGGGTGACGTTTGTGCCGTGTTTTCTGTGGGTGTTGCTGGGCGCGCCCTATATTGAGCGGCTGCGGAACAATCGCGCGCTGTCGGGGGCGCTTGCCGCGATCACCGCTGCGGTGGTCGGCGTCATTCTCAATCTGGCGGTGTGGTTCGCGCTGCACGTGCTGTTTCGCACTGTGGGCGAACTGAATCTCGGATGGCTGCGTCCGGCATGGCCGGAGTGGTCATCGCTCGATTGGAAGGCGGCACTCTTGTCGGTATTCGCCATGCTGGCGATGTTCCGCTGGCATGTCGGCATGTTGCCGACGCTCGCGATCTGCGGGGCTGCGGGATTGATCCTGAAATTTGCGGTTTGACGGCCTAGATAATCGCGTGCGGCACAAAGCGCGAACTGTTGCCGGTAATCGGATTTTCGTCTTCGCGGATGGATAATCCGGAGGGGACGCCGTCGACGATCCAGCTTCCGAGCACGGGGTACTGTCCGGAAAAATTTCCGAGGCTCGCCAGTTGCTGACGAACAAAGCCCTCAGTGCCGTAGGGGCCGGGTTGTTCATCGAAAATTTCACCCGCAGCTACGAGGGCGACGTTAGCGCCCTCGCGTGAATAGAGCGGTTTGCGGACATATGACGATCCGAGGTCGGCGGCGGCCGGGTCGTCGTCGAAATAAGCAGCCAGCAAATTCGGATGCTTTGGAAACATCGACCACAGCAGCGGCAGGATACCCTTGTTCGACAGGATCGCCTTCCAGGGCGGCTCGATCCATCGCGTCGATGAGCCTTTGAGTCTGGCCCCGAACTCCTCGCGCATCATCCATTCCCATGGGTAAAGCTTGAAGGCGAGATCGATGTTGCTGCCGTCCATATCGACAAAGCTGCCATCATCTCGCGATCCGATTTTCTCGATGTCGATCATCGTCGTTGTCAGGCTTGCCTGTCGGGCGACATCTTCAAGATAGGACACCGTTCCGGCATCTTCCTCGCTGCCCATAACCGCAGCAAGATGGAGGTGGCGGCCTTTGCCGACCTTCTTCCACGCATCGATCAGGCTTTCGTGCAGCGAATTGTACTGATCGGATCGGGCCGGGACGATCTGCCGTGCGATGGCTTGTTCAAGCCAGCTCCATTGAAACACCGCGGCTTCGAACAGCGAGGTTGGGGTGTCGGCATTGTATTCGAGGAGCTTGGCCGGTCCCTTGCCGTCGAACGCGAGGTCCATCCGCCCGTACAGACTCGGATCGCCGCGTTTCCAGCTTGCCGCGATGTAGGTCCAGAACGGCTCCGGGATTTTGAGCAGCCGAAGGTAGCGATCGTCGTCTACCGCGCGGCTGACGAGTTCACGGCACATTGCCTCGATCTCGGCGGTGGGTGCCTCGATGCCGCGTTCGATTTCCTCGAGCGAAAAGGCGTAATACGCACTCTCGTCCCAATAGCGCTCGCCGGCCAGGGTATGGAACGTGAAGCCCATCGCCACCGCTGTCGCCTGCCAGTCGTCACGCTCGGGACAGACAATGCGCCGCATGGCTGGACTCAGCCTCCGCCGGAGAAATGGGATGTAAAGGAATGGGCGAATGAGCCAAAGCCGCCGCGGGTGACGTGGTTGCTGTCGTGCGCCACGCCGGGATTGCTGGACGACGAATTGTTTCCGAACAGGCCCTGACTGGATGACGATGATCCTCCGGACGAGCGATGTCCGCCGCCTCCCGATGAGGAGGACGACCCGCTGCGGCGGGCGCAATCGTTGGCCGACGCGCCCGTCGAGGATATGGCGGGGCGGTCGGTCGAACAGTTCTCGCTTGGCATCATTGAATAGGCGGTGCCGCCGATTGCAGTTGTTCCCATCAGCAGAAGCGCAACCTGGCTGGAGCGTTTCATGATGATGTCCTCAATACGTCATCGATGCGGCGTTGAGGGCACCAGCCGCGAGCGACGCCGCGCCGAGCCAGATGGCGGGCGCCAGTTCGCCCTTCGCGATCCTGTTCGAGAGGTCGGGCACGGGAATCCGCACCACGAAATAGACGATGATCTGAACGATCAGCGCGACCACGCTCCAGATCAGGCAGTCGAAGACGTTGGCGGCGTGGGTGATAGCGCTGATGACGGGCAGGACGAACCCGAGCAGACTGAAACCAAGCGAGATTGCTGCGCCCGGGACGTTCTCGCGGATCAGCTTGAATTCGTCGTGGGGCGTGACGCGAGTGTAGACGAAAAGGAAAAGAACGACAGCGACAAGGCCGGTGCAAAAATAGACGATAAACGCCGGCAAGCCGGCGAGTGATTGCAAAATCATCTTGTTGCCCTGAATTCAGATTTTCCGCAGCGTGCGGGTATCATCCACCAAACGTCAGTCACTGCAAGATGGCGTCGGGTTCATGTCACCAGACAAACAAAAACCCCGCCATTTGCGGCGGGGGTTCAGTCTGGGAGGTGGAGCCGTACAGGCTCCGGTACAACCCGTGTCAGGCAGGAATGCGAACTTCCTCTTCGTGCGGCTCGCGCAGCACATAGCCGCGGCCCCAGACGGTTTCGATGAAGTTGCGGCCTTCTGAAGCGTTTGCAAGCTTCTTGCGCAGCTTGCAGATGAACACGTCGATGATCTTGAGTTCGGGCTCGTCCATGCCGCCGTAGAGATGGTTGAGGAACATCTCCTTGGTAAGGGTGGTGCCCTTGCGGAGCGAAAGCAGCTCCAGCATCTGATATTCTTTGCCCGTCAGGTGAACGCGCTGGCCACCGACTTCGACGGTCTTGGTGTCGAGATTGACCACCAGATCGCCGGTCTGGATGACCGACTGGGCGTGCCCCTTGGAACGGCGGACGATCGCGTGGATGCGAGCGACCAGTTCGTCCTTGTGGAAAGGCTTGGTCATGTAGTCGTCGGCGCCGACGCCGAGACCCTTGACCTTGTCCTCGATGCCGGCGAGGCCGGAGAGGATCAGAATCGGTGTCTTGATCTTCGACACACGCAACTGCTTGAGAACATCATAACCGGACATGTCCGGGAGGTTCAGGTCGAGCAGAATGATGTCGTAATCATAAAGCTTTCCGAGATCGATGCCCTCTTCTCCGAGATCCGTCGTGTAGACGTTGAAGCTCTCGGATTTGAGCATCAGCTCGATCGACTGCGCTGTTGCACTGTCATCTTCTATCAGCAATACGCGCATGCCAGTCCCCTATAGTCGCCGCTCCGGGCGTCAGGCCGGCCGCAACTCGCGGCACTGGAAAAACGCCTTTGAACAACTGATTCGGATCCTGACGACATATGGTTAACAAATGCTGATTCGTGTCTGCAAGCTCTATCGTGCAATTTTTGTCGAATCGCACTAAGATATTGCGGGTAAGCAGCTTTTCGTAGCCTAGCCGTTCAAGTTCCACATTAAGAGCCGGGCTTAACCGACTCCTGCGACTCGCACCTTCGTTCTGAAGGTCAAGCGCTCTCAGTCATCAAAGACAGTGACGCAATGATTAACGATGCGGGTAAACACAGGGTTAAGGAGACGCCGCGAAATTGCGGAAACTTAAGGTTTTCGCAATGAAGGCACTCGCCGAACAGATCTCCGACATCGACGGCGTCAATATTTATGGCCGAGTTGTCGGCGTGCGCGGTCTCATGGTTGAAATCGCCGGGCCGATCCATGCGATGTCAGTCGGCGCGCGCATCGTGGTCGAGACCGGGACCAATCGTTTCATTCCGTGCGAGGTGATCGGCTTCACCGGCAACAATGCGGTGGTCATGCCGTTCGCCGGACTGGAGGGCGTCAGGCGCGGTTGTCGTGCGGTGATCGCCAATGCGGCCAGCCAGGTCCGCCCGTCGGCCTCGTGGCTCGGGCGCGTCGTCAATGCGATGGGTGAGCCGATCGATGGCAAGGGACCTTTGACACAAGGTCCATCGCCGATGTCTTACCGGAACGCCCCGCCGCCGGCTCATTCCCGCAAGCGTGTCGGCGCGCCACTCGATCTCGGTGTGCGGTCGCTCAACACGTTCCTGACCTGCTGCCGCGGCCAGCGCATGGGTATCTTTGCCGGCTCCGGCGTCGGCAAGTCCGTGCTGCTGTCGATGCTGGCGCGCAACGTGGATGCGGATGTCTCGGTGATCGGCCTGATTGGCGAACGTGGCCGCGAGGTGCAGGAATTTCTGCAGGACGATCTCGGCGAGGAGGGAATGGCTCGTTCGGTGGTGGTGGTGGCAACCTCCGACGAACCCGCATTGATGCGACGCCAGGCGGCTTATTTGACCTTGGCGATCGCGGAGTACTTCCGCGACGAAGACAAGGATGTCATGTGCATGATGGATTCGGTGACGCGCTTTGCCATGGCACAGCGTGAAATCGGCCTGTCTGCCGGCGAGCCGCCGACGGCCAAGGGCTACACTCCGACGGTGTTCACCGAACTGCCGAAACTGCTGGAGCGAGCGGGGCCCGGGCTGGGCGAGGGCACCATCACCGGCATCTTCACAGTGCTGGTGGATGGCGACGATCATAACGAGCCAGTTGCCGACGCGGTGCGCGGCATTCTCGACGGCCATATCGTTATGCAGCGCTCTATCGCCGAGCGTGGACGCTATCCCGCCATTAACGTCTTGAAGTCGGTCTCCCGAACCATGCCGCGGTCCGCTGATCCGGCCTTCCTTCCGAGTGTGACCCGCGCCCGGCAGGTCATGGCGACCTATGCCGACATGGAGGAGCTGATCCGGCTGGGAGCGTATCGGGCCGGGTCGAGCCCCGAAGTCGATGAGGCCATCCGGCTGCACGAGCCGCTGGAAACCTTCCTCCGCCAGGCCAAGGACGAATCCACGGGACTTGGGGAGGGATACCGGCAGTTGGAGCAAATCCTACAAACCTTGGAAACGGAACGCTAACTTTGTCGCGCCATGATCCCGCCATCTGTGTTTGACCGGAGGGGCCCTTGGGGGGTGCCGGTTCCGTCCCGGTTTCTGATTGGGACTTCTGGGGAGTACGAGTCGATGAAGTCACGTGAAACGCTGATCCGCCTGAAGAAATTTCAGGTCGACGAGAAGCGCCGAAGGGTTGCGCAGATCGAGGGCATGATCGCTGACTTCCAGCGCATGTCGGTCGATCTGGAGCGCGAAATCCAGCATGAGCAGGAGCGTGCCGGCATCAACGATCCTGCGCACTTCGCCTATCCCACCTATGCCAAGGCGGCCATTCAGCGCCGTGAAAACCTGACCCGCTCGGCGGACGAACTGCGCGTTCAGCTTGAGGATGCCAAGGCGGTGCTGGGTGAGGCGTTCGAGGAACTCAAGAAGGTCGAACTTCTCGACGAACGCGATCAGGCGCGCGAACGCGCCGAGGAAAGCGCTCGTGAACAAGCCGATCTCGACAGCATCGGCTTGATGCGTTCGCGGATCGGGGCGATGGCCTAAGGGTCGTTAGATCCGGCACGTGCAGTGCCGGAACCGCGCGCTCAATGAATCTTTTGGTACCTCATTGCCGCAGATCGCCAGTGTGACCGCAAAAGGTACTGGTTTTCGCGATATGTTTCGGTGATATGAAACCCGGGCCGCGACGCCCGGGTTTTGCTTTTTCGCGCTTTTTGGTGGCCGGCCTTGATTAAGACGGGACCAGACGCAGGCAAGATGTGATACGAGATGGCGAAATCGCGGGTTTATTTTTTTGACTCTGCCGGATACGCCGGAGCGATGTATTTTGAGGGAATTTAATGCTGACGCCGGCTGAGTTGATCTGGCTGCTCGCATCGGTTGCGAAGGGGGATGAGGCGGCATTTGAGCGCCTCTATGCTGCCACGCGAGCGAAACTCTTTGGCGTGGTCCTCCGTATATTGAGACGTCAGGATCTCGCGGAGGAGGTTGTTCAGGAAGCCTACGTCAAGATCTGGAACAACGCGGGCCAGTTCAATCCTTCGCTGGCTTCTCCGATCACCTGGATGGTTTCGATTGCCCGAAACCGGGCCATTGATGTGGTGCGTAAGCGCAGCGAGGCGTCGATTGAAGACGAGCCGGTCGCTTTGGAAGTGGCGTCCGACATCCCTGATCCGCTCGCGCGGCGGGAGATGACGGAAGAATTGAAGCGGATACTGGAGTGCATCGGGCAGCTTGATCCCGAGCGGCAAAAGCTGGTTCTGCTGGCCTACTACAATGGATGGAGCCGCGAGCAGTTGTCGGAGAAGTTTAATACGCCGCTGAACACGGTCAAGACTTGGCTTCGGCGCAGTATGATTGAAATTCGCGGATGTCTAGGGTTGGGATGATTGCGATTGGTATGAGATGAACTACAGCGAAGACCATATCGCGCTTGCCGCGGAATACGCGCTCGGTACTCTCAGTGCCGACGAGCGCGCGCTCGTCGAAACCATGATGATCGTCGATCATGGCTTCATGGAAGTGGTCGATGCATGGGATCGCAAGTTGAGCCCGCTGCACCAGATGGTTGCTCCGATCGAGCCGCCGCCGCATCTGTGGGACAATATCAGCGCGGCGCTTGGTCTGGTGGGACCGCAACCTGTCGTTATCGAAGAGCCCAAGCCGGAGCCGGTCGCAGAGCAGCCGGAACAGTCAAGCACAGTTGTCGTGCCACCTGAACAGCCGGAGCAGTCCGCCGCAGTTCCTGAATCCGCCGTGGCCCCTGAATCAGCTGCTCCTGAGTCCGCTGTTACACCTGTATCGACAGAGACAGCGGCACAAATGCCTGTTGCTGCGGAGATGCCCGAGATTGTCCCCGAACCGGTCGTTGTTGAGCCATCGAATGTCGTTCCGTTGGCCGGCCGCAAGAGTGGCGGGCAGACGTTTGGATGGGTGATGACGGCGGTCGCTGCATCGCTTGCCGGCGTGATTGCGCTTCAGGCGTACCGCCCCGAATTGCTGCCGGAGAAACTGCGGATCAAGCCGCAGGTCCAGGTCGTTGAAGTTGCAGCACCTGCGGCAGCACCCGCTGCACAGTTCGTTGCGGTGCTCCAGCAGAACGCCACGGCACCTGCCTTCATTCTCACGGTGGATACCGCGACAAAGAATTTCACCGTCCGCAAGGTTGGCGCGGCACCCGAACCCGGCAAGAGCTATGAGCTTTGGCTGGTGTCCGACAAGCTGCCACGGCCGCGCTCGCTCGGCGTTATCGGCGGCAGCGATTTCACGATCCGCCCTGCGTTATCCGCGTACGATACCGATACGATCAACAAGGCAACCTATGCGGTGACCATCGAGCCCGAAGGTGGCTCGCCGACCGGTGTAGCCACGGGGCCGATTGTCTATACTGGCAAGCTGGTTGAGAGCGTGCCCGCGCTTCCGGCGTCCGCATTGCCGCGCTGAGATCCCCGAAATCCGCGCAACAAAAAACGCCCGTGGGGAGCGGGCGTTTTCTGGTCTCAGACTTGGGGTCTTCTGAGCAATCACAAGGCGACTTCGGGGGGCGGGGAAGAGAGCCTTGTGAATTCGTAAATCCTTGTTAGCGGATCGCCGATTGATCCGAACTGGTCAGCACGACAGCTTTGTTCGCCTTGACTGCCGGACCGGTGGCGCGAGCGGTCTGGGTGAGGCCATTATCCGAAAGGCGCGCAGAAATGCTGAAACCGGCGACGCCGATTGCAGCGACCAGCGCCACGATGACGATCTTCAAATGTGTCATGCGGTCCGCACTATAAAACGAATGGTTCATACAAACCTCCCGCCGCCTTTTTGATGCAGTCGAACGTTTGTCTCGTCCGCTTGCCCATGGGTTCAAAACCCCACGTGTTAAGAACGTAATTGGCAGGGATTCGTTTCCAAGCACCCTTCACAAACGAGTGAAATGTCTTGAACTCCCGAGAGGTCGGTCAACCAATCAAGAATTATCTAGCAGAATCAATTAATTAGGCGAAGTATTTTTGCTGCGCTGCAATGTGGAAAAGTTAGATTCGTCACGAAAAGCTTGTCTGTGACCAGAATGTCTCAGGCGTTTTTACAGAAATCCTATACCGGATCAGATGCTCCCGACCGTTTTCAGACGCGCACGGGGATGGATTTCCGCCTGTGACAAGACAGTCGTCTGGGCGCGGAAACGTTCCACCAGCGAGCGTACGAATGGCCGGATCGCTGCCGACGTCACCAGCACAGGCGCCTCGCCTTCGCGTGCGGCCTGCTCAAAACGATCGCGCACCACGGTCATGAACTCCGACAATTTTGACGGCTGCATCGCAAGGCTGCGTTCTTCGCCGGTCCCGATCAGCGATTCCGCGAAGGCTTGCTCCCATTTCGCACTGAGCGCGATCAGCGGGAGGTAGCCGTTCATCGATGTGTTCTGCGCGCAGATTTGCCGCGCGAGCCGGGCACGCACGTGCTCTGCCAGCGTAGATGGATTGCGCGAGAAGGCCAATCCGTCGGCGATACCTTCGAGAATGGTGGACAGATCGCGGATCGAGATGCGCTCGGCGAGCAGGAGTTGCAGGACGCGCTGGATGCCCGACCCCGTGATCTGGTTCGGCACGATGTCCTTGACCAGTTCGCCCTGTTCCTTCGGCAGATCCCTGAGCAATTTCTGGACCTCGCCGTAGGACAGCAGATCCGACATGTTGCCCTTGAGCAGTTCGGTGAGATGCGTGGAGAGGACGGTTGCCGAATCCACCACTGTGTAGCCCTTGAGCGAGGCTTCTTCCTTGAGCGAGGCGTCGACCCAGGTTGCCGGCAATCCAAACGTCGGCTCGGTGGTGTGGGTGCCCGGAATGGTGACCTGATTGCCGGCGGGGTCCATCACCATGAACTGGTTCGCCCAGATGCGGCCGGTGCCGGCATCGACTTCCTTGATCTTGATGACGTAGGTGTTCGCTTCGAGCTGCACATTGTCGAGAATGCGCACGGCCGGCATCACGAAACCCATCTCGGTGGCTAGCGAGCGTCGCAGTGCCTTGATCTGGTCCGTCAGGCGATCGGTCCCGTCTGGTCCGTTGACCAGCGGCAGCAGCGCATAACCCAGTTCGATTTTGAGGTCGTCAATCTTGAGCGCGCTTGAGATCGGCTCGTCGGCTGCTGCTGCGGCGGCAGCGGCCGCGGCGGGCGCGGCGGCCTCACGCGCTTCCTCGGCCTTGACAGTATGGTTACGGGTGCGTGCGTTCCAGGCCAGCCAGCCTGCGCCGCCGCCCAGCACGAGGAACGGCAGCATCGGAATGCCCGGCAGCAGCGCCAGCACCAGCATCACGCCGGACGACATGCCAAGCGCCTGCGGGTAACCGGACAACTGCTTCATCATGGCCTTGTCAGCGGCGCCGGTGACGCCCGCCTTCGACACCAGCAGGCCGGCTGCGGTCGAGACGATCAGCGCAGGCACCTGCGTGACGAGGCCATCGCCAACGGTCAGCAGCGTATAGACCTTGGCCGCGTCGCCGAAACTCATTCCTTGCTGGGCAACGCCGATGATGATGCCACCGATCACGTTGATGAACACAACGAGCAGGCCGGCGATGGCGTCACCGCGTACGAACTTGGAGGCGCCGTCCATGGCGCCGAAGAAGCCGCTTTCGTCTTCCAGCTCCTTGCGGCGATGCTTGGCGACCTTCTCATCGATCAGGCCAGCCGAGAGATCGGCATCGATGGCCATCTGCTTGCCGGGCATCGAGTCGAGGTGGAAGCGGGCCGCCACTTCGGCGATACGACCCGAACCCTTGGTGATGACGACGAAGTTCACGATGACGAGAATCGTGAAGACGATAATGCCGATGACGAAATTACCGCCCATCACGAAGTTGCCGAACGCCTCGATGACGTGACCGGCTGCGGCGGTGCCTTCATGGCCGTGTGACAGGATCAGGCGGGTCGAGGCGAGGTTGAGCGACAACCGCAGCATGGTCGAAATCAGCAGGATCGTCGGAAACGCCGAGAATTCGAGCGGCGTCTGAATGAACAGCGCCGTCATCAGGATCAGGATTGAGAGCGTGATGGAGATCGCCAGAAACAGGTCGAGCACCACTGCTGGTAGCGGCAGGATGAGCACGACCAGAATAGTGAGAACGCCGAAGGCCAGCGCGAGGTCGCCGCGCTTGAGCATGGTGCCGATGTCGCTGAAACTGGGAAATCCGGAGCCGGTTGCCGCGCTGCCTTGGCCTGCCGTCACATCAACCATCGTCGCCGCTTCCCCCCGCGAATGTCGCTCGCGGGCCCCAAAGGTTTGAGCGGCGGCCGAAGGGCCACCGTTCCTAAAGTGAGGCACCGCACTGGCATCCACGGGCATTCCCCCGTTCAGCGACCGACGACACTCGACTTCACCCGGCAAAATTTGCCCAGTTTATGGTTAGGAAAGTGTTAACGGGAAAGCCGTTGGCCGAAATGCTGCTCTCTTGGAGGATGATATTCTCGCATAACCGCCATTCGGAGAATGACTTGACCGGCAGCGCAAGGCCGACGAAGTTGCCTCCGTGCCGGGCTCCATTGATTCACACTCTCATTCCACGACTTTCACCCCCGACTCACGCGCAGCGTGGGTACGGCTGGGTATTGCCCTGATCGTTGGGTCGATCGGCAGCGTCGGGATGTGGTCCGTGGTGGTGGTCATGCCCGTGGTCCAGGCCGATTTTGGCGCGACGCGCGGCGCGGCGTCCCTGGCCTTCACCTGCACCATGCTCGGCTTTGGGTCCGGCGGGGTGGTCATGGGCAAACTGTCGGATCGCTTCGGCATCGTGCTGGCGATCATGATCGGCATGGGGGCCATGCTGTTCGGCTACCTCGGGGCAGGCTATGCCGCTGCGCTCTGGCAATTCAATCTGATGCACTTTCTGATCGGTCTCGGTGCTGCCGCAACCTTCGGGCCGCTGATGACCGAAGCATCGCACTGGTTCGATCGCCACCGCGGGCTTGCTGTCACCATTGCCGCCAGCGGAAACTACATCGCGGGCACGTTCTGGCCCACGATTGTCGAGCGCGGCACCGCTTATGCCGGATGGCGCGCCACGCATATCGCGATCGGAATCGGCTGCACCATCATCATGGCGATCGTCGTTGCGGTTCTGCGCTGGCAGATCGGCAGTGAATCGGTGCGTTCGCATGAAGATGCGCCGCCGCCGCGCGTCGATCTGCAGATCAGCACCAACGCGTTGACCACGGTGCTCGGCATTGCGGCTATTGCCTGTTGTGTGGCGATGTCGATGCCGCAGGTTCATATCGTCGCCTATTGCGGCGATCTTGGTTACGGCGTGGCGCGGGGCGCCGAAATGCTGTCGCTGATGCTGGCCTTCGGGATCGTCAGCCGGATCGGGTCCGGATTTCTTGCCGATCGTATCGGCGGGCTGCGCACACTGCTGGTCGGTTCGATCGCGCAGGGCGTTGCGTTGATGTTCTATCTGTTCTTCGACGGCCTGACGTCGCTATATATCATCTCTGCGATGTTCGGCCTGTTTCAGGGCGGCATTGTGCCGAGCTACGCCATCATCGTGCGAGAATCGATGCCCTCGAATGTAGCCGCGACCCGTGTTGGCATCGTGATCTTCGCATCCGTGCTCGGCATGTCGTTTGGGGGGTGGATTTCCGGCGTCATCTTCGATGCGACCGGCTCCTATGCGGCGGCCTTCCTGAATGGCGTCGGCTGGAATGCCTTGAATATCACCATCGTCGTGGCGCTGTTAATGCGAGCACGCCGGCGGCGCATGGCTTTCGCCTGACAGCTATTCACTCGCCATCTTATCCTAAAGTCTTGACCTCGGCAGACGGTCGTCCTAACGGACTCCCGCGCGAAACGTCCGCGCCGGAACCGGGACAGGTCGATGCACGTCACGCTGATGAAGGGCAAGATCCACCGCGCGCGTGTGACGGAGGCGGATCTGCATTATGAAGGATCGATCTCGATCGATCGCACACTGATTGATGCTGCCGGCTTTCTCATCAACGAACGGGTCGATATCTACAACATCGATACTGGCGCGCGTTTCTCCACCTATGTCATCGAGGCACCTGCGGGCTCAGGCACAATTGGTTTGAACGGAGCGGCGGCGCGGCTGGCGATGATGGGCGACAAGGTCATCATCGTGTCCTATGCGAGTTTCGACGAGGCCGAAGCGAGACAGTTCCAGCCGCGGGTTGTTCTCGTCAATGAAAGAAACCAGAAGCTTTAGCGCATACCGGCGAAAGTAGGCGGTGCACGCAAGCTGCTGATCCGTACTTGCTGTAAATAACGGTACCAGTTTTCCTCGCCTGAAGGAGTCGCCGCATGCATGAGAGGTTCGAAGCCGATTTGAACGATCTCGCAGACCGCGGCCGGCTGCGATCACTCCGTGGGCGCGCCGGAATCGATTTCACATCGAACGACTATCTGGGCCTCGCCGAATCCGACGAACTGAGGCGTGCAGCATCTGAAGCCATTGCGCGGGGGGTTCCGGTCGGGGCCGGCGGATCGCGCCTGCTGCGTGGAAATCACGAAGAGCACGAAGCGCTCGAGGCTGAAGCCGCGGCTTACTTCGGCGCGGAGACTGCGCTCTATTTCGGCGGTGGATTTGTCGCCAATCAGACAATCTTCTCGACGCTGCCGCAGCGTGATGACCTTGTGGTCCATGACGAGCTGGTTCACGCCAGCGTGCATGAAGGCTTGCGCAGCGGCCGCGCCGATCACGTCGCCGTCGCGCATAACAACATCGATGCGTTCGATACTGCTATTGTTCGCTGGCGCGCCGCCGGCGGCAAGGGCCGCCCGTGGATTTCGGTCGAGAGCCTTTACAGCATGGACGGCGACAGCCCGGACATCGCGGAATTGTTCGCCGTCGCAGATCGTCACGAGGCGATGGTCGTGATCGACGAAGCGCATGCGACGGGTGTGCTCGGTCCGCAGGGGCGAGGGTTGGCCGCTGCACTCGAGGGCCGCGACAACATCATCACGCTGCACACCTGCGGCAAGGCACTGGGGACTGTCGGTGGGTTTATCCTGGCGCCGCGCATAATCCGCGATTTTCTCGTTAATCGCGCGCGTCCCTTTATTTTCGCAACGGCGCCGTCGCCACTGACAGCGGCAATCACGCGGTCAGCGATAGAAATTTCCAGAACAAATCCAGAGCGTCGCGAACGGCTGGCGGGTCTGGTGCAGTTCGCAGGCGATGAGCTTCGCCGCCGCTGCGGCATCGCGCCGTCCGGCTCGCAGATCATTCCTGTCATCATTGGAGCTGACCGCGCAGCAATCGCTGTCGCTGCATCACTCCAGCAGCGCGGGTTCGACATTCGTGCGATACGTCCGCCGACCGTTCCCGAAGGAACCGCGCGCCTGCGCATAGCGCTGACATTGAATGTCGATGAGGCGACTGTCGCCGGGCTGTTTGAGGCGCTGGCCGAAGACATGCGGAAAGCGGCATGAGCGCCCGCATCGTCGTCACGGGGACGGATACCGGGATCGGCAAGACGGTCTTTGCCGCGGCACTCGCAGGCGCGCTCGATGCATTCTACTGGAAGCCGGTGCAGGCAGGCATCGAGGAGGAAACTGACCGCGAAGCGGTGATGCGGCTGTCCGGTCTCTCCGAACAGCGCATGCTGCGTGAGGCTTACCGGCTGAAGACGCCAGCCTCGCCACATCTCGCGGCAAAAATTGACGGAGTTACGATCGACCCGCACGTACTCGCATTGCCGGATGTCGATCGGCCTCTGGTGATTGAAGGCGCAGGTGGCCTGATGGTCCCTTTAGCGGAGAGCCTCACTTACATAGATGTGATGGCCCAATGGGGTGCGCCGGTCGCGCTGTGCGCACGCACCACGCTGGGCACCATCAATCATAGTTTGCTGTCGATCGAGGCTTTGCGCGCGCGCGGTGTTCCGTTGCTGGGAGTGGCGTTTATCGGCGACGAAAATGCCGAGTCCGAGCGGATCATCTGCAAGATCGGTCAGGCGCGGCATCTCGGCAGGCTGCCGCTTCTCGCTTCGCTCACACATGAAACTCTGCGCGCGGCATTTACGCAGCATTTCAATGTCGATGATTTTCTGAAGGGACCAGACCGATGACAAAATCTCCGGTTTGGCATCCGTTTACGCAACATGCGGTGCAACCCGAGCCAACCCTGATTTCCAGAGGGGAGGGTGCCTGGCTGGAAGCGGCCGATGGTCGCCGGATTTTTGATGCGATCTCATCATGGTGGGTGGTGACCCATGGCCATCGCCACCCGCATATCGTGCAGGCGATCAAGGATCAGATCGACCGGCTGGACCAGGTGATTTTCGCGGGCTTCACGCACGAGCCGGCGGAGAAGCTGGCGCGGTATCTGGTTGAGATCACGCCACCGGAGCTTGAGTATGTCTTCTTCTCCGATAGCGGATCGACTTCGGTCGAAGTCGCGCTGAAAATGGCGCTCGGGTTCTGGCGGCATCGCGGTGCCAAACGGACCCGTATTCTTGCGCTGGAAGGGGCCTATCACGGCGACACCATCGGCGGCATGTCGGTCGGCGAGCGCGGTGTGTTCAACGCGCCGTACGATCCGCTGCTGTTCGACGTCGAGCGGATTCCGTTTCCCGCAGCCGGCCGTGAAGAGGCGACGCTCGATGCGCTGAAAGCAGCGTGCAAGCGCGGCGATGTTGCTGCATTGATTGTCGAGCCACTTATTCTCGGTGCGGGTGGCATGCTGATCTATCCGCCGTCCATTCTTGCGGAAATGAAGCACATCTGCGCCGCTCACGACGTTCTGTTCATCGCCGATGAGGTGATGACAGGGTGGGGGCGGACCGGCACGCTGTTCGCCTGCGAACAGGCAGGCATCGCTCCCGACATCGCGTGCTATTCGAAGGGCTTGACGGGAGGCTCGGTACCGCTGGCGGTGACGCTGTGCCGTGCCGACATTTTCGATGCGCACTATTCGACCGATCGCAGCAAGACGTTCTTTCATTCAAGTTCGTACACCGCGAATCCGGTTGCGTGCGCCGCGGCATTGGCCAATCTGGAAGTCTGGCAGCGCGAGCCGGTGATGGAACGTATCGGTTCGATCGCCGCATTACATAAAGACAGGCTCAGGCGGTTTCGCGACGACCGGCGTTTTGCCAATTTGCGTCAGATCGGAACCATCGCGGCGCTCGATATCGTGGCGAAGGACGCGGGCTACCTGGCGGACATCGGTCCGCGTCTCTATCGCGGGTTTCTCGCGCGCGGGTTGTTGGTTCGGCCGCTTGGCAACACGATCTACATCATGCCGCCCTATTGCAGCACCGCGAACGACCTCGATCTGGTCTATGACGCGATTGATGAACTGGCCGGCGAGGTCGCCTGAGGATCGCGGCTGGCGTATTGTTTTGATAGAAAGCCCTCAAAAAAGCGGCCAATTGTTCCGATAGGCCGGGATATGGTCCGGAGGGCGTGCGCCTTGGATTGCCCAGCGGCGGCGGTCATTGTATGGGGTGCTTGCACCGTTGCCTGCCGCAGTCGCGGGGACCGGCGGGGCCTGTAGCTCAATGGTTAGAGCCGACCGCTCATAACGGTCTGGTTGCAGGTTCGAGTCCTGCCGGGCCCACCA
>JAZKDK010000038.1:0-51037 GCA_040387615.1 Pseudomonadota bacterium | reverse complement strand
AACCGCATGGCGATGACCGGCCAGATCCGCAAGATTCTGAGCGAGAACCCCAGCGAGTTCGATCCGCGCAAGTATCTCAAGCCGGCGATGGAAGCGATGACCAAGCTCTGCAAGGCGCGGCTGCAGGAGTTCAACACCGCGGGCCAGGCCAGCAAGATCAAGAAGGTTCTGACCACCGCCCAGATGGCGCAGCGCTACGCCAAGGGCGAACTTCAGGCGAAGATCGCGTAAATATTCCACCGACAGGGCGGGACATGTCCCGCCCCTTTTTTGGCCGCAGTCTAGTGGTCCTGTTCTGACATTCGCATCCCATTTCAGTGGGCACTGTAGCGAATGTCAGAACAGTCGGACCACTAGCATTATCAGTTCTCGTGGAGTTTTAGATTTGACATTCGCCTGACCGATCTGCTGGAAAGTTGGTGGCGAATGTCAAATCTACTCCACGAGGGGCATCACACCGACATCATGGCCACAAAACCTCCCCCACCGCGCCCCGCGCCACGGCTCTATCTGGCAACACCGCCGGTGACAGATCCCGCGCAGCTTGCGCCTCATTTGCCCGCACTGCTGGCTACCGCCGATGTCGCGGCGGTGCTGCTGCGGCTGACGCCCGCCGATGAGCGCAGCATGATACAGCGCGTCAAGGCGCTGGCCCCCATCATCCAGAAGGCTGGCGCCGCCGCGCTGCTCGACGGACATTTCGAACTGGTCGCACGCGCGGGCGCGGACGGCGCCAACCTGATCGGTGTCGAGGCCATGCAGGAAGCGATGCCGACACTGAAGCCCGATCGCATTCTCGGCGTCGGCGGTCTGATGACGCGGCACGACGCGATGGTCGCCGGTGAAGCCGGCGCAGACTATGTGCTGTTCGGCGAACCCGATGCGAACGGCGAACGGCCGTCGGCGGAGGCGATCTGCGAACGGCTCGACTGGTGGGCCGAACTGTTCGAACCGCCCTGCGTCGGCTACGCCACGACGCTGGATGAAGCAAACCTGTTTGCCGCCGCGGGTGCGGACTTCGTGCTGGTCGGTGATTTCATCTGGCAGGATTCGCGCGGCGCTCAGGCTGCGCTGATCGAAACCAGCCAGGCTGTCACGCGTGGTTTTGAGTCATCGCTGGCGCAAACCACGGTTACGGGAGCATAAGACCACGATGACCGCGCCTCGCCGGACCTCGCCGTTTGCAACTGCTCATGCAAGGTTGCTTGCATCGGTCGTTGCCGGCGTTGTCGCGTTTTCAGCGAGCGCTGTCGCCCAGGGCACACCGAATCCTTTTCCGGAGCCGATCAAGCCTCCTGAGAAGCCCCCGGCGGCAAAGCCCGCTGCACCCAAGGCAGCCGCGCCGAAACCGACCACCAACGCGCCGAAGAAGAGCGAGCCTGCGAAAACAGCGCCTGCGCCCGCCGTTCCCGACAATCCCAACGCCGATCTCGCCTACGGCGCCTATCAGCAAGGCCTCTACCGCACCGCCTTCAACATCGCGATGAAGCGCGCGCAGGAGATGGGCGATCCGAAATCGATGACCCTGCTGGGTGAACTCTATTCCAACGCACTCGGCATCAAGCGCGACGACGCCAAGGCCGCGGAATGGTACAAGCAGGCCGCCGAGCGCGGCGACCGCGAAGCGATGTTCGCGCTCGGCATGATGCGGATCGCTGGACGCGGCGGTCCGATCAATCGCGAAGAAGGCGCCCGGCTGCTGGCGTCGTCGGCCAAGCTTGGGAAAGCAGCCGCCGCCTACAATCTCGGCCTGCTCTATCTTGAAGGCCAGATTTTCCCGCAGGACGTCAAGCGCGCCGCCGAACTGTTCCGGCAGGCTGCGAACGCCGGCAACCCTGAAGCGCAGTACGCGCTCGCGACGCTCTACAAGGAAGGTCGCGGCGTGGAAAAGAACGTTGTCGAGGCCGCGAAGTTGATGCGTGCCGCGGCGATGGTCGACAATCTCGACGCCGAGGTGGAGTACGCTATCGCGCTTTATAACGGCACCGGCACCCCGAAGGATGTGCCCACCGCGATTGCGCTGATGAACAGGGCGGCGCGCCAGAACAGCCCGATCGCGCAAAATCGCCTGGCACGCATTCTCATCGATGGACTCGGCGTTCCTGCGGACAAGGTTCAGGGCTTCAAATGGCATTTGATCGCGAAAACTGCCGGCAACGGCGATCCCGATCTCGATGCGCAATTCGCGCAGCTCCCTCCCGTCGATAAAGCCAAGGCCGAAGCCCTCGCCAAGAAGTGGTTTGGCACGAAATAGGCCCGGATCTCTCTTCGTCTGGCAGGACCAGAGACAAAGCTCACTTTTGACGTATTTCCCGGCGCAAATCGGCACCCCACGCCACTCGAAAACACTCCGAACACCCTTGACGCGCCTGCGCTTTGACGCCAAGCATCCGCCATCAAAAGCCCCAATCCCTCATCCCGATCCGGCCTCATACGGATCCTTATCAAGCCGGACGCATGATCCATTCAGCTCTCATCAACGTCATGGTCAAGGCCGCGCGCCGCGCGGGCCGCAGCCTCAGTCGCGATCTTGGCGAGATCGAGAACCTTCAGGTTTCAATGAAGGGGCCGGCGAATTTCGTCTCGCTCGCCGACAAGCGCGCAGAGCAAATGCTCTATGAGGATCTGACCAAGGCGCGGCCGGGTTACGGATTTCTCGGCGAAGAAGGCGGCACGCGCGAAGGCACCGACAAATCCAACACATGGATCGTCGATCCGCTCGACGGCACCACGAACTTCCTGCACGGCATTCCGCAATTCGCGATCTCGATCGCCCTGCAGCGTGAGGGTACGATCATCGCCGGCGTGATCTACAATCCCGCCAACGATGAACTTTACATGGCGGAGCGCGGCAAGGGCGCATTCCTCAACGATCAGCGTCTGCGCGTCGCGGCCCGCAAGCAGCTCAACGAATGCGTGATCGCATGCGGCCTGCCGCATATCGGGCGCGGTGACCACGAACTCTCCCGCCGCGAAATGGCCGAGATGCAGCAGCGCGTCGCTGGCCTGCGCCGCTTCGGCGCGGCCTCGCTCGATCTTGCTTTTGTCGCGGCAGGACGCCTCGACGGTTACTGGGAGCGCAATCTCCAGCCGTGGGACATCGCAGCCGGATTAATTCTGGTGCGCGAAGCCGGCGGTGTCATCAGCGGCATCGAGGGCGGCGACACAGCGATGGCGACCGGCCATGTCGTTTGCGGCAATGAGACGATCCAGCGCGAACTGGTGAAGATCCTGAAGCCGCTGTGATACCGCGCTAAGCGCGCTTCATCCTGTAGTGACTAACGCCCCATTCGGTGCCGTCCGCATATCCGAACAGACCTGCGGTCGCTAGAAAGAACCAGCGCCAGCGCCGCATCCACAATCCAGTGTCCCGGCCATAGACCTCGCGAAATACCGCTTCGATGGCGTCGCGGTTGCGGTCGAAATTCTCAAGCCAGCCGAGCGCTGTGCGCTGATAGTGCACGCCGCTCCAGCGCCATTCCTTCTCCACCACGAATAGATCGGCATACTGCCGGATCAAATGATGGCTCGGCATCACGCCGCCGGTGAAGAAGTGCTGCGCGATCCAGTCTTCCTTGTCGGCGCGGTCGAACAGGTAAGCGCCTGACCGGTGCGTGAAAATGTGCAGGAAGAACTGCCCATCGGGTTTCAGCCATGCCCGCACCCGCGTCATCAGTTCGCGCCAGTTCATCATGTGCTCGAACATCTCCACCGAGACAACGCGGTCGAAGGTCTGCTTCGGATCGAACACATTCATGTCGCAGGTGACGACCCTGAGATTGGTCAGGCCAAGCGCTTTCGCCTTGCCGTAGATGTATTCGCGCTGGGAGTTCGAGTTCGACACGGCAACGATATTTGACCCGGGAAACTGCCGGGCCATCCACAGCGACAGCGAGCCCCAGCCGCAACCCAGTTCAAGGATGGATTGCCCATCGGCGAGATCGGCATGCGCGACGGTCTGGCGCAGCGCTTCCTCCTCGGCCTCCTGAAGCGTCGAGCTTCCATCGTTGTAGAAGCACGACGAATACTTCCGGTTTGGCCCGAGCACTTTCGCAAAGAACGCCGCCGGCACTTCATAGTGCTGTGCATTGGCGTCGGCGGTGTGTTCGGCAATGGCGTGTGCGGCCATATCGCGCGCAAAGGCCGCATCGGCCTCGGCGTTGCCCATGGCGAGTTTGCTCGCGGTGCGCGAGCACAGCGCATTGATTCCGGCGCGGATCATGACATCGGGGAGTGGTGTGCGTTCTGCGGTACCGATGATGCGCGAGATCAGACTCATGGGTTCGGCTCAGTCTTTCGAATGAAACTATTGCGGCAACGGAAAGAACTTTCTTGTGCGCGATTGGTAGGCGCGATAGGCGTCACCGCGCGAACGCAGCATCTGCTCTTCCAACGGCGGAATGCCTGTCACATGCACCAGAATCCAGTACATGAAAGCCGGACCCAGCAGCGCGAACCAGCCCCAGCCGTAGCCCGCCGAGATCGCAATCACCGGATAGGCCAGCCAGCCGAACCACTCGAAAAAATAATTCGGGTGCCGCGACCACGCCCACAGCCCGACATCACAGACCTTGCCCTTGTTTGCAGGGTCCGTTCGGAACGCCTTGAGCTGCGCATCGGCCAGCGCCTCGCCTGCGATACCCGTCACGAGAATGAGCACGCCAAGATAGTCCTGCAAGCGCAACTCGGCGACTGGAACATGCGCGGCGACAAAGATCGAGAACACCAGCGGGATCGTACCGAAGCCCTGGTTCTGCAGAAACACAAACATCCGGCGCGGCGAATCCGCACCCCACTCCTTCGCAAAAGCCGCGTAACGCGGATCGTCTGTGATGCCAGCCGTGCGCATGGCAATATGCGAGCCAAGACGCAGAGACCAGATGATGACGAGAGCCGCGATCAGCCATTGTCGTGGCGCGATGGGCTCTCCGGCCATCGGCCAGAGCGCACCCGCAGCCCCGACGAGGCCGAGCGAAAATGTCCAGATGGTATCGACCCACCCCGAATTACCGGTGCGCTGCTGCACCAGCCACGCGCCCGCCATCAGAATCGAGAGCGCGACCGCCATCGCGGCCAGCGCGCTCAGGAAAAACCAGACCATGACCATCCTTGCCTCGGCACTCGTTGAAGAAATACGCTTCAAAGACGCAAGGGTTTCAGGTGAGGTTCCGTAGCTGGGGTCAAATCGGCGATGGAGTCTTTTTTCCCGCCCCCGCTGTGCCATATTGATGCCCGACACGTTCCACGGACAAGGATTGAAGATCCGCCATGGCAAAGACTTCCCCATCCCAAACTGCGGCCGACATCAGCGTCACGAAACTGTCAACGCCGCGCATCTTTCTGGTCCGGATGCTGGTGTTCCTCGTTCTGTGCAGTTTGTTGCTTGTGGTGCTCTACAAGCAGATCTGGGTGGCGTTCCTTGCCAATCCCGGCCTGAACGCACTGATCTTCGGCGTTCTGGCTATCGGCATCATCCTCGCCTTCCGGCAGGTGATCCGGCTCTATCCAGAAATTTCATGGGTCAACAGCTTCCGCATTTCCGATCCGGGCCTTGCGGTGGACCGGCGGCCTACATTGCTGGCGCCGATGGCGGCGATGCTGAGCCATCGCTCCGGCCGCATGACCATCTCGCAGCAGACCATGCGCCATCTGCTGGATTCCATCGCCACCCGGCTCGACGAAGCGCGCGACCTGTCTCGCTACATGACCGGCCTGCTGGTGTTTCTCGGCCTGCTCGGCACGTTCTGGGGACTCATTGAGACCGTCGGTTCAGTCGGCAAGGTGATCGAGGGCCTGAAAGTCGGCGGCGATGCCGGCTCGGTGTTCGACACGCTCAAGGAAGGTCTCGCCGCGCCGCTGAGCGGCATGGGCATCTCGTTCTCGTCCTCGCTGTTCGGTCTCGCGGGTTCATTGGTGCTCGGCTTTCTCGATCTGCAATCGAGCCAGGCGCAGAACCGCTTTTACACCGACCTCGAAGACTGGCTGGCGGAAACCGTGCGGGAGTATGCCGGTGACGGCAGCAGCGCCAATGGCGATCTCAATCCCGCGCTCGACCGGCTGCGGTTGGCCGTCGAGGAAATGGGATCGAACCGCACTGCGACCACAGCAATGGCCAATCTAGCGGAAGCGATACAGGGTCTGGTGCATCACATGCGCACCGAGCAGCAACTGATCCGCGAATGGGCCGACGGTCAGGGCGAGCAGAACAAGGAGATCAAACAACTTCTGGAGCGCCTCGCGCGTCAGCCCGAGACCAATTGAACCGGAGATAGCAGCTCATGGCGCTTTCGCGCTCACGCCGCAACGACAGCGGCTTCAACTACTGGCCGGGCTTCGTCGATGCGCTGTCGACGCTGGTTCTCGCCATCGTATTCCTGCTGTCGGTGTTTCTTGTGGTGCAATTCTTCCTGTCGCAGGAGGTCACCGGCAAGGACAAGGCGCTTGAGCGTCTGAACGCACAGATCGCGCAGCTCAACGATCTGCTGTCGCTTGAAAAACTCGGCAAGCTGAACCTCGACGAGCAACTCTCGCAGATGCGCGCCGGGCTCGCCTCAGCGGAGGCCGAGCGCGATCGCGTCAAGGGACTTTATGACGGCCTCGCAGGCGCCGGCGCCAATGCCGCGGGCCGTGCCACCGAACTCGGCAAGGCGCTGGACTCGGAGAAACAGGTGTCCGCGCGCGCGCTGGCGCAGATCGAGGTGCTGAACCAGCAGATCAGTACGCTGCGCCGGCAACTGGCGGCCCTCGAAGAAGCCCTTGATGCATCGGAGAAACGCGACAAGGAATCCCAGACCAGGATTGCCGATCTCGGCCAGCGGCTGAACGTGGCACTGGCGCAGCGCGTGCAGGAATTGTCGCGCTATCGTTCCGAATTCTTCGGCCGGCTGCGCGCTATCCTCGGCAACCGGCCGGATGTGCGCATCGTCGGCGACCGCTTCGTGTTCCAGTCCGAGGTGTTTTTCGATACCGGGCAAGCGCTGCTGCTGCCGGAAGGCCGCGCCGAACTCGACAAGCTCGCAACCGCGTTGATCGACCTCGACAACCAGATCCCGAAAGAGATCGCCTGGGTACTGCGCGTCGACGGCCACACCGATGTGCGGCCGATCAACAGCCCGCAGTTCAAGTCGAACTGGGAGTTGTCGTCGGCCCGCGCGATCTCGGTGGTGCAGTATCTCGTTTCGCTGGGCGTACCGGCGCAGCGGCTGGTCGCGGCGGGCTTCGCGGAATTCCAGCCGCTCGATCCCGAGAAGACTGAAGAGGCCTACAAGCGCAACCGCCGCATCGAATTGAAGCTCACCGAGCGATGATCCGCACGTCGCAGACCTTCACGCTTTCATGAGCGCACCCTTCACGCTCCGGCCCTACACTGCCGACGACGAGAACGCAGCGATCGACCTGTGGTTTCGCACGTGGCAGCAGGCCTATCCGTCGATCAACTTCGCGCAACGGCTTGAAGGCTGGCGCACGCGCTGGCGCGACGAACTGGTGCCTGTCGCACAAATCGTCGTTGCCGAGCAGAACCGCAACGTGATCGGCTTCGTCACCATGGATGCATCGGGCTATCTCGACCAGCTCGTGGTCGCGCCGGAGGCATGGGGATCGGATCTCGGCAACGTGCTCATCGCCGAGGCAAAAATAATGTCGCCGCGCGGCATCACGCTGCTGGTCAACGCCGACAACGCCCGCGCGATCCGCTTCTACGAGCGCAACGGCTTCGTCCATACCCACGACGACGTCAATCCGGTGTCGGGACGAAAAGTCTACGGCATGGCGTGGAAGCCCTGAGTATCTCAGGCCGCTTCCAGCAACGCCACGGTGCCCTGCCCGCCGTCGGCGCAGATGCTGACAATGGCGCGGCTCCCCTTCGGCATTGCCGCCAGCGCCTTGACCGCCTGGCTTAAGATGCGTGCGCCTGTCGCGCCGAACGGATGACCGAGCGCGGTCGAGCCGCCATTCGGGTTCATGCGCTCGCGCGGAAACTTGCCGAATTCCGCGTTGACACCGGCCTTGTCGCGGATGAAGTCCGGGCTCTCCAGCGCCTTGATATGCGCGAGCACCTGCGCCGCGAAGGCTTCGTGGATTTCCCAGAGATGAATGTCAGCATAGGTCAGCGAATGGCGCGCGAGCAGCCGCGGGATCGCATAAGGTGGCGCCATCAGCAGGCCTTCGGTGCGGAAATCCACCGACGCGATTTCCCAGTCGACCAGCTTTACACGCGGTGTGTTGGCGGGAAGCTTTTCCAGCCCCTTTTGCGAAGCCACCCAGATGCTGGAGGCGCCGTCGGTCAGGGGAGATGAGTTGCCCGCCGTCAGCGTGCCCTTGCCGCTGGTGCGATCGAACGACGGCGACAGCCGCGCCAGCTTCTCAAGCGAGGTGTCCTTGCGCGGAATGGTGTCGCGCTTCACGCCGTCGAACGGGATCACGAGATCGTCGAAGAACCCGCGATTCCACGCAGCCACCGCGCGCTGATGGCTATCCAGCGCGATCTGGTCCTGCGCCTCGCGCGAGATGTTCCAGACCTTGGCGGTGATCTCGGTGTGCTCGCCCATGCTCATGCCGGTGGTGCGGTTGCTGACCGCAGGAATGTAGAGGCGTACATCGCTGAGCTTGAGGTCGATGGCGTGGGTGAGCTTTTGTCCGAGCGATCGCGCGGTCTGAAACTGGCGCACCCAGTTCGACAGCGACATGCCGAGCCCAAGCTGGACCTGGCTGAGGCTATCGACGCCGCCGACCAGCGCGAGATTCCGCACCTCGCCGTCGATCATGCCGGCGGCTTCGAACACGCCCATCATACTGGTCGAACACGCCATGACAGTGGAATAGGCCGGCACCGTCGCATCGACGCCAGCATCCATGAGAATTTCGCGCGCGATATTGCTCCAGGTCAGGTTGGGCACCACGTTGCCCCAGACCGCGAAGTCCGGCTTGCCACCACCCAGACGCTCGATCATGTGCTTGACCACCGGAACCGACAGCGCGATGGCATCGACGCCGCTCAGCGGGCCATCGACCTTTGCAAACGGCGTGCGAACACCGGCCGCGAGCCAGATATCGGTTCTTGCATCGATTTTTGCAGATTGCGCCATCGGATACTCCCGGATCGCACGCCTTGGTTGGCGCTTCCGGAACACTATGCGATCAGGCAGAGGCCATACAAGCCGACGGCGCGCCGGGCTGTCATGTAGCGATCAGCGTGCAGCCAGCAGCGCTTCGTTCGGAATCCAGCCCGCCATGGCAGCCTGCTTCCAGCTTTCGCAAGGAATCTCCGTGGCGCGATACAGCGGCTTCTCGAAACGAGTCAGCCGCCAATCGCTCGGCGCCGCCGCGAAAGTGTATCCGGCTTTGCGGGCGAGAGCGATCATCTGGTCGTTGTTGCGGAAGGTTTCACCGAACAGCCGCAGCGCGCCCAGCGCCGCCGAGCGGCATTCGAGATTGGACAGCATGGAGGTGCCGATACCCTGACCCTGCCACGCGTCGCCGATGGACAGTCCGAATTCGGTGTTCTGCGTTTCGGCGTCGTAGCTGTAGCGCGACTCGCCGACGATTGTGTCGACGCCATCGACTTTCATTTCCGCGATCACGGCAAAACCGCTGCCCTCGCCGACATGAAGCGCCTTGTCGAGCTCCGACGGCGGCAACTCACTGGCAGCTCCCATCAGGCGATTGTAGCGCGACTGCCGCGACAACGACCGGAAGTAAGACAGCAGCGCGTCGGCATCCTTCGGCTCGATGAACCGCACTGTCAGCGGCCTGCCGCCCTTCAGCCGCATCACATCGGTGTAGCGGCCCAGATTGCTCAGGACAAAGCGATGATCGGGTTCGGCCAGCATGGCACACTCCATCGACTGTTGTGCGAGAGGAAAAAGCGAGTCTGATCCGGGGAGGACGACGGGGACGGATCAGACTCGCGAAGGCGGCTTATGCACGCCAGAAAGGCTTGCTGGCCTCGTGGGCGAAGTCGCTCCAGCTCGCCCCGACGTCGTGGAAGTCGCGGTCGCTGAGGTGGGCCAACTCGGCCCGGCGCTTCGAGCGCTGCTGCCAGGTGTGCAGCACGTCGGATATTGCCGTGACCGGGTGGTGGATGAAGTCATGATGATGATTTGTCATCAGGTCGGTTGTGCAAGCAGACATTGTAGCCTCCTAAAACAAATTTGATGGTACGAATATCTGCTCGCGAACCCCCATTGACAAACGACACGTTGTCCCTCGTAATATGAGATAATCTCATACATTAGAGGGGCTCATGACCGCCAGATTGCCCTCGCTGAACGGTTTGCGCGCTTTCGAGGCCGCCGCACGGCATCTCAGCTTCACCCTTGCCGCGCAGGAGCTGAACGTCACCCAGACCGCCATCAGCCACCAGATCCGGCGGCTGGAGGAAGAACTCGGGATCAAGCTGTTCATCCGGCAAAGCCGCTCGCTGGCGCTGACGCCCGAGGCGACCGACTATCTGCCGGGCATTCGCGCCGCGTTTCAGGACCTGCGCACCGCCACCGACCGCCTGCTGCGCAACGGCAACGACCGGATGCTGACAGTCAGCACGCTGACGTCGTTCGCGGTGAAATGGCTGCTGCCCCGGCTTGCGCCGTTTCAGGAAAAACATCCCGACATCGATGTCCGTATCACCACGTCGACCGAGCTGGTCGACTTCCGCCGCGGCACGGTGGACGCGGCAATCCGGTACGGACGCGGCCAATGGCCGGGCCTGCGCGCGGAGTGGCTGATGACGGACCAGATGTTTCCGGTATGCAGCCCCGCGCTGCTTGAGGGCAACAATGCCCTGAAAAAGCCGGAAGACCTCGCGCGTTTCACACTGCTGCATACCACCGGCTACAGCGACGACTGGCGATTCTGGCTGACGGCAGCGGGACTTCCCACCGGCATCGCGAAGAATCCGGGACTGACGTTCGATCTATCATTCATGACGATTCAGGCCGCCGTCGACGGCATCGGCGTTGCGATCGGCCATACCGCCTTCGTTCAGGACGACATCGCAAAAGGTCGTCTGGTCGCGCCCTTCGATGTCACACTGCCGGAGGATGCCGGGTATTACTTCGTCACACCGCTTGAAAAGGCCACCATGCCGAAGGTCACCGCATTCCGCGACTGGTTGATAACAGCGATGCGGCAATAGCGCGCTGTTGCGAATAGCTGCCGTATGATCCTTACCCGATGCGCCGTGCGCCTTCGCGAAAGAGTGCAGCACCTTCCGGAGCGAACTGCATCGCGGTGAGAAAATCGTCGATGCAATAGTTCGGAAGCCTCTTCCGGATTGTCGCCATCTGCGCGCGCCCCTCCTCAGGCCTGTCCGCCAGTGCCAGACAATAGGCGGCGATCGCCAGAATATGTGCATGCGCGTTTGGCCGCGCGGCCGCCTTCAGAGCCCAGTCGGCCGCGTCGTCGAACTGCCTGAGGCGGACCAGCGCCATCGCACGCGCACCGAGCATGCCGAACAGCAACGGATCGAACGGGCTGAGGTGACGCGAGTGGTCGGAAAATCTCACCGCCGCCTGCGGATCGCCGCCCTGCGAGTGGACGAAAGCCAGCGTGTAGTGGCCGAGCGCGAAATTGGGGCTGAGGTCGATCGCCTGCTCCAGTTCGATCAGGGACTGGTCCTGCTGTCCGCGCAACCACAGCGCACGGCCCATGGCCCAATGTGCGCCCGGGTCGCGGTCGTCGGCCATCAGGCTTTGTCCTGCGGTGTCGAAGGCCCTATCAACTTCCAGTTCGCGTGGCGCCCAGCCTTGAAACGCGCTCTGGAAATGCGCGAAGGACAAGCCGCCATAAGCCCGCGCAAAGGTGGGATCGCGCTGCACGGCCATTTCGAAAAATTCCCGGGCGCGCTCGTTGTCGGCCTTGTTGAACCGGTAAACATGCCACAAGCCGCGGTGATAGGCTTCCCATGCATCCAGCGAGTTCGGCGGCTTCAGCATCGCGCGGTTGCGTTCGATCGTTTCGATCTCGTGGGCAATGGATGCAACGATCCTGTTGCCGATCTCGTCAAGGACAAGGAACGAGTCGCTCACCTTCTGATCAAAGACCTCCGTCCAGACAACGCGTGCGGAGCGCGTCTCGGCGAGCTCGACAGCGACGGTCATACGCGCGCCCCGGCGCTGCAGCGAGCCGCTGACGACATAGTCGACATTCAACATCCGTCCGGCTTCTTCCGGACCAACGTGCCGCTCGCTGAGCGCAAAGACGGTGCCCTGCGCGATGATGAAGAGGCTGCGCAGTTTGGCGAGTCTTGTAATGAGGTCATGAGCGAGACCTCCGGCCGCACCGCCTTGCGCAGGCATCGCGGCGTTACGCTCGATAAACGGCATCACTGCAATGGATGCACGGCGGGGTGACGCGATCGCACTGTCCGCATCCGGCGACGACAGTGTGAGCGCTGGAGTTAGATCGGCCACGCGAACCCTCACGCCGTCGCCCTGCACTTTCGCGGCTCGCCACATCTCCCGCACCGGCCCGTGATCGAGACCTTCGTCCTCGAACATCCGCGCCGTTGCCAGCAAATGCTCCTCGCCCTCCCGCAACCTGCGGTGGCGCGCGAAGGCAGTCAGAAGCATCTCGTGGACACGCAAATCAAACGGCGCAAGCTCCAGCCATTTCTCCAGATGCCCGAAGATCTCGTCGCCGGTCTCCGTTCCGGCGAGACGCTCCAGCAGCGCAACGTGACGGCCGCGAAACTGACGGCGCTGCGCGGTGAGCCATGCGTTGAAATCCGGATTGCGATCGATCTCGAAACCTTCGAGAAATTCGCCGATGTACAGGGAAGCCAGCACTCGCAGCTGTTCGGGCGACAGCGGCTGGATGCCCTGCTGGGTTGCGCGAGCGACCTCGATGGCATCGACAAAGCAATCGGACAGGTCGAGCGCGACGGTGTCACCCTGGGTTTCGACCCGCTGCCGATCAGGCGTATCAACGACAGACCTCAGCTTGCTGAGACACCAGCGCAGCTCTCCACGCGGATCGTTCGGAACATCCCATAAAAGTTCGCAAAGCTGGCTTCGCGACACGGCGTGCGGCGCGAGCGCAAGATAAGCCAAAAGCGCGCGCACCTTGCGTGATGCCGGCAGGGCCACGCAGGCGCCGCTCCGGCCGATTGCCAGCGGGCCGAGCAATTGCACGTGCAGGGCCGGGCCGCCGGGCCGATCCGATTCCACGGGCATTTCCACGGCGCGTACCACGCTCGTCTCCATGTGTGGCCGTTACAGCTGGAACCGATGGCAATGGCGCGGCAATTGCGCCCGGTCCAGCCCTACTCGCGTATGCGAGACAACACATCCGAACGGAGAAAAACCATGCTCGATACCACCAATACCATCAGCAAAGTTCCCGTTGACCTTACGGCGGTCAAGGCCCGCCAGCAAGGAGCCTGGTCGTCCGGCGACTACGCCGTGGTCGGCACCACCCTTCAGATTGTCGGCGAGGAGCTGTGCGAGGCCCTCGACCTCCGCGCAGGCCAACGCGTCCTCGACGTCGCCGCCGGAAACGGCAACGTCTCGCTCGCTGCCGCGCGTCGCTGGTGCAACGTCACCTCCACCGATTATGTACCGGCCCTGCTCGAACGTGGTCTGGAGCGCGCCCGCGCCGAACGACTCGACATTGCCTTTCGCGAGGCCGATGCCGAGGCGCTGCCATTTCCGGACAAAAGTTTCGACGCGGTGGTCTCGACCTTCGGTGTGATGTTCACGCCGGACCACGACCGCGCCGCGAGCGAGCTTATTCGCGTCTGCAAGCCCGGCGGCAAGATTGGTCTCGCCAACTGGACACCGGATGGCTTCATCGGCCAGCTCTTCAAAACGATCGGCAAACACCTGCCGCCGCCTCCGGGCGTGAAGTCGCCGGCTCTCTGGGGCACGCGCGCGCGTATCGACGAAATGTTCTTGCCCCACACCTCATCCATCAAGGTGGCGCAGCGTTACTTCGTATTCCGGTATCGCTCTGCGGACCATTGGCTCAAGGTTTTCAGGGGTTACTACGGACCGGTGCTCAAGGCGTTTGCCGCGCTCGAGCCCGCGGCGCAATCGGCTCTCGAAAGCGACATCAGGATCCTCCTCAGCCACTTCAACCGTTCCGAGGATGACTCCATCGTAATTCCCAGCGAGTATCTCGAGATCGTCTGCACGCGACGCTGAGGCTAGCTCCCGCTCGGCAAGAGAGCGCAATCCGAAAATGATCGTGCGGTAATCCTCGCCGCACGATCAATCCAATGCCCCGTATTCGCGTTCAGATCACGCGCGAGTGCAGTCATGGCGCATTGGCCGCCACGTCCTCGGTTCCCCTGCCCCAGACTCTTCATCGTGCCGCCTTGCTATGGTCAAAGCGCGATGCCTCCTGTTGCATGCAGATTGGCCGGATATCCGCCGCGCATCTCACATCTCATCACGGAGCGTCAATGCAGCTCGAATTGCAACACGTAGACCCGCACGCCGATCCGCACGACGTCATTGCGGCGCAGCTCCGCAACCTGGCGCCGCGCGGCACGCATGCCCCGTCGCAGGCCGACGTCACGCCAGCAGCGCCACCGGAACCGGTCAACGAGCCGCTGATTCACGCTGCGCCGTTGAACGACAACGCTGGCGAAATCCGCGATCCGTCACCACGCACGGGGCTCGCTCGCGGCATGGCGGGACTGATTGTCTGCGCAGGCATTGCCGCAGCTGCAGCCTGGCATGCGTATGGTGACGACGCGAAGCAGAGGCTTTCTCACCTTGTGCCGCAGCTTCTCGCTGGCACGGCTACTCCAACGCAAAGCGCCGACGCCGCCGAGTCACAGAACGCAACCCCTCAGGTCACCGCACCTCAGCCGGGCGCGGACCCGGCCCCCACGCAAGACACTGCCGCCGCGGCCCCCGCAATGCCTCCTGTGCCGGCAACGACTCCTTCCACGGCAGCGGCGGTGACTCCTCTCGCCGAGGCGGCGCTTACGCCGGACGAAGTTGCACAGTCGATTGTCACGATGTCGCGCGAAATCGCTTCGCTCAAGCAAACGATCGAGCAAATGCAAGCCGGCCAGCAGCAACTGAGCCGTGATGTCGCGAAAGTGACGGAGGAGGCGCGGCGCAAACCCGTCGCACAAGCGCCGAAGCCGGCTCCACAGCCACGAGCACAGCGGGTGGCGACACCCGCTCCGGTTACGCGTAGTGCCCAGCCCTATCCACCACAGGCCTATCCGCAAGGGCAGACCTACCCGCAAAGCGCCTCCCAGCGCGATGCCTACATCCCGCCGGCGCCACCGCAACAATCTGCGCCCACGCAGCTTCCACCGCAGCCCGGCGATACCAGCGTCCCTCGGCCGCCAATGCCGCTGCGATAAATCGTCGTCGCGCTCAGGGAGCGATTCCCTTGACCCAGGATGAGACTGCCTCTCCCAGCGTCTTCAGGTGATCGGCCACTGAGAATCCGGATACGCTTTTGCGCGGCTTCAGGTCGTGATCGCCATCCTCCAGCCAGAGGATCTCGATCGACTTCGACAAGGCATACGAGGACACCTCGTCCTTCGTGCCGAACGGATCTCGTGTGCCCTGAACGATGAGTGTTGGCGTCTCGAGCTTAACAAGATGCTCAGTGCGCAGCTGTTCAGGTTTTTCCGGCGGGTGAAACGGATAGCCAAGACAAAGAAGTCCTGCGATCCGGCGGGATGCATGGAGCCGATCGGCAACCATGCTTGCAACGCGACCCCCCATCGATTTTCCACCGATGATGAGCGGCCCGCTGACGTCGAGCGCATCAACTGCTGCGATATATTCCGGCATCAGCTTGTCCGCACGCGGCGGCGGTCTTCGACCTGCGGAGGTCCGGCGGCTCGCCATATAGTCAAACTCGAAGCGCGCCACGCGCAAGCCAGCCTCAGTCAAAACCTTGGCACTTGCCGCCATCGCGGCGGAATCCATCGCAGCACCCGCTCCATGCGCAAGGAGAACCGTAACTCTGGCTTGTTCGGGGCCGTCGATCAGGAACATTGTCATCGGATGGTCCAGCGCTAGGAAATTTTTCAGGCTCGACGCCCTCATTAGTCGGGCTCGGGGATCGCCGCCTAGCCTCATATCCAGCCCGGGTTTCAACCACCCCTGCCAGAGAGCCCGCCGATTTCCACACCCCGCCCGCCAAATGATCGGTACGGCGAACTTTTGCGTCACATGGTAAAGAATTTTAGGTATTTAAATACCATTATGACTGGATTTCGTTGCGCTCCCGCCACAGTGCCCAAAACTCGTCCAAGGCGTCATTTCGCCCCATGTGTGTTCTGCTAATGTCGAAAAGTAGATGTGAAGAATTTTTAAGTATTTTCTGCGTTAGGGGATTCTCGGATGCGTGCATTAGTTTACGCCGTTCCAGCTTTCTTGCTGGGCTGCTCGCTTTCCCCCATGGCTTACGGGCAAGCGGCATTTTCAATCAACGATGCTTTGAAGCAAGCTATCGCGACACATCCGGGAGTTGGAGAGGCAGCGGCCAACCGCCGCGCCACTGAATCCGAGTTGCGCCAGCAACAATCCACGCTGCTGCCGCAGGTCCGAGTCGAAGCTCGTGCCGGTCCGGAACGCTTCAATCAGCAAGTTGTCCCCGCCCCGCTGGGCAACGACACCTGGCGAAACGGCCGGGATGTTTCAATCGTCGGCCGCCAGCTGGTTTTCGACGGATTTACGTCCCTGAACGAAATCTGGCGGCAGTCTGCACGCGTGAACGCGGCTGCGGCGCGCGTCCATGAAAGAACAGAATTGCTGGCCCTGGATGCTGCAGAGGCCTACATCGATGTCATTCGTTACACCCGCCTGATCACGATCGCCGAGGACAACGTTCGGGTCCACCGCAGCCTGTTTGGAAACGTGCAGGCGCGCTTCAACGGCGGCCGCGCCGGCGAAGGCGATCTCGAGCAGACGCGTGAACGCGTGGAAAACGCAGTCGCGACACTCGCGGGATTCCGCCAAAGCCTGGACGAAGCGCGCGCCAAATATCGCAGGTCCGTTGGCCTTGAACCCTTCAACCTGCGCAATCCGGCCCGTCTTGCAGGGCTTCCCAGGACGAAGGATGAGTCGCTCGCAGTCGCGATTAAATTCAATCCGACCATCCAGGCCGCCGAGGCGGATGCGCGCGCGGCGAAGTATGCATTCCGCAGCACATCCGGCGCGTTCGTTCCTAACGTGTATCTGGAAGGCCGCGCCGCGTCGGGCATCGATGCCAACTCATACACAGGCAAGCGCGACGATGTGAGCGGAAAAGTCGTGGTGAGCTGGGATATCTTCCGCGGCGGCCAGGATACATGGCGCCGCTCCGAAATGGCGGAACGATATGTTGAAGGAACGATGCGGCATGCACGCCTTCAACGCGACGCCGTTGAATCGATTGATAAGGCCTGGGCGGCCCGCACGCTGACCGCGGACAGAATTTCAGCTTTGCAGCGGCAGATCGCGTCCGATCGAAAAGTCATCGTCTCCTACCAGAAAGAGTATGAGCTCGGTCAACGCTCGCTGGTCGATTTGCTGAACGGACAGAACCAGCTCTTTAACGGGTTCGTCTCGCTGGTTTCCTCGCAAAGCGTTGCAGTGTTCGCTGACTATCAGTTGCTCGCTGCGATGGGAGGATTGATCGAGTATGTGAAGGCACCGCCGCCGGCTGATGCTTCGCCGCTGGAGGTTGAACCCTTTGGTCTGTTTCCGACCAAGTTGCCACCTATCATTCTCCACACGCCGATCTCGGGCCCGGAGCCTTTGCCCGTTAAGCCGATCGCGCCAGTCCCGGCACTGAACTACGCAGCTGCAACCGGACCTAGCCAGACCCCCGGAAGCGACAGTTTTTCAGGCCGTTGGCAGGGCTCAAATCCTGCGCAGGAGTTGATCGACACCGCATCAAAGTGGCCAAGCGTCGGCAAGCAGCCCGGCCGCTGAGGCGGCGGGCTAACCCATTGATTTAAATTCTGAAAACGAGACGCTGGTGCAGGCTGCAATGCGGTGCGCGAGCACTCCAGCATTAGTCTTAATATTAAGGTTTTCTTATCTTTTTAACCGACCGCGCTAGGATGACGCATTGACCCCTGGCAGGACGACAAACCTTGAAACCCGAAACGGCAATTGAACGAGATGCGTCGATGCCAGGCGGGCCCGACACCAGTGGTCGCTTAAGAGATCCGCTCGCGGCGGCGCTGGTCTATCTCGCCGGTTTTCACGGGCGATCCATCAGCCGCGAAGCCTTGATAGCCGGTCTGCCCATCGTCAACGGTCGGCTGACCGCCACGCTGGTCGAACGTGCTGGCCTGCGCGCCGGGCTCGAGATCGAACCCGTCAAACGCGCGCTCTCTGATATTCCCGCTCTGGTGCTGCCGGTCCTGCTGATCCTGAAGGACGGCATGCCGCTGATCATGACCAGCCTGGATGAAGCCGGTGAAACGGCTCATGTCATCGATCCGGAGCGCCCCGACGCAACGAAAAATCTCACCGTTACCGGACTGGCGTCGCTCTATTCAGGCTATGCGTTCCTGGTCAAACCGGCGGCAACCGCTGACGCGCGCACCGTGGCCGCGGGTGACCTGCCTCAGTCACACTGGTTCTGGTCAGTCGTCCGCAAATTCGGATCGAACTACGGACACGTCGCGCTTGCGGCACTCCTCGTTAACTTGCTCGCTCTGGCCGCGCCGCTATTTACGATGAATGTCTACGACCGTGTCGTCCCGAACGGCGCGATCCCGTCTCTTGTTGCCCTCGCTGTCGGCCTTGGCCTCGCAATCGTTTTCGATTTCGTGATCCGGATTGTCCGAAGCCGAATCGTCGATCTGACGGGCAAGAAGATCGATGTCGTGCTCGCAGCCAATATCTTCGAACATATCCTCGCGGTGAAAATGGCCAACAGGCCAGCGTCAGTCGGCATCCTCGCCAATCAAATGAGGGATTTCGATTCAGTCAGAGAATTCTTCACATCGGGAACCGTGGTCGCGGCCACGGACCTGATCTTCGCCATGATCTTCATCGGCATTCTCTTTGTTATTGCCGGACCGCTCGCATGGATCCCTTTGCTGATGTTGCCGATCGTTATCGCGACCGGCTTCATTTTGCAGCGCCCGCTCGACCGCGCCATGAAAAGGCTGCAGGCAGAATCGGCAGCACGGCACGGCGTGCTGATCGAATCGCTGTCAGGCATCGAAACCGTTCGCGCCGCGGGTGCCGAATCCCGCATGCAGACCCTGTGGGAGCGATCCGTCGCCGCAACTGCGCGTTCTGGCGAAGATGTCCATTTCTGGTCATCCCTGGCCCTGACGATTTCGAGCTCCGCTCAGCAGATTACCAGCATGTTGCTGGTGGTGATCGGTGTCTTCCTGATTCTTGACGGCAAGATCACCATGGGCGCCTTGATCGCCGCGAACATGCTGTCCGGTCGCGTGCTGGCCCCGATCTCGAGCCTCGCGTCCGTCATTACCCGCGCGACCCAGACAGTCAGCGCTTTGCGTTCGATCGACAGACTCATGTCGCTTGAACGCGAACGTCCTCCAGGGCGCAGCTTTGTAACCCGGAAGATCGAACATGGCGCTGTTACTTTCGACAACGTGAGCTTCCGCTACCCCAACACCAAAGAAAGCGCGCTTGAAAACGTGTCGTTCAAGATCGCGCCCGGAGAGCGGGTGGCCATCATTGGTCGCGTTGGCTCGGGGAAAACGACGGTCGGCCGCCTTCTGACCGGGTTCTACGAGCCGCTCGAAGGCAGCATCGCCATCGACGGTATCGATTCCCGCCAGTATGACCCGGCAGACCTTCGCGCCGGCGTTGGCTTCGTCATGCAGGATACCGACCTGTTCTTCGGAAAGCTGCGCGACAACATCACTCTCGGAAAACCGTCAGCAAGCGACGAAGAGGTTCTCGAAGTTGCGCGCCTGTCTGGTGTCGAACAATTCATTGCCGGCCACCCTCTAGGTTACGACATGCCGATCGCTGAAGGAGGCCGCAGCCTCTCCGGCGGGCAAAAGCAGGCCATCGGCCTGGCGCGCGCCATGATCCGCAAGCCCAAGATCATTTTCATGGATGAGCCGACCGCGCACTTCGATGTGCGCAGCGAGGCGGAATTCCTCGATCGCCTGAAATCGATCGCCATGTCCGACATGACGATCATCGTTTCGACGCACCGCCCCTCCCTGCTGTCGCTGGTCAATCGGATTCTGGTGTTTGAACGGGGCAAGCTCGTTGCCGACGGCCCCCGCGAAACCATTCTCGCCAGCCTTCAGGCCGGTGCCAAGCGGCCAGCAGAAGCACCGAAATTTGACAAACCCATCGTGAAATCAAATGCAGCAGTCTGATTTCGCCTTCGCAAACGATATTCGGGCTGCGGTGGAACTGCGCACGCCGCGCACGTCGCGGCTCGTCCTGCTGTGCACTTTGGCGCTTCTCGTAGCCGGCGTTGTCTGGGCGCATTTTGCGGTCCTCGATGAAGTGAAACGCGGCAACGGCCGGGTGATTTCCTCCCGTCAGACGCAGGTTCTGCAGAGTCTCGAAGGCGGCCTCGTCCTGGACATTCTGGTGCGGGAAGGCGATATCGTAAAGCAGGGCCAGGTCCTGATGAGAATTGACGACACGAAATTCTCGGCCGATCTTGGCGAGGTTCGAGAACGGCGCGCGTCAAATGCTGCGCGCGTCGCGCGCCTTCAGGCTGAAGTGATCGGTGCTGAAAAGCCGATTTTCTCGGAAGAGCTTATCAAGCTCACGCCCCAGATCGTCGAGACCGAACAAAACCTGTTTACCGCGCGCGTGAAAAAGATATCGCAAGATATCGACGTTCTTGCGCAGCAGGAAACGCGGCTCGCCGGCTCGCTCAAGCTACTCAGCCGCGAAGTGGAAATCACCCGCAACCTGTATGCGCAAAAGGTCGTCCCCGAGATCGAGATGCTGCGCCTCGAACGTCAGGCCAGCGAAATCCGCGGACAACTTGCCGAAACGCAGTCGCGTATCACAAATATCAAGACTGCTTTCCGGTCCCAGTCGGAAGAAGATCTGGCCAAATCCCGTGGGGATCTGGCTGTGCTGGAAGAGAACATCAAATCAGCGCAGGATCGCGTCCGCCGCGCCGATCTCAAATCTCCGGTCAACGGCATCGTCAACAAGCTGAACGTGACCACCGTCGGAGCTGTGGTCCAGCCGGGCGCCAACCTGATGGACATCGTTCCGCTGGATGACAGCCTGCTTGTCGAGGGCCGGATTCGCCCGCAGGACATCGCGTTTATCAGGGCCGGGCAGGATGCCGTGGTCAAGATCACCGCGTACGATTCATCGGTCTACGGCTCTCTCAAGGGAAAGGTCGAGCGTATCAGCGCGGATACGATCGCCGACGACAAACCCGAACGTGGAGAAAAGGGCGAAACGTTCTATCGAGTCATGGTCCGGACAGACAAGAACCATCTCGGAACGACAGAGACTCCGCTCCCTATTATTCCCGGCATGGTCTCCACCGTTGAAATCCTGACCGGTGCAAAATCGGTGCTCGATTATGTCGTGAAGCCCGCCCGCATGCTTCGCGATGAGGCCCTTCGCGAGCGTTGAAGCGTTTTCGGTAACGAATAATCAGCATTAATGCTGCGTTACCCATCGGCGATGCTTCAAATTCTACGTATTCTGTTTCTCCCCTTTCACTCTGCGGCGGAGAATACCTGCCGCCCTACGCGCCGTTTAACGCTGCGCTAGCCGCCCCCATTCAATGATCGCCCCATCACACGGGAACGGGATCAGCTTCATGGCTGACCGACGCTCCCGGGATGCAGGGGCGTTATCATGGCGAGTTTTTCAACGGCGCGTACCGTTACAGGGGCGATTACTGCCCTCGCGGTTTTGGCGGTCAGCGCATTTCCCGGCGAAGCCGCATCAAAGGCCAAGCCGAGGAAGTACATTTTCGACGATCTGGTGACGCCATCGATGATGGCGCCGCCATCGCCACCCATTCGCGTACCCACGGACGGCGCGCGGTTCTTCTCCATCAACAGCGTTCTGGCGAAGCTCGACGGCAAGCCCAAGGTGGACGAGCCGGTTCGGCTGGCGTCCGTCACAAGCGGTGACGTGCTGTCCGATGCGCCGTCCGAGCTGATCAATACCGAACGGACATTGCAGAGCACGAACGAGCCGTTCGGTCTGTTTACATTCCGGGCGCCGGAAGGCGTCCTCTGGCGCAAATGGCGCGCGGTGAAAGCTGACATCGACGCCGATCTGCGACAGGTCGAAAGCTGCAAGGCAAATAGCGCTGATTGTAGCGACGCAGCCCGTCGCTTCATGCTGATCGTCGACGAGGTCCGCACCCGAAGCGGCGTGGCCCGGATTGAGACCGCCAATCGCCTCATCAATACGGCAATCCGCTACATGAGCGACCTCGCGCAGCATGCAACCATTGACGTGTGGTCGGCGCCATTGGCGTCGCTCGGCACAGGCCGTGGCGACTGCGAGGATTACGCCATCGCAAAGTATGTTGTGTTGCGGGAAGCCGGTGTTCCGGAGCAGGATCTTCGCGTCCTTCTGGTTCGCGACCGGAACGTCAGGGAGGATCACGCGGTCCTCGCGATCCGCAATGGCGAAGCATGGACAGTTCTCGACAACCGGAATTCGGCCCTGGCGCCTGACGGCGAGTTGCGCCATTTCAAGCCCCTCTATGCGCTCGACAGCGGCGGCGTGAACCTCTTTGCATCGCCCTATCTGTCGCAGCGGCAGACCATGGAGACCAAAACGGTTTCTCCTGCTTCGGAGGCCATCGGCACCGAAGACGCCACTGCAGCCTGGGGTGCCACCGTTGACGGCGCCGCAGCAGCCATTATCGGAACCGGCGCTGGCGCGGCGACCCTGCCAGTCTTGATCTGAACGCCGTTACCAATGGAAGACGGCGCATCGGTCATCGAAAGCCGGAGAGCCGCCTTCGAAGTCAAAACTGCCCCGCGCGGCGAGCTGCCCGGTGCGCAGAAAATGCTTTCGTGATATAGTCCACGGATTGCAGCCTGGCGCAGTTTGCACCCGGCTCAGGTCGAGCGGGGATATCGTGGAAGCAGACGCGAGACATTTTTTTCAAGGCCGTTTCCGGCGGGCCGCCGCAAACTGCCTTGCGATTTTGATCCTCGTCGCCGGCGCAACCTCTGCCGCACTGGCGCAAGAAAAGACCATCGAGCGCGCTGCCAAAGGTCAGCCAGCGAAGGACATTCAGGTCGGGGTTTATCTCAATGTCCAGCCCGACTGCACATCCGGCACACTGCCGGCTATCCGCCTCGTCAGCCCGCCGACGAATGGCGCCGTCAGCATCAAGCGCGGCAAGGTCAGCGCAACCAACTACAAGCAATGTCTTGCGCTCGAGGTTCCCGGATTTATCGCGTTCTACCGCTCGAAGCCTGATTTCTCCGGCATCGACATCCTGACCATCGAGGTCAAGTATCCCGGAGGCCGGACCGAAATGCAGCGCATCAGCGTGACTGTCGGCGGCGGACCGGCTGGGCAGAAGATCTAGCGCAGTCGGCGAGGACGAGCAGTGTAAGCATGCCTTCAATAGCGAAAGCCCGCCGGAGACAATCCGGCGGGCTTTGTACTATATCTGAATCCGACATCAGACGATGTGGATGTTTGTCGCTGCGATGTTTACGCCGTTGTCGAGGATCGCGAGCACCGTTGCAGCGCTTCCTCCACCTGTACCGTCGGCATCATACAACAGCGTATGAGTTGCAGTATTGAAGTGGAAGCGCTCCGAAGCCGATCCAAACGTATCGGTCGTGCTGCTGCCGAACTGCGCAGCGGTCGGAGAACCGACAGCGAGTCCAGCTCCTGCGAATCCTGCAAGTAGCACATCGATCGAATCGCCCTCGGCGAGGCTGAAGTCAAGAATGTGATCGCCACCTTCCGAAGGAGCGTTTAGATGGAAGTGATCTGCGCCGGTCCCGCCGACGAGGAAGTCGATACCGCCGCCTCCGACGAGCGTATCGGCGGCTCCGTCGCGGCCGATGAGGATTTCATTGGCCGCTGTGCCGTCAAGCTGAGGCTGACCCTGCTGACCACGATCAATCGTGACATCCGCGGTGTCGGTAGCGCCGGCGGGTGTCGTATTGAGGGTATAAGTGAATGTTCCTCCGCCTGTGCGATCGACCACATCTATCTCTGTACCGTTGATTGAAACAGAGAAATTGCTCTCACTTTCGGAGACAGACGTAATGGCGAGCGGCAAGCCTTCGGGGTCCGAATCGTTGAACAGAAGGGCAGATATCGGGATTGAAATCGTCTCGCTATTACTGTTGTTGGGATCTGCAATGTTCGTGATCACGCTGTCAGCCTGCGCGACAGGTGCCTCATTGACGTTCGTCACCGAGATCGCCACCGCCTTCGTGGTGTCGTTGGTGCCGTCGTTGGCGTGAACAACGATGTCATAGACGTTGTTGCTACCGGCATCTCCGGGCGCTTCGAAGTTTGGCGAGGTATTGAACCTGACCTGTCCGTTCGTCGCATTGATGTTGAACAGCGCCGCGTCGGCGCCGGTGATCGAGTAGGTGATCGCCGCCGCTGCATCGGCATCGGTTGCTGTCGCAGTATAAACCGTCGTAGTTGCTGCGGTATTCTCCGCCACGCTCGCAGTTGCACTGGACGTGATTGCCGGCGCAAACTCGTTGACGTCGGTCACCGTCACCGCAATCGCCTGGGTGTCGGTCAGCACGCCATCCGAAACCTGAACCGTTACGTTATAAACGTTGTTTGCACCGTTGTCGGTCGGAGATTCGGCGTTCGGTGCGGTAACGAAGGTCAGAACACCTGTCGACGCATTGATGGCAAACTTCGTCTGATCATTTCCACCGATGATGGAATATGTCAGCGTTGAGCCAGTATCCGGATCGATTGCCGTGACCGTCGTAACAGCCGTCGAATTCTCGGCCACACTAATCGCAGCCGTCGCACCACCACCATTCGACGTGATGACCGGAACATCGTTATTAACAGGCGTCACGTCCAGCGTGATGGTGCCATCTGCCGGGCCGAGATTTCCGGCATCTTGAACATGCGTCGTAATCGTGACGTCAAGATCGTTGTTTGTGGCTGGCGTAAACGCCACTGCGGCCAGCGCCGTGTTGACGGCGGCCACCGTTCCGGTAATCGCCCAAATGCCGGTGGTGGAGTTGTAGGTCGCCGCCCCGCTTGTCGTCAGCACTCCCGCGGCCACGTTGCTGAGGGTCAGTGTCGCAGTGATAGTGTCGCCAACATCGATATCGCTCACCACTATGTTGGTAAGCGGAACGCTTGCGGCTCCTTCAGTGTATGACGCCGTGCTTGTCATGTTGGTTGCAGTCGGCGCTTCATTTGCGTTCGTCACCGTCACCGCAATTGCCTGGGTGTCGATCAGCGCGCCATCGGTAACCTGAACGGTAACATCGTAGACGTTGTTTCCGCCGCTGTCGGTCGGCGATTCGAAGTTCGGTGCAGCAATGAACGTCAGAGCACCCGTCGTGCCGTTGATCGCAAATTTGGCCGCATCCGCGCCGCCACTGATCGAATAGGCCAGCGTTGTCCCTGCGTCGGGATCGGTGGCCGCGACCGTCGTAACGGCCGTCGAGTTCTCGGCAACGTTGATCGCAGCCGTCGCACCGCCGCCGTTCGACGTGATCGAGGGCGCGGCATTGACGTTGTTCACTGTCAGGCTGAGCGTTGCACCGACCGTGTCGCCATCGTCGTCCGTGAGGGTGTAGGCAAAATTCTCCGGCGACGTCGCCGGAATGTTGCTCGGTGCCGTGTAATCCCACTCGCCGGCCTGATTGGTTCCGTTCGCAGCGAAGTTGAACACCAGCTTGCCACCCAGATCGGTGATGATGGTGATCTGCTTGCCATTGGCATTGATCACGTCGCCCGCTCCCGGCGCGTTGCCGGATGTGGTGATCGTGGCGTTGCCGTCGAACGTGTAGGTCGTTCCGTTCACCGTAATGGTCTTGATATGGCCCGTGTCAGCGCCAAACCCGTCGCCATTTGCCAGCACGTTGCCGCTGACAGAGCCAGGCAATGAACCGGTCAACGTAGTGGAAAGATCACCCGCACTGGTGATGATCACCGGCGGCAGACCCGGGTTGCCCGGTGCCCAGGCGATCGGCGTGAGATCTGCGTCGTTCACACCGGTACTGATACCGACCGCGTAAGAGGCAGCCACGCCCTTGCTGGCGAGGAATGTTTCCCATGCCGTCTGCTCGGCGCCAACGATGCCAACTGTGCCCGTCCCGTTATCGTCGGTCGGTTCGCCGTCCGAAATAAAGTAGACCACGGTCTGATCCGCCGCAGTCGGGCCTGAACCCCAATTCGTCGTGACTCTGCTCAGCGCAGCATCGTAGTCAGTGTTGCCGTCGGCAGACAGCCCACTGATGTAAGAGATCGCATCGGCCTTGTCGGCCCAGATCGGCGTGTTGTGCGACGCGCCGGACGCGAAGCTCACCACCATAATCTGGTTGAAGTCGACGGAGTTGTTGTTCAGCAGCGTGATGGCTGCCGACTTGGCAAGCTCCATGCGCGACCCCGCACCGCTGCCCATGCTGCCTGACGTATCGATGACGAACACAACGTTCATCGTCGGCTTCTGACCTTCATTGACGGATGCGGATTCCGACACCGCGACCGGCGTGTCGTCGATGACGGTGATCGACGCATTCAGCGGCACGTTTGTATCGCCCGGCGCGGGTCCGCCGGAATCGGTCACCGTGACGCGGCCGTTCAGGTTGATCGCGATGGCGTCTTCGGTCGAGTCGTTGTGGATCGGATGATCGACCCGCGCATTGAGCGTGAAGCTATACGCGCCCGACGTGCTGTTCAGCGTAACCGTAAAGATCTTGGTGTCGGTGGCGGACGAATAGGCATCCGTACCACCATCGCTGTTGACGTAACCAATGAGGTTTACGCCATCCATCGCGAAGAGCACCGGCTTGCCGTCGGACGTCAGCGGTCCGTTGGCGACCGTGTTCACGGCAGGGTTACCTGACAGCGAGGCAAAGGAATAACTCAACGTACCGTCGATACCACCGGTGACGAGGGTACTGAACGAGCCGGAAATGGCATTCGTGACGTTATCGAGATTTCCAACGACGTCGGTATCGAGGTTAGGTGTCGTTCCGGAGGTCGTGTCGTCAATGCCGCCCGGCAGAGCATGCTCTTCTTCGACCACGCCGGTGACTGCGCCCGCAATGACGAGCGGCTGAATGACGTTCTGGATCGTGATGGTCTGACTGTCGCTTGACGTATCGTTGTCGCCGTCAGTCGCCTTGATGGAGAACGTAACCTGCTGGTTCGAGGTGACCGAGTTCGCCGTGAAATGCCACTGCAAATCGGCATCGACGGTCAAGGTGCCCGTTGCAAGATTGAACGTGACGACGTTTGTCGACGGGGTCAGCGAAAGGGACTGGGTTGTTGCGTTGACTGTGACATCGACGGACGTCACACCGTCGGCACCCGGCGCCAGAGTCCAGGTTCCGTTGATCGTCTGACCTTCGTTCACCGTGGCCGGAGTATCCACAATGTTAAGGACCGGCAGATCGTCGGAGACGCTGAGCGTGACCGTCTGGGTGACGCTATCGCTGTCATGATCCGAGGCAACAACCCCGATCGAGCCGAGCGCGGCAAGATCGTCAAGATTGATGCCAGGGTGGCTGTCGTAATTGTTGACGAGGGTCGCTGTCACCGTCACCGAGCCGGTGGCGCCCACCGCGATCGATCCGGGTGGAGTGAGCGTCAGAGCAACGATCTTGGTGCCCGTTCCGACCGCACCATCCCAACCTTCGATCAGGATATCGGAGACGCGATTCCATGTCAGGCCGCCAGCCAGAGCTCCGGTCCCGGCAGCGAAGGCAAAGTTCGTCAGCGCATCGGAGCCGGCCGTGAACGATACCGTTCCCGTTGCGAAGTCGGGGTTTGCAGGTGTCGAGCCATCGGACAGATTCTGGTCGTCCATCTGAAGCGACAGACCACCGCCCGAGAGAGACGGATTCGTCCCGTCGGTGACGCTGATCGTGTGGCTGTCGGTCGACGTGTCGCCATCGCCATCCTTGGCGCTGAGCGTGAAGGTCACCGACTGGGCAACGTCATTGTCCAGATTGGTGGCCGCAACGAATGTCCAGCTGCCGTTTGCATTGAACGTCAACAGGCCCTTGCCCGTGTTGATCCCCGTTCCAACCGAGACCGCAGCCGCTGCTCCGCCATCGATGCTGACCTTGAAGTCGGCCGGCAGAACGCCGTCGGCGCCGGGCGTGAGACTCCAGTCACCGGTGATGGTGCCGGCTTCAGCCACCGTGGTCGGGTCGGCCGGACCGCTGTTGTCAATCGCGACGGTCGGCACGTCATCCACGATGTTGACCGTAATCGTCCCGGTCGAGGTGTTGCCGTTGGCGTCCGTCACCTTGTAGCTGAAGCTTTCCGCAACTTCGGTGTTGGTGCTGTTGTTGGCTTCCGGATTCGTGTCGAACGGCTTGGTCAGCGTGTAAACATAGCTGCCATCGTCGTTGACCACGATCGTGCCATAGGTCCCCGCCGTCGCCGCATTGCCGCCGGTTACCAGGGCATAGTGCAGCGTTCCGACCCCGCCCGAACCGTTCAGCTGGTTGGTCGTGGCGTCGGTCTCCAGAGGACTGATGGGCAGCGAGCCCGTCACCGTCCCGGCAGCGATATCCGGAGCCGTCACCGCCGTGTCCAGCGCCTTCTCGTAAACCGTCACGTCGCTGTCAGTTGGAGCGATAAGCGTCACGTTCGCAAGGTTGATCGTCAGCGTCGTGGTCGACAGGTCGCCGTCGCCGTCCTTGATCGTGTAAACGAACACGTCCGTCGTATCGGACGTGATGTTGTCCGCCGTCGACTGGTAGGTATAGCTGCCGTCCGCATTCAGATGCAGCGTCCCGTGCTGACCCGTGATGTTGGTGTTGACGCCAGTCGTCACCGCCGTCGTCGTGTCAGGCACCAACCCAGCCGCGCGAACGCCCACAACGCCCCCGCCGGCCGCGTAGCCGTCAGCGCCAGCCGTGTCGTTGGTCAGCACGCCGCCGGCGGCATTCACCGTCAGCAGGCCGCCTTCCGTCACAGAGCCGGTGTTCAGGTTCGCATGCGGCACATCATCGATCACATCGATGGTGATGGTGTTCGTTGCGGTGTTGCCGTTGGCATCCGTTACATTGTAGGTGAACGTCTCGACATTATTCGCCGTATTGGTGCTATTGTCGGCCTGCGGTCCGGTGACGGGCGAGGTCAACGTGTAGCTGTAGCTGCCGTCCAGATTGAACGTCAGCGTACCGTGTGAGCCCGTTCCGCTGCCCACCAGCGCATAGGTAAACGGTCCGATTCCGCCGCCGACATTATCGGTCACCGTTCCGGTCACCGTCTCCGCCAGGCTCGCCGGTGTGCTGCCGATGACAGGCAGCGCCGCCTCGTTCACCATCACGTCGTCGTTCGAAGCCGTGATCGCGGAATCCGTCAGACTGATCGTCAGCGTCGTGGTCGATGTATCGCCATCGCCGTCCTTGATCGTGTACACGAACACGTCGCTCGCACCTGCAGGCGGAACAACGTTCGGATTGCCGTCATAGCTGTATGTGCCATCCGCGTTCAGCGTCAGCTTGCCCCACGATCCCGTAATCTGCGTTCCGGTCCCGGTCAGGACAGCGGTCGTCAGATCCACACCCGCCGCACGAACACCAACAACACCGCCAGCAGGAACCGTCAGTATCGCACCGTCCGCACCGAACACATCGTCGGTCCCGTCGGTCAGAACGTTGCCGCCAACAATCCCGCCCTCGATCACGCTGTTCGTGTTCGAATACGCCGTCGGCACATCGTCCGTGACATTGATCGTCAGCGTTTGTGAGACAGCATCCCCATCGGCATCAAATGCGTTGATGGTGAAGCCAAATGTTTTCGAATCCGTCCCGACACCATTGTGGTCGATGTTCTGGTACTGCACATACGTGTAGTAACCGTTGCCGCCTTCATAGAGCGTGATGCTGAACACCGGATTGGTGTCCGGATCATCACCCTGCTTGTAAGCGACGATCTGTTCGTTTCCAGCCGAATCGCCGGGCGCACGGATCACATAGAGCAGCGGCACACCGTCGGCCGTGAGACTTGGCCCGATCGGATTGGAACTCCCGTCCTTCGCAAACTCGAGATGCTTCGCGCTGCCGTTGTCTGCACCCCAATTGATATGGAGGAATCCGGTATCGCTCTGTGCAATGCCAACGGGATTTGCCTCAACTGGATTACGGTCGCTCGGAAGATTGCCTTCGTTGACGGACACCGAGTCCGCCAACGCAGTCGTGATCGGGGTGTCGTCGTCGATCGTGACGGTCAGCGTACCGGTTGCGGTATCGGCCGGCGTGGTGCCATCGACGACCTGATAGTTCAGGACAATCGTCGCATCATTCTCGCCGTCACCGGCTGCATGAAGCACCGGCTGGAGCAGCGTGAAGACATAATTGCCGTTGCCGTTGTCGACACCACCGTCGACGACAACCTCGAAGATGTCGCCGCGGCCCACCGACGTTGCCGTCAACTTGTTGGTGACATCATTCCAGTGATAGGTCACGGCCTCCGTTCCGACAAAGCCCGCGACGTTATTCGCCAGGCTGAAATTGATCGGATCGTTTGTGGCCGGACCATCGTTGACGAAGCTGTGCGGCAACACGCCGGACGCCGTGAAGGCATTGCCTGTCACGTCGCCAGTGCTCACGCCGTTACCATCGATGCCGCCCGTGAGGCCTTCATCGTCGACGACTGCAGAGGCTTCGCCCGCCGTCGGGATCGTATTGGTGATGACGCTGGAGAGCGTTACGGTCGCGGTGGAGACGTCCCCGTCACGATCCTTGATCGTGTAGGTAAAGCTGTCGCTGCCGCTGTAACCGGCATCCGGCGTATAGGTAAAGGTGCCGTTGTTGTTGTAGACGACCGTGCCGTGCGCGCCGTTGGTCGCGGTCACGCTGCCGGGAATCGTGTTGGTGGTATCGACACCGTCAGCGCCGAAGACATCGTTACCGAACAGGCCGGTGAGAACGATCGGGGCCGTGATGGTCGGTCCGTAGGTATTGTCGCCAGCAGTCGGAACGTCGTCGATCACACGGATTGCGAGCGTGCTTGAGGCTGTATCGCCGTCAACATCGGTGACACTGACCGGCAGGTTCTCGGGCAGCGGATTCGTGCCCTGCACGGCGGCGTGCTGCTCGTTATCGAGCAACGTGTAGCTGTAGCTGACGGTAACACCGTCGAAGGCGGTGACCGCAAGCGTGTTGCCGAGCGCTGTCGCGAACGACGTCGCGGTGAACACGCCGTTGTTGACGATGACGTGCCCGTCGATCGTGAGGTTCGCCACGCCATCCGGCGCGCTGACGGTAAACGTGCCAGTTTGCGTCAATGCCGGGGTATTTGGATTTGTACCGTCCGACTCGCCGGAGCCACGGGTCTGGGAAAGTGCGGCTTCGTTGACTGAGACGTCTCCACCTTCCGCATTGATGCCGGAGATCGAAACACCACGATCAGTGATGCTAACGGTCAGCGTCGCGGTCGAATAATCGCCGTCGCCATCGGTCAGCCGATAGGTGAATACGTCATTGGCAACAACCGGAGCGCCATTGAACCGAACGTAGCTGTAGTTACCGTTTTCATTCAGGGTCAGCGTGCCGTACTGGCCGTTGATGACGAAGTTGCCTGCGGTCGTTGTCGTATCGGTGCCGGCAAAACCCTGCACCTGAGTAATCTTCGCGCCGTCGGTACCGATCTTGTCGGCGACGCCGTCGGTAATGTTGGCATCCGGATTAATCGCGATATCGGCTCCGGTAATGACATTGCCGGTCGCCGTGAGAGTCGCGCCATTCGCGGAATCGATATCGTTGACAGCCAGCGGGCCATCGTCCTGGAAGCTGAGTTTGATCGGCGTTTCAGATACCACGGCTGCGGTGTCGCCATCCGCGTCCGTCAGGTTCGCGGTGACATGCACCAGGCCCAGGGTGACAAAGGCGATGTCGTCATAAGCCGCGGCAGTATTGCCGTCGAGATCATGGGCAATGGCCTGGAACTGGACGAGCCAGAGATGACCGTCAGGATCGGCGTAGGCAGCAAACACCTTCGTGCCGCTTGCGAAATCAGCGCCGGTGACACCCCACAGGATCTGCGGATTGGTCGGATCTGAATAAAGCAGGATCGACAAACCGCCGACCGTCGTCTTCAAGCCGCTGTCGACGCCGTTGAAAGTGCCGTTCGTCGTCGCGGTGGACAATTGATAAGCGACTGCGGGCGGCTCATCTGCGCCGACCGAGAATGTGAACAATGACGCCAGCGAATTCGGACCAACCGCGTGGCCGATCTCCGTCAGGCTCAATCCTGCAATTCTGGTGCTGAGCAGAGACGGCATAGCGAGCGCCGTGTCGTCAGCATCGTTGGGGTCCGGCGTGTCATTCACGAGCACCGGAGCGGTCGTTTCGTCATGCCGGACTTCAAACGGCTTCAGAACGAGAGTATCGGTTTCGCTGATGAGCACCGAGAAGGACTTCGCGCCGTCCACGACTTCGGTATTCAATCCGCCCGTGTTGATTGTCACGCCGTCATAGTTGGCGATGATCAGCCGGCCAAACGAAGTTGCGCCAGTAACGTCGATCACGTCGTCCTGGCCCACGCCCTCAAGGAGATAACCGATCAGGGTTGTACCGTTCGCCGCGTAGACCGACGTCAATGCCGCCGCAACGCCATTCACGGTCACGCCCGAGATCGCAACGAACGCGTTGTTATCCAGATTCGCGGTCGCCGAGTTATTGTCCTCGCCCGCGGGCACACTGGACAACTGCAGGAACAGCGAAGCCGGACCCTGCTGGACCTGAGGAACCTTGAAGGTCAGTGAACTCGCCGAATAGTGATCGGTCGCAGTGAATGTCGTGCTGTTGTTGTTGCCGGCGGTGACGCCGTGATGAACGAAGTCGATGCGCAGATACTCTTCGACGCTGTTGTTGTCCTTGCCGTTGATATTCTGGCCCTGACCCACGCCGATGTCGTTGGACGTGTTCACCGTATCCGGATTGTTCCCAGTCCGGGCGCTCAGGAGAATGTCCTTGTCGCCATCGCCATTGAGAACTTTGTAGAGATCGTTGCCGCCAGATACGCCGTCGAGAGAGTACTGCGTCGTCTCCGTCATCATCTCGGGGGGCTTGGCCGTTACGACCGGAATGTCGTCGAGAACCTGCACGGTGAAAGATCCGGCAGCCAGAGCGACGGGATCGCCGTCTCCGTCCGTTGCGATGACAAAAGATGAAAGGTCGATGCCGCTGCCGGCCAGCAGGTTTTCGCTATCGTCACCGTTCTGGCCGTTCTGCGTCGGGTGGTCGACCTGATCCTTCAGTGTAAAGACATATGAGCCGTTGGCGCCCACCGTCAGCGTGAAGATTTCGCGATCTCCCACGCTGAAGCCCGAGCCGTTGCCGCTCTCAACATAACCGGTGAGCGTCGAGCCATTGGAGATAATCCAGACCTGCTCAGTCTTCGAGAACAGACCCGAGACGATGGCTGGAGTCTGCACCGCGAGGCCGAAACTTCCCGGCCCATCGGCACCGAAATTGACAAGCGAATTGAGCGCGCCTGCGTTTCCGGTGAACGTTGCATTTTCCGAACCGTCGGTCTCACCTGCACGAAGAGGATTTCCGTCGAGATTGGCGCCCTGCAGACCGTCTTCGTCCACGGTCGCGGTGACATGGGCTGTCGCGCTCGCAACCGGCACATCGTCGTCGACGCCGACAACGAAGGTGCCGCTGACTGCATCGCCATCGGAGTCCGTCGCGGTGAAATTGAACGACAGACCGATATCGTTCTCGTTGTTGCCGGGTGCATGGTCGAGCTTGTCGAGCAGCACGAAGCGGAACTGGCCTGTGCCTTCGTCGGTCAACGAGACTTCGAAGACGGTGCGACCGTTCGCCTTGCCGCTGAGCACCGTGTGATCGGGATTGAGCTCGAATGTGACCAGGTCGCCATGCGAATACAGTGCCGGCACACCTGTGACCGCCACATTGGCGTTGGTGAACGTCACACTGCGATCGCCCACGCCGTTCTGTGGGTCTTGAACGAATGAGTTGAACGGTCCCGACACGCCGTCAACACCGCTGTCGATATTGTCAGCACCCCACTGGATGTTGAGCTTGCCCGTCGCGGTGGCCTCGTTGTTGTCAACGCCCGCACCTTCGGTATTCGGAACAACGTTGTCGCCCGGCTGACTGTCGTGGTTGCCGAAAGCGAGCGGACCGGTCAGTCCGTCCTCATCGACGGTGATCGCCGGAACGAGACTGACGTTGTCGAGATAGGCGCCGAGCTGGTTGGGCTGGCCGCTGCCCTGGAAGGCAACGGTGTTGGAGCCAGCTTGCGCCGTGACAATAACCGAAACGTGCTGCCAGCCGTCCGCCTGCGTCGATGAGTCGATCGTATGTACGACGACGCCGTTCCAGTAGACCTTGAGGCTGCTGCTGTCGGCATTACCGTCGTTAGGGCGCGGCGAGTACCAGAACGACAGCTCGTAGCTGTCGCCGGCGGCCAGCGGCGTTGAAATTGTCTGCTGGATCGTTGCGTTGAGCTGCGACGTCGGGTTGTTGATCGGATCCGAATCCAGCTCGACCTTGGCGTTGCCTTCCTGCGGCAAGAGATCGCCAATGTTACCCTGCTGGATTTCGAACGGAACGCTGTCGGGACCCGAGGTCCAGTGATTGATTGCCGTAAAGGTGTTGAATCCGGGATTACCGACCGGACCATGGTCTTCGAAACTGCCATTGAGGATCAGGTTGGTCGGAGCAGGAGATGCCCCGATGATCGGCATGTCGTCGTCGATCGAAATCGCCAGCGTACCGGTTGCGGTATCCTTGTCGAAATCGGTGACCGTATAGGTCAGATTGATGTTGATGTTGTCTTCGAACGCCGTCTGCGTTCCGGCGACGCCGGGATCGTCATGGCCGGGATGATCCACCGGACCCAGCAGCGAGAAGCTGTAAGCCCCCGTAGACGGATTCGTGACCTCGATCTTGAATACAGCACCACCGACGGTTCCGTTGGTCGATGCGTAAAGCGTATTGGTCGCCCCCCCAACCCAGAGGTAGGTCAGAGCAACGCCCCCGGCGGTGACGGGTTGGCCGTTCGCATCGACGACAGCCGTGCCACCAAGCGGCGAGAACGAAACGGTCGCGGGCGAATCCGCGCCGGGCGTGAATCCCAACGTTCCACTGAGCGAAGCCGAGGCTGTGTCATCACCCGGCGAAGTCGTGTCGTGATTGCCGGCGGACAGATCGTCTTCGTCGACCTTGAGCGAGGCCGTCGTGGTCGCACTCGGGCCATGGTCGGTAAACTGGATATTGCCGCCGAGATCGATGGTGGCGCTGGACGTCGCCGTGTCGCCGTCACCGTCGGTGATCGACCCGCTGCGGGTCAGCGAGATGAGCCCGTTTCCGAGAACGGCGTTCTGGTCGTCGAACGGCGAGCCAGACGCGGACGGATCGTTGGCGATCGGATGGTCGATCTGCTGGAATTGGGTCAGCGTCACAACGCCAGACCCATTCACGGAAACGGAGAAGATCTTGTTGCCGTCGGCAATCGCGCCAGCGGTCAGAGCTGTCGAGCCGACGATCGTACCGCCGACATTATAGAGATAGATCGAAGCCCCTTGGCTATCGAGATTGGAATCGACGCGGCCGGAAACCACCGGGCCGGTGACAGCAAGCGAATAACCCAGGGTCGTGCTGCCGCCGCCGTCGGCGCCATACGACGACGTCGTGGCAAATACGCCGCTGAAGTTTGCCGCGGAAATTGCCGTATCGGTCGCAGCGCCGATGGTGTCAGCGTCCTGCGTCGTAAGCACGACGCCGGCTTCACTGGTGGCGGTGATCGAGATTGTCGGACCGTCGTCCTCGAACACGATCTTGCTTCCAATCTCGAACTGCTCATCGACCGAGTCACCGTCGTGATCAGTCACGGTCGCAGTGACGCGGATCGCGCTGTTGATGATCGATTGCTGGACGGGATCTGGTGAATCATTCGACAACGCATCGTTGCCGTTGCTGCCATCGTCATTGTTCTCGTCGAAGTCGCCGCGGTCGTCATGCTTGATGGCGACGTACTGCACGACGGAGATCACGCCGGTGGCCGGATCGATATGGATCGCGAATGCGGCCGGGTCGCTCGTCCCGACGCCGCTGCCGCCGTCCGGTCCATCATAGCGGCCGACGACGAGGTTCGCGTTGACCTCGAACAGCGTGATCGGCTGGCCGGAGACGGTCGTCAGTCCGGACGAGGCGCTGCTGCCGCCGGGAACATCGATCGTGAATGCGATATTGCCGGGGCCATCCGCGCCGTAGTGCGGCGTAACAGCGACGACCGCGCCGTTGCTCTGCGCAACCTGAGGCGCACCGAACAGCGTCGAATCCGCGGCAGGAACACCGGGATTGGTGACGGCAACCGGGAACGGATTGCTGGTGTCGTTGTCGTTCGAGTCACCGGTCACGCCCGGCGTTGCTGTTGCGTTTTGCAGACCTGCGGTTTCGTCGATAACGACGAGCTTTCCGGACTGCAGAACGAAGTTCGGTTCCGGCGTGTCGTCATCGACGTTGATTTTCAGCGAGCCATCGGTGAAATCGCCATCGCCGTCGGTCACGCGGTAGCTTACCGTGAACTCGGCGTTGTTTTCCGTATCGTCGCCGTTCTGACCGTTCTGCGTGGGATGATCGATCGCATGGAGCTGCGTGACGGTGTAATCGCCATCGGTTGAATCCGACAGGGTGATCTTCAGAACATCAACGCCGTTCTGCTTGATGATCAGCGTAAGCCCGTCGAGTGAGACGGATGATGTGAATCCCTGTCCGGACGGGAGATTAACGCCAGTCAGAAGTGTGCTTCCGGCACCATCGGCGCCGTAGTTATGGCTCAGAGTTCCTGTTTCATCGTCGGGAGCACTGTCATCTCCCGGTCCGCCTTCGTTACCGCCCGGGAGATCATCGTCCTCGAGGGACACCGTGTCGTTGGAATGCAGCGACGGTCCGTCGTCGAGGAACGTAATCAGGTTGCCGATGTTGGCCGTGTCCGTCGACTTGTCACCATCCGAATCAGTGACCGTGAGCGTGACCAGGATCTTTCCGTCGAGAGTCTGCTGAACCGGATTCGGCGTATCATCCGGCGAAGCGTCGTTGCCGCCGCCGGTGCCGTTATCATTGGTTTCGTTGGAGTCGCCGCGGTCGTCATGCTTGAGCGAGAGATACTGCGCGACGCTGACTTCGCCGTCGGATTCGATGGCGATCGCGAAGGCTACCTTGCCGTAAAACTCGCCCGCCGGATTGCCGCCGACGGTGCCGATAACGAGGCCGTCAGCGTTGACCGACAGATTGATCGGGTTGCCGTCCGTCACAAAAAGCCCGGACGCTGCGCCGCCGACAATGCTCAGCGCATACTGATGCGGATACGGAGGCGAATCGGAGCCGATCGTGGAATCATCGGTAACGATGGCAAAGTTGCTGTGGGCATAGGCAATCGCGCCGTTACCCGAGTTGCCGCCATTGTTGTCGCCGCTGACATCAGGATCGTCACCGACAAGACGCACGCCGCTAACGAACGTGGCCTCAAGGGCAGCGAACAGATTCCTGACGTTGCTCGATGTCGTATCGTCGGCCTGGTTGCCGGGCGTCTCGTCGACGGTAACCGATCCGCGGCCGATATCGATATCGGCATGCGGCACGTCATCAGTGATCGTGACCGTGAATTTGCCGCCCAGATTGACGGTGTCGCCGTCCTTGTCGGTGTAGGTAATGATCGAGCCGAGATCGAGATACGGAATGCTTTGCTGGACCAACGGGCTGCCGCTTGGCTGCCCCGAACGAAGATCGTCGTTCTGGCCGTTGCCCGGCATATGAATCAATTCGTCGAACAGCCGGAATTCATACGCACCGGTGACCGTGTTCAGCGTCAACGAGAAGACCGGATTGCCCTGAGGGTTGGGCTCGTTACCGGTGATGACAATCTCGTTCGACCCGACAGGACCGTTCGAAATCACATAACCCAGCGGCTTGCCGTTTTCGCCATTACCTAGAGCTGACTCTTTCGAGAACAGGCCAAGCGCGGTCAATTGCGCAACGGCAGTTGACGAGAAGGCGAACTTGCCGGGCAGATCGGCGCCGGGGGCAACGAGACCGGCCAGCGTGCCGGAGATGAAGGCTGCGCCGGTCGAATTTTCCGTAATCGAGCCGTCTGCGTCGCCGTCGTTCTGGCTGGTGCCCTGCGACCAGGGCGTATCGATGTCGTCCTCATCGACCCTGCGGGAAATGACCGTGTTGGACGCATACGGAACATCGTCCGTGATACGCATGGTCAGGAACGACGTGGCGGTATCGCCATCGCCGTCAGTTGCGGTGAAGCCGAACCGCAGATTCAGCGTGTTCTGACCGTCAGCAATCGGATGATCGAGCGCGCCTGTGAGTTCGAACGAGAAGGTGCCGCTCGTTCCGGTATCCGGATCGAGGGTCAGCGTGAAAACTTCATTGGCCGGAGAGACAGAGCCCTTGTACGCGACCAGCGTCTGGCCGCCATCGGCGTTGGTCGTGATGCTGTAGACCAGCGCAACTCCACCCGACGTCAAAGCCGGCTGCGGATTTCCGTTCTGATCCGTGACGGTAATGGTCGGATGCTGCGAATCGGTCGCGGCGAATGTCAGCGCCTTCGGGCCGTCCGCGCCCCATGTCACACCCAGCGGCTTGTCGTTGATCTGCGTGTAATCGTTAGTATCCGCAGGAGTATCGAGCGCATCGTTGCCGTGCGGGGTCGAATGACCGGCGGCCGGAAGCACGTCCTCGTCGATCGTCCAGTCCCGCAGCGAACTGCTCTGAAGCGGATCGATGGACGGGCCGTCATCTTCAAAACGGACCGCGCTGGAAATATCAGCGCTTGTCGTGGTGCGATCCCCGTCGCCATCGGTCAGCGTCACCGTCGCAAGCAGACTGCCGTTCGCGAGGTAAACGCCCTCGTCGTTGCTGGTGATATCCGGATGATGCAGCGACACGTACTGCGCAATCGACAGAATCCCGCCGTTGGGATCGATGCTGAGCGCAAATGCCGCGGTGTCATAGGTGCCGTCGTTACCGGAATCGAAGCGGCCGACAACGAGCGCTCCTTCGACAAAGAGATGGATTGCCTTGCCTTCGGTCGTCGTCAGCCCGGAATCCACGCCCGCGGACGATACGCTCAGACCAATCTGAATCGGATTGGTGGCGGCGGCACCGTCGGTGCCGTAGTCGGCCGTCCCCAGCACGACGACGGAATGCAGGCCTTGCGCATATTGCGGTTGATCCATGTCGGGATCGACACCGACAGGCCCGCCATTGGTAACCGTTGCAAACAGCGCCCCAAGTCCGGTCGTATCGTCGCTGTCGGCATCGACGCCCTTGGTCTCGTCGATAATGATGACATCGGACAGCTTGACGTTGGCGAGGAACGTGCCGGTGTTGTCGCCGGCCTCACCGATTTCGCGGAAGGTCAGCTGGTTGTTTGCACCGGCGGCCGTGACGTCGATGGAAATCGTCTGCATCACCCCGGATGCCGGCGTGTAGATCCCGACGGAGGCGCCGTTCCAGAAAACTTCGAGCTTCGCGCTGTCTGTGATGCCCGGATCGTTTGCTGCGCCGATTTCGAATGTGAGATGATAGACGGCGCCGGGGGTCAGCGTCAGGTCCTGTGAGACTTGAACGTTGCCGGGGGTCGCCTCGAGGTCGACCATCACGCTGTTGGTCGGGCTGTCCGAGCCGCGATAATTATCGCCAACACGCTCGAGTTGAATGGTTGATGCACCTTCATAAGGCGAGGTGGCAATGTGCCACGCACCAGCGGTGCCGCTGTTGTTGATGCCGCTGCCGGCGCCCCATGCGTTATTGTTCGGAACGAAGCCGTCGAAGAACAGGCCGTTGGCGGCGCCGTTCGCGGCCGAAATGCTCAATGGCTTTGGGCCATCATCGTCGAATGCGATGAACGAATTCTCGTTGCCGATGAGATTGACCTGAACCGGTAAGCTGGCGTGATCGCTATCGCCATCGGTGACAGTGGTCACGAGCTTCAGATCGAGTGCACCGCCAACGAGAGTCAGGAGTGTCTGCTCATCGAACACTGACGGATTTTCGGAGCCGCCATGGTCGATCGCAAGGAACTGGTCGACGGTGATCTTGGCGGTGGCCGGATCGTTCGGGTTTTCGAGCGTGATACGGAACGCGACGTACTCGTCGCCATTGGCCGCGATTCCGTCACCGACAAGGCGGCCCTCGATGGTCGTCGCATTCACCTGCACCAGTTCAATGGCACGTTGACCTGACGTCATGCCCGCGAGCGGGGTGCCGACCAGTCCGGTAGCGGTCAGACTCGTGCCGACCGCTTCCGACGAGAGAACCAGCGACAATTCATAGGTTTTTCCGCCGCCTGCTGCCGGACCGTCGGTGCCGAAATCGACGTTTGCGGCCGTGAACAAGCCAGCAAGAGCACCCGTTCCGGTCGACAACTCGCCAATCGCCTGCGCCTGAAGGGGCGCGACCGATACCGTAACCGTCGCAGCCTTGTCGTCAGCGCCGTTCGAGGCGCCGCCGTTGGATTCCGTTTCGCCGGTATTGTAGCGATCCGCACCGATTGTCTCATCGAGATCGAGAACCGCAAGAGGTGTCGTTTCACCACCCTCGCCAGCCGCGATCGTCGGGCCATCGTCCTCAATGTTGATGGGTGTCGTTTCGCTGTCGATGACCGTGACAGTCGCGGCCGAGGTCGCAACGTCGCCGTCGCCGTCCGTCACCGTGGTTGTCAGCGTGACGCCGAGCGTTCCGTCACCGACAAGTGTCAGCGGCAGCGACGAATCGAAATTGTTGCCGTCCGCGCCGTGATTGACCGGCAGATACTGATCAACAATGAGCTGCGCTGTCGCGGGATCGGAACCTCCACTGCCATCAATCGAGATTCTGAGCGCGATTGCGCCTTGGGCCGACCCGACGCGGCCAACGATCTCGCCGCCCTCGTTAAACAGATAGATCTTGCTGTCGTTGCCATAGACGTGATTTGGGTCTGTTACCGATAGCGAAGTAGCAACCCCACCGTTCTGACCCGCACCACCAAGCGTTAGCGTGAACGCAAAATCAACCGAACCAAAACCATCCTCGCCGGTGGTGCCGGTGACGGAGAAAAGGTTTGCAAGTGCGCCGGTGTCAGACTTGACCTCTCCGATTGCGTTTACGCCGAGCGGGTCTGGCACGGTGTTGCCGGCCACATCATCGCTGGCTGCGTTGACATCGCCGGCATCAAGGCCGATCGACTCGTCAAGCGACACAAGCGACAGCGGCTTCGCGTCCGCAGCCGAAACCGACACTTCCGGCGTATCGTCGATGACGCCGATCGTGAAGGCGCCGGTACCCGTCAGGGTGAAGTTTTCGCCATCGAGATCCGCGACATGAACCAGCGTCGTGAAATCGAGAAACAGGGTTTCTTCCAGATGCCCGTTCGACGTCGAGCCGGCATCGGTCGTGTGGACCGGGTGATCGATCTTGTCGAGCAGTTCGAAGTCGTAGGTGCCATCGGCATGGATCGTGAGCCGGAAAACCTCGTGGAAGCCGCCTTCTCCTTCGGAGTATCCACCGACAATGGTGTTGTCGCCGGCGACCGATGTGTCGATGGCGCTGTAATGCAATTCGTGACCGGCGGACTTCACAACCGCGCCGGTGCCGTCGACAACAGCCGAATTCGGAATCGTGGCGTCGATGGTGAAGGTCAGCGGCGGATTGCCACTGGCGACGAGATTGGTCAGCGCGTTGGCGCCGTCGCCGTGAAAGAACTGGGTGGTTACAGACGAATCGTCCGGGGTGTCCTGGTCAAGACCATCGGACGCCGTCCCGTCGCTGTTCGGCAGCGTCACGTCATTGGGATCTTCTTTGCCGCCTGATCCGATCGCGTTGAGCTGGATCAGCAATTGCTGAACGGACGGACCTTCGCCGACGAAACCGCCAAGCTGTTCTTCTTCCGTCACGCCGCCGACGCGAGCGCCGGTAATCTGGGACGGAATGAGGTCGGCGTCGGTAACAGCCGGCGTTAGAAGGTTCGTGATAACGAAATTCGGCAGCTCTTCCTGACCGAGAAGATCCAGCGGCCCGGGCAAAGCAAGCGGGTCGACGCCAACGCTGGTGAAGTTCGCGCCCGACGCCTGAGCGTTGCCGTTTCCATCTCCGGCCGCAGGCAGAACAGACTGATCTTCGGTAACGGGAAACAGCGCCGCGAATTCAGCACCGGTCAGATTGCGACCGGGGGATACTTCAACCGTCAGCGAGTCGAGAGGCTTGCCGGTCGAATCAAAAAACGGCTCGAGCGTAACCGTCGACTTGTTGTCGAAAAGAATGATCAGCTTCTCGCCGATATGAACCAGCGTGATCTTCTCGCCTGCGATGGCTGAGAGATCGGCCTTGACGCTGCCGTCGTAGCTCAAAGCCACAACGACAGACTGGTCGGTAAAGGGTTTTGCTATTTTGACGATGCGCGCGGGAGGCTTCGCGGCGGTCTGCCCTGCAATATTTGCTTGCGCAACCTGGAATGGTCCATTCATGACAGACTCTCAAAATTACTGAAAATAAAAATTCAAGCGTAACGGCTATTTTAACGGTCTATTAACACTCATCCTCTCGTTCAAACGGGCGCGGGTCAAGGAAGGGTTATGGTGAATCTCATGGTGCCTCTCGGTGTGGTTAAATTGACACGCTCGAGAACGGCGTGATGCACCCGCCGGCCGGAGGGATTGACCGGACGGCAGACTCTTGCTTGGTTAAGTGATTGATTTTTGGATACTTTTGGGGGCCGCCATGCGGACCGAATTACTCAATGTTTTCAAGGCGTCAGCTGTTGCGTGCGCCGCGCTTGGTTTCAGCACCTTAGGCGCCAGGTCTGCCGACCTCGGTCTCATGGTCTCGCCGGGTGCGAGCGTGGGCAGCTGCTCCGAGATCGTGCTGGTTTGCGAAAACGGCCGCCAATACCCGATCTGCCCGATCGCCGTGAGCGTCGCGGGCGAGCTTGTCACCGCCTCTCTTTATACTGCACCGCACCGCGCCACCTATGTCAGGCTGGTGCCGATGGGCGTCGGCTACCGATACGCAGGCAAGGGGATCTGGTTCGACGGATTGCGCGAGAACGCCCTGTTAAATTTCGGCAGCCGCAGTTCTGTTGCCTGCACGGTCTCGCAATCCTGATGTGATTCAGCCGGATCGGCTTGATCCCGCCGAATGGGCGGGACGTAGGCTGCTATCCAGCCCTCACCCTTGAGCATCGATGATCGATCCGTCCTGCCTGTGCTGGCAGTGCGCGCTCACTCAATCCAGAACGCATGCTGGCCGCAAGCAAGATCGCCCGCCGAAAGGGGGCGGACGCAAATCCAGCTGGCGCTCAGCCCTTTGCCCGCAAGACTGTCCGGTGAGACGACCGCGGGTACATGTAGGCTTTTGGGCGAGCGTAGACCGGACAATGGTCATACCAGCTGTACTGCTGCCAATTCCATTTCCAGCATCCGGAGGCGATAGCCGGTTCGTAGCTGTAGCCAAATCCTGGCCACCGAGGCTCGTCGCCAAAGGCATGAGCGCGATCAACCGCAGCGATAGACATTAAAAAAACACCCGCGGTCAAAATCTTGAGTATCGATTTCATCATCACCACCATGATGTGCATTCAGAATGGTTCAGCGTGTCAAAGTCGGTGCACGAAGGCAAGCGACTCCCTTGATAATCGGCACCATGCGGGTCGAGCCACGGTTGGCGCGCCCGTCAATTGGACCTGCGAATTCATTTCGTTGAAACTGCTATCTAATTAGCGAAGCGGCTCACAGCGCAACGTCCGTTTACCAGCCCTTCATCAGCAGCTGTGCCGTCGCCTGCTTTCCGCCGGCAGGCACCATCTCTGCCTTCTTTCCAGCAGCGTTGAACTGCTTGAGATAGGCGACGACATCTTCAATCTGCTTGGGGTCCTTGAGACCCGGAAAGATCATTTTGGTTCCGGGCATCTTGGCCTTCGGGTCCTTGATGTAGTCGCGGAAGGTTGCCTCATCCCAGATGATGCCGGAATTCTTGTTCGCAGGCGAGTAGTTGAAACCCTCAATCGTTCCGGACTTGCGCCCAAACAACCCGTTGAGCACGGGACCGACCGCGTTCTTTGCACTCTCGCCGAGCTGATGGCACGCCTTGCATTGAGCGAAAACCTTCTCCCCTGCGGCTGCATCCTGTGCGGAGGCGGACACAGTCGAGAGAAAACCTGCTGCGATAGCGAGAATGAAAATGCGCATACGACTACTCCGGTGGCTGACAACAGGACGGCTGGCGAAAGCTGAATCCAAAACAAGCGCAGTTGGCTGGTCAGCCCAGTGACGTGATGATCTCCCGGTAAGCCGCTTCAGGGAACGCTTTCAACGTGCGTGTCCGGATATTTCCCATCATTCCAAGCTGCAAGTTGAAACGCGCGGCAACTGCATCGTCCGGAGCTTCGTAAACCGCGACGATGTCATACTGTCCCATGGTCAGGAAAAACGATTTGAACTCGCCGTCCATCTCCTTGAGAGCTTTCTTTGCCGCGTCCAAACGACGTGGCGAGTCCTTCACGCCTTGCACGCCTTTGTCGGTCCAGTTCGCCAGCATGATGTAAGTGGTCATGGCAGTCCTCCCTACGCGCGAGGCCCCCGCTTCTACGCTCCAGACTTGAAGAAGATGATCCGCGTCAGCAGCGTGTAATCCGACTCCAGAACCATGATGGCCACGAACACCAGCAGCACCAGTGGCGGGAGCAGGATGGCATAACTCAAGGCCAGACGTTCCCAGGCCATGTGCATGAAGACGGCAACAATCAAACCGGCCTTCGCAACCATGAACAGCAGGATCAGCGACCAGCGCAGGTATCCTTGAACGCCGAAGTAATCGACGAGATACGAGCAGGCGCTGAGGACAAACAGCCATCCCCAGACCACAAGATACAGCTTGATCGGATGTTGCTGTCCCTCTGCATGCGATGCCGCCGGCGTGGCCGGATGCGCTGCCTGAGAAACCCCGTTCATCGTGACTTCGGCCATGCCGTCACCTCACCAAAGATAGAAGAAAGCAAAGATAAACACCCACACCAGATCGACGAAGTGCCAGTACAGTCCGGTGATTTCGACGATCTCGTATTGTCCCTTCCGGCTCGTAAAAAAGCCGCGCCGCTCGGTGTCAAAGTCCCCCCGCCAGACCTTTCGCGCGATGATGATCAGGAAGATCACGCCGATGGTCACGTGGGTTCCGTGAAAGCCCGTGATCATGAAAAAGCTGGAGCCGAACTGCGCCGCGCCCCACGGGTTTTCCCACGGCCGGGCACCTTCCATGATCAGCTTGGTCCACTCAAAAGCCTGCATGCCGACAAACATCGCGCCAAATATTGCGGTCACCAGCATCAGGATCGCGGTTTTGCGGCGATCGCGGCGATAGCCGCAGTTGACCGCCATAGCCATGGTCCCGCTGCTGCTGATCAGCACGAAAGTCATGATCGCAATCAGGATCAGCGGCATGTGATGTCCCGCAATTTCCAGGGCAAACACTTCGCTGGGGTTCGGCCAGGGCACCGTCGTGGACATGCGCGCCGTCATGTACGACAGCAGGAAACAACCGAAGATAAAGGTGTCGCTGAGGAGAAAGATCCACATCATGGCCTTGCCCCACGAGACATTCTTGAACGCGCGCTGATCCGAAGACCAGTCGGCGACAATGCCTTGCACCCCTGCCGGCCGCGCTCCGGTTTGTTGTCCGGCGTTTGTCAGCGCAGTTTCAGCCATTGCGCTCACCCTTCCTATGTCAGCAGCTGACGGCAGATGGCGGCAAAATCGTCTGCCCAGCCGGTCAGCAACGCAAGCAGGATCAACCAGACCAGCAGCAGGAAGTGCCAGTACATGGTGCACAGTTCCACGCTCAGGCGCAGCCGCGAAACATCAACCCCACGCCAGGCCTTGATGGTGGTTCTGCTCAGCACCACGAGGCCGCCGAGCACATGCAGTCCGTGAACCGCGGTGATGAGATAGAAGAATGCATTGGCCGGATTGGCCGCCGGAAGATAACCAGCAGCATTGAGTTGTTGCCACGCCAGCAACTGGCCAATCACAAACACGACAGCCGAGATGCCTCCGGCAAGCAGGCCGATCAGCACATTGTCGCTGTCGTCCCGGCGCGCCGCGACCTGCGCCCATTGCAGCGCTACGCTGCTGACGATCAGAACACCCGTGTTGAACCACAACAGCTTTGGCACGGGCAGCGCGCGCCAGTCGATCAATTCCATGCGCATGGAATAAGCGCTGATAAAAAGCGCGAACAACGAGCCGACGACCGCGAGAAACAAACCCAGTCCAATTTTTGCCGGCGGCAGCAACGAAGCGCCCCCGCCGGGAAAATCGCCCAGCGATCCTTCCTCCAGCCAGGGTTTTGCTGCAAGCCGTTGCTGCGAGAGCCACCATCCCGCAATGGCCGCCAGTCCAGCCATGAACAGGATGATCGCGGTCATGAGTGGACTCCCTGCCCTGTCAATGCGGACGGCGGCTCATTCTGCGGGATGAAATCCCGGGCGGCTCCGGGCACGCTGTAATCGTAAGCCCAGCGATAGACGACAGGGAGTTCCTTGCCCCAGTTGCCATGCGCCGGCGGGGTTTCAGGCGTTTGCCACTCCAGCGTGGTGGCGTTCCACGGATTCCCGCCCGCCTCTTTTCCCTTGCGCAGGCTCCAGAACAGATTGAACACAAACACCAGCTGGGCGAAGCCGACGATCAAGGCCGCCACGCTCATGAACGCATTCAGAGTGTGCGCGGATGCAGGGACGAAAGCTGTCTCGCCGATGTCGTGATAGCGGCGCGGCATGCCCAGCAGGCCGAGATAATGCATTGGGAAGAAGATTGCGTAGGCCCCCAGGAACGTTACCCAGAAGTGAAACTTGCCCATCCAGTCGTTGAGCATCCGTCCGGTGACTTTCGGATACCAGTGATAGATCGCGCCGAACACGACCATGATCGGCGCCACGCCCATCACCATATGAAAATGGGCAACCACGAACATCGTATCGGAGAGCGGGACGTCCACGACGACATTGCCGAGGAACAGGCCGGTTAGCCCGCCGTTGACGAAGGTAACAATGAACGCGAGAGCGAACAGCATCGGTACCGTCAGGTGGATGTCGCCACGCCACAGGGTCAGAACCCAGTTGTAGACCTTGATCGCGGTCGGGATGGCGATGATCAGCGTCGTCGTCGCGAAGAAGAAGCCGAACTTCGGATTCATGCCGCTGACATACATGTGATGCGCCCACACCACGAAACTCAGCGCGCCGATCCCGACGATGGCCCAGACCATCATGCGATAGCCGAAGATGTTCTTTCGCGCATGGGTGCTGATCAGATCGGAGACGATGCCGAACGCCGGCAGCGCTACGATGTAGACTTCAGGATGACCGAAAAACCAGAACAGATGCTGGAATAGCAGCGGGCTGCCGCCGCCGTACTTCATCTGCTGGCCCATCTCCACCAGCGTCGGCATGAAGAAACTGGTGCCGAGAAGCCGGTCCAGAAGCATCATCACCGAGGCGACGAACAACGCCGGGAACGCAAGCAGCGCCATCACGGTCGCGGTGAAAATGCCCCACACCGTCAGCGGCATCCGCATCAGCGTCATGCCGCGCGTGCGCGCCTGCAGCACCGTCACCACATAATTCAGGCCGCCCATGGTGAAGCCGATAATGAACAGGATCAGCGACAGCAGCATCATGACGATGCCCGCCTCCTGCCCGGGCGTGCCGGAGAGAACGGCCTGCGGCGGATAGAGCGTCCATCCGGCGCCGGTTGGACCACCGGGCACGAAGAAGGTCGCAACCAGAACCACCACGGCAAGCAGATAGATCCAGTAGCTCAGCATGTTCGCGTACGGGAACACCATGTCGCGCGCGCCGACCATCAGCGGGATGAGATAGTTTCCGAAGCCACCGAGAAACAGCGCGGTGAGCAGATAGATCACCATGATCATGCCGTGCATGGTGATGAACTGGAGATACTGGCTCGGATCGATGAATGAAAATGTGCCGGGAAATCCGAGTTGAAGCCGCATCATCCAGGAGAGCACCAGCGCGACCATTCCGATGGCCATCGCGGTGAGCGAGTACTGAATAGCGATGACTTTGGCATCCTGCGAGAAGACGTATTTCGTCCACCAGCTGTGCGGATGATAGAGATCAACCTCTTCCACCTCAGCCGGAGGGATACGTGCAATGACGTCAGACGGGACATCAACCATCAAAAATGTCCTCCTTGGTCTTCCTCTCGTCAGCGAAGAGTTCGCCCCACGATGTGTGGCGTCACTTCGCCCATGTTTTCATTCGCCGCCTGTCTTGTAAGTCGCCTTCATGACTTTGCCCTGACCAGACAGCTCCGCGAACGTCTGCTGCTGCTCCAGCCACGCGCGATAGTCTTTCTCTTCCTGAACGATGACCTTGCCCCGCATCTGCGAGTGCGCAAGGCCGCAAAGCTCCGCGCAGAGAACCTCGAAAGTTCCTGTGCGCGTTGGCGTGAACCAGAAGTATGTGACCGAGCCCGGCACCATATCCATCTTGGCGCGAAACTCCGGTACATAGAAATTGTGCAGAACATCGATCGATCGCAACAGCACCTTGACCGGCTTTCCCACCGGCAGGTGCAGATCGCCATTTTCGATCACGATGTCGTCCTGTCCGGCGGAATCCTTGGGATTCAAACCCAGAGGATTTTCGGCGCTGACGTTGCGTGCGTCGGACGTTCCCATGCGGCCGTCCTTGCCTGGAAGCCGGTAGCTCCAGCGCCACTGCTGGCCCATGACCTCGATCTCGGTCGCATCAGCAGGGACCGTGACAAACTGGTGCCAGACAACCAGACCGGGCGCCAGCATCGCGCCGACGCCGACCGCCGTTCCGATGGTGAGCCACCATTCGAGCTTCTTGTTTTCCGGCTCATAGGCCGCCTGCCTTCCCTCCTTGTGATGAAACCGGAAGACGCAATAAGCCATGAATGCGACGACCGCGAAGAAAACTGCTCCAGTGATCCAGAACGTCATCGTGATCGTGTCGTCGATGTAGCTCCAGTTTGAAGCAATCGGCGTCCACCACCACGGGCTCCAGAGATGGAACAGCACCGAGGCAACCGCGACCAAAAGCAGTATGAGCGCTACAGCCATCCCTTGTTCATCCTTGCCTTGTAGGGCTACGGACTTAGGGGCACGGTTCATGTCGGCGCTGGATGGCACACTTCAAGCTAGCCACCGCAATGCTGGCCGCCTTACCCCTTAACCGGTCGCAACATTGAACTCGACATCAGTGGTTCAAGTCGGTCGGGTTCAATTCAGCGAGGATGTTGCGATCGCTGGTGTCATTGAACTACGGGCATTACCACTACAGGATGTTCCTCGGCGGGCTTGGTTGTCAATAGACCGGCTTACCCAAGACTCGCCGAGCATTCACTTGTCGCCGCGCGCGATACCGCATTGCAATCTAGAGCGCCGAGACGACGCAGCATCAGAGTCACGCAACGGAACCAAGAGCGTTGGGACAGAATTTTTGCAGATGCAAAATCGATCTAACAGCGCGTGCTATTCTTTTCGAATTGCGTTATGCTTGCTGCACAGGTCGCGACCGGTTTTGTCCGGCAAAGCTCTTTTCGTGAACTTGGCCGCCTTACCAGACGTGGTCGCGATTCTCTGCGCACGAAGGCGATTGTACGGCGCTTGAACAACGACGCCCAATCTCGCCGGTGCGAACGCATGGGAGATTGCGACCATGGCCACACCGTATACCGACAACGTCACACAAATTGCGCCAGATGCTGCCGACAATGCCGCTGCCCCTGTCGTTCGCAACATTAGCTTCCCCGATCTGCAGGATGCGCTGCGGCTGGGCTGGGAAGATTTCAAGGCGATTCCAAGTCACGCGATTATTCTGTGCATCATCTATCCCGTGCTGGGGCTTGTGATAGCCAGAACTGTGCTCGGCTATTCGGTATTGCCGCTCCTGTTCCCGCTGGCCGCAGGATTCGCATTGATTGGCCCCTTCGCCGCGCTCGGTCTCTATGAGCTGAGCCGGCGCCGCGAGCGCGGTGAGGAGCCTTCTGCCTCGCACGCGTTGGGCGTGCTGAGTTCTCCATCCTTCGGAGCGATGCTTGGACTTGGTGCGATCCTGCTCATCCTGTTTGTTGTCTGGGTCGCCACCGCGAATTCGATTTATGTCGCCATCTTCGGCAACACCCCTGCTGCAAGCATTCCTGATTTCGCCTCTCGCATCTTCTCGACCACGGAAGGGCTAACGCTGATCGTCGTCGGATGCAGCGTGGGCTTCCTGTTCGCTGTTGTTGCCTTGTGCATTAGTGTCGTGGCGTTTCCGCTGATGCTCGACCGGCATGCGAATGTGACGGATGCGGTCCAGACCTCGCTGCGGGTCGTGATGAAGAATCCCGTTGCCATGGCGACGTGGGGCGTGATTGTTGCCGCGCTGCTGGTGATCGGCTCAATACCGTTGTTCCTCGGTCTCGCCGTCGTTCTGCCGGTGCTCGGTCATGCAACCTGGCATCTTTATCGCAAGGTGCTGGAGCCGGATCCAAATCCATACCAGGAACCACCCCGCGCGCCGAAGGGACGGCGCTACGCGGCAGATTTTCCGGCCTCGCTCTTCCCGTGGGGCCGCGACAAGCCATAGGGCGAAACGAACGATCAGAGATGCCGGGTCACAACTCGAGAGCCGGACCACTCGGTCCGGCTCTCGGCGTGCAAGCTCACAATCGACAACCGCCTTGAGTCAAAGCTCGCCAGCGTCCAATTTGCAGCCGAGTTACTCATCGCGCGGCACATCAGCGAAATTTCATCGCTCGCACTTCTCAGAATTTCATGGCCGCGCGCTTCGCGGCGCGCATCGATCGTTGATTGGCAAAAGTTGGTGCTTTGCTGATGTTCGCGAACCTCTGATCTGGACGCGCACAAGCAATGATCACGTCGGCTCGCCAGCACGTATGGCAACCGCGTCCCGCGACACAGCTAAAGCAT
>JAZKDK010000037.1:0-13922 GCA_040387615.1 Pseudomonadota bacterium | reverse complement strand
TGACGCAACTTGGAATCCTGTGGCCGGATGCACTGTATTAACAGCTGGCTGCACCAACTGTTATGCCATGCGCATGGCTGCTCGCCTCGATGCTATGGGTCAAGCAAAGTACAAGGGCCTACCTGCAAAAGCGTCGATGTACCACAAGTCGAATTTTTTGAAGGTAAGAGCTTTGGTGTAGCACTCCAAATAATACTCTACGGCATCAAGCTTGATTTCAGTCCATGGTCCGCCAAAACTGTGTTTGGTCATTGCTCCCCCGAGAACTGCAAACTATTCGAAAATCTCCGAAACAGCCGCCGGTCTTAGCGCCAACGTTTAGCTGCGTTCTAGGAATATAGTTCTATAAACATGAAAGAACGAATATAGAACATAAGTTCCGTTCGTCAACATGACATATTGATTTATTGGATTGTCTCCTCTGCCAAACAACTCGTCGCAGCAGATCGAGCAGCATTGCTGCCGATGTCGAGTCGATTGCCGAGTAAATGCATTTCTGACGCAGAAAGATGCTCGAGCATACGCTCGAGCTTTCCGGGTCGAATCCAGAGTCACCGCGTCGATCGCAAGGCTGGCATCGCCGCATAGTGCCAGCCACCGACCGGCTTCCCCCTCACATCGCCACCTTGATCTCTATTGCACCGTTCACGCTGCCCGTCGCAACGCCTTCGACTCCATCGGGCTTCTGCCATTCGCCTTCGTAACTGTAGGTCTTCGGACGCGCGGGAGCTTTCAGCTTGAACAGATAGGTCGGGCCGTCGCCAATCGTCACCGCCAGCGTGCGCTTGTCCGTTGCGCGATAGACCTCAACATTCGCATAGGCCTGCGCGCGGCCCTCCTTGAGCGTCCAGTCCGGCACGCTGTAGGGCGACGACTTGCGCGTTTCCTTGTCGCTGCGCAACTCAAGCACAATCTTTTTGTCCTTGTCCGGCGCAGCGATGCCCGGCGGCAGGCGGATTTGCGCGTTGAGCGACATCGCGCTCTGGTTGCTGGTGTCGATGTAGTCGCTGGTGCGGATCATCTCGAACACGACGCTGCCTGCCACAAGCGCCGCGATGCCGCCGAGACTTGCGAGCAGAAACCGCCGCCGCTTTTGGACATCGTCGCCATAGCTGCGGGATCGCCGGAATCCGAAAATGGTCCCGGCGATCAGCCCGAGCGGCGCGCCGGTGAAGACGCCGAAGATGGCAGAAGAGCCTTCCATATCGCGGAAGCCGAACAGCGGGCCGATTTCAGTCGCGATCACCATGCCGCCGACGAGGCCGATCACGCCCCACACCAGCACAATCAGGAATGTCATGACGCCCCGCCCCGGAATTCAACCGGAGCACCTTACAGCAAGCGCCGGAGTTTCGGCTATGCGGGGATCATCGCGGGATGAGACGGCAATAGGGAAATGATGCGGCTAAGTACCCTCACGCCACGCGCTTGGGCATTTCCAGCCCCGGCAGCGGCTGCGCCTCTTCCGGCTCGGCCTGGCGGATGCTGTAGCCCTGCTCGAGCACGCGCTCGGGCTTGCCGGTCGAATCCTGAATCAGCGAATCCACCACAAGCCCGGCATCGTCGGCATAGTGCCAGACGTCATGCTCGGTCGGCAGCGCGCGGCTGATCTGATGGTCTTCAACAAAGAGAGCATAGGGCATGAACTGCTCCTTCGGACGCATATCCTGAAGAATGATGGTCCCGAAACGAAAAGTCCCGACGAGCATCAACGCCGCAGGCGCACGCTGGTTCAGCTAGTTCAGCACCATGCCGAACATCAGCAGGACCGCCAGCCCGGCGAAGGCATAACGCAGCGGACGATCTTCCGCGATTCTGTCGATGAGTTTCATGGGTTGGCCCGTGTTGGTCTTTCTTGGCCCCGTCTAAAAAAGACAAAACCGTGGCGGCGGATTGGTTCCCCGCAAACGCGCTTTCTTTCGGCAACCAACATTTGGCCGATGCGTTGAGTCCACTGAGAGAGAGGGAATCGGAACCATGAAAAAAGCAGCAGTCATCATTGCAACAGTCGCCACGCTTGGCGTCACGCTCGCCACCGCTCCCGCCGAAGCCCGCGGCAGAGGCTATGGCTGGGGACCGGGCATCGGATTCGGCATCGCCGCCGGCGCACTCGCGGCCGGTGCCTATGGCGCTTACGGCTACGGGCCGGGAGATGGATATGGCTACGGTCCGCATTACGCCTACGGGCCCGGGCCTTATGCGTATTACGGCGGACCGCGTTACTATGGCGGGCCGCGATACTACCGCCATCGCCCCTATCGCTACTACTGATGCAAAAGCCCGGAGTGAACCTCCGGGCTTTTTGCTGTCAGTGGACACTCTCTGACAATTTGGCGCGATAGACCTCTTCGCCTTCCTCGTCGCTCACGACGATGGAATAGCCTTGGTGCACGAGCGACGGCCGCTCGCGCGCGATCCGTGTCGCCAGTTCATCGGCGACCTCGGTGGCCTGCGCGGCATCGTCGAGTTCCTCGTCGCCCTTGTCGGCAACGCTCTTGCCGTCCGCGAGATTGAATTGAAACCGCATGAGATTCTCCTTCTGCCTTAGGCGCTTGCGTGAAACGCCGTTCGCAAAAAGCCCCGCCTCCGGCCGAAGCCTGCGACGGGGCTTCATGCCTGCATCCTGTTCGAATGCCTGCACATGGGGCGTTAAACACGCGGGCGTGATTTCGTTCCCGGAACAATTGCGGTTCCCGGACTGAACTTTCGGGTGACTCGCTGGTTGGTAGCGACGATCACGAAAGGATTTAGGTCATGAAAAAGATTGCTGTTGTCAAAAAGGTTGCAGTTGCCTTGGCGACGGTTGCCACCATCGCAGTGATGTCCGCTCCCGCCGCAGAAGCCCGCGGCGGACGCAACGCCGCCGCGATCGGGTTCGGCATTGCTGCCGGCGCGCTGATTGCCGGCGCTGCTGCCTCTAACTCGTATAACTACTACGGCGGACCGGCGTATTACGGCGGCGGGCCTGCGTATGGGTACGGTTATGCCGAGCCGGTCTATGCCGAGCCGGTTTACGGCTCCGGTTATTATCGCGCACGCGCCTACCAGCGGAACCACAGCAACGACCCGAACCCGGTCGATATGAATCCGTATAACCCCTGGTAACGTAAATCTTCCTGGACCCAACGCGAAAGCCCGGAGCACGCTCCGGGCTTATTGCGTGCGCGTGTCCTGAGTTGGCGCATCGCGCGCGAACGCTGTGTGGCATATGCCTTTGCGTTACGCCTTTTGCGCGAACACGATCCGGTAGCAGTAGCCGGTTTCGGGAAACGCCGGCTCTAACTCCGCGTCGATCTGCTTCAGCGTCGCCAGAATCAACCGTGAGCCGAAATTGTGCCTGGCGGGGGCCGCGACCTTTGGCCCGTCCAGTTCGCTCCAGTCGATCCGGATCTTGCCGCCGTCCTCGATGCGCCAGTCCACCTTGATCCGGCCCTCGGGCTGCGACAGCGCGCCGTATTTCAGCGCGTTGGTGGCGAGTTCGTGAATCACCAGCCGCAGCGCGCGCGCCTGCTTCGCGCTGAGCTGCACGTCCGGCCCGTTCAGCTCGATGCGGCCCGCGCCGTGCGGCCGCTCCACGCCGGCAACAAACAGCGCGCGCAGGCTGGCGGCTTCGGTGCCGGTGTCGTCCAAGAGACCGTTGGTATCGGCCACCGCGCACATGCGCTTGATCAGCGTGTCGGCGACCTCTTTATCGTTTACCGTCTGATGGATCAGCGAGGCCACCACGGCGAGGATGTTCTTGCTGCGATGCTCGATCTCGCCGACCAGCAACCGCCGCTCGCGCTCCTTCGCCTCCACCGCGAACAGAAGCTGGCGATGCACCAGCGCCAGCACCGCCACCAGCAGGCCGGACAATCCGAACAGAATGAAATTCGCCAGATGCACGCGATCGAGCGGCGCAAAGGTGAAGGCCGGTTCGGTGAACACCCACCACACGGTGAGGATCGACAGCACCACGGAAAGAACGCCCGCAAACAATCCGCCGAACAGCGCGCAGATCAGGACCGCGGGAAAGAACGTCGCAAACGGCAGCGTCGGACCGAGTACGCCGAGCAGCATGCGCGCCAACGCGGCGAGCGCCACGCATACCAGACACAGCAAGACCGAGGCCGCGAGACCCAGATCCATTCGCTGAAGGAAAAGTTGCCGCCACCTGCTGGTCACTGGAGATCCTGCCCGGCGCGAAGTCTTCCATAAAACATCAGGGCCGCAAAGCGCGTGCTGTGATCCGCCGCGCTGCCGGGATCGCGCGCCGTCGCGGTGGATGCCGTCCCGGATCGGGACACGCATTCCGGTGGTGTGGTCGCGTCACGCCTGCATGGCCGGTTGCGTCTCGAGTTGCGGGTTGCATCGCAGATGCGTAGCGGGCCGATACGCGGTCGCTTTCTTCGCGGCGTTTTCGTTATCGCGTTTTCCGGCGATGTTTTCTGAGCGACGTTTTCCGAGGGAGATGACGATTGTCGCCTTGACTCGATGAGAACAAAAAGAGAACATACGCGCCACCCCGTCAATACGGAACATCGGCATGTTGGACAAACTCGCCTCCGGCCCTCGGTCGGAATCGGAGCGGCTGGATATTGCAGCGGATCAGGCGATCGCGGCGTGCGGCGGCGATATGCGCGGCACGATCCGCGCGCTGATCCTGGCGAACGAGTTTCTGGAGTACGAACTGTGCGAGATGTTCAAGGCCGTGACCAATGGCAACGCCCGCGGAAGGTATCCCGCGGACCGGGCCGACTGGTTCGACTGATGCGTGAAGCCAAAAGACATCTGCTGACCTGGCGGTCAGGTCACTGAAGGATCAGGTGATGCCGTCTCAAGATCGAGGTCGGGGCTACTTCTTGCCGCCCTTGCTCTGCTGATAGCTGGAGCCGCCGCTCTTCGGCGCGTTCTTGTCCGCCTTGGGCTTTTTCTTTTCCTTGTTGCCCTTGTCCTTACCCTTCGCCATCGCGTCCTCCGTTGCCGTATCGGCTGTTGCCTGTCGCAAGACTAGCATCTTGTCATCCCGGCCGGTGATCTATCTCGCGCACCGGCGAATAGGCCGCGGAGCGATCGAACGCTTTGTCCGTTCAGGCGTTAACGGGCGTCACGAAGGACACCCCCCAAAGGAAACTCCACATGAGCGCGAACCAGATCAAAGAACATATGGAAGTCATCGGCGCCGACGGCGTGCATGTCGGCACGGTCGATCGCGTCGAGGGCGGCCGGATCAAGCTGACCAAGGCCGACAGCGGCGAAGGCAGCCACAAAGGCCACCATCACTATATCGATCAGGGTCTGGTCGCCGGGGTCGAAGGCCAGAAGGTGCGCCTGTCGGCCAATGCCGACGTCGCCGTGACGTTCGAGGAAGAGAAATAGCGCCGCGCGGCCTTTAGGCCGATTTGCGCAGCACGGGCTCGGATTCGAGCGGCGTCGCATCGAACACCGCATAGCCGTTCTTGCCGTCCTTCTTGGCGGTGTACAGCGCCCGGTCGGCCGCGGCGATCAGCCGTTCCGCATGCAGCCCGATCTCGGGCCGCCACTGCGCGACACCGATCGATGCCGACAGTGCCAGCGAGACACCATTGCCCTGCACGGCTTCGCCCTGACAGGCCTCCAGAATGTGACGGGCCACCATCGCGCCCTCGCGCAGGGTGGTCGAAGGCAGCACCACACAGAATTCGTCACCGCCCATGCGCGCCAGAAGATCGCCGGTGCGCAACCGGCTTTCGGCGGCGTGGGTAAACCGCCGCAGGCATTCGTCTCCGGTGGCATGGCCGTGGTTGTCGTTGACTTCCTTGAACTCGTCGAGATCGATCATCAGCAGCGCGAACGCCTCGCCGCTGCGGCCGGAGCGGGCGCATTCCTCGTTCAGCCGCGCCAGGAACTGACGGCGGTTGGCGGCGCCGGTGAGATCGTCGAACATCGCCAGATCCGCGACTTCGGCGCGCAGCCGGTCGATCGCCATCAGCAGGAAGCCGAAATTCCACATCATCGACAGGAACACCAGCCCGAGAATCAGGGCGGCCTGGATCGGATTGAAATCGATCAGCGAGATGGGGCCGCCGACATGCATCAACGCCCCCGCGGAGCGCGCGACATATACCCCGATCATCAGGATCGCGATGTAGCCGGCCATTCTCGCGCCGGGATGCAAATTGCCGTTCTTGCGGGAAAACAACAGCGGCAGCGTCATGGCGATCGGCACGGCCTGGCTGGCCGAGTAGATCAGGATGCGCATCATCATGTTGTCCTGCCAGACGAAATACGACAGGCCGACGAAGTTGAACGCGACGACTGCAAAGGTGAAGCGCCACGACACCGGAGCTCCATAGAACCGCCGGATGCCCATCGAGGCGACGCAAACAGCCAGAACCAGAATGGAGCCGCCAATCAGCAGCGGAATCAAAAGAAGATGCTTGTCTTGCGGATTGATCGCGCTGCGCGACATCGCGACCGCGGCGCCGAGCGCCGCGATAAAAGCGCCCGCACACCAGTACCGCGTGGCGATCAGAGTGGGATAGCTGCGGACGACGAAGGTCCACACGATCCCGATCGCGACGAAATTGACGACGAAGACGATCCAGAGGGTCGAGACGCTCAACATGAACGGGTCAAGGGTGCGCGATTGAACGCGTCTTGTGCCCTGTCCCTGTGATTGATCGCCGCCCGATGCATAAGCCCACTCCCGATTCCGGATCACCCGGAAATCCGCCTCCCCCGAAGCCGGATGCATCCTTGCAGGGGCGCTCTTAACGGAGTCTGACCGGCCTCGGATAAACCGCGCCGTGGTTTTGAATTGATGAAGATGCGGCGCGCATGCCCAAATGAAAGCCGTTATGACGCGTGCACCGGCAATCGCGAAAGCCAAACGAAACACTTTGCCTGATGTTAACCCTGAGTGCGCAAGCCGCCGTCCACAGAAAAAGACACCGACAATGTCACCAAGACGGCACAATGCTGAAAAACAGGCGACAAATTTCAGCGAATCGGTTCGGATTGGAATCGAGGCTGCGCACTGGCCTATCGCCGAGCATGCCTCGTGACGTTGACGTCAACTCGAACCCATGAGGATGCCATGGCGAAGAAAGCCAAGAAGGCCAAGAAGGCGGCGAAGAAGACAGTGAAGAAGGCCAAGAAGGCCAAGAAGAAGTAGTTTTATTTATTTGCAGTGGCTCGGGCGGAGCTACTTCGCCCGAGCTGCTTATTTGGGCGGCTCGCCAAATCCGGCCTCGCGCAATCTGCGCTCTTCCCGCCTCTCCTTCAGCGATTGCTCCGCTCCCCTGCAACGCTTGAATCCCAATTCCATCCTCGCTAGAACGGCCCCGCGCTGATCGCGCCGTAAGCGTCTCACGTCAGGCAACGCATTCAACCGAGGCCGCCGGTCCGGAGGAATGCCATGACGAGCAGCACGCCCAGCAGCCGTCATCACGATGCAAGCGGCCCTGTTGCAGGTCTTTACCTCGCACAGCGTCACTGCCTGGCTTCCGCGGACTCGCTACACCCTTGATGTCGTCCCCGCGAAAGCGGGGACCCATAACCACCAAACGCCGTGGCAATGGCGAGAATATTGTTCCAGCATCGCTGCCAAATCGGAAACCCAGGGAGTATGGGTCCCCGCTTTCGCGGGGACGACGTGAAGAGAGTGGGTGATTTACCAGCGAAAGATGCGGCCGCACGCGGCCCTGCGTCTGCTTGCCGCAACACTTAGTCGTTGACCTAACTATTTGCGCTGCTATGGTTAGCTGTATGACTAACCAACAAGACCGCCTCAACGATACGTTCCACGCGCTCGCCGATCCGACCCGGCGCGCGGTGCTGGCAAAGCTGACGTCCGGCCCTGCCACGGTCAGCGATCTCGCGCAGCCGTTCAGCATGGCGCTGCCGACATTCCTTCAGCATCTGAAAGTGCTGGAGGAATGCGGCCTCGTCCGTTCGAAAAAGGTCGGTCGCGTGCGCACCTGCCAGCTCAAACCCAGGCCGCTCGCGGACGCCCAGGACTGGATCGGCGCGCAGCGCACGCTCTGGACCAAAAGGCTCGACCAGCTCGACGACTATCTCAGACACCTCAACGCCACGGAGACACGGAAGTGACAGCGTACAAAATCGACCCCAAACTCGATCTCGTTCTCGAACGCGTCGTCGACGTGCCGCCGGAACTGGTCTGGAAGGCCTGGACCGAGCCGCAGCATTTGATGAAATGGTTCACCCCTGCGCCATGGAAAACGGTGGATTGCGAAATCGACCTGCGCCCGGGCGGTATCTTCCGCACCGTGATGCGCTCGCCCGAAGGGCAGGATATGGACAATGCCGGCTGCTATCTCGAGGTCGTACAGAACCGCAAGCTGGTGTTCACCGATGCGCTGTTGCCCGGCTTCCGGCCCAAGGACGGAGGGTTCTTCACGGGCATCGTCTCCATTGAGCCGGAGGGCAAGGGGACCCGTTACACCGCGACCGCAATCCACAAGGACGAAGCGGGCCGCAAAGCGCACGAAGACATGGGCTTCCACAGCGGCTGGGGCACGGCGCTCGATCAGCTTGTCGCCTACGCCAAGACGATGTGAACGCACTCATCTCTGCGGTATCGAACACGAAGGGCAGCACGCGTGCTGCCCTTTTCTTGTCGTTGCTACCGCATCTGGAACTGCAAGTCCCCCTTAAGGATGACGCTCGCGCGTGAGCCACGTCACATCCGAATACCAAAACAGGGAATAGCCTGCGCCCGTCCCCCCTGACAGGAGCGCCCGATATGACAGCCCTGTTGACCGCAATCGCGCTATGGCTTTCAGCCAACTTCAACCTGCCGCCCCTGAGCGAGCAACCGAAAATCGAACTGGTCTCCCAGACCAGGATCACGGCCATCCGTTACAAGGCCTTTGGCGTGGAGGCGCGGCACGACATCGCCGCCATGCCGCCCGTCTCCGACCCGCGCGACACGGTTGCCATCTACGACGATGCCAACCGGACCATCTATCTTCCCCTGACATGGACCGGCGGCACAGTGGCCGACCTGTCGGTGCTGGTGCACGAGATGGTGCATCACCTTCAGAACATCGGCGGCATCAGGCATGAATGCCCGGCGGCGCGCGAGCAACTTGCCTATCGCGCGCAGGACAAGTGGCTCGGCCTGTTCGGGCAGGATCTCGAGCGCGCCTTCGAGATCGACGAGTTCACGCTGAAAGTCAGCACGTCCTGCGGATTCTAGCCGAGAGGCTTATCAGCCTCGCGGCGCGTCCGGACTGTCATCGCCCCGCGAGACGATCCGCGAAATAGCCGATGGTCTTGCGGTAGATGGTCGCGCGATTCCATTCGCGCATGGCCTCGAAATTCGCCGTGCCTTCTCCGTAAGGCTGGCCGCCGCGGAAGCCCGCGGTCTTGAGCAGGTTCGCCGTCGAGGCCAGCACGTCCGGAATGCTGTGGCGCAGATCGACATGGCCGTTGCCGTCGAAGTCGACGCCGTACTTGATGTAGGACGACGGCAGAAACTGGGTCTGGCCGAGTTCGCCGGCATAGGCGCCGACCAGATCGCGCAACGGGAGATCGCCGCGCTGGACGATCTTCAACGCCGCCAGCAGTTCGCCCTGAAACAGTTCGGTGCGGCGGCAATCATGCGCCATGGTCGCGAGCGTGCGGATCACTGGCATCTTGCCGATGTCGCCCTTGCCGAAATCCGATTCCAGCCCCCAAATCGCGACGATGATCTCCGGCGGCACGCCGAAGCGCTGCTGGATGCGCGCCAGCAGCGCGGCATGACGCGCCATCATCGCCTTGCCGCCGTTGACGCGGCCCGGCCCGACGCGAGTGGACACGTACTGCTCGAAGGTCTTGTTGAAGGTGCCGCGCTGGCGGCGGTCGAACGATAGCACCGCCGGGTCCTGCGTCACGCCCGCGAACGCCTGAGAGATCACGCCCTGCGAAACCCCCGCTGCCGCTGCTTCCTGCGACATCGCTGACACGAAGGTCTGGAAATCGCCGCCGCAGCGCGCGGCGAATGTGGGGGTTACCAGAAGGAGCGAGATGAGGATGGCCGCGACTGCGCGCATGAAACAGCTCCGTTATAGAATACATGCCGATGATGGCACGGGATTCAGGTTCGAACAATGACGCCGGTTCTGATCCGGGGCTCCACATCGAGGACAATGATCCGACATTATCCAGGATGCGTGCGCTGTGATACGCTTGGCGCGCCTCAGTTCCGGCTTGGTCTTCGCCAGTATGTGGCATGCGACACAGACCCGCTCTCAAACAAATCTGAATCAAAAGCCGCGCTGTTTCGCCCGCCCGCTTCGGCATCAAAAACTCCCGGAGAAATCATGTCCCATCCTGCCCTCGTCCCGAACGCTGTCGCCGTCATCACGGGCGGTGCGTCCGGCATTGGTCTTGCGGCCGCCAGTCATTTCGCAAAGCTCGGCCTGAAGGTCTGCATCGCCGATCACGACGACGAAAAGCTCGCGCGCGCGGCTGAACTTCTCACCTACGTTGCGCCGGGCGGCAGCGAGGACATCATGTCGCTCGCGGTCGACGTCAGCCATCGCGGGGACATGGAGAAACTGGAAGCCGCCGTGCTGGGGCGGTTCGGCGGCACCGACGTGCTGATGAACAACGCCGGTATCCAGCCGGGCAGCCAGATGTTCGGCCCCGCCGACGCATGGCAGCGCGTGCTGGCCGTCAACCTGTGGGGCATCGTCCACGGCACGCAGGTGTTCGCGCCCGGCATGATCGCGCGCAAGCGGCCGGGGCTGATCATCAACACCGGATCGAAGCAGGGCATCACCACGCCGCCGGGCGATCCGGCCTACAACGTCGCCAAGGCCGGCGTGAAGGCGTTCACCGAAGCGCTTCAGCATGAGCTGCGCAACACGCCGGATTGCGAGATCAGCGCGCATCTGCTGATCCCCGGCTTCGTGTTCACCGGGCTGACCGCGCGCGGCCGCACGGAAAAACCCGAAGGCGCATGGACGGCGGAGCAAACGGTGGATTTCATGCTGGAGCGGCTTGCCGTCGGCGATTTCTACATTCTCTGCCCGGACAACGACGTGCCCCGCGCGCTCGATGAGAAGCGGATTCTCTGGGCCGCAGGCGACATCGTGGAGAACCGCCCGCCGCTGTCGCGGTGGCATAAGGATTGGGCGGAGAAGTTTAAGAGGTAGGTGGGGTGAGGAGATGAAGCGCGCATTTGATCGCGAGTTACCTCTCGTAAGTGGAAACTACTCGCCACCATCCGGCGAAAGCGGGCCTTTAGCGCCTACTAAAAGCTTGTCGGCAGGTTCTACAAAGAACGCCATCGGCACGCTGGATAGGTGCTTTTCTGAACTCGACATCAAAAGCAAACGGTTGACGGTATTGTCCTGTATCCCGCCCGGAGGAAATACGCAGGCGATGTGCCCTTCCTTCAGGGGCACTCCCGACTTCTTCAATCCGGCCTGCGTCGCGGCATGCACTTTGGCGAATCGACTAACAAACTGCGCCTCGCGATTGGGTTTCGCCCCGCGCTCTTCAAGATTCGAAAGGTACTTGAAGACATCTCGAAGCAAATCCGGATAGCCCGCCCCGGTCTTGCTCAATGCCGCTGCCACAACGTTCGTAGCATTCTGCGGGAAAGCGAATTTCGAGCGCTCGACGTTGGCCACGAGTGGAGCGAGGCCGGGAGTCGCCGCCTTGTATCGCTGTCGGATTGCGCCTTGGACCTCGCGCCAGCGGAACGGACTATCCGTGACAATGCAGGCACCCGTCGCCTGGGCCAAGTACATCGTTATCTCGAAATTAGGGGCGAGCTTATACGCGGTCATCTGGCCATTGCCCTTCCCGCCCTCCGGAGAACCTTCCTGGAGAACGGCTAGGGGATCGCGCTCTTTCATCCGCTCGAACGCGCGCATGGTCGCTTCGATCTCTTCCTCGCTGATGTCCAGCTTCATCGTGCGCAGCTTCCTGCGCATCGAGTCGGGTGGCATAACGTGCATGACGCCGCGCCGAGTGTCCTCTTCCATCGTCTTCATCAGGCGCCGGTCATCTTTCGGGTCGAATCGCGGTGCACGGGCGCGCGCCATATTCATCATCTGCTCGCGGAGATGGAAGTCGAAGTCACAAGGGTCCGGTATCAGGTTGATCAAGCCGAGGTCGACGAGCGGCATCACGTTCAGGAAGAACATAATCGTCTTCAAGAATTCCTGCCGATACGACTTCGGGTCTTCGGTCGGGCGCACTTCCTTTTTCATGACTCCGGGGTGGATAAACGGGTGCGCTACGATCAACTCGCCGAAGTGCAGGGGAGCAGCCAAGGCGAAGTCCGTGATTGACGACGGATGGATGGACCCCGTGTAGACGGCGCGCGCTTCGCCGTCGGGCTTGGGCAGCAGGGCGAGCAGATCGGTTTCGAGCGGCCACAATCCTTCGTAGAGATGATAAATCTCACCGATCTTCTCGTCGGTCAGCTCGCGGCGTATCTGCACCCAGTCCTTCCCGGACTCGAGATCCAACACGTTCACTATGGCATTCTGGAGCATCAGGTTGCGTTCGCGGATGCTCTTTTCGTTCCAAGCAGGGCGCAGCGCGTCCGGTTTGGACTGGCAACACTCTTTAAATGATTTTCCGCGTCCGCAGCCGCAGTAGTCGTCCGATAGCAAAGGCTTGTTCGGTATCTTTTTGAACAGAAATTCCCGCGGCTTTTCCGTCCTGCCGAATTCGTCTTGGTAATGGACATCTCCGCTCTCGTATTTGACGAACATCTCTCCGCCAAAATGGAACATGCCATCCTTGGGCGGCATGAGCGTTCTCCGCAACTCGCTCCAAGACTCCGTTACGATTCTCTCAGGGTGCAACCATTCCATGCGGCCAGCGCCGATGAAGCGGCGCGCGCGCTTCTTTATAATGAAGTTGATTTGCGCGACTTCGTCCGCATTAAGCCTTCGCGAACGAATGAACGCGTCGATCCGTGTCAGGGATTGCCGATAATTGCGCGCAAAGGTCCTCTTGTTAAGTGGGTTAGTGCTCGCATCCTTGGCGTATTCTAAGTTCGTAAGGATGAGGCAGTGGTTGCGATCCATTGGGTAAATTGTCTGCGATGCCTGCAGCGCAATTCCGGGATCCAGCGGATAGATGCACGCCCCATTCGCGGGAGGAAGGGCATGGTTGTAGATCGTCACGGGATGGTCGCTTGTGATAAATTTAATGTCCGATTCTTCAGCGGAAACGATTTCACGCACTCCACCAGCCCAGATCGTACAGTGCAGCATGCGTATGCCCTGCATCTCGAACATCAATTCGTTCTGCGTGAGATTCGGATACTGGGCCCTCAGCCAGTCTAAGCCCTTTGGCGTACGGATTTTCTGGATGTCGAGAAACTCGAAGAAATCTTGGAAATGGTCGTGCCATTCACGCATGTCCGTGCCTATGAAGGCGCGGACAGCTTGCGAGCCCCTAGTGTCGACATCGCCGAAGAGGCGGCGCTCGATCTCGTCGTTGACAGACGTCCCGAAGAAGGTCGAATACAAATCCGTCTGAAAGAACGCCTTGGAGGTCGGCGTGTCATTCCAAGCGCCGTTCTGAGTGATCACGCGCCCGTCGGAGAGAACTTTCTGGTCCGGGGTCATGTCGACATAGGCAAGCGATTTCCGGCCGGGCTCGAAGAAACCTTGCTGATACCATTGCGGGACGTAGTGATTGTTTCTCGTTATCGACATTGCCGCTGGTTGCCCGACATCGCGAGTTGATCACGAATTATTCCTAAGAAAACGGCGGACCTTTCGGCCCGCCGTTTTGCTTTCTGGGTCCCCGCCTTCGCGGGGACGATATCGTGAGATGCGCTCAATTATCCAGGAAGCTCCGCAGCTTCCTGCTTCGGCTCGGATGCTTCAGCTTGCGCAGCGCCTTCGCCTCGATCTGACGGATGCGTTCGCGGGTCACCGAGAACTGCTGGCCGACTTCTTCCAGCGTGTGGTCGGTGT
>JAZKDK010000036.1:78367-88815 GCA_040387615.1 Pseudomonadota bacterium | reverse complement strand
TTCGTGGTGACGTCCGGAAAACTTCCTAAGACTTGTTCTTCCGGCGCGACCGACTCAAATTCCGAAGAAAGTCAGACTCTTTCCAGTCTTGAAGGGGCGGAAGCTTGTCCGGGAATTTTGGAAACGATGGGAGCGCCTTGCGCCTAGTCTGTAGGTCCACAAGTTGCACCGTACAGGCTGTCATTTCTTTTGCGATCGACTGTCTTTTACGAAAGTATTCTTTCTCGCCGTACAACCAAGCGCAAAAATACACGTATGTCAGTTGATCGATTTCGCCGCGCAAAAAGCAAAGCCGCTCGTACAGAGAGTTGAGCGCTTCTTCTGTTATCAAGATTTCATCGACCATGCCTCGCCTCTTTGAGGTTTCAGCCGTAGGCGACTCTGGATGCAGGATATTTGCGTGGATAATTCCATCGCGATAACGCTTGTGTTCTTCAACTGCACCCAAGGTATCAGCGATCATTCGCAAATAATGGTCTGGCATTTTGTAAACGAGTTTGGCTGCTTGTTTTAAGATTGCAACCTTCCCATCGAAGCCATTTATCCGTGAAGAAACCTCGTCCCACATCGGGTTCGGCATCTTGGTGGCGATACCCAGGATACAATCGATTCCATACTCTATGTAATTCCATGTCAGGCTGATCGCCCCTATATTGCAAAGTACGGCAATCTGAAGATCACGTTTTGCGTCAAAGGGTTGAAATGCAGCGCTGCTATCGACTTTCTTACGTCGCATGATGCGTCCTATGGCCGTCGTCCCCGCGAAAGCGGGGACCCAGTCTTAAAAATTTCCGACTTTCGCACGCGTAAAAGCAAAGGATGGATCCCCGCCTTCGCGGGGATGACCGGTGAGTGAGGCAACACCTCCGTTCAAGTCCGTCATTGCGAGGAGCATTTGCGACGAAGCAATCCAGTCTCGCTTGTTGCTTCTGGATTGCTTCGCTTCGCTCGCAATGACGACAGTGTCTTCACCTCGCCCCGTTCTTACGGGGAGAGGTCGGATTGCGTAGCAATCCGGGGGAGGGGCAGCTTCATCGTGAATGTTGCAATCTCGCCCCTCACCCCAACCCTCTCCCCGCAAGCGGGGAGAGGGAGCAGGCGTGCGCTCAATCCGAATTATCGCATCCGCGCCCTACTCCACCCTTGCCCCGGCGAACTTGACCACCTTCTCCCACTTGTCGGTCTCGGAGACGATGATCTTGCCGAAATCCTCCGGCGCACCAACAAGCGTAACGCCGCCCATGTCCGCGATCTTCTTCTTCATCTCGGGCTCGGCCAGGATCGCGTTGATCTCCTTGTTGAGCTTGTCGATGATCGGCTTCGGGGTCTTGGCCGGAGCACCCATGCCGAACCACGCGCTGGCCTCGTAGCCCTTCACCGTGGCGCCGACAGTCGGAATATCCGGCAGTTCCGGCGAACGCGACTCCGTCGTCACCGCCAGCGCCCGCAGCGTGCCCGCCCTGATGTGCGAAATCGCCGACGGCATGTTGTCGAACATCACCTGCACCCGCCCCGAGAGCAGATCGGTGATCGCGGGCGCGGAGCCGCGATACGGAACGTGCTGCATCTCGACGCCGGTCATCGCCTTGAACAGTTCACCGGACAGATGAATCGACGTGCCGTTGCCGCTTGAGGCCATGTTGACCTTGCCGGGATTGGCCTTCGCATAGGCGACGAACTCCGCCACCGTCTTCGCCGGGAAATCGTTCGGCACGATCATCACGTTCGGCACGCGCGCGAGACCGGCCACCGGCGCGATGTCGCGAATGAAGTTGAAACTCAGCTTCGCGTAAAGCGACGCGTTGATGCCGTTGGCGGGATTGACCAGAAGAACGGTGTAACCATCCGGATCGGCATTCACCACGGATTCGGTGCCGACATTGTTGCCGGCGCCCGGCTTGTTCTCGATGATGAACTGTTGGCCTAGCCGTTCCGACAGCCGCTGGCCGATCAGGCGCGCGAGAATGTCGGTCGCGCCGCCCGGCGGATAACCCACGACCCATTTCACGGGACGCGTCGGGTAGTCCTGCGCCGCAGCGCCGCCGATTGAAACGAGTGCCGTAAAGCCCATCGCGATCAGACCGATCGCGGCGCGTCGTGAAGCCATTTTGTTTCTCCCCGGCTGCCGCGACTTGGCGCGCGGTCAGCATGTGTTGATGAACAACACACGAGCGTAACAAACAAAAACGGGAGCGAACAAGGTGCGCGATGCGCACGGCGCGCTTATGGCAGCGCACAAGAGCAGGCGTACTGGATTACAGATGGATTACAGATAGTCCCGGAAGTAATCCGACAGGCTGTCGTCGCCGTTGGTCATGCCGAAGTCGATCGGCTGTTCCAGCAGCAGCGCGCTGGCCTGCGTCTTGTAGTCCGGCGAGACGTCATCGACGCCCGGAAGCGGCTGACGCAGGATATCGAGATAGGATTTGTAGTTGTCCTGCGTGCCGCTGAAGATGCAGTTGCAGACGCCGGGATCGGCATAGACATACCGCGGCGTGCCGCCGGCCTTGTGAACCACGAAGCGGTGCGGCGGTAGTGCTTTCAGCGCGCGCTGGCCCGCTGCGTCGTTGGCGAGTTGAATGCGGAACCCGGCCGAGCGCAGATAGAATGCGTTCTTCTCCAGGAACGGCTTGCTCGGAGCCGCGTGCTCCGCCGCCAGCGGCCACGCGAGCAGCGCCATCACCATCGCGGCAAGCACAGCAAGCGCGCGCCAAGCGGTCCGGGGCACGATTATCGGAAACATCATTGTTGTCGGAAACATCTTCACCTCGTAAAACCAAAGTCACACGTGAGTCATATAAGCGCGATTCAGTTCGCCCGGCCCTCCGGCTTCTGAACCGGCGCGCCCATCGCGAGCGCATTGTTCAATGTATCGCGCAGGTTGATCGCGGCCGCCGCCGTCATGCGCAAATGCGCTACCGCCTTCACGCGGCTGACCACCTTGCCATGCGGCGCGGAGTCGATCAGGCCGGTCGCGAGCATCAGATTGAGCAACCCGCCATTGTTGCCGAACGTCGGACACACCTCGAAGAAGACAATCGGCGCATCCATGACGCCTTCGATCGGCACGAAGTTCGGATCGGAAGGTACTGCGGGAGTGTCGGCCATCATGTTTCCTTGAATTGTGTCCGATGGGACTAATTGTGTCCGGTCGAATTGTGTCCGCGACCCGGGCGCATCACGTTCCACGTTTACGATTTTGACGTTCGTGTGAACCATGCATCGCCGCGCGCGGATTGTCTATTCAACGGCACAAGATGTGGTGCGATTCGCATGTCGCGCAGTCAAAGTGCGCTGCGGTATCGTAACCTGTTTGAAGGAAATGTGACTGGAGCTTTTCCAGTTTCACATCGGCGTATGCGCATTGCAATTCGCGTTGCTGACTCACATCTGCCCCATTGCAGCAGCATGGTCCGCTCGCTCACCGCAGGCGCGATCGCTGCCTCAAAGCCAGTCTGCAATCGCACCTTGAAATGCCCGAAGAGGAGAAGCGCATGGCCAATCGCCCGCCGGAAAAATTCGATCCGGATTATGTCGCTACGCTGAGAAAAATTCTCGACATCGCCGTCGAACAGATCGCGCAGGAGAACCGCACACCCGCGACCAAAGCCATGATGGCGCAAACGATCGTGCGTCGCGCCGCCGACGGTGTGACCGACGCAAACGATCTTGTCTCAAGCGCAGTGCGCGTCGGCGAGACCCGTGCAGCGTGAATGCGGCCACATTTGACCAGTGTTGCTCGATGAACGTGCAACACCTACAACCGTCATCACCGGGCTTGACCCGGTGATCTATCCTAAGAGAAATTTTCGAAAAGAAGATGGATTGCCGGGTCACGGGCGAGCGGAGCGACGCCGTTCTCCGAGCGGCTATGCCCGGCCATGACACCTGAGAAAAACTGCTGGTTCAGCAGCCTTCGACACAAAATATCCGGATAAAAACTACGATCCCGACGCCGCGCTTTTCGGCGCGGCGTGAGGCGTTTCCCTGTCGAGCCGCGGCGCGTTGGTCGCGAACTGCTCGTCCTGCGGCATCGACGGCAGGTTGCCGCTGGTCTTGGCCTGATCGATCACCTGCGCCAAAAGCCTGAGGCCGAGCGGCGCCAGCGCCCGCTCCCACAACTCGCGCGCGGTCTCGTTCTTCTTCACAAACACCCAGTCCTGCGCGGCGATCGCACCGGCATCGAGCCGTTCCGACAGATGATAGATCGTGCCGCCGGCGATCGCGTCGCCTTCCTTGATGGTCCACTCCACCGCGGCGATGCCGCGATGGCGCGGCAGCAACGAGGGATGATAGCCGATGCCGCCATGCCTGGCGGCTTTCAGCGCGCCCTCGCTGACGAGCGCATGGCTGTGCGCGGTGACGATGAGATCGGTGCCGGGTGCGATTTCCGAGGCCACGATCAGCTTCGGCTTCGCCTGCACCACGACCTCGATGCCGGCGGCGCGCGCCGCCGCTGCAAGGCGGTCCTCGCCGTCGGCGACCACGACGCGGATCACCTCGATGCCATGACCGCGCATCATGTTCAGCGTCTCCACGCCAAAGTGGCGCGAGCCGGCAAGAGTTATCTTCATGAGTCCTCTTTGCGCATGATCTGATCGGAAAACCGGTGCCCACTTTTCCGGATCATGCGTTTACTGCCCCCAGGCCGTGAAGGCTTCGTTGAACGCACGCTCGCCCGGCGCGCCCTTCTCGATGGCGATGATCGAACGGCGCTGGTTGGCGTAGACCAGCGGAATATCGAACCACGACCGCTCTTTCAGAAGCTGCAGGTTGCGCGACTTGTCGGCTTCGACATTCGACAGTCCGACCAGGAAGAAACCGTCGGTGACCTTCACCGCCAGCCCGGCCAGCGGGGTGCCGCGCGCCTGCTCGTTGGACTTCATCAGCACGCCCGGCACATTGGCGATGGTGGTGCCGAAGTCCGGCGGCAGCACGAAGGTCAGTTCGGCGGTGTGGCTCGCCGGCAGCGACGCGTCGGTGTTGCGGCGGATCGAGAGCGACATCTTGATCTTGCGTTCGGGAATGTCGATGTCGGCGCGCACGCCGATGTCCGGCGGCTGGCCGGCGGGCACCTTGACCGCTTCGATGCGCCAGATCACCGAGCCGACATACTGCTTGCCCTGCGGCGCCGAGGGGTCCTCATCGTAGAGCACCACGCGCTGCGCCACCGGCGCGATCTGCGCCGAGCCGGGCTGTCCCACCCGGTCAGTAATCTTCGGCCGCGTTCCCGCGGCATCCTTCGGCGCGGTGTCGGCCTGTTGCTGTGCGGGCTTTGTGGTTAGCGACTTGATCAGTGAATAGGCTTTCGGCCCGCCCCAGATCGCGCCGCCGATGGCAATGATCGCAACGCAGACCCCGATGGCGGTCTTGACCGGAAAGCCCCGCTTGGCGGTTTCCGGTTCGTCGCGCGATTGAATGCGCGCGCGCGGCCGGTCGTTCGGCTGATAGCGCCCGGCCTCTTCGGTCGATTCATCGTAGCTGTAGGGCGCCGGGCCGCCGCGCTGATCGGGAAAATCCTGCGCCTGGCTGCGACGCGCCGAACGGGTGGCACTGCCGAGGTCGTTGGCGTCCGCGACCACATCGCGCAAGCCAGATCCCTGCGGTCCGCGGCGTGGTACGCGCGCACCTTCGGTGAATTCATCGAGCATGCGGGTGTCGTCGCTGCGCTGATCGCGCGCGCGGACATCACGCATCGAGGACGGCAAACCTTGCTGGACCGGCGGCGGGGCGCGGGTCAGCGGCGGCGGCTCGTCGCCACGCAGGTTGCGGGGCGCACGCTGCTCCGGCGTTCCATTGCCCTCGGGTCGCGGAACTGGCCTGCCGGGAACCGGGGGGGCGCTTCCGGTCCGCGTGTTGCGGGCGCTTTCCCGCAAGGCATCGCCAGGGCGCGGACCATCGCGGCGACCCGGCAGCGGGGCGCGCGGCTGCGCTGAGGACGGCGATGGCGCGGAAGGTCCCGGTGGCGGTGGCGGCGCCGCCGATTGATCGCGCGGCGGTCCATTGGACTGAAGTGCTGCAGCACGGCGGGCGGCATCGGCTTCGACCCGGCGCACCGCGTCTTCGAGCGCCAGCCGCTCACGGGTGATTTCGGCTTCGCTCAACGCGGGCTGCACACCACGCAACTGGGAAATCAGGGCTGTCCGCGCACGCTCATAGAGCGCACGGCGCTGCTCGCCGGGAGCACTGGGGTCCAGTCCGGCGATGGCGCGGGCTATGAGCGGGTAGTAATCAGCCATCCTGATCCAGTTTGCAGGATTCTTTGCGAACCCTGTACTTAAAAAACGTCAATCTACAGAACACAGTCCACACGTACAGGCTATGTTTTGTCTATGCATGGCCTGATCCGAAAACCGGAGACCACTTTTCGGGGCCATGCTTAAGCCTCGAATGGGTTTTGAACGAGAATAGTATCCTCGCGTTCCGGGCTGGTGGAAAGCAGTGCAATCGGGCAACCGACCAATTCCTCGACCCGGCGAACGTACTTGATGGCCTGCGCAGGCAAATCTGCCCACGACCGGGCGTTGGCCGTCGGCTCTTTCCAGCCTTCGATGGTTTCATAGATCGGCACGACGCGCGCCTGAGCACCCTCGCCTGCAGGCAGATGATCGATCTCCTTGCCGTCGAGCGTATAGCCGACACAAACCTGGATCTCATCGAAGCCGTCGAGGATGTCGAGCTTGGTCAGCGCGAGTCCGTTGATCCCGCTGGTGCGCGCGGTCTGCCGCACCAGCACCGCATCGAACCAGCCGCAGCGGCGCGGACGGCCGGTATTGGTGCCGAATTCGCGGCCGCGCTCTCCGATCAGCCTTCCGATATCGTTGTCCTGTTCGGTCGGGAACGGTCCCTGCCCAACGCGGGTCGTATAGGCCTTGCAGATGCCAAGTACGTAGCCCACCGAACTTGGACCCATGCCGGTGCCGGTCGCGGCCTGCGCAGCCACGGTGTTGGACGAGGTAACATAAGGATAGGTGCCGTGATCGACATCGAGCAGCGCGCCCTGCGCGCCCTCGAACAGGATACGCTTGCCCTCGCGGCGCTTCTGGTCGAGCAGGTTCCAGACCGAATCCGCGAAAGGCAGCACGCGCGGCGCGACCGCCGTCAGCTCTTTCAGAATCTCCGCGGCGTCGATCTCCGGCAGGTTGAGGCCGCGGCGCAATGCATTGTGATGCGTCAGCAGGCGGTCGATCTTGTGCGGCAGCGTCTGCGGATCGGCGAGATCCATCAGCCGGATCGCGCGGCGGCCGACCTTGTCCTCGTAGGCCGGGCCAATGCCGCGCTGGGTGGTGCCGATGGCGGTGGCCTTGCTCGCGTTTTCGCGAATCGCATCAAGCTCGCGATGCAGCGGCAGGATCAATGTGACGTTCTCGGCGATGCGCAGATTGTCCGGGGTAATCGAAACGTCCTGGGACCTCAGCTTGTCGAGCTCGGCGAGAAACGCCTGCGGGTCGAACACGACGCCGTTGCCGATCACCGACAGCTTCGATGGGCGCAACACGCCCGAGGGCAGCAGCGCGAGCTTGTAGGTCTTGCCATTGATGACGAGGGTATGGCCGGCATTATGCCCGCCCTGAAAGCGAACGACGATGTCGGCTTGCTCCGACAACCAGTCGACGATCTTGCCTTTCCCTTCGTCGCCCCACTGGGCGCCGACGACGACAACGTTAGCCATTTCCAGACAATCTCCCGCAACCCGCAAATCCGCTCGAATTCCAGCCAGCAGAATTCAAGCGCCTTGCAGCTTGGGTGGCGCGCTAGCGAGGCATGTCACCGGATAACGGATGCGCGCAGGGGACGCAAGCGCCAACGGGTATTGATGCCCCCACCGAATGGGGTGCAAACCATTGATATCCCCAAATAATTCGGGACAGCCCCCAGCTATCCTTGCAAAGTCTCCAAACCGCCACCGACATGAACGGGTCCGCACGGCCTTCTCCCGCCAGCCTGCGGAGCTTTCACGCCTCGTTTCGACGGGAAGCAAGGAAGCCATATGGCCTTCGCGTAACGGTGCTTGTCTGGATTGCTTCGCTTCGCTCGCAATGACCAGCGGCGCGTTGCCCGCATAGTGCAACGGAGCAATCCGGGATTGTCGGTTGTGAAGGCACGAAATATCGGCACAACTTGACGCATCCTCTTTCCCAAAGCCCCATGACCGTCGCCGATCCGCCATTGAGCAAGCCCTCGCCTGCCAGCTGGCTTTTCAATCAGCCCTATTTGATGCTCAGCCTGATGTCGCTGTTCTGGGCGATGAACATCGTGCTCGGCCGTTTCGTCGCGGGCCATGTACCGCCTTTCGCCCTCACCTTCTGCCGCTGGGCCGGAACGTTTCTTGTGCTCGTTCCCTTCGCCTGGCCGTATCTCGTGCGCGACTGGCCGGTGATCCGACGGAATCTGCCGCTGCTGCTGCTGCTCGCCTTTACCGGCTTCGCCTTCAACAATGCGCTGTCCTATTGGGGCCTGCAGCACACCCAGGCACTGAACGCGCTGTTGATCCAGTCGTCGGGGCCGCTGTTCGTCGCGCTGTGGTCGCTGATGCTGTTCGGCGTGAGGCTGTCATGGATGCAGGCGGCAGGCATCGGCGTCTCGCTGCTCGGCGTACTCGTCATCGTCCTGCGCGGGGATCTTGCCGCGCTGGCAGCGATCCAGGTCAACGGCGGTGACATCAGTTTCGCCGCCGCGCTGTTCGTGTTCGGACTGTACTCCGCCCTGATGCCGAAACGCCCGAGGATCAACCCGCTGTCGCTGATCGCCTTCACCACCGGCATGGGCGCGGTGATGCTGGTGCCGCTGGTGGGATGGGAAATCTCGACCGGGGATCATTTGAAAATCGACACGCTCACGATATCGACAGTCATTTTCGTCGTGCTGTTTCCCTCGACGCTGGCCTACATCTTTTTCAACCGCGGCATCGAGCTGATCGGGCCCAACCGCGCCGCGCCGTTCTTTCATCTGGTGCCGGTGTTCGGCTCGGTGATGGCGATCATGCTGCTCGGCGAAAAGCCGGAACTGTTTCATCTGGTGGGCTACGTGCTGGTCCTGGCGGGCATTTTCACCGCATCGCGGCGCGGATCGGCCGCCTCCTGACTCGCAATTCGCGAGGACTTCGCGCAATCTCTCTCCCAAGCGAACGGCGCAGGTCACCGCCTCGGTGACATGACGACCGGCGTGTCAAAAAAACTGACAGGGCGGAGAGAGCAAACATGGATTTCCTGAGACCACCGACATCGTCAATTGCCAGATCGCTGAGCCTGGCACTCGCAGTCACAGCGGGCGTTCTGGCGGCCGGACCGTCGTCCGCGCAAACACCCTGGCCTGCGCCGGGCAAGAACATCACGCTGGTGCTGCCGTTCGCAGCCGGCAGCGGCACCGACAGCACCACGCGCCTGATCTCGAAGGAGCTCGCCACCGCGCTCGGCGCCAACATCGTGATCGACAACAAGCCGGGCGCCAACGGGTCGATCGCGGCGAGCTACGTCGCGCGCTCGGAACCCGATGGCTACACGATCTTCGTCACGACCAACACGTCGCACTCAGCCAATCCGTACCTGCTGAAGAACATGACCTACGATCCGATCAAGGATTTCACGCCGATCGCGCGCACCGGCGACTTGCCGTTCATGCTGGTGATCAACCCCGAAATTCCGGCCAAGTCGGTCGCGGAACTGGTCGCACTCGCCAAGAAGGACCCCGGCAAATTCTCCTACGCCAGCGGCAGTTCGTCGGCGATCGTCTCCGGCGCGACGTTTGCAACGCTGGCCGGTATCGATCTGCTTCACGTTCCCTACAAGAGTTCGCCGCCGGCGCTGACCGACGTGATCGCCGGCCGGGTCTCCATGATGTTTATCGACGTCCCGACCGGCCTGCCGCACGTCAACGCCAACGCACTGAAGGCGCTGGCGGTGACCACGATCAAGCGCTCGGCGCTGTTGCCGAACCTTCCCACCATGGACGAAGCCGGCGTGAAGGGGTTCGATATCACGTCATGGCAGGGCTATCTCGGCCCGGCCAACATGCCGAAGGATATCGTGACGAAGCTGAATGCGGAGATCCGCAAGGTCATCGAGCGGCCCGACATGCAGAAGGAACTGGCCGGCCGCGGCATGGAGGCATTTTCCGGCACGCCCGAGAGCTTCGACAAGTTTTTGAAGGAGCAACTCGTGGTGTGGGAAAAGCTGATCCGCGAAGCCAAGATCGAGAAGCAGTGAGCCTTTCTCACCTCTCCCCGCCTGCGGGGAGAGGTCGGAGTTGAGCGCAGCGAAACTCCGGGTGAGGGGCTGATCCACCGCCGCAGCAAATGCCCCTCACCCGCTCGCTATGCTCGCGACCTCTCCCCGTAAACGGGGAGAGGTTTAAGACTTAAGCCGCCCGCACCTTGCCGAGGAATTCGTCCACTGCCGTGCGCAGCATGCCCGACTGCTGGTCGAGATCGCGGGCGCTGGTGAGAACGT
>JAZKDK010000036.1:44317-78267 GCA_040387615.1 Pseudomonadota bacterium | reverse complement strand
GCCGTGCGCAGCATGCCCGACTGCTGGTCGAGATCGCGGGCGCTGGTGAGAACGTCCGACGCCGCCGTGCCGGTCGCGGCAGCCGCCGCGCTGACACCGCCGATATGATCGCTGATCTCGCTCGATCCCGCCGCCACCGACTGGATGTTGCGCGCGATCTCGCGGGTCGCAGCGCCCTGCTCTTCGACGGCGCTGGAGATGTTCATCGTGATCTCGCTCATCCGCGCGATCGTCTCGGTGATCCCGCCGATCGACACCACCGCATCACTGGTGGTCGCCTGCATGGCGGCGACCTGCGCGGAGATTTCCTCGGTGGCCTTGGCGGTCTGGTTGGCCAGCGCCTTGACCTCGGACGCCACCACCGCGAAGCCACGGCCGGCTTCGCCGGCACGCGCCGCCTCAATGGTCGCGTTCAGCGCGAGCAGATTGGTCTGCGCCGCGATGGAGTGAATGAGCTGCACGACCTCGCCGATCTTCTCCGCACCACTGGAGAGAATCTGAACCGTCGCGTTGGTGCGCTCGGCATCGCCCACGGCCTTGCTGGCGATTTCGTTGGACTGGTTGACCTGGCGCGCGATCTCGGCGACCGAGCTCGACAGCTCTTCCGCTGCAGCTGCGACCGTTCCGACGTTATTCGAAGCCCGCTCCGACGCCGATCCCACAGTCGCCGCGCGGGCGCTGGCGTCGCTCGCCGATGCCGTCATGGATTCCGCCGTGCTCTGCATGCCGGCCGCCGAGGCCGACACCGAACGCACGATACCGTTGACGCTGCTCTCGAAGCTGCTGGCGATGCTGTTCATCATCGCCTTGCGCTCCGCAGCGGCGCGTTCCTTGGCTTCCGCGTCGACCTTCTCGAGATCGCGGATACGGACCGCGTTGTCCTTGAAGACCTGCACGGTCGCGGCCATCGCGCCGATTTCGTCGCGGCGGTCGCTGCCGGGGATGCTCTCCTCGAGCTGACCGTCGGCCAGCGTCTGCATGCGGACACTGAGCTGGCTGAGCGGACGGGTGATGCCGCGGCCGATCATCCAGGCAACTGCACCGGAGACTGCGCCGATCAGAAGAGTGGCGATAGCCAGCGCCATGATGATGGGCTTCAGCTTGGCGTCGAGATCGTCGAGATAGGCACCGGTGCCGACAAACATGTTCCAGCCGGGAATAGCCACGGCATAGGACATCTTGCGGATCGGCTTCTCCTCGCCGGGTTTGTAGTATTCGTAACGCAACGTCACGTCGCCCTTGGCGGCGACACCGTCGCGCAATTCGCGCGCCAGCTTGCGGCCGTTGGTTTCGATCTCGAGACGGTTGGTGCCGATCTGCTTCAGGTCCGGCGTCGCGATGGTGATGCCGTCCATGGTGTAGACGAACATATAGCCGTCGCCCTTGTCGTAGGTCATCGTCCGGGCAACGCGGGCAAATTCCGCGATCGCTGTGTCCTTGGTCATCTTCCCGGCATCGACCTGCTTCTGCAGCCCGATCGCGGTGTTGAGCGCGCTTTCCACCAGTGCGCGGGTCTGGGCCTCGCGTGCGCTGACCATTTCACGCTGCATCATGTAGGCGGAGTAAAGACCGGCCGCACTGAGGCCGAGCAGGGTCACACCGACCAAGATACCGAGCTTGGCGGCGATGGGCAGGTTATTCAGGAATTTCACGATGACACTCCGGGGCGGGATCGCGCGCTTCTGCGCGGATTCGTTCCCATCAACTATCGAAACTTCCTTTCGGCTTCCTTACCCTGCCACCTTCGCGGATTCTCCTTCGCCGATAGCAAAACGGGCCGGAGAAAAACTCCGGCCCGTTGCAACGATGTCATGAACGTCAGCGCTTGAAAGGTCTGCGCTTAATTAAAAGGTCAGCACCTTCGCCTGCTTGACCTGCGGCAGCGCCGATACCTTGGCGAGAACATCGGCCGGCACCGCACCGTCGACCTCGACCAGCGCGATGGCATCACCGCCCTGTTCGTTGCGGCCGAGATGGAAGGTCGCGATGTTGATCTTGGCATCGCCGAGCAGCGAGGCGAACTTGCCGATGAAGCCCGGCTTGTCCTCGTTGGTAATGTAGATCATCGACTTGCCGAACTCGGCATCGACGCGGATGCCCTTGATGTCGACGAGGCGCGGCTTGCCGTCATGATAGACCGTGCCGGACACCGACCGCTCCTGCCGTTCGGTTGTCACCGTCACTGTGATGAGGCTTTCATAATCGCTCCGTGCGGCACGGGTCACCTCATCCACCACCATGCCGCGCTCCTTCGCCACCACCGGTGCGGAGACGACGTTGACGTCGCCCAGCATCGGCCGCAACAGCCCGGTCAGCGCCGCCGAGGTCAGCGCCTTGATCTTCATGTCCGCGACCACGCCTTCATAAGTGATCGTGACCTTGGCGATGCCGGTCTCGGTCAGCTGGCCCGCGAACGAGCCGAGCTTTTCGGCCAGTTCAATGAAAGGCTTCAGCTTCGGCGCTTCTTCCGCCGTGATCGACGGGAAGTTGACGGCGTTGGAGATCGCGCCGGTCAGGAGGTAATCCGACATCTGCTCGGCGACCTGCAACGCGACGTTTTCCTGCGCTTCCGTGGTGGATGCGCCGAGATGCGGCGTGCAGATGACGTTGGGATGACCGAACAACACGTTGGTTTTGGCCGGCTCCTCCACGAACACGTCGAAGGCGGCGCCCGCGACCTGACCGGAATTCAGCGCATCGACCAGCGCCTGCTCATCGACCAGACCGCCGCGCGCGCAATTGATGATGCGCACGCCCTTCTTCATCTTGGCGAGCGAGGCCGCATCGATGATGTTCTTGGTCTTGTCGGTCAGCGGCGTGTGCAGCGTGATGAAGTCAGCGCGCTTGAACAGATCGTCAAGCTCGACCTTCTCGATGCCGATGTCCTTGGCGCGCTCCGGCGACAGGAACGGATCGAACGCGATAACCTTCATGCGCAGCCCAAGCGCGCGGTCGGCGACGATAGAGCCGATGTTGCCTGCGCCGATCACGCCCAGCGTCTTGGCGGTGATCTCGACGCCCATGAAGCGGTTCTTTTCCCACTTGCCGGCCTGGGTTGAGGCATCGGCGGCGGGAATTTCGCGGGCCAGCGCCAGCATCAGGGTAATGGCGTGCTCGGCGGTGGTGATCGAATTGCCGAACGGCGTGTTCATCACGATGATGCCCTTGGCCGTGGCGGCCGGGATCTCGACATTGTCGACGCCGATGCCGGCGCGGCCGATCACTTTCAGGCGGGTCGCCTTCTCGAGGATCTTCGCCGTCGCCTTGGTGGCGGAGCGGATCGCGAGACCGTCATAGTTGCCGATGATTTCGGCGAGCTTGTCCTTGTCCTTGCCGAGATCGGGCTGGAAATCGACCTCTACGCCGCGGTCCTTGAAGATCTGCACCGCGGCCGGAGACAACGCATCGGAAATGAGAACTTTAGGCTTGGACATGGAAACTCCAATCAGAAATTTGGGGGACGCTGGCGGTTCTGCCGCGTCTCGATGATTTCGTAGTGTTGGGATGTCGCGTCGAAGCGCGACAACACGGCACGCGCCTTGTCAGGCACGACGCCTTCTTCGTAGTTCGGCCCGGCAAAAGCGATCACCGCGTCGAGCGTCTCGAACGTCATAATGGTGACGAACTCGACCTCCGCGCCGGCATCACGCCGCAGAAGCTGAATGTCGTGGAAGCCCGCGACCTTGCGCGCCAGAATTCCGGGAAAGATTTCCGTCCGCAGCAGACGTTCGTAAACGTCTGCATTCGCGGGCGTGGTCCAACCATGCCAGATGCGCGAGATCATGAGGGCCTCCGAAGCGGGATACGGAGAACCCTCTCCCGTTATGGGAGAGGGAATACGTCATCTTGGAGTTACGCGGCCTTGGCGAGCGAAGCCTTGGTCTCGGCGAACGCCCAGTCGATCCATGCGGTGAGGATCTCGACGTCCTTGGCTTCGACCGTCGCGCCGCACCAGATGCGAAGACCCGCGGGGGCATCGCGATAATGCGCGAAGTCGTAACCGGCGCCTTCCTTCTCGACCGCCGCAACCAGCTTCTTGGCGAAATCAGCCTGTGCATCGGCGGACAGCGCCGTGATCGCCGGATCGACGACCTTCAGGCACACCGAGGTGTTGGAGCGGATCGCCGGATCGGCCGCGAGGAAATCCACCCACGGCGTCTTCGCCTTCCAGTCCGCGAGCACCTTGGTGTTCGCGTCGGCGCGCGCCATCAGCCCCTTGAGGCCGCCGACGGATTTCGCCCAGTTCAGCGCATCGAGATAGTCCTCGACGCAGAGCATCGACGGCGTGTTGATGGTTTCGCCCTCGAAGATGCCGGCGTTGAGCTTGCCGCCCTTGGTCATGCGGAAGATCTTCGGCAGCGGCCACGGCGGCGTATAGCTCTCGAGCCGTGCGACAGCGCGCGGCGACAGGATCAGCATGCCGTGCGCGGCTTCGCCGCCCAGCGCCTTCTGCCAGGAGAAGGTGACGACATCGAGCTTCGGCCAGTCGAGCTTTTGCGCGAACGCGGCGGAGGTGGCGTCGCAGATGGTCAGGCCTTCGCGGTCGTCATGGATCCAGTCGGCGTTCGGAACCCGCACGCCGGAGGTGGTGCCGTTCCAGGTGAAGATGATGTCCGAGTTCTTGTCGGCCTTCGACAGATCGGGAATCTCGCCGTAGCCCGCGTGGAGCTTGACGACGTCCTTGAGCTTCAATTCCTTGACGACGTCGCTGACCCAGCCTTCGCCGAAGGACTCCCAGGCAATGGTGGTGACCGGCCGCGGCCCGAGCAGCGACCACAGCGCCATCTCGACGGCGCCGGTGTCGGACGCCGGCACGATGCCGATCTTGTAGTCGGCGGGCACTTCAAGCACTTCGCGGGTCAGATCGATCGCGAGCTTGAGCTTAGCCTTGCCGACCTTCGCGCGATGCGAACGGCCGAGGGCTGCGTCCTTGAGATTTTGGGGGTTCCAGCCGGGGCGCTTGGCGCAGGGGCCGGAGGAGAAATGCGGCACGTTCGGCTTTGAGCCGGGCTTCGCTACAGTCATCGTCTATCCTTCCAGATAGTGGCCTCCCGTTGGGGGGAGGTGTCCCGCCGCCGTCAATATGGAAGGTTCTGGATTTCGTCAAGGAAGTTCGCCGGGCCCCGTTCACAAGGCTGGGATGCAAGAGCACTCCCCGATCCCGGTCAGGCCGGCCGCCGCCACTCCTCCAGCGGGATGTTGGGCATTTCAAAACGCTGCGTCGTGCGGGTGTACCAGCCGCCCTCCATGCGCCCGATCAGATCGAGTTTTTCCGCATCGACATACTGCCGCGCGGCGTCGATCACGGCATGATCCTGCACATGGATCATCAGGATGCGGCCCAGCACGAGACTGAATCCGCCGAGGACGACCTCCTGCGTGAATGTGCATTCCATCGACACCGGCGATGCCGCGATGCGCGGCACGGCGACCCGTTCTGACCGAACGAGTTTCAGATCCGCCTCCCCCGGTTCCTCGACGCCTTTGGGAAATGCGATCGACGTGATCCGCATCTGCTGGGCAAGGCTGTAGGGCACCAGGTTGACGACGAACTGCTCGTTGGCGCGGATATTGGCGCGGGTGTCCTTGGGTTCACCCGGGCCCTTGCTGCCGATGCCGATCCCCACCGTCGCCGGGTCGGACCCGAACACATTGAAGAACGAGAACGGCGCGGCGTTCACCGCACCATTGCCGTCCCGCGTCGTGATCCACGCGATTGGCCGCGGCAGGACGGTTGCCAGCAGCAGCTTGTAGCGCTCGCCGGGTTTCATCGCTTCAAAATCGAACTGCATCCCTGAGCCCTCCGTCGTGTCGGTTTGACCGGGAGCGCGTTCCGGTTGTCGCACCGGAGCCGTCAGCACCCAGACTTGCATTTTGCAAGCATGCAGGAGCCAGACGAGTGAGTAAATGCCTTTTCGGAACTAACAACGCTGCCCCGCAGTTACAGAACGGGCTTGATTTCGAGAGGGATACTCACGGACCAGCACCGGCCGCCGTGCCGTCCGGTGGATCGGTGCGATTCCGGCGCGTGGACGCAGAGCCAGAGTGCGCAGACTAGAGACCGAGGATTTTTTCCGAGTCCGCAACCCAGCGGCGCACCGAGGCATAGCCATCAAGGTGAAAGCCGCCTTCATGGGCGACGCGGGTATAGGCCAGCAGCGCCACGTCCGCGAGCGACAACGCATCGCCGACCAGAAACCGCGTGTCGTGAAGCTGATGCTCCATTCGTGCCAGCGCGAAATAACCGCGCTTGACCTTCTCCGGATCAAGTTCGCCCTGCGACTGGCCGAGATAGAACATCTGGAAACGGCAGACCGCGAGGTAAGGCTCATGGCTGTACTGCTCCCAGAACAGCCACTCGTCCATCTTCGCCGCGAGAAATGCCTCCGCAGGGATCAGGTCGGTGCCGCGCGCCAGATAACGGATGATGGCGTTGGATTGCGCCAGCGTGCGTCCGTCGTCGAGTTCGAGCACCGGCACCTGCCCCGCGCCGTTGAGCTTGAGAAATTCCGCCGTGCGGCTTTCATTCTTCCGGGTATCGATCTCGACCCAGGTGTAGCGGCGCGAAAGCCTGTCGCACACCCACTTCACCTTCAGGCAATTGCCGGATTTCAGGTCGCCATAGATTTTCATGACTGCACCTTCCCGATGGTCGCCACGTCCACGAGACGCGCAGCACAACAGGCGACACGGCCCCTGTCAACGACAGGAGCCGCAAGAAACAATCGCGCGAAAAACAATTACGGATAGCGGATCAATCAGAACCGGTAGCCGAGACCGCCGCGCACCGTATTGATGTTGGTGTCGATGGGTCCGGTGAAGCGAATGTATTCCCATTCGGCGCGGCCAAAGACATTTCCGAACAGCATCACCTCGGTGCCGAGGCCCATCGTATATCCGACCTTCAACCGGCCGTGCTGGTTTTCGGATGCGATGTACGTGACGGGGCCGTAAGCCGGTGTGGGCGGCGTGCCGGTCGTCCCCGAAGCATCGATCCTGTTGGATCGGCTGGTATCGGCGAGTCCGAACGCAACCCCGCCGAACAAATACGGAAGGAAGCTGCCGATGGCGTATCCGGCGCGACCGCGAAGGGTGAGGACATCGGTGAACTTGATCGAAGCCGCAGACGTTACGGTCACATCGTTGCTGATGCCGTCCGAGGTGACGAACTGGCGTCCCATGCTGCCGGATTTACCGCCAGAGAAGTTGCCGTGCATGTAGCTGGCATCGACACCGAGTACAGTATCGCTCCATTGCGAATTGTATCCGGCGAAGCCTCCGAAGGCGCTGCTCTGATGCGAGACCTTGCCGCCGATGACCGGCCACCCGGAAATATTGAACTCGTTCTCGATGGTGGTGAGCGCCAGTTGCTGACGCGTCATGTCGCTCGTCGCGCCGGTGAAGTTATGATCCGACGAACCGTAGGCCGCCTGTCCACCGACGTAGAAGCCCTGCCAGCGCGTCACGCGCGTGCTCAATCCGTCGCGGAAGCTTCCGCGCAGGATCGGCAGGTCCTCGGGATAATCCGCGGCCTGTGCACCCTGCACGGTTCCGGCCATCATCATCGCCAACACGATCCGACGCATCACCAACTCCGTCATAAACGCTTAACTACGTTCGATGATGCCGCGTTAACCTTAATCAATCGTTCCCGCCGCGCGCTTCGCGCAAAAGAAAACGGCGCGGAAAAATCCGCGCCGTTGAAGTTCTTAAGAAGGCAGGAAGAGCGAAGAAATCCGATCAGCCCTTGCGGATGAGCGGAGGCAGCATCGGCGGAGCGTAAACCGGAGCCGGATCAATCGCCCAGCGCACACCGAACTTGAGATCGTGCGAGGTGAGATTTTTGAAGTGCATCGGGTTGTAGACGGCATTCGTGCCGTCGAACGCGTACATGTCGCCAGTGATGCCGTCACCCATATCGACGTAGCGATACGCGAGTTCCATCGTCAGGCTTGGATTGATCTTGTAGGCGAGACCAGCATGTACCGCCCATGCGAAATTCCATTTCGTCGCAGTCGGACCGAATGCTGTGCTGTTTGTTTGCACGCCCGAGTCCGTGAAGCCTGAGATGGTGTTGGCAGAACCACCGATGCCGGCGCCGACGAATGGCGTGATGCACCACCAGGTTCCGAGATCGAAGTAGGCGTTGGCGAGAACCAGCCACTCGGACTTGCTGCCGGTGTAGGTGTTGGTGCTTGTGGGCACGCCGTTGAACGACACAATGTCGGAGCCGTGGAAATTCGACTTGCCGCGATATTCACCGGTCACGTCAGCGCGGAACCAGTTGTTGAAGCGGTAGCCGGCGCCGAGGCCGAAGATGCCGGCGCTGTCAAAGCCGAGGCCCGTGTTCTGCACGCTCGTACCCGGCGTGTAGTAGAGCGCGTTGTCGAGGCGCTTGACCTGCTGATTGCTGAAGCCGATGTCGCCGCGCAGATACCAGCCACCAAAGTCCTCAACCGGAGGCGGGACATACATCGGAGGCGGTGGCGGCAGATCGGCAGCGAGTGCCGCCGATGAAAGCAATGACGCCGCTCCTGCAGCGATCAGTTTCTTGAGAGTACGCATTGGTCCGGTCCTTTCCCCGGTGAGGCAACACGGCCTCACACACAAAACTCACAAGCAGGACGATGCCACCAAATGCTTAAGCGCCACTTAACCCTAATTCTTAACCGTGATTTTTAATCCGCCTTAAGCGAGACGGTAAACGTTTACACAACGCGCGTGGCATCGCGCGTCACAAACCTTAATGATGTGTTGACGGGAAGGTCAGGAATCCTGACGCAATGCCACGGTGCGGCGCGAGCCGTGATCGGACATGATCACTATTTGCGCTGTCATCGCGAGGAGTGCTCGCGACGAAGCAAATCCAGAATCTGTGATGGCTGGGTTGCTTCGCTTCGCACGCAACGACGAAAGCGTCAGAGCTTGTGACGCTTCATCTGCGGCAGGAAAACCGCGAGCAGGCCGATCGCCGGCAGGAATGCGCAGATCTGATAGACGAAGTTGATGTCTTTCCAGTCCGCGACCTGACCGAGCACCGCGGCACCGATGCCGCCGAACCCGAACGCCATGCCGTAGAACAGTCCGGAGATCATGCCGAGACGATGCGGCATCAGTTCCTGCGCGTAGACGATGATCGCGGGTGTCGCCGACGAAATGATGAAGCCGATGATGATGCTCAGCACCGCGTTCCAGTAGAGATCGACGTAAGGCAACGCCAGCGTGAACGGCAGCGCGCCGATGATCGAAAACCAGATCACGTACTTGCGGCCGAAGCGATCACCGAGCGGGCCGCCGAAGAACACGCCGACCGCGCTCGCGCCCAGAAACAGGAACAAATAGATCTGTGACGCTTGCGTACCGATGCCGAATTTCTGCATCAGGAAGAACGTGTAGTAGCTGCCGATGCTCGCGGTGTAGAACGCCTTCGAGAACAACAATATCATCAGCACGGTGAGCGCGACCATGGTGCGCGTCGAAGATAGCCCATCTTCCGGCAGGGACGTATGAGCGCTCTTGCGCTGCGCGATGCGCGGCTCGTACCAGCGGCCGATCTGCCACAGCACGACGATGGCAAGCGCCGCGACCAGCGAGAACCACGCGATGCTGCCCTGCCCGAACGGCACGATGATCAGCGCGGCCAGCACCGGGCCGATCGCCGTGCCGAGATTGCCGCCGACCTGAAACACCGATTGCGCCATGCCGACGCGGCCGCCCGACGCCATGCGCGCGATGCGTGAGGATTCCGGGTGGAAGACTGCCGAGCCGGTGCCGACGAGACCGGCCGCCAGCAGGATCACCCAGTAATGATGCGCGACGCTGAGCAGGATCAGTCCCGCGAAGGTGAAGCCCATGCCGAGCGCGAGTGAGAACGGCTTCGGATACTTGTCGGTGTAGGCGCCGATCACCGGCTGCAGCAGCGACGAGGTGAACATGAAGGCCAGCGTGATCATGCCGATCTGGCCGAAGTCGAGCGCGTAGTTGTCCTTCAGGATCGGATAGACCGACGGGATCAGCGACTGCATCAGGTCGTTGAGAAGATGCGAGAAGCTAATGGCGCCGATGACAGCGTAGGCAGGCGCGGCCGAGGCTGGCGTCGCCGGTGCATCCACAACGATAGGTGCAACGAGGGTGTCTTCGGACAGGATAACGGGCTTGTTCACGGCAGCTTCCCGGCAAATTCAAAATCGAATAAACCACGAAATACAAATTCAGCGGCAATCCCACCAGTCGCGATTGACCATGGCTGATGTGCCGGATTGACGAGACTGCGGTTGGCCAACGCCATCTATCACGTCGTCCCGGCGCATGCCGGGACCCATAACCATATCGCTCTCGAGTGAACAGCGTGGCTGGACGCCTTTTCACAACACCGACAGGGAGTCTGGGGTCCCGGCATGCGCCGGGACGACATCGAGGATTTACGCCGCCGCGGACGCCGTTCCCAGAGCCGAGACGATCATGTCGACGGCTTCCTCGACGAGGTCGCGGTTGTCGCCCTCGCCCATCACGCGGATGACCGGCTCGGTCCCGCTTGGGCGGATCAGCAGGCGGCCGCAGCCGTTCAGGCGCTTCTCGGCGTCGAGGATCGCCGATTTCACGCCCGGATTGTCGAGCGGCTTGCCGGTGCGGTAGCGCACGTTCTTGAGAATCTGCGGCATCGGCTCGAAGCGGTGGCAGACTTCCGAGACCGGACGGCCGAGGCGCTGCACCACAGCCAGAACCTGAAGCGCCGCGACGAAGCCGTCGCCGGTGGTGGCGAAGTCGGACATGATGATATGGCCCGACGGCTCGCCGCCGAGATTGTAGCCGCCCTTCTGCATCTGCTCGAGCACATAGCGGTCGCCGACCGGCGTGCGCAGCATCTCGATGCCGATGTCCCTCAGATAACGCTCAAGGCCGAGATTGGACATCACCGTGGCGACGATGCCGGGCTTGGCCAGCCGTCCGTCGTCCTTCCAGCTCTGCGCAATCACCGCGAGAAGCTGATCGCCGTCGACCACATGGCCGCGCTCGTCGGTGATGATGACGCGATCGGCGTCGCCATCGAGCGCGATGCCGATGTCGGCGCGCATCTCGCGCACCTTGCGCGACAGCGCTTCCGGCGAGGTCGATCCGCAATCCTTGTTGATGTTGAAGCCGTCAGGCTCGACGCCGATGGAGATGACGTCCGCGCCCAGCTCCCACAGCGCTTCCGGCACCACCTTGTAGGCAGCACCATTGGCGCAATCGACCACGACGCGAAGGCCATCGAGGCTGAGATCGCGCGGCAGGGTGCGCTTGGCGAATTCGATGTAACGATCATGCACGCCGTCGATGCGGCGGGCGCGGCCGAGACTGGCGCTCTGGGCGAGACGCTTGTCGAGGTTCTCGTCCATCAACTGTTCGATCTGCGTTTCGACGTCGTCGGACAGCTTGAATCCGGCGGGGCCGAACAGCTTGATGCCGTTGTCGTCGAACAGGTTATGCGAGGCTGAAATCATCACGCCGAGATCGGCGCGCATCGACTTGGTCAGCATGGCGACCGCCGGCGTCGGCATCGGGCCGAGCAGAAGCACATCCATGCCCACCGAGGTGAAGCCCGCGACCATAGCGTTTTCGATCATGTAACCGGACAGGCGGGTGTCCTTGCCGATCACCACGCGGTGGCGATGGTCGCCGCGCTGAAACACCAGCCCGGCAGCCTGCCCAACCTTGAGCGCCAGTTCAGGCGTGATCAGGCTGTTGGCGCGGCCGCGAATGCCGTCGGTCCCGAAATATTTGCGCACCATGAATTCCCCTGCTCCGCCGAGTCTCCGGTCAGGTCCCGAAAAGCACCTGCTTGGCTCTGGCGAACGCCCCTTGTAGCGGAGAGCTGATTATAAAGCCTCTGCGGCCGGAAAGCCTTCAAATAATATGATGAATCATTACCGCCGCCCGGAGCGGGCGGCGGTACTATCTATTTGATTTATAAGAACATTGCTACAACCCTGCCTTAATCAGGGCTCCCGGAGGACCGCTTCAGCGTTTCCGCTTGATGTCCTGATCGTGCTTGGACGGCGGCGGCTGGGTCACGCTGACCGGGTCGGAGCCCGGAAACGATTCTTCCAGCCCCTTCTCAAGGGCGTCATCCAGCTTCTTCTTTTCCGGGTCTTTCGGCTTGTTGTCGTTCTTCGGCTTGGTGTCGGCGTCGGCCATGATCTGCTCCTGCGTCAGGTTCGCTGGGTCAACGTCCGGAGACGACCCATGTTCCGGCGCAGATCGCCGCGGTTAGCCGATCAGTCTTCGGGATCAGGCTCGACGTGCTGGTCCGGCTGGGTCAGCTTGACCGGGTCGGAGGCGGGAAAAGTGTCCCGCAAGGCTTCATCCAGCTCCTCGTCCAGCTTGCGCTTCTCGGCTTCCGCCTCTTTGGCGGACTTGGCTGATTTAGGACTGGAGGTTTTGTTGCTCATGAGCCTCTCCACGGCGCAGCGGCTATTTGCGTGCGCCTCAACCATGATAGATGATTGCCCGAGGGCGTTTTCGCAAGAAAACGCCCCATTAAAAAATGCGCGTATTCTGGTCGCAAAACCCGCGCCCACTTTTACGCGCCAAGAAATTCAATGACGTGAGGATGCGTCCATGAAGAACATTACCTGCATCGAGGACCTGCGGCAGATTCACAAGCGCCGCGTGCCGAAGCCGTTTTTCGATTACGTGGACGGTGGGTCCTATGCGGAAGAAACCCTGCGCGCCAATGTCAGCGACATGCAGAAGTACAAGTTTCGCCAGCGCATCCTCGTCGACATCTCGAAGCGCGCGCTGAACACCACCATTCTCGGCGAGCCCGTCGCACTGCCGCTGATCCTTGCGCCGATCGGCTCTGGCGGATTGCAATATATGGATGGCGAGATCTACGCCTGCCGCGCGGCGCAGGAGATCGGCATTCCCTACACGCTCTCCACCATGTCGATCTGCTCGATCGAGGATGTCGCGGCCAATGTCGACAAGCCGTTCTGGTTTCAGCTTTATGTGATGAAGGATCGCGGCTTCGCCAAGTCGCTGATCGAGCGCGCCATTGCCGCGAAATGCAGCGCGCTGGTGCTGACCGTCGATCTGCAGGTGCTCGGCCAGCGTCACGCGGACGTCAAGAACGGCCTTTCGGTGCCGCCAAAATTGCTGACGCTGAAGAACATCATCGATTTCGCCACCAAGCCGGGCTGGGTCGCAGGTATGCTCAAGGGCAAGAGCCGGAATTTCGGCAACATCACAGGCCATGTGAAGGGCGCCGGCGATCTCGGCTCGACCTCGGAATGGGTTGCTTCGCAGTTCGACCAGTCGCTGAACTGGAAAGATGTCGAGTGGATTCGCAGCATCTGGCCGGGCAAGCTCATCATCAAGGGCATTCTCGACGTCGCCGATGCGCGCCTCGCCGTGAAGACCGGCGCGGAAGCGATCGTGGTGTCGAACCACGGCGGCCGCCAGCTCGACGGCGCACCATCGTCGATTTCGGTGCTGCCGGAGATCGTGCAGGATGTCGGCTCGACAACTGAAATCATGTTCGACGGCGGCATTCGCTCCGGTCAGGACGTGATGCGTGCGCTGGCGCTCGGCGCGAAGTCCTGCATGATCGGCCGCGCCTATATCTACGGCCTCGGCGCCGGAGGACAGGCCGGCGTGTCACTGGCGCTTGATCTGATCGGCAAGGAGCTGAGCACCACGATGGGCCTGTGCGGTATCAACCGCATCGACGAGATCGATCGCCGCGTGCTGACGGACTACATGCAGACCAATGCGGTGAGCAGCCCGAGGAATTGATTGTCATTGCGAGCGAAGCGAAGCAATCCAGAGTAACGAAGACTGGATTGCTTCGTCGCTACGCTCCTCGCAATGACGTTTACATCGGCGGTGCGAGGCCGTCGCGGCCGATGCTGAGACGCGCGACATCGAGCGTGCCGTCCGGCTGCTTGGTGGCAATCGCAAACACTGGCGTCCCTTCCTTGATGTCGGAGCGCTCGGCCGGGACGTAGGTGACGACCGTGGTGTCGGGCGTGACGACGACTTTCCTCTCGCCGCCTTTGTATTTCACAGTGAGCGTGTGGCCGTCATTGCCGGCCACGGTGCGGTCGTCGACCGCGCCGTTGGTCATGCTGCTGTTGGGCTTCAGGTCCCACGGCCGCGTGCCGTCACCGGTGCCCCGCATCGCTTCGGGAAAAACATGAACCTCGACGGCCTTCTGGCTGCCGTCTGACCCCGGCACTGACGTTACGCCGATGTAGGAACCAACCTTGACGTCGGCGAGCGACATCTTGGCGACGCCGGCGACACCCGCGCTCTGCGGCAGATGCAGCGTGACGTCCGCGCCCTCGCGCGATTTCACATGAAGCGTTTCGCCGTTGAGGTTTTCCACCGTGCCACGCACGCGGGTGGTGGAACTGGTCGGCGACTGCTGCGCCAGTGCATAGGATGATGGCAGAAGCAGTGCGGCTACGGCGATGGCGCGCAGCGAAGCAAGACGAGAGGAAATCATAGTGGTGTCTCCGGGAAAGTCCCACCCTATCTACGCTCGCGCAGCCCTATTATTTCATTCGTCACGCAGGTGTGAGCACCTCGCAGAACACGCTGGAGATTCTGGCGAACCAGTCCATGATCATCTTCGCGTGATCGCGATGGCGAAACTCCGCAGCGGACGTTTACTGACACTTCCAGGACGTGGTCACCTTGTCCTCGGCCATGGTCGCCGTGCAGGCCTTCTGCTGAATCTCGTCAGAGCCTTGCGCCTTCAGCTTCACCGAGCCGACCAGTTCGCGCGGGCCGCGACGGAGCATGGTGATCTCGGTCACCGTGACGTTCTTCGCGGCGTAGTCCGCGCGCATCCGCTCCTTCAGATTATCGATCGACGCAGGATTGAAACCCTGTGTGCCCTGATAAACGGTCCAGGCACTGTAGAACACCAGCGCCAGCGCCGCGATGACAATGAATTTTCCGGTTCTGTTCACATCGATTCCTAAGTTGAGGATGCCGCTTTAGCTTTGCACCCGTCGAAGCTGAAGGGCGCGTTTCGACGCAGCCCATCAGGTTTTGGCGACAAGATCCGCCTCGACCAGCGCACGCAGTTCCGGCGTCACGACAGGCCGCTTCCCGAACCACAATTCGAATCCGCGCACCGCCTGATGCAGCAGCATGCCGAGGCCATCGGCGGTTTTCAGGCCGCGCGCCTTGGCGGCTTTCAGCAGAGCGGTTTCCAGCGGAACATAAACCAGATCAGCGACGGTCGCGCCCGCCGGCAGCGCGCCGACATCGATATCGAGCGGCGGCTGGCCCTTCATGCCGAGCGACGTGGTGTTCACCAGAAGCCCCGCGCGCGGCAGCACATCGCCGACCCGCTCCCACGCCAGCGGTTGCACCTGCACGCCGAACTGATCCGCCAGCAATTGCGTGCGCGACGCGGTGCGGTTCGCAAGATGCACGCGCTTGATGCCGCGCCCGATCAGGCCGAAAATCACCGCGCGCGACGATCCGCCCGCGCCCAGCACCAGCACCTCGTCCGTGCCGTCCCATCCGGGCGCGCTGGCATCGAGATTGCCGATGAAGCCCTCGACATCGGTGTTGGTCGAACGCAGTTCACCGCCATTGAAATAGAGCGTGTTGGCCGCGCCCACCGCCCGCGCCCGCGCATCGGGCGACGACAGAGCAAGCGCCTGCTCCTTGTGCGGGATGGTGACGTTCGCGCCCTTGTAGCCGCGCGCCGCAAGATTCCCGATGAAATCCGCGAACGCAGCAGGCTCCACCGCCTCGATGCGATAATCGCCGTCGATGCCGAAGGACTTCAGCCAGTATTTGTGGATCAGCGGCGAACGCGAATGCGCCGCCGGCCAGCCGATCAGACACGCAGCGGGGGTGACGCTCATAAAAGGTGGCTCCGGTTGGAGGATCGGTCAAATCACGCGGCACCCGCGGCTGTCAATGCGAACCGCTAGGAAGCGGCGGCATTCGCGCGCGCAACGAACGCCAGCCCTGCGCTCAGCATGAGCGCCAGAGCCGCGGCGAACCAGATCGCATCGAGGCTGTAGAGCCGGAAGGCGAACGCGCCGAGCACGGACCCGATCACAAGCGAAGCCCACTGGAAGAAACTTGGCAGCCATTCCCACCGCTTGCCGCCGCGTAACGACAGCGCCATGAGCTGGCCGACTCGGACCAGCGCGCCTGTAATATAGGTCAATCCGATGCCGCCCGCGCCTCCGGTGAAGAACACTGCATTCTCCAGACCCATCGCGAAAACGATCAGCGACACAGACAGCGCGGAAAAGCCGAAGCCATAAGACAACGCTGCGCAGACCAATAGCAGGCCTTCCGCGAGCAGCACCCACGTCTGCCGATGCGAGGTGCGAGCCAGCACGATCAGGTTTCCCGCGCCCGCACCGGCGACGAACAAGACGATCAGCCCCACCGTTTCAAGCGCTTCACGCCAATGCCCCTCCTGCAAGCTGACACCGAGCCGTGTCGAGTTGCCGCTCATGAAGGAGACAAACAGCCCGCCCAGATGGATGAAGCCAATGGCATCGACGTATCCTGCGAGACCGCTCAGCAGGCAAGCCAGTGCAATGTTCGCGCGCGAATCCAGCATCGGTGTCCCCCTGCGCCATTGTCGCCAACGATGCCGAGTCGGGGAAGTCCGTCTGCGTCAAAAAAACAAAGGCCCGCAAAGGCGGGCCTTTGAATCGCATGCGTTGGTACCGCCTACGCCGCCGCGCGATGAGCGGCAATAATCTGGTCCGCCGCGCGGCCGGTCACTTCCGACATGTGGTCGAACTGCCGGGTGAAGCCGCCCGCGCCGGCCGTGGCCGAACGCACCTCGACGATCAGATCGCCGATCTCCGCTTCGGGCATCATCGCCCGCACCAGATCCCAGCCGGACCAGCCTTCGCGGGTGTCGAAGCCGAGAATCTGGCCGCGCCGTCCGGACAGGATGGAGTTGATCTTCGCGGTCGCGTCGGTCGGACAAACGATCTCGACCACATGGATCGGCTCGAGCAACACTGGCGCGCATTGCGGCAGGGCTTCGGTGACGCCGATCCTCGCCGCGGTCCGGAACGCCTGATCGGACGAGTCGACGCTGTGATAGGAACCGTCCGTCAGCGTCACCTCGACGTCGATCACCGGGAAGCCGAGCGGCCCGCGCGCGAGGCCGTCGCCGGCGCCCTCTTCGACCGCGCCGATGTAGTTCTTCGGCACCGCGCCCCCGACGATCTTCTCGATGAACACGTAACCGCTGCCGCGCGGCAGCGGTTTGATGACCAGCACCACATCACCGAACTGGCCGTGGCCGCCGGATTGCTTTTTGTGACGCCCTCGCTGGGTGATCGTCTTGCGGATGGTCTCCTGATAACCCACCGGCGGCGCGTGCTGTTTCACGCTGACGCCAAAGCGGTCCTGCAACCGCTCGACCGCGACGCGCAGATGCATCTCGCCCTGCCCCCACAGCACCATCTGATGGGTGAGCGGATTGTGGACCACGCTCAGCGACGGATCTTCCTCGGCAAGGCGCGTCAGGGCCTGACCGAGCTTGACGTCGTCCTTGCGATCCGTGGCTGCGAGCGCCGTCGCCAGCACGGGTGCGGTCGGCGCAACGTCCACCAGCGCCGCAGGCGCGGTCTTTCCCGTCGTCAGCGTATCGCCGGTCTTCACCGCATCCAGCTTGCCGAGCGAGACCGTGTCCCCCGCAGCGGCCGATACACGCTTGGTGTCGCTGCCGACATTCGGCGCAACAATTCCCGAGACGCGGCCGGCGCTGCCGCCTGAGGACTGTACGGTATCGCCGTCGGCGATATGGCCGCGCAGGACACGCGCCAGCGACAGCTTGCCGCCATGCTGAAGATGCGTGGTCTTCATGACGTAAGCGAGCGCTGTGGTCTCGTCGGAGACGCCGAGACGCTCGGCCGTCGCTGCGACACCGGGCGCTTCATGACGCAATGCCTTCATCAGCCGCAGCACGCCGTTCTCGCGCGTCGCGCAGCCGAGCAGCACCGGGCAGATCTGGCCCTCGCGCAGTTCATTGGCGAGATCGTCGAACACCTCGTCGCGCGGCGGCGGAATGTCTTCGAGCAACTGTTCGAGCAGCCGGTCGTCGTGATCGGCGAGCTTTTCCAGCATCGTGAGCCGGGCTTCCTTTTCGCGATCGAGATCGCCGGGCTCAAGATCAATCACTTCGGAGGGCATGTGCTCGCGATAGACGAAGGCGCGCTCCAGTGCGAGATCGACAAAGCCGGCGATGAGATCATTCTTCCAGATCGGAATCTGCCGCAACACCAGTGGCGTGCGCGACGCCGGCTGCAGCGTCGTCAGCGTTTCGCGGATGCGTTTGTTCGCCTTGTCGATCTTGTTCAGAAACAGGAAGCGCGGGATGCCGAGGTCTTCCAGCTCGCGCATGATAAGCTGCAACTGCGGCAGCTTGCGCTCGTCGGCTTCGCACACGATCACCGCGGCATCGACCGCAGGCAGCGCCGCACGCATGTCATGGGCAAATTCGACGGAGCCGGGACAATCGATAAAGGTGTAACTGTCGCCCATGAAAGTCGTGGTCGCAGCGGTCAGGCCGACGCTCATGCGATGGTGCCGCGCCTGCGGAGACGAATCCCCGACGGTATTGCATGCCTCGATGGTGCCTGCTTTGGGAACGGCCCCTGTCCGGGCCAGGATCGCTTCAAGTAACGTGGTCTTGCCACTCTGAAATGGGCCCACCAGTGCGATGCACCGGGGACCACGGGGACTTCTCAGGTTATCTTGTCCCATCGCCGCCTCCTGTCTGGAGCACGGCCCGCATCGAGATGGTCCCGGCGAAGTGCAATCCGGTCGCCGCCGGAACACTCTTACTTCAATGTTGCGCGCATTCCGCTCGCGCCAATCCCACTTCTGCTGAATGCGCTCACGCGGGTCGGCACGAGGATCGTCTCAAGGCCCGGCGCGGTTGGCAAGCGGGAAACATGCCGCTGCGCAGCATCAATCGATCACCTAAAGTTGCTGACCCGTTGCAGATATTATCGAAAACAAAAGGCCCGCCATCACGGCGGGCCTTTGCAAAAAATATTCTGTGGAGCTTAGAAGCGGCCGGGACGCAGTTCCAGGCTCTGCACGCCACCCGCCACGCTCAATCCGGTCTGGCCCTGCACGCTGAGCGGCTGCAAGGCAAACGAGTTCTGCGAACCGCCAATCATGGCGTTGGCGCCGAGGCCGACGCCGACGGCGGCGCTGGCATTCACGCCGGCGTAATTACCGGCCAGGTCACCCGAGCCGAGCTGGACGGTCGGCGCGAACACGGCCCATGACAATGCCGTCTCGGTGGTGATGCCGAGATCGACGCCGATCTTGGTGATGCGCGCCGTATAGAGATCATCCGGACGGCCCTGCGAACGGAAGACGCAGCCCAGATTGGTGACCGAGCCGACGATCATGCCGATATTCGGACCGCCGCGGCACTCAAGCACGCCGACCTGGGTGCGCCCCGACTGCGCATGAACAATAATCGCCGACGCAACAAGGGCGGCCGAGGCAACGGACAGGAAAGTCGAAAGGCGGCGCATGGGATGTCTCCGGCTAAATGGCGCGAACAGAACTAATGATAAAAAGGATACGAAGGGTCCGCGCATCTAGTCATACCAGTGTGGTGGTTCGCAAGTCCGCATCATTTCTGCGACCCACTCTTTTGCTTAAAGAGTCACAAAAAAAGCCCGCATCAGCGGGCCTTTTTCATTCCGTTTTGTTAACTCAACCGCCTGGAGCGTTTTCCGGCGGAGTGGACACCGGTTCGCCGCAGAAAACGCGACCAATAAAACTTTTAGTGATGGCGGCGATGATGACGCTTCTTCTTGTAGGTGCGCTTGAAGCTGACCGGCTCAAGCTGAAGGCCGACGACGCCGCCGGTCACGTTCACGCCGGTCTGGCCCTGCAGGCTGAGCGGCTGAAGCGCGAAGGAATTCTGCGAACCGCCCCACAGCAGGTTGCCGCCGCCGCCGAGGCCGAACGACACGTTGCCGCCCACGCCGCCATAGTTACCGGCGAGGTCGCCGCGGCCAACGCGCTGGGTTGGTGCATGCACCGCCCAGGCAAGGCTGGTGTTCTCGGTGATGCCGAGATCGACGCCGAAGCGGCTGACATGCGCCAGATAAGGCTCGGGCCGGCGGCCTTCGCTGCTGAAGACGCATTCAAGCGTGGTCGTGGACGTGATCACCATGCCGACATTCTGGCCGCCGCGGCATTCCAGCACGCCGACGCGCACGCCCTGCTGCTGTGCGTTCGCCGTGGCGAAGGAGGCGACGAGTGCCGCGAACGCGACACCGAGAAGGGATGAAAGACGCATGAATTAGAACTCCAGATTGCATGTTTGTTGGCGGCCGGACAAAAGGGAAGCGCCGTGTCAAAAACATGGCGCTTCCCTTATTTCCTATCAAACTACCGGCATTATTCGAAAGTGTTGCTTTATCGCAAATTACCGCGTGGATGCGCTCGCAGACCAGAAACTCATCGCGCCTCGGCGGCTTCCTCAATAAGCGCCGCGACCTCGCGCGGCATCGACGCAAGGGAGGCGTGGCTTGCTTTCAGCGTAATCACCTTCTTGGCCCCAAGCCGTCCGGACATCCATTCCTGATTGGCCGGGGCGATCATCCGGTCCTCGCTGGATATCTGATACCAGGACGGCTTTTTCTTCCATGCCGGCGCGGAGATTTCATCCGCAAATGTACTGGCAAGGGGCGCCTTCTGGGTCACGCCCATGACCAGCCCTTCCTCCGGGGGCAAATCCTGACAAAAGCTTTCGTGATATTTATCCGGCTTGACCCAGAGATAGCCATCGCTGTCCGGCGCAAGATTGGCCGCGCCAGCCGGCGGATGCTTTGCGGTAATGCCACCCGGGCTTTCGCCGGCATCAGGAGCGAATGCCGCGATATACACCAGACCAACCACATTCGGCTGGTTGCCCGCCTGCGTGATAACGGCCCCACCATACGAGTGACCGACCAGCAGAACCGGCCCAGCCTGCTGCGCAATCATTTTACGGGTCCGCTCGGCATCATCGGCCAGCGAGGTCAAAGGCATTTCCACGGCTTGAAGAGAAGTGTGACCGCGTCGCGCAAGTTCGACGATAACCTTGCTCCAGTGCGCGGCACCGCCCCAGAAGCCGTGCACCAGAATGATTGAAGGCTTGTCAGTCATGACTGTCCTCCCGAGGTTAAATCCCGGCCCCTCACCTCACGGTACAGCGAACGGCCCACCTTGTCGAAAAACAAGGTGGGCCGGAAAGACACGCCGGAAAGACCGGCAGCTACCTGTTTAGCGCAGGTTGCCGCAGAAGCGCTGGATGCGCTTGCAGGCTTCCTCGAGATCCGAGGTTTTCGTGGCGTACGAGATACGGAATGCCGGGCCGAGCCCGAAGGCGGACCCCTGCACCACCGCAACACCTTCCGTTTCCAGAAGCTCGGTCACGAAATCTTCATCGGTCTCGAGCTTTTTGCCCGATGGCGCGGTCTTGCCCATGGTGCCTGCGCACGACGGGTAAACATAGAACGCGCCTTCCGGCCGCGGGCAATCGATGCCGCTGGCCTGGTTGAGCATGGCGACCACCAGATCGCGGCGCTCCTTGAAGACCTTGTTGTTCGCCGGGATGAACTCCTGCGGACCGTTGAGCGCTTCGACCGCCGCCCACTGCGAAATCGACGACGGGTTCGACGTCGATTGCGACTGGATGGTCGCCATCGCCGAGATGAGCTGCTGCGGGCCGCCCGCATAGCCGATGCGCCAGCCGGTCATGCAATAGGCTTTCGACACGCCGTTCACCGTCAACGTGCGGTCAAACAGTTTCGGCTCGACCTGCGCGGGCGTGGTGAATTCGAAGTCGTCGTAGACGAGATGTTCGTACATGTCGTCGGTCATCACCCAGACATGCGGATGCTTCAGCAGCACGTCGGTGAGCGCCTTCAACTCCGCGCGCTTGTAGGCGGAGCCGGTCGGGTTCGACGGCGAGCACAGGATGATCCATTTGGTCTTCGGCGTGATCGCGGCTTCCAGCGCGGCAGGCTGCAGCTTGAAACCGAACTCCGCGGTGCAGACCACAGGCACGGGCGTGCCGCCGGCCAGCGCCACCATTTCCGGATAGCTCACCCAGTACGGCGCCGGGATGATGACCTCGTCGCCGGGATTCAGCGTCGCCATCAGCGCGTTGTACAGCACCTGCTTGCCGCCGGTGCCGACCGTGATCTGGTTCGGCTTGTAGGTCAGGCCGTTCTCGCGCTGAAACTTGGCGATGATCGCCTCTTTCAGTTCGGGAATGCCGTCCACGGCCGTGTACTTGGTCTTGCCGGCCTCAATGGCATGGATCGCCGCCAGCTTGATGTTGGCGGGCGTGTCAAAGTCCGGCTCGCCGGCGCCGAGGCCGATGACGTTGCGGCCCGCGGCTTTGAGCTGACGTGCTTTATCCGTGACCGCGATGGTCGCGGACGGCTTCACACGGTCAAGCGCAGCGGACAGAAACGACATCATGTTCTCCTGAGGATGCTGATGGTCGCGAAGGCCCGGATTCGCGGATTTTGGCGGGCGGGGCACCCTAAAACGGTCGACGCTGCATCGCAAGAAACTTTGCCGAAAACACACGAAATTGCGCGTGAGACTGAGGAAACCTTAAAGCGTCCGCCCTGGTGCGCCCCGAATCCGAAGTCTGCTTCGTCGATGTGTCAACGCGCCCCGCAACATTCGTAAATTCTGGCGAGAAAATCCGCCATATCCGGCAAGTTTTGCGAACCGGGATCTGCTTGCGCCAAGCGTATCCGCGACTTGTGCCCCGCCGGTATTCGCTATCTCGCTGGCCGGCGGCGGCGGATAGCGTGCTGTCGATCGCTTCGCGACATCGCTTCCGGTCGCCTCGAGCCGAGTTCGCAGTTGAACTTTCAATCCACGCGGTCGAACCCAAGATCGCCGCCGCCATCGCAGTTGCGAACAAGTCCCCGCGATCACGGATTGCACGCCATTCTTTCACGCCAATTTGCGTGAAATTGACGCGCCAGTACACGTTCCGCAGAATAAAATCGCCCGTGGCTATATCGCTGTGAGCGATTTGACTTTTTCTAACGCGAAGGCCTTGCGGCACGCGGCCCGGAACCTCATTGTTACATCGGCCTTGGGTCGGGCCGGACGGCAGGCACTACCTGCCGCTGAAGGTATTTTCGAAAGCCCGCATGTACAAACTTTACTCGATGCAACGTTCCGGCAACAGCTACAAGGTCCGCCTTGCGCTGTCGCTGTTGAACGCGCCCTACAAGGCCATCGAGGTCGACATTCTACGCGGTGAAAGCCGCACGCCGGAATTTCTCGCGCGCAATCCCTCAGGACAGGTGCCGCTGCTCGAAGTGGCCGACGACCGTTATCTCGCAGAGTCCAACGCGATCCTGTGGTATGTCGCCATCGGCACATCGCTCGCGCCGGAAGATCGCATTGATCGCGCGCAGGCGTTGCAATGGATGTTCTTCGAACAGCATGCGCTGGAGCCGAGCGTCGGCGCCGCGTATTTCTGGCTCGTGCTGGTGCGCGGCGGCCGCGACCTGCAGACCCATTCGCTGGAAGACTGGATGGAGCGGGGTTACGCCGCGCTGCGGGTGATGGAAAATCACCTCAAGACCAACGACTACTTCGCAGCGGGTCATCTCACCGTCGCGGACATCGCGATGTACGGCTACACCCACGTCGCCAACCAGTGCGACTTCGACCTCTCCGGGTATCCGTCGGTGAAGGCCTGGCTGAAGCGGGTCGAAAGCGAACCGCGATTCGTCTCGATGGCGTGGCGTCCGGCCGAGATCGCGGCCCCTGAAACGGCTCCCGGAACCGAGACCGGCCTGACCGCCGAGGCCTGAACAGGCCGATTCGGCCGGGATAGCGGGCATAACCCGCTGATTTTCCTGAACTTGCCCCGCTTCTGCCACGTTTGGCGCGCTCGCGCCGCAATCTCGACAGCGATTCCTGACACATTCCGGGCAGCGGTGATTCGCCGCCCGATTTGAGGATTCACGACCATGATCCGGTCGCCGGTTTCAGGAATTGGTTTCGGACTGCGGTCCGCGCGCATTGCATCGGCCCGATTGTCGAACGCCCTCGCCGCGTCGCTCGCGGTGGCGTCGCTGTCAGTATGCCTGCTCGTCACTGTCACGGCGTTGTCGATCAAGGTCGTGGCCGCCATGCCGATTGCCGGCTGAGGCCACTTACTCCCTGCGCACCGAAATAACCCCGCGGCCTCGCGTTGACGTGCGCGGTGGAGACACACGAATGAAAGCACCGCTTGTCATGGTTTCAGCGACTCTGACTCTGGCGATCGTCCTCGTTGCAGGATTTTTGATCGCGACGCAGGCGCGTGGCCAAAGCGCTGCGGAGCCGCTGCACCTGCGCTGCGTCGCGACGCAGTTCACGACCATTTGTGGAAAATGAAAAACGCGCCGGCGGCGATGAGGGCAAAGCCAAGTGCGTGATTCCAGCCGAGCGGCTCCTTCAGGTACAACACCGAGAACCCGGCGAACACCACCAGCGTGATGACTTCCTGCATGGTCTTGAGCTGGGCCGCCGAATAGACCGCGCTGCCCCAGCGATTGGCCGGCACCGCCAGCCAGTATTCGAAAAATGCAATGCCCCAGCTCACCATGATGACCAGCGGCAGCGAGGATTCCTTGAATTTCAGGTGACCGTACCAGGCGAAGGTCATGAAGATGTTGGACAGGAGCAACATCAGGATCGGTAGGAGAAACGGCGAGACCGTCGTGGGCATGGGCATCCTTTCAAAGCACTGCGATTTGAGGGATTCTGGACCGTAGCGCTGAAGGCAACAAGCCTGCGAGGACGCAGATCTATATGCTTCGTTCCGTACACCTTCGCGGGGAGCGCCCTGTGGACAACTTCCCCTGTCACAGTCCTGTAACCGTCGCCCCCTAGCCTGACGCTAGCGCGCGATCCGCCCCCCGTCATCAATCGCGCGTTCGGGCGTGCCCCGGTCGCGTAAATCCCCTCTGCGCTGTATCCGGCCGGGGCCGCATTTTTTTACGGGAGAGTCAGCGGGACATTCATGCCGCGACGTGACGATAAACAAGCCAGCCCACAAGCGCAGCAGTTACGATCCAAACGCACACGATTGCCAGCGCGGCGACGCGGCTTACCGGACGATCCTGCGCCAGCACCGACGCACGATGCTCGGCCATGATCGGTGGCGGGATCAGCTTCAGAACCAGCACAATTCCAAGCGGCACGAGAATGATGTCGTCCAGATACCCGAGGACCGGAATGAAATCGGGAATGAGATCGATCGGAGAAAGGGCGTATCCCGCCACCACCACGGCCAGTGCCTTCGCGTACCACGGCACGCGCGGATCGCGGCTGGCGAGGTAGATCGCATGAACATCGCGCTTGAGAGCACGTGCCCAGTTCTTCAGGGTTCCGTTCATGCCTCGATCCTACCCGCTTTTGCCAGTCGTGCACGGCCCGCTATAATCCGTCCGCGGGTTCCTCGCCGCGTCACGTTCCCTCACTCTCACGACACGTCATCATGATCCGCACCGCCTACGTGACCATCGTCATGGTCTTCATTGCCCTGTTGCTGTTGCCGTTCCAGCTCGCCGGCATCCTGCTCAACACCAGACTGCAGCGCATCGTGCCGAACCTGTTTCATCGCGCCGCCTGCGCCGTGATCGGGGTCCGGATCACACAGATTGGCGAGCGCACCCGCGAAAGCCCGGCGCTGATCCTCTCGAACCATGCCTCCTGGCTCGACATCATCGTGCTCGGCGCGATCGCCCCGGTGGTGTTCGTCGCCAAGTCCGAAGTCGCGAACTGGCCGCTGTTCGGCCAACTGGCGAAACTGCAGCGCACGATTTTCGTCGAGCGCGAACGCCGCCACAAGACCGGCGACGCCGCCCGCGCGATGGGCGACCGCCTGCTCGGCGGCGATGCCGTCGTGCTGTTCCCCGAAGGCACGTCGAGCGACGGCATTCGCATCCTGCCGTTTCGCTCGGCGCTGATCGGCTCGGTGCATCATGCCATCGGCGATTCCACCCACCATGATCGCGTTACCGTGCAGCCGGTGTCGCTGGCCTATGTGCGCTATGGCGGCGTTCCGGTCGGCCGCGCGCTCCGCGACAAGGTGGCGTGGTACGGCGATGTCGATCTCATCCCGCATCTGCTCGGCGTGTTCTCGTCGGGTGCCGTCGATGTCACGGTGAGCTGGGGCGAACCCATCGGCTACGGCATGACCGCGAACCGCAAGGAGATCGCGCGGGACGCCGAAAACGCCGTGCGGCGCATGACGGCGCGCGCTTTGCGCTCGCCTGCGGCGCAGCCGTCAGGTACGGATGAGGCGGCGGCATCGGCCGTTCCCGCATTCGAACAAACCTGACGGACAAGATCATGGAAATCAGAAATCTCGGCGGCTCCGGCCTGCGTGTGTCCGCCGTCGGCATCGGCTGCAACAATTTTGGCCAGCGCAGCGATCTCGAGACATCGCGCAAGATCATTCACAAGGCGATCGATCTCGGCATCACGCTGTTTGACACCGCCGACATCTACGCTGGGCGCGGCGGCTCGGAAACGGTGCTGGGGCAAGTGCTCGGTGATCGCCGCAAGGACATCGTTCTCGCAACGAAATACTCAAAGGCGATGAGCGACGACGGCACTAAACAGGGTGCGTCGCGCCGCTACATCATGAACGCAGTCGAAGACAGCCTGCGCCGCCTCAAGACCGATTACATCGATCTCTACCAGCAGCACGATTTCGATCCGCTGACGCCGATCGAGGAGACGCTGCGTGCGCTGGAAGACCTGATCCGTCAGGGCAAGGTGCGCTACATCGGCTGCTCGAATTTTCCGGCCTGGCGCATCGCCGAAGCGCAGTTCACCGCGCGTGGCATCAACACCCATGCCTTCGTGTCGTGCCAGGACGAATACAGCCTGATCGTGCGCGACATCGAAAACGATCTGCTGCCGGCGGCGCAGGCGTACAATCTCGGCCTGCTGCCGTTCTTCCCGCTGGCCAGCAGCCTGCTGACCGGAAAATACAAGCGCGGCGAGAAGCCGTCCGCCGACTCGCGGTTCGGCAAGGTGGCGTCTCTCGGCGACCGCTACATGACCGACAGAAACTTCGACATCGTGGCGAAGCTTCAGGACTTCGCCAACGCGCACGGCAAGACGATGATCGAACTGGCGTTCTCGTGGCTCGCGGCGCGGCCGCAAGTCTCGAGCGTGATCGCCGGCGCATCCAGCGCGGAACAGATCGAGCAGAACGCCAAGGCCATCAACTGGAAACTGACGGCGGACGAGATGGCGCAGATCGACGCCATCACGAGGGGCTGATTAGACCACCAGCCCCTGCATCGCCTTCACCGCACCGCTGTCGGGAAACACCGTCTCCGCCAGCACACGCTCGCCGAGCCCGAGGTGATCGCGCAGCACGCCCTTGATGACACCGCGCAGATCGGTGGTCGGCTTGAGATCGCGGCCCTCATAGAGGCTGGCCACCTTCAGTCCCGGCCAGTCCGAAATCACGCGCCCGCCGTTGACCGCACCGCCCGCAAGCAGCGCAACTGTGCCAGTGCCGTGGTCGGTGCCCTCGGTGCCGTTGATGCGCGCGGTGCGCCCGAACTCGGTGGCGACCACGATCACCGTGTCGCGCCAGCGCTCGCCGAGGCCGCTCTCGAATTCCGCCAGCGCGCCGTCGAGTCCCGACAGCAATTGTGCGAGACGGCCCACCGGCCCGCCTTCGTTGGCGTGGGTGTCCCAACCATCGAACGCCAAAGCCGCGATGCGCGGTCCGTCATCCGCCGCCATCAATCGCGCAGCACCCTTGGCTGCGAGCCGCATTCCCGCAGCCCCGTTCATGCCGGGCTTCGGCTTCATGCTGTCATCGCGCGCTGCGATTTTGTCGACCTGCAATCCCTGCGACAGCGCCGCGGCCAGCGCGGGATCGCGATGGGTGTAGAGATTGACGAGCCGCATCGCGGTGTCGTCGGCGGCCTGCGGAATGTACGGCGGCGCCCAGCCGACCGTCGGCGCGGCGCCGCGCAGCACCAGCGGCGTTGTGGGCCCGACCGCAAGCCCGCTCATCACCCGCTCGCCACGCGGCAACGCTTCGAGCGCGCGGTTGAGCCAGCCGCTTTGCACCCGGCCCGGCCCGCCAAAGCCGCTTTCCAGCACATCCTGTCCGTCGAAATGCGAGCGCTCGCGGTACGGCGTCGCCACCGCATGAACCACGGCGGCTTTCTTGTCCTTATACATGCGCGCGAATTCCGGCATCGACGGATGCAGCGCGAAGAATGAATCGAGCGCCTTCGCAGCATGCGCGCCATCAAGCGACAGCGCGATCGATCCATGCAGCCCGGCGTAATCGGGATCGCCGACCGGTGCGACGGTAGCAAGACCATCGAGCGCGCCGCGCAGGATGATGGTGACGAAGCGCGGATCGCGACCGTCTTTCGCACGCGCGAATTTCGGCAAGTAGGCCCAGGCCGCGAAAGTCGCCGATCCCAGCAGCAAGGAGCGGCGCGTCAGCCCACGTGCGGTGTGGCTTTCGCAGCAATCGATCGGAAAGCGCGACATGCTCATCTCCTCTGGAATTCGGGCGACATCAGCAACAGCGCGAAGGCTTGCTGCCGCGACTCCGCGCGTTCAACAGTTTGCCGCGTCTCCACCGAAGCGGCTTCGCCCGCCACGACATCGAGCAGCGCACGCGGATCGATGCTGTCGGCGATGCGCGACGAAATCTGCGACGCGATGTCGAGCCTGAGCTTGATCCCCTCCGGCGCAGCCCAGGCGGCGTTGGTATCTGCAAAACCATTCGGGCCTGCCGGCGCCCACAGCGGCTGGCCGAGAACACTCAACCCGCCGAGATAGCGTTGCGGATCTTCAGGAATGCGACCCATCATCCGCCCGGCAGCCACCAGATATTCATACGGCATCCGGATTTTGGTCATCGGCGCTTGCCACGCCTCGTCGGCATCGACCAGCGCCAGAGTCATCGCGTGAAGATCGCCGCCGGTTTTCCTGAACGCAGCTTCGAGCTTCGCCACGAGCACAGGCGGTGGATCGTCAGCTATGAAGTGCCGCACGAATTTCGTGGCGATGAACTTTGCCGTCGCGGGATGCCGCGCGATATCGGCTAGCGCCGCCTCGCCCTGTGCGAGTCCTGTGTCCTCATAGACCTTGCCGAGCAGCTTTTGCGGCCCGGGCTCATGGGCGTTGGCGAAGAAAGCGAACGTGCCGGGCGGCGCGATTTTTCCGTCGCGCCCCGCAAAAGTCCAGCCGGTGATAATCCGCGCCAGCGCCGCGACATCGTCCTGGGTGTAGCCGCCGTTCACGCCGAGCGTATGCAACTCCATGATCTCGCGCGCGAGATTCTCGTTCAGGCCACGCTTGCGGTTCTGCCCGGCGCGCGACTGCGGACCGAACGAGCGCTGATTGTCGAGAAAGAACAGCATCGCCGGATGCTGCTCCACCGCGCGTAACATCTCGCCGAAATTCCCCAGCACGTAGGGCCGGATCGCTTCGCGCTCGAATGCGCCGGACCACATCCGCGCCAGTTCGCCCTTGCTGGCGGAGGTGCAGAAATGATTCGACCAGAACGTCACTAGCCGTTCGACAAAGCCGCTTTCCGCCATGGTGGCGCGCTGCAGCCGCGCCAGCGCCTCGGCGCGGAACGTCTTCTGGATGACATTGAGTGGCTTCGGCGGTTGCTTGGGCGACGACACATTCGGCTGCATCGCATCGGGCGACGTCATCGGCGTTGCCGCACCGGGTTTCATCTCAAGCCCGGACTCTGCCGCCAGTTCTTTCGGCATGTCGTTCTGCATTTTTTTGGTCAGATCGTCACCAATCGCTGCCATCGCCTGCGTCATTTTCGCCGCGGCTTCGCGCTGCTGCTTGATGTCGTTCTGATAATCGAACACCGCGTGCGCCAGCGCGGGCGCGGATTGCAGCCCCGGTGCATCGAGCAGCGCCGCGTTGGGCCGGCCCAGTTCCGCCTTCACGAACCCGCGCGGATCGGCGGCCGCGCTGGAGAAATCGCTGGCCGCGCCGCCGCGCGCGCCGAACCCGAACCGGTTGAGTGCGACGAGAGCGCCCTGCGGGTCACGCGCCATTGCTGGATCTCACGGTTGATCTCGCCAACAGGTTGGCCAATATGAATCGGCGGCTGAATTATGCGCGCCCGCGGCCTGAACGTCACATGAAGGATTCGACAAAATCGTGAACGGCATCGTGACAAAACCGTCGGCAAATCCCGCAATGCAGCGCACTCTGAGCTGCGCGCGGTGCGGAACGGCGTTCACCTGCGACCTGTCCGGGCATTGCTGGTGCATGAATGAGGCCGCCAAGCTGCCGATGCCGGCCGAGGGCGAGGACTGCGTTTGTCAGGCTTGTCTGCGGGCTGCGGCAAATATCTCAATCCGCGAAACAAAGTAGTCCGTTATCCTGAGGTGCGAGCCCGCTTGGGCGAGCCTCGAAGGATGACACCACGGCGCAGGTAACCATCCTTCGAGGCCGCAAAAGCGCGCACCTCAGGATGACGTCGTCGGTATGCGCAAACCCGACTACACCGCATATCCCGGCGAGTTCCGTGCCATGTCGCCGAACGCATCGAATAACTTTTCGCGCCAGGCGTAAATCGGATCGTCTTCCTTCAGCAGCTTGAACGGGCTGGTCGCACGCGCCCACTGGAACGGGCCGAACGCGATGTAATCGGCATAGTTCGGCGACGCACCGCCGAGATAGGCCTGCGTCTTGAGCGTCAGCCGCATCGGGTTGAGGCTCTGGCGAAACGCCTCGACGGCCTCGTCACGATTGGCCGCCGCCTGTTCCAGCGTCTTGCCCAGACGCGCTTCGCGGGTCTTGCGGAAATATGCCTGATCTGCCGGCCGCAGATGAGCATGAATGTCGGCGGCGATCATTGGAAAGATGCCGCCAAGCACAACCGTATCGCCCCACCAGTTCAGCATCCGGCCCATGGCGCGGCCACCCTCGCCGCCAAACAGCGAGGGACGATCCGGGTAAGTGTCTTCCAGATAATTCGCGATCGCCCACGAGTCGGCGACCGAGGTATCGCCGTCGATGAACACCGGCACCTTGTCCGACTGGTGCGGCGCGATGGCGTCCTTCTCCGAGAAGCGCCACGGGATCGTTTCGGCCTTGATATCCTTGTGCGCCAGCGCCATGCGTGTGCGCCAGCAGAATGGACTGAACACCCGCTCGGTTTCGGTGCCGCAGAGTTCGAACAGCTTTCGGGCGACTGCCATTGTCTCAGGCCTTCACGACCGAAGCGGTCTGTCCGAACAGGACTTTCTTCTGCTCGTCGGTGAAGGTCTTTCCAAGGCTGGGGTTCACCGTCGGGCCGACCGCGTAGGCGCACACCGTGGCGGGCTTCGCCCTGATGGCCTCGAACCAGCGCTTGAGATGCGGAAAGTCCTCGAGCTTCTGGCCCTGCCGTTCATACGGCACGATCCACGGATAAGCCGCCATGTCCGCGATGGAGTAATCACCGGCGACGTACTCGCGATCCGCGAGGCGCTTGTTCAGCACACCGTAAAGCCGGTTGGTCTCGTTGATGTAACGATCGATCGCGTAGGGAAGCTTTTCCGGCGCGTAAACATTGAAGTGATGGTTCTGCCCGGCCATCGGGCCAAGGCCGCCCATCTGCCACATCAGCCACTGCATCACGTCGAAGCGCTTGCGCAGATCGGACGGCATGAACTTGCCGGTCTTTTCCGCGAGATAGATCAGGATCGCGCCGGATTCGAAAATCTTCACCGGCGCGCCGCCGTCGGCCGGCGCCCGGTCGATCATCGCGGGCATGCGGTTGTTCGGCGAGAATTCCAGAAACTCCGGCTTGAACTGATCGCCGGTGCCGATGTTGATCGGATGAATCTTGTACGCGAGGCCGGTTTCCTCGAGGAACATCGTGATCTTGTGGCCGTTCGGCGTCGGCCAATAATAGAGATCGATCATCTTGCTATCCTTGAACTGGTAGGCGTCGGGCAGGCGGCGCAAAGTCAATGCGATTGCATGAACCTTGCGCTTCGCGTTTGCGAAGTCAATGCCGCGCGGCGCATATCAAGTATATTTCATTCGCTCCAGGCAGGTGCGCGTGAAAGATTTTCATCGCTCCGACGAAAACTAAGAACAGTCCCTCTCGCTTCCCGCAGATAGAGTTCCGGCAATGCCCGGACTCAGGGTCAGGAAAGGTCGACAATGACAAAAGAATTCGCACGGCGTGATTTTCTGAAGCTCTCCACCGCCATGGGGCTGGCCGCGACCGGCGGATTCTCATGTATGGGCGTCGCCAGCGCCGCGCCGATCCAGGTGCCGACCATCGACAAGCTGTCGATCCGCGTGCTGGTCGATCAACAGCACGACCAGTTCCTGAGGGGCAGTACCGTGAACGGCGTCGTGCACGAAGGTCCGGGCGGCGGCCGCAGCGCCGATGCCCGCAACGTCCTGCATAACGAATGGGGCCTGTCGCTGTTTCTGGAATCGCAGCGCGAACAGGAACAGCGCAATATCCTGCTGGATTTCGGCTACACCTCGCCCGCCATCATCAACAATATCGGCCTGCTCAAGGTCGATCCGGCGAAGATCAACGCGTTGATCGTCAGCCACGGCCATATCGATCATTACGGCGGCCTGATCGGCTTCCTCGAGAAATATCGCAGCGTGCTTCCCGCCGACGTGAAGCTCTATGCAGGCGGCGAGGACAATTTCTGCCACCGCGTCAGCCGGGCATCCACCGGTCAGTTCGGCGAAGGCGGCGTGCTGGATCGCAAGCAGATCACGGCACAGAAAGTCCAGACCATACTCTGCGAAACGCCGACTGTGATCGAAGGCCACGCCTTCACCACCGGCAAGATCAAGCGCAGCAGCGTCGAGAAAATCCTGCCCAACACTTTCGTCGACTACAAGCCGGAAAGCGCGGGCTGCGACTACGGCCACTACACCGCCGCCGAGCTGCAGGGCAACTTTGTTCCGGACGAGCATGTCCACGAGCACGCGACCTGCTTCAACATCCGCGGCAAGGGCCTTGTGGTGATCAGTTCCTGCGGCCATGTCGGCATCGTCAATTCGGTGCGGCAGGCGCAGGAAATCTCCGGCGTGCAGAAGGTTCATGCCGTGGTCGGCGGCTTCCATCTCGGGCCGGCGCCCGCCGATTACCTCAAGCAGATCGTCGGTGAGATCAAGGCGCTTCAGCCGGATGTCGTCATCCCGATGCATTGCAGCGGGCTGAACTTCCTGCTCGAAGCACGCGCGCAGATGCCGGACAGCGTGATCAACGTCTCGACCGGCAGCAAGCTGATCTTCAGCGCGTGAGCCCGCGCGGCATCCTTATGAAGCTATTCGCAAGAGGCGGCGCGGTCCTCATGGCCGCGCTGCTGTGCGGCCTTTGGGTTGCATCGCCCGCATCGGCGCAAAGCTCATCGCGATTCGCCGCTGAACTGATGGATGCGGTGATGTGGAATCGCGAGCCGATCGGCGGCGCGTTCAAGCTCAACGATCAAACCGGAAAAATCCGCACCGATGCCGACTTCCGTGGCCAGCTCATACTGGTCTATTTCGGCTTCACCTACTGCCCCGACATCTGCCCGACTGATTTGCAGCAGATCGGGCTGGCGATGGAGCAACTTGGCGACGACGCCAAGAGCGTGCAGCCGCTGTTCATTACGCTCGATCCCGAACGCGACACCTCCGAGCATCTCGCGCAGTACGTGCCGCTGTTTCATCCGCGACTGCTCGGCCTCACCGGCAGCATCAAGGACGTGTCGCAGGCCGCTGACGCCTACAGAGTTTACTACAAGCGGGTCTCAACAGGATCGAAGCCGGATGACTACACCGTGGATCACTCGGCTTTCATCTATCTGATCGACCGCGACGGAAAATATCTCGGCTTCTTTCCGCCCGGGACTGACGCCCCAAGGCTTGTCGAGATGATCAGGCCGCAT
>JAZKDK010000036.1:0-44217 GCA_040387615.1 Pseudomonadota bacterium | reverse complement strand
CTTCTTTCCGCCCGGGACTGACGCCCCAAGGCTTGTCGAGATGATCAGGCCGCATCTGACCAGGAAGGCCGAGCGCTAACCGCTTCCGGGGTGCTTCCTCATCCTTGAATAGGAACAACTGGCTTCCTCAAAGGTTCAACCGCCGGGGACTATAACAACCGGAGGAACCGTTATGAGAAAATTTGTTATTTCGATTGGTGCCGTAGCGATGATGACCGGCGCTGCTTACGCGCAGGCTGCGGCCTTCTATGTGGTGCAGGATACAAGCACGAAACGATGCACCATCGTTGATCAAAAGCCGACCGCGACGACGACCGTCGTCGTAGGCGACGGCAAGGTGTTCACGACCCGCACCGAAGCAGAGGCGGGAATGAAGACCATGAAAATCTGCACCACGAACTGACTTCGCATCAAGAAGGGGACTTGTGTCCCCTTCTTTTTCGTCCGGATGAACACGCATCGCGATCGTGAGGATCGCGCTTGACCCGTGACGCCCTACTCCACCGCTGCCTTCTTCGGCTCCACGATCTCGAATCCCGTCGAGAATTCATCGAGCATCCCGAACAGTTCGCGCAGCTTGAGCGGATTGCCGCCGACCGAGACGTCGCCGGTGAGAACGCTGCCGAGGAACGTCCGCTGCTTCAGCGTAATGGCGTCGAGTGCGGCGCGGGTCAGCGTCACGCTGGCGTCGGCCTTGTCGGAGAGTTTGCCCGACGTATGCGTCAGCGCGGAATTCTCCAGATTCATCACGTAGGTTTCGTTGAGGTCGGTGAAGGTCCAGTTGATGACGATGGTCTTGCCCTCGGCTTTGGCCGCGTTCAGCCGCACGCCGAGGAAATCGAACGCGAGATCGATCGAGATGCCTTTCAGCAGTTCCGCATTCACAAGGGCCGGCGGCTGCGGTCCGACGCCGCCACGCAGTTCGAGCGCACCAAGTAGATAGGCGTTGCGCCAGGTCGCCGCCTCGCTCTGATACCCCAATTGTTCAAGCGCATCGGCGCCGAGTTCGCGCGCCTCCTTGTTAGCCGGATCGGCGAACACCACCTTGCTCATCACGCTGGCGACCCAGCGATACTGCCCGGCCTTGTAATCATCACGCGCGCGTTTGATCGTCGCCTCCGCGCCACCCATGTATTCCACCTGCTTCTTCGCCTCCTCCGCGCGCGGCAGCGGATTGAGATCGGCGGGATTGGCATCATACCAGCCGAGATAGAACTGATAGACCGCCTTGGCGTTGTGGCTGAGCGTGCCGTAATAGCCGCGCGCGGCCCAGTCGTTCGCCAGCGACGGCGGCAACTTGAGTTGCTCGGCGATCTCCGTCGATGTCAGGCCGTGGTTGAGCAACCGCACGCTTTGGTCGTGGATGAATTTGTAAAGGTCGCGCTGCTTTTTCAGGAACGAGACGACGCGTTCGTTGCCCCAGATCGGCCAGTGATGCTGCGCGATCACGATGTCGGTCTGGTCGCCGTAACGCGCGATGGCCTCGTTGATGTAGCGCGACCACAACCGTCCATCGCGAATCTCCGCGCCGCGAATGGTGTAGAGATTGTGCATGTTGTGGGTGGCGTCTTCCGCCATGTTCAGCAATTTGAACTGGGGGAAGTACATGATCATCTCGCTTGGGGCTTCCGAGCCCGGCACCAGATGAAATCCGATCTCGACGCCATCGATGGTGCGCGTCTCGTAAGGCTGCTTGATCACATCGTTCGGCGGGATCAGGGAAATCGAGCCCCGCGCGAGCGCCTTGCCGAGTCCCGTATCGATCTGCGCGCGGTCGCCGACCGGCAGCGCGCTGCCGAACTGATACTGCGCGCGGCGTGACATCGCATTACCAGCAATGACGTTCTCTGCCACCGCATGCTCCATAAAGCCGTCCGGCGCGATCACCTTGACCTTGCCCTGCTTCGCGTCGTCCTCGCTGATGACCCCCTTGGCCCCGCCAAAGTGATCGGCGTGGCTGTGGGTGTAAATCACGGCGGCGACCGGCTTGGCGGGCCGGTTCTTCAGGTAAAGATCGAGCGCGGCCTTCGCGGTCTCGTTTGACAGCAGCGGATCGATCAGGATGAGACCGCTATCGCCTTCAATGATGGTGAGATTGGCGATATCCAGCCCGCGCACCTGATAGACCCGCTCGGTGACCTTGAAGAGGCCATTGATGGCGTTGAGCTGCGCCTGCCGCCACAGGCTGGGATTGACCGTGGCCGGCACCTGATCGCTTTTCAGAAAATCATATTGCTTGGTGTCGAACGCCGGCTTGCCGGTTGGGCCGGGAATGACGCCGTCCGGCAGCGTGGCGATGAAGCCGCGTTTGGCATCCTCGAAGTCGGCGCGGTCGCTGAACGGCAGCGTCTTGAGGAAAGTGTCGTTGACCGCGCGGCTGGCGGGCTCGGCGTCCTTCGATTGGGCTTGCGTCGGCGAAGAATGAAGGTTGAGGCCAAACAGGACGGCGGCCAGCAGGCTGGCGATGCGCAATGACGACATATGACACTCCCGGTCGCGTGGTCCTCGGCATGCGCCACGCGTTGGCTTCAGCCTATCAGGGGAAACGCGTAGGTTTCATCGCAAACTTCGTTGAAAGCGGCGAAGAAAATACCCTTTTCTCTCCGCACTTCGCGCCCCATATTCCGCCCATGACGAAGAACCCCGATTCCTCGAAGAAGTCCCCCAAAACCCCGAAATCGAAAGCGCATCGTCCCGATGTACAGCCGATTGGGCCTGCGCTGGCGGAGCTTCTGAATCCCGCGATCAACCGCGGCGATGCCGGCATGGGCTCCGGCACCGGTTTGCAGCCGCCACCGGACAATTCCAAGGATCGGCGTTCCGGCGGCGAGGCCGCGATGCATCGCGCGCGAGCGTCGACCCCCAAGACCTTCAACGAGGGCGAGCCGCGCCCGACCCCGCTGCAGCCCGCTCCGCAACCGCCCGGCGCAAGCAGAGGCTTTGAGGAAGCCCCGCAGGCCAACTACGGCACCAGCGCGCCGATCCCGGTGATGGACCCGGAACTGGCGAAGCAGCTCGGCTACACCACCGAGGAAGAAGACGAAGCCGCGATGGCCCGTCCGCCCCGCAACAAGATGGAAGCACTCGGCGTGCAAGCCACCGCCGATGCTCTGGAAGCCCTGGTGCGCGACGGCCGCCCGGAATTTCGTGGCGAAGACGGTCAGGTCAAGATCTGGGCGCCGCATCGCCCGCCGCGCCCGGAAAAATCCGAAGGCGGCGTGCGTTTTGAGCTGAAATCCGAATACGAGCCGAAGGGCGACCAGCCGACCGCGATCAAGGAACTGGTCGAAGGTATCACACGCAACGATCGCACGCAGGTGCTGCTCGGCGTCACCGGCTCCGGCAAGACCTACACGATGGCGCAGGTGATCCAGGCCACTCAGCGGCCCGCGATTATCCTCGCACCGAACAAGACGCTGGCGGCGCAGCTCTACGGCGAGTTCAAGAGCTTCTTCCCCGACAACGCGGTGGAGTATTTTGTCTCGTATTACGACTACTACCAGCCCGAAGCCTACGTGCCGCGCACCGACACCTATATCGAGAAGGATTCGTCGATCAACGAACAGATCGACCGGATGCGCCATTCGGCGACACGTGCGCTCTTGGAGCGCGACGACGTCATCATCGTTGCCTCGGTGTCGTGCATCTACGGTATCGGCTCGGTCGAGACCTATACCGCGATGACCTTCGCGATGAAAAAGGGCGAACGCGTCGACCAGCGCCAGCTCATCGCCGACCTCGTGGCCCTGCAATACAAGCGCACTTCGGCGGATTTCACCCGCGGCACCTTCCGGGTGCGCGGCGACACCATCGACATTTTCCCGGCGCACTATGAGGACCGCTCGTGGCGCGTGAACATGTTCGGCGACACCATCGAAAGCATCGAGGAGTTCGATCCGCTCACCGGGCACAAGCAGGACGAACTTGAGTTCATCAAGATCTACGCCAACTCGCACTATGTGACGCCGCGCCCGACCCTGATTCAGGCGATGAAGAGCATCAAGGCCGAGTTGAAATGGCGGCTTGAGGAGTTGAACGCGCAGGGCCGCTTGCTGGAAGCGCAGCGTCTCGAACAGCGCACCACGTTCGATCTCGAAATGATGGAAGCCACCGGAAGCTGCGCCGGCATCGAGAACTATTCGCGCTATCTGACCGGCCGCAAGCCCGGCGAGCCGCCGCCGACATTGTTCGAATATGTGCCGGACAACGCGCTGGTGTTCGCGGACGAAAGCCACGTCACCGTGCCGCAGATCGGCGGCATGTTCAAGGGCGACTTCCGGCGCAAGGCGACGCTGGCGGAATACGGTTTCCGCCTGCCCTCCTGTATGGACAACCGGCCGCTGCGCTTTGAAGAGTGGGACATGATGCGCCCGCAATCGGTCGCAGTGTCGGCGACGCCGGGCGGCTGGGAATTGAACGAAAGCGGCGGCGTGTTCGTCGAACAGGTCATCCGCCCGACCGGACTGATCGATCCACCGGTCAACATCCGCCCCGCCCGCACGCAGGTCGACGATCTCGTCGGCGAAGTCCGCGCCACCGCGCAGGCAGGTTATCGCTCGCTGATCACGGTGCTGACCAAGCGGATGGCAGAAGACCTCACCGAATACCTGCACGAGCAGGGCATCCGCGTGCGCTACATGCACTCGGACATCGACACCATCGAACGCATCGAGATCATTCGTGACTTGCGGCTCGGCGCGTTCGACGCGCTGGTCGGCATCAACCTGTTGCGCGAAGGCCTCGACATTCCGGAATGCGCGCTGGTCGCCATTCTCGATGCCGACAAGGAAGGTTTTCTGCGCAGCGAGACATCGCTGATCCAGACCATCGGACGCGCCGCGCGCAACGTCGACGGCAAGGTCATTCTCTATGCAGACCAGATCACAGGCTCGATGGAACGCGCCATCGCCGAGACCGACCGCCGCCGCGAGAAGCAGGTCGAATACAACACGCTGCACGGCATCACGCCGGAGAGCATCAAGCGCGACATCGGCGATATTCTCGGCAGCGTCTATGAGCGCGACCACGTGCTGGTGGAAATCGGCGACGGCGGCATGGCCGACGATGCGGTGGCCATCGGGCACAATTTCGAGGCTGTGCTGAGCGATCTCGAAACCCGGATGCGCGAGGCCGCCGCAGACCTGAACTTCGAGGAAGCGGCGCGATTGCGCGACGAAGTGAAGCGCCTGCGCGCCACAGAACTCGCCGTGGTGGACAATCCGACCATCAAGCAGCGCGGCGTGGCGGCAAAGGCCGGCGCCTATGCCGGCAAGAAGAAGTACGGCGACGCCGCGAATTTACCGGCGCAACTGGACAAGGCCGCGGCACGCAACAAGTCGCGCGCACGCAAGCCGACTCTCGACGAGATGGGACCGGGAATGGAAAGCAAAATCTTCCAGCCAACCGACTCGCGCCAGTCCGGCCCCGAATTCTCAGGCCGCTCCACCGGCGGCGCGCCGGGCAAGCGCGGCGGGTGGAAGAAGCGGTAGGAGGATATACTGACGAAAGAAATCAACGATCTTCGTCCAGTCTCACTACTGGTTTTGCAAGCTTTCTTTGGTGCCCGAGTAAAACACCAAACATTAAATCGGGAGTGGACTGATCTGTCTGCGAGGCTTGCTGGACGATTCTTTTTGCCCGTCGCAGCACACAGTTTACAATTACAAGGCGACCTCGACTTACTGCTGAGATCTTTAGAAGATGAATATCGACCTCAGATGTTTTCCGAGGCTCTCGATAGTTCAGGCCTCGAATTTATATCTCACTATCAGAAGATGCTTTCGGAGCAATGGGTAACAGGCATCTACGAGGTCCTTCGAGCATTCCGACAACGAGACAGAGAGGCTAAAAAGAGAAACGCTGAGCTTTCGGGACTCTCGGATGATGAGACATTCACCTCCATATTGTCCGATCTGGAGTTGTTGCGAATGCCTATCTCTAAATACGAAATCGCCAAGGATACGAAGCTAGAAGAACCGTTATTATTGGCGGCATATCTGACTAATGGCGATGCGACCGACAATTATATTTATGACAAGGACGATCCGACACGCTCACACATCATGCAAGCCGGCATATCAGGGCGAGGTTCATTCACATGGCTCGCTCTGGATCACTTGGATTCGAGCCAACGTTGGATCGAACGTCGCGAACTATCCGACAGATTGTTAATTTTTGGCAGAAGTGTTGTGCCAGCTGGAATATTAGAATCTCAACGCGCAACTAGTATTCCGTGATCGCGAGCTATCCTTTTAATCTCAACTGCTCCAGTCCGAAAGTTCCCATGACACCTCTGTCTATCCTCGACCTTGTGCGCGTGACGGAAGAAACCGACGCGCGCGGCGCACTCGACAACGCACGCGATCTTGCGTCTCACGCCGAGGGGTGGGGCTATCGCCGCATCTGGGTGGCCGAGCATCACAACATGGCCGGAATTGCGAGCGCCGCAACCTCGGTTGTGCTGGCGCATATCGCCGCCGGGACAAAGACCATCCGTGTCGGCGCCGGCGGCATCATGCTGCCGAACCATGCGCCCTACGTCATCGCCGAACAGTTCGGAACGCTGGAACGGCTATTCCCCGGCCGCATCGACCTTGGACTGGGCCGCGCTCCGGGCACTGATCAACTCACGCTGCGCGCGTTGCGGCGCTCGCCCGAAGCTGCCGACAACTTCCCGCAAGACGTGCTGGAGGTGCAGGCTTTCCTGGCACCTGCCGGTCCGAACCAGCGCATCCAGGCGGTGCCCGCAGCGGGCACGAATGTGCCCCTTTGGATTCTCGGGTCGAGCCATTTCGGTGCGATGCTCGCGGCTGAACTGGGGCTGCCTTACGCTTTCGCGTCGCATTTCGCACCCGACGAACTGCTCCCGGCGCTGGAAATCTATCGCAGCCGATTCGAGCCGTCCGAGCAACTCGAGAAACCCTACGCCATGGTCGGCGTCAACGTCATCGCGGCCGAGAGCGACGCCGAGGCGCGGCGGCTGGCCACGACGCAGCAGATGTCCTTCACCAACATGTTCCGCGGCGCGCGCGGCCTGAGCCAGCCGCCCATCGACGACATCGAGACCTATTGGTCGCCATCTGAAAAAGCGCAGACCATGCGCATGCTGGCGCGCTCCATCGTTGGATCGCCCGCGACTGTCCGCACAGGGATTAACGCACTGGTTAAGGAAACCGCTGCCGACGAACTGATCGTCGTCTCCGACATTTATGACCATCCGACGCGCCTGAGATCTTTTGAGATGATTGCCAGCGCCGCGCGTTGACCTCATGGGCGCTGAGCGAGCCGAAAACGGCGGGCATGTCTCAAGATTTGCAACTCCCCCGTCTCACCTGCTAGGTCATTCCCAGATTGCACTTCACTTTGGGGGACTAAATGGCCGACGCCGATCTCGATGCGCTCATCCGGCAGCTTGCGAAGCAGCAGACCAAGGCCCTGACGGCTGCCGTGAAGAAACGGCGGGACCGTACCGTCGCCCTCGCCACCAAGGCGAAGGATGCGGAGACCAGGAATTACCACCGTCAGCTTGCAAAAGACGTTCTTGAGATCGGCACCGCCACCGTGAAACGGCTGCAGATGTCTGCCGACAACGCCGCCTACAGCTACGCCCGCTCCGTCCGGCAGGCAACCGACGCCGCTGCCGCGAAGAAGATGGCCGCATCCGCCAAGCCGGCGAAAAAGGCCGCGAAGAAAGCCCCCAACAAGGCGGCTAAAAAAGCCAAGGGCTGATCGCCGAGGGCGCGCGTGCGCTCATCACAAATTACGCCGCCGACGTTTCGTCGCCACGTTAGTAACTTGCGTCTTCAAATTCGCGCCGCGTCATCGCGGGCTTCTCCGAGAAATCTCGGTGCGCCGGACTGGACGTATCGAAGTGATCATGCTGTCGCTGCGTAAGGACAGCAGTCCTTCGTCCCGTCGGGAGCGAGAATATACTAGCACCGGAAGCAATCCTGTCTATCCCGAACGTCGATGAGTCCGCGAACAGACAGGCACAACCTTGCTCGTGTAAGTTTCCTCATCTCAACAACAAGATGTTGTAGCAAGGCAGTATGTTCCCTCCGCCGCGTTGAAGATTCAGACGCATCAGTTCCGCCAGTGCACGAATGCAATCGATGAATGTGACCTCCTCCCCCATCACCTACGACGATTTCGCCAAGGTCGATCTCCGCATAGGGCGCGTTCTCGAGGTTCAGCCTTTTCCGAAGGCTCGCAATCCGTCGTGGAAGGTGCGCGTCGATCTCGGCGGCCTCGGCGAGAAATGGTCGAGCGCGCAAATCACCAATTACACGGCCGAGCAGCTTGTCGGCTCGCTGGTGGTCTGCGTCTGCAACTTTCCCCCGCGCAACATCGCGGGCTTCATGTCCGAGGTGCTGATCCTCGGAGCGCCGGATACCGATGGAAAGATCATCCTGCTGTCACCGCGGAAGGATGACGCAGGCCGCGACATCGTCGCGCCCGGCGCGAAAGTCTACTGACGCGCTGACCATGCATGCCGCGTCGCGCGGCGCTCGCCTACTGCGCAAGGACGCGCGCGAGGTCGATGAGATTGGTGGAGATCGGCTTGGTGCGTCCGGCAATCTCGGCCAGCGGCGTGCGCGTGATCTCCCCGCGCTGCTCGCCGATCAGAACTCCCGACACGCCTTCCGCCAGCGACGTCAGTGCAGCAACGCCAAGCCGCGTCGCGAGCAGCCGGTCGAAGGCCGTCGGCGGTGCACCGCGCACGACGTGACCAAGTACGGTGGCGCGCAGTTCGAACCCGGCCATGCCACGGTTGCTCTCGAAATACGCCAGAATATGCGCGGCATTCTCCTTGACGCCCTCGGCGAGCACTACGATCGCATGGGTCTTCCCGCGTTCATAAGCCGCGCGCAACCGTTCGGCGATTTCAAAGGCCGACACTTCAAACTCTGGCGTTGAAATGACCTCGGCGCCTCCGGCAAGGCCGGCCATCATGGCGAGATAGCCGCAATTGCGTCCCATGGTCTCGACCAGAAACGCGCGCGTGTGCGACGAACCCGTGGTGCGCAGATTGTCGATGGCTCCGACCGTCACGTTGATGGCGGTATCGCAGCCGATGGTGACGTCGGTGCCGTAAAGATCGTTGTCGATGGTCGAGGCGATGCCGACGACGGGAAAGCCCAGGCCATGCAACGCCGCAGAGCCGGTCTGCGAGCCGTTGCCGCCGATCACCACCAGTGCGTCGATGCCACGCGTCGCCAGATTGCGCAGCGCTTTCGACCGGCCGGCTTCCTCGCGAAATTCCTTCGAGCGCGCACTGCCGAGGAATGTCCCGCCGATCTGGATGATGCCGCCGACGTCACGCGCATTGAGCCGGGTCATCCGGTCGTCGATCAGCCCCTGCCAGCCTTCGCGCACGCCAAAGACCGCGATATCGCGATTGAGCGCGCTGCGCGTGACCGCACGGATGGCGGCGTTCATTCCGGGGGCGTCGCCGCCGCTGGTCAGGATCGCAATGGCTTTCATGCTAGTGCCCCGTATCCGACGTTCGCTTCACTCTGCGGCGTCTCCCGGGCGAACGTCGGATACTAAGGACACTCGCCAATTATGATTCTGGTGATCCTTTGGTTCTGACATTCGTAAAAGTGGCTGCGAAGAGGATGATACGAATGTCAGAACCGGATCACCAGAACTTTAGGATGCCATCAGCGGGACGTCCATCCATGGGGCCATGGATGGACGGCAACGCACAGCCGCATGACCTCAACCGGACCTGCGGTTGCTGGTGTTCTGCTTCATGTTTGCGTGGTCGCCCTGCTCGTCGATGTTGTGCTTTTCGTCGTCGCGATGGCCCTTGGTCGTGTCCATCGCGACCTTCGGCGCGCTGCCAGGCCCCTTGTCGCTGCGGTTGTCTTCCGGGACAGACGGGATTTTGGTCATGCAGTCCTCCTGTGTACCGGGAAGACAATGCGCCTTGCGGGCAACCGTTCCTCACGACCTTGCGGTATAATGTAGTAAGATAGCGCCACAGGCTCTGGCGACACATCGCGGACAAGACAATGACGGCTATGAAATCCCTGTCCGGCGCCCTGCTGATCTGCGCTTTCGCGTTGACCGCTGCTAATGCCGCGACGAAGGCCGCCAAACCGGCCGAGCCGATGGCGCAGGATACCTCGCTCAACAATGTGAAGGATGCGCCGAAGGCTCCGTCGCTGGCCTGCGAAGGGCCCTTCGCGAAGGACACCACGCACGACAAGCTGGTGGCCGCGTTCGGCGTCAAGAATGTCGTCTTCAAGGACGTCGATGTCACAAGCAATGTGCTGACCAAGGCCACCGTGCTTTTCGACAGCGATCCGACCCGGCGTCTGGTGGTGTTCTGGAAGGACGACAAGACCCGGACCAAGCCGCTGTCCATCGCCATCGAGGCACCTTCGACCTGGACCGGTCCCGGCGGCGTCCACAACGGCCTGACCCTGAAGGATCTCGAAAAGCTCAACGGCGGCGGCTTCAGCGTGAACGGATTCGGTGGCATCGGTGGCGGCGAGGCCTCGAAGCTCGGCGGCCCGTTTGTCAATCTGCCGGGTGACTGCACCCTCAAAATCCGGTTCGAACCCGGTATCGCTAATCCATTACCGCCGCGCTTCGCATCGGTGACGGGCGACGTGCTGATCGCGTCGACGAATCTCGTGTTACGCCGCGTTCGTCCGCAAATCGTGCAATGGAGCATTAACTACCGGTGAATTTTTTGCTGGCGCAGCTGTTTGCGCTCATTGAGAGCCGGCGCGGACAATCATCGATACATTAGAGAGATTTCGTTAAACCTCGCATTGCATGCGGCTTGATCGTCATGCGGTTCCCACCTACGGAACCGCCAGGCGGGGGAGACGATGCAATGAACAATCCACAGTCCGAAAAATGTGTGCGGACTTTTATCAACTCCTATTATTCCGGTGACGTCGCGCGCATGGAGCAGTGCTGCGACGATGCATTTGTTTCAGTCACCTATGCACCCGTTGAAATCTTCCCGCATCTCGGCCTCAAGCAAAGCAAGGCCTGGATCGCGCAGGCGATCCAGATCCAGCAGGAACGCTATTCCGACCGGCGCTGCACGATCGACTTTGTCATCGCAGATGAAACACAGGCCGCGACATTCGTGCAGGCGACCCTGACCAAGCGCAGCGACCAGCGCGTCATTACACTCAATGTCGGGGAATTCTTCACCTTACGTAACGGCCGCATCGTGGAGCACCGCTCGCTGTTCGATTCGTTCGATCTGGTGCAGCAATTGCTCGGGCGTGATCTGACGGACGAATTCGCTGCCCGCCTGAAACATGCGATGCGGCAATAGCCGCCAAACCTACCGCGCCGCCGATACGCCAAGTTCACGCACCAGCCCGAACCACAGCGCGGTCAGTTCGCGCGCCGCCGGGTCCTTGTTCGGCTTCAGCCGGACGGCGGTGTGCACCAGCACGAGCTTCGAGGCCGGATCGACAAAGATCGCCTGCCCGTTGGTGCCAAGCATCGCGAACATGCGGCGCTTCGCCGGCATGATCCAGGTCTGGTAGCCGTATCCGTAGAACGGCGTCGCCACGCGCGGTGAACGGAATGAACCTTCGGGCGCGGTGGTCGCCTCGATCACCCATGCGTCCGGAATGATGCCGCCTCCGTCCCGCGCGAGCAGAAGGCCGAAGCGCGCATAGTCCCGGAGCCGCGCGGCGAGACAGCAATAGGCCTGTTCCTGATTGTGGCCATCGACCGTCCAGCTTGCTTCGTCTTCCGCGCCCATCGGCTTCCAGATTTTCTCGGACAGATAATCCGACAGGCGCTTGCCGGTTGCAGCCATCAGCACAAGACCAAGCGTTTCGGTCTGCGATCCGGCATAGGCGAATTTCGTTTCAGGCGGCGCGGTCCGATTGTCGTAACGGCGCAGAAGAATGGCCGCGCTCGGCAAATCGGAGCGGCGCAGATCGCGGCTGAACGCAAAAGCATCGTCGGTGCCGTCGTATCGTTCGGAAAATGCGACGCCCGCGCTCATGGTGAGCAGCGCGCGCAGCGATGTCTGGCCGTAGGCACTGCCCTTCATCTCCGGCACATAGTCCTGCGCCAGATCTTCAACGGAGCGGATCTTGCCCTCCTTGATGGCGATGCCGACCAGCATCGCGACCATGGTCTTCACCATCGAGTTGGAGAGAAGACGATCGGTGTCGCGGCGTCCGTACTGATAGCGCTCGAACAGGATGGTCTGGTCCCGCGCGATCAGCAGCCCCGTCGCGGGATGCCGCGCCAGATACTGGTCGATGGTGCGGCGCTCGCCGTCGAAGTCGTAGTGCCAGGCGGGGCGGCCGCAATCGCGCGCCAACGGAGACGGCGCAGCAGGTGGAAAGACCGCATGGGCCGGAAGAAGCTTGTCGAAGTTGCTGAACGTCGCGACCATGTAATCCTGACGGGTCCGGTCGGCGATGGTGCCGAGCGGGTAGTTCCGGCCGGCGCCGTAAGCCTCGGCATCCGGCCCCGAATTGGAGAACGACGGCGCGCAGGTTTTGGCCGCGGGCGCGTCCTCCGTCATCGCTGTGCTGCTGCCAACCAGCAGGGCGCAAAGACACACCACCGCGCGCAACCGGTTCAGGGCGGATGAAAGTGTCATCGGGAATTTCCGAAAAGCGCTTGGTCACGTTATGGCCGCGAGGATGGCGCGGGACGGTATCGCGTTCAAGCCGGTCCCGGCCATGAACCTGTAAGCCTTGCCGCCCGACGAACCTGTGTCCGGGGACATAACCCCGGATCACGGGGGATATGATGAAAGCAGTCGTTCTTGCAGCTCTTGGGACCGTCGTTGGCCTGATTCTCGGAGTCGCGCTGGGTATTTTGGCAGGAATCGCCTGGGTCAGCATTTTCAAGACCACCGATTTCGAAGGCTACAGCGCGATGCTGGTGTTCTTCACCTTCGCGCCCGCCGGCGCCGTTCTCGGTGGGCTCATCGGCGCGATATGGGCCGCTTATGCTGCCTCGCGCGCGCGAATCCGCACGGAAGGCGACGCCTGACGCTCATTCAGCGCCGCCGGGCTGCCGCGGTTTTGTGCCACCGCACGTTCTGATTGAACTTTGAGCGGCGAACCCGCGTTTCGCACATTTGTGCATTGCAATATCGTACATTGTCATCCGGCCGGAATTTGCTACTTCCACGTCATCAATGGAATTCCAGCATGCAAGCCTAGCGTCATCGACGACGCACATGGGCGGTTCGCTGCGTGGTTAAGTGACATTTCAGGACCTTAAAAATGACAGAGCAAAGCCTCTGGCGTTTCTCGCGCGCGTTTCATCGCGCACTGAACGAGCGTCAGACCGATGACCTCGAATCGATCCTCGACGAGAACGTCGATTGGGCGATCTACGGTCCGATCGACATGTTCGCCTTTCTTGGCCCCCGCCAGGGCAAGCGCGCCGTGATCGATGTCGTTCGCGAAATCTCCGGCATCGTCAGTCTCCACCGTTTCGACCGGGAATCGCTCATGATCGGCGAGGACTCGACGGCGTCGCTGATGCGGTATTCCCTGACATCGACGACCACGGGCACTCCGATCAGTGTCCGGATCGCGATCTTCGCGAAGTTCAACGCCGGGCGCCTGACCAGCCTGCGCGCCATCATCGACACGTTCGACCTGGTCGAGCAGGCGCTGGGCCGCCAGATTCATCTGCCCAAGATCGCATAGCGCAAGTCCCGGCATCCTTCGGCAATACAGCGGCCCCGATGCGGGCCGCTTTTTTTAATGCAGCGTCTCATAAGGTTCATTCGCCTGAACCCGCCGAGTCATAATTGCGACAAACACAATTGAGACAACATCGCAGCGATCAGCGACGAAGGCGTCGAAAGGCGATATTAACCTGCTTGATAACTTGATGGCTCCTGATCAGCCATACCGACCAGCGAAAATGCCGGACGCAATGCAATGACGCCGCGAAAGCCGCACCCCACGCCATCACGACGCTGGATCACACGACGCCGGATCACGATCGCGCTGGCTCTCGCGTGCGGTTTCGCTGTTGCTGCCGCAGATGTCGCGCGGGCCGAGGACGGCACTGCTCCTGAAGCGGTTGAAGCCGCCGAGACGGCGACGCCGGAATTCACCGAGCCCGCGGACATCGACTGGAGCATCCTCAACACCGACCCCGCATCGGTTTATGAATCGCCCTCCGCGATCGACCGCAAGGTCCGCGCCGCAATCGATGATCCCTGGTCGTGGAGCCGCAACGACAAGCCCGACGGATCGTCCGCCGTCGCCATCAAGCAGCCGATCACGCCGTTCTGGGACACCCGCGTCGGCGCCGACCTGAACGTCACGACGCAGATGCCGACAACCTCGTCGGAAGTTCTCGCGCAGAAGATCGCCCACAACAATCAGATCTCGCAATCGTCGGGCAGCGCATGGGCGGCGATGACCGCGCCCGGCCTTGGCTCGATCTGGGACAAGACCGCCATCGAAGCGCGCACCGATCCCGCGCAGGAGCAGAGCAAGCTCGCGACCTCGCTGAGCAAATCCCTGCCGTTCGGCGGCGATCGATACGCGCTCACGCTTCAGAATGGTTACAACGTCACGCAGCAAACGCTGGTGCCGGTGTTCGGCCTCGGCGCGTCATCGCGGATTTATGAAGTCGATCAAACGGCTCGACTCGGTATCGTTGAAACCGGCACCAGCTTCATCGCTGGTCAGACCCATTCGACCGCAGACGACAAATGGCTGCGCCGGATCGGCGCAGAACAGAAACTGTTCGGCGGCGTCACCGTCACCGGATCGGTCAGCGAAACGCCGGACGGAAGCGCCAATCGCAGCCTGACTGCGGGCTTCAAGACGCGCTGGTAAGTTCCGCTTAACCGGATGGCTACCATCCCGCGGTTTCTCGTTTTGTCCACGGTATGAATCGGCCTTTGCCGCACCCCTGCCGCGTTTCGGTCACGATCGGCTGGACTGATGTACCTCTATTCGTCGTGCGGGAGACATCCGCGCTCGCTCAACTCGCGAAACAAGGAAAAGCCGATGAACGCTCTTCAGGCAGAAAAGTCCGAACTCACTGATGAGGACAAGAACCTCGCCGCCGTCACCGAAGTCGAAGCCGGCATTCGCGATTTCGTCCGCAAGGACGTCGCCTATCTCCGCCGTAACCCGGCATCACCGGCCACCGACGCTCCGGCAGATACATCCGCCGAAGCCGCGGTTTCAAGCGTCAACACGCTGATCCATCGTGTCGCGGGCGCATCGCTCGGCGAAATCGAAAATCTGATTGCGGAGCTCGAAGGGCTGCGCACGCTGATGCACAATGAAGGCCAGCGCATTCAGCGCGAACTCGCCGGCTACGCCCAGCTCGGCCAGACCGCGATGAAATCGACGCGCATGATCGCCGACAATCTGGCGCAGTGGAAGCGGACGGCTCCCGAGCCGCGCCAAGACTAACTGAATTCTGTTTTGTTCAGGCATGATCCTTCAAAATCATGCTTCCTGAGACAAAGCATTCTCCCTGAGACTTGTCGCCGCCCCTTCATGACATGAGTGGGCGGCGCTTTTTCTTTGTCGCATACCTGCGAAGTCTAGGTAGCCGGCCGCCTCGGCGCGAACACCGAGCCCTCGAATGAGAACGCCAGTTCGCCGTGCTGATTGACGCCGGTATTGTAGAAGCCGACGAAGCCGAACTGCGGACGCGATTCCAGCGGCCGCATCGAGGTGACCTCCGACGCATAGGTCAGCGTATCGCCGGCAAGCACCGGCTTGATCCATTTCAGGTCGCGAAAGCCCGGGGACGGACCCGACGTCACCGGTTTCTCGCCCCGCGCGATCAACGCTGCCGCGTCGCGCTGGAAGCTCGCGACCGTCAGCTTCATGTAGACCGCAGCGACGTGCCATCCCGACGCGGCGAGACCGCCGAACACGGACTTGCGGCCCGCTTCCTCATCGAGATGAAACGGCTGTGGATCGAACTTCGTGGCGAAAGCCTTGATGTTCTCCGGCGTAAACGTGAACGATCCCAGTTCGCGGCGATCGCCGATCTTGATGTCATCGAAATACGGCATTGCGGAACCTTACATCGCTTCCACGGCATGTCGCCGCAGGACCATGATCTTAATCGTGCTGAACATGAGGACTTGCCCGGATGCGTTTCGCATCTCCTGCTTGAGATGGACAAATCCGATATCAGGCATGCTCTTCGATTCACGCGTGTCGAGCACCTCGACATCAAGCATGAGATCGTCTCCCGGCCGCAGCGGCGAAACCCACCTGACTTCCTCGACCCCCGGCGCGCCCATCGAAGCGATGCCGCTGATGAAGCCGTCCCACGCCATGCGCATCCAGAGTGCGCACATGTGCCAGCCGGAGCCCGACAGGCCTTTCAGGATGGTGCGGCTGGCGGCCTCCTCGTCGAGGTGCATCGGCTGTGGATCGAACTCAGTGGCGAATTCGAGAATGTCTTCGCGTGACACATGATGCGGGCCGAACGTACCGAGGTGACCGGGCTTAAAATCTTCGAATGTGCGTTTCATCATTTCAATCGCGTTGTGGATAGGCGCAGTTTGGCCGTTATTTGGAGACACCTCAAGTGAGGCGTTTCGCCGTCGTCTTTCGTCCGTTTCGGCGATATGCGACAACCCTCAACATCCGGAGCGAGTCAGTTGGCCGCTGATTCGCTCAATCGCCTGACGGCTCCGCGCGCCCGTTCGCCTGCCGTCATCCACCTCTGCGGTTTATCTGGAGACAAACCCATGTTTCAGTTTCAGGATCTTTTCCAGTGGGACAGGTTCATCACGCCCGCCATTATCAAGGCGTTCTATTGGCTGGTCATCGCGCTGGTCATCCTGTTCGGCATCTCGGGCGTGTTCTCCGCGCTGACGATGATGGCGATCAGCCCGTTCGGCGGCTTCGTGCTGCTGCTGGCTGCGCTGGCTGGTATCGTTGTTGGAATCATTCTCTCGCGCATCAGCGCCGAACTGATCCTGATCGTGTTCCGGATCAACGAGCACCTCGGCGCGATCCGCGATCAGGGCCGCGACCGCGAACGGGAGGTCTGAGTGTGGTGACCTCACTTCGCCCGCGCGTGCGGGCGAAGTGCAGACGGGTCAGGTATTAAACCGGAAATGCATCACGTCGCCGTCGGCGACAACGTATTCCTTGCCTTCCAGCCGCAGCTTGCCGGTGTCGCGCGCGCCGGCTTCACCGCCATTCGCGATGTAGTCGTCATAAGCGATGGTTTCAGCGCGGATGAAGCCCTTCTCGAAATCGGTATGGATCACGCCGGCAGCCGCAGGCGCCTTGGTGCCCTTGGTGATGGTCCATGCACGGGCTTCCTTGGGGCCGACCGTGAAGTAGGTGATGAGATGAAGCAACTCATAACCGGCACGGATCAAGCGATCGAGACCGGCTTCTTCCAGCCCGAGCGTATCGAGGAAATCGGCGCGCTCCTCGCGCGACAGCGTTGCGATCTCGGATTCGATCTTGGCGGAAATCGCTACCGCGACCGCGCCCTCTTTCTTGGCGTGCTCGAACACGGCTTGCGAGAACGCATTGCCGGTGGCGGCAGCGCCTTCCTCGACGTTGCAGACGTACAGCACCGGCTTTGACGTCAACAAACCGAGCATGCGGAAGGCGCGTTCTTCTTCCGCCTTGCGCTCGAGGAATCGCGCTGGTTTGCCCTCGCGCAGCAGCTTCAGCGCGCGATCGACGAGTTCGAGCTGCTCCTTGGCGTCCTTGTCGTTGCCCTTGGCTTTCTTGGAGAGGTTGTCGACCCGCTTCTCGAGGCTGTCGAGATCGGCCAGCATCAGTTCGGTTTCGATGGTCTCGATATCGGCCAGCGGCGCGATCTTGCCTTCGACATGGGTGATGTCGGAATCTTCAAAGCAGCGCACCACATGCGCCACCGCATCGACTTCGCGGATGGTGGCGAGAAACTGGTTGCCGAGGCCTTCGCCCTTGGATGCACCGCGCACCAGGCCCGCGATGTCCACGAATGTCAGCTGCGTCGGGATGATCTGCTGCGACTTCGCGATCGCAGACAGCTTGTCGAGCCGCGGATCAGGCACCGCGACCGCGCCGACATTCGGCTCGATGGTGCAGAACGGATAGTTCGCCGCCTGCGCGGCCGCCGTTTCCGTCAGCGCGTTGAACAGTGTGGACTTGCCGACATTGGGCAGTCCGACGATGCCGCATTTGAAACCCATAATTTTCTTTCGACGTTGACGTGCGGTGACCGCTTCGATTTCAGTTCGTCATACGCGGGCTTAACCCGCGTATCCATCTTCTTTGGAAAGATGGATCGCCGGATCAAGTCCGGCGATGACAATCATTTTTTGGGCGACGGCTCGCCGTCGTCCTTCGATGTGAATCCTTTTGCATCCATCGCAAGATGCACCTTGTTTGCAAACGACGCGTCCTGCCCGGTGACGATAAACGCCGCGTTGTCGGCAACCGCTTCGCACAGCGCGCTGACCCAAGGCATTTCGCTTTTGGCGAAATCGGACAAGACGTGCTGATGCACCAGATCCTTGACGCCGGGATGCCCGACGCCGAGCCGCACGCGGCGATAATCGTTGCCGACATGCGCGGAAATGGAGCGAAGACCATTGTGCCCGGCAATGCCGCCGCCGATCTTGACGCGCAGCTTCGCAGCCGGAAGTTCGATCTCGTCGTGAAACACCGTGATGTCGCCGACGCTCATCTTGAAGAACTTCGTTGCTTCGCCGACCGCGTTGCCCGACTCGTTCATGTAAGTCGTGGGCTTCAGCAGAATGACGCGCCCGTTGCCGAGATTGCCTTCGGACGTCTCGCCCTGAAAACGACGGCGCCACGGACCAAATCCGTGACGCCGTGCGATCTCGTCGACAGCCATGAACCCGATATTGTGCCGGTTGCCCTGATACTTCGCGCCGGGATTTCCCAGTCCGACGAACAGGCGCATGGCGCGGGTTCTCTACGTCTTGGCCGCTTACTTCTTCTTGTCGCCAGCGGGCTTCGCCGCAGCAGCGGCAGGAGCCTTGCCGCCAGCCGCAGGCGCCTTGGCAGCACCAGCCGCAGGAGCAGCACCGGCCGCAGGAGCCGCACCGGCCGCAGGAGCCGCACCACCGGCAGCAGCCGCAGCAGCAGCCTTGAGCTCTTCGTTGTAGCCCGACGGCGGAACGATGGTGACCAGCGTTGCGTCATCGCGCGTCAACAGCTTCACGTTGGCGGGCAGCGTGATGTCGGTGATGTGCAGCGAGCCCGAGATGTCCAGCTTGCCGACGTCGGCTTCGAGGTACTGCGGGATATTGTCCGCCGGCACTTCGAGCTCGATGTTGTGGGTCACGATGTTGACCGTGCCGCCGCGCTTCACGCCCGGCGCGGTTTCCGCGTTCAGGACGTGCAGCGGAACGCTGACGCGGATCTTGGCGCCTTCGCCGAGGCGGAGGAAATCCACATGCAGCGGGAAGTCGCGCACCGGATCGAGGCTGAAGTCGCGCGGAATCACGCGGTGCTTCTTGCCGTCGAGTTCGATGTCGTGGACGGTGGTGAGAAAACGTCCGGCATTGATGCGCAAACGCAGTTCAGCATCGTCGAGCGAGATGGTGAGCGGGGGCTGGTTGTTGCCATAGATCACTGCCGGGATACGGCCAGCGCGACGTTCAGCCCGAGCGGCCCCCTTGCCGGCCTTCGGACGAGCGGTCGCCTTCAATTCCTTGACGGTCGCCATTGTTCAGTTCCTTGAGTCTTGAAAAGTGAAGGGCCGCAAAGCGGCCCGGTTTCACGCCGCGACAAGCCTCCAGGGGTGCGGGGGCCGCGGACGTGGCGGGTTCTTAGCCTCAAAGCGCCGGAAAGACAAGGAAACGGGGGGATTTTATCGGCAATTTTGGCGGTAAAGCGCGCGCCGGGAGGGCCGCTGACTGGCGGAATATCCTCTATTCGGCGGCCTGAACCCGGTCGCCGGGCGCAAGGGCCGACTCTTTCGCCGGGGCTCCCGATGGCAATCCCGCGAGCCAGTCTTCCGAGTCGGCCAAGGCGCGGAGCGCCTCGCTCTTCCGCAACAGGCTCGCCCGCTCTTCCTCATCGGTGGTCGATGCGGCCGCGTCTTCGCAGCGGGCTGCCCATTCGCGAAGTTCGGCAGAATTGGTGTTGATCATTGGAGCATCCATACGGGAAAAGTTAACCGCTCCCCACCGCCAGAATACACCTCACGACCGGGATCGCAACGGATAACTATTTGAATTTAAAAGAGTTTTTTACTCATTTGGCGTCTAAGCATTGAAGGGCGGAACTTTGGCTGAATGAGTGAGTTGAGTAATTTACTCACCTTGCAACATTCCGTCCCGGGAGCGCTCCGGGCGAAGTCACAGGAGGAAAACATGAACGATTTGCGCGGGGAGCGCCTGCAAATCATGCTTTCACCCGAGGAACTGTCGGCGATTGACGACTTCCGCTTCAAGCACCGGATGCCGACACGGGCCGCTGCAGTGCGCGAGTTGCTCAAGTTCGGCCTGGCGTCCGCCAGTGTCGTGACCGGCGACGGCACCAAATCCAGCGACTACGGTGTTCTGCGCCGCGGGTCCACGAACGGCCGCGAAGGTGACAGCAGCGAGGGCGCAGAATAGCGTTCAGGTGGTTCGGTGCGCGACAATTGATGGCGCTCGCCGAACCGCAACTGCCAGATTCTTGCAAGCGGCACCGAGCGGCCTCTCGATCAGAAAATACACCGCCACACCCGCCATGACGCTCGCGGCGCATCCGGCGAGAATGAACCCGCTGGACATCAGCGGCTGCGCGCCCTTCCCCGACAGCAGAACCGCGCTCTTCACCGCAGAGAGCACGACACCGTGGGTGAGATAGATCGAATACGACGCATCGCCGAGCAGCATCGGTAGACGCCACTGCTTCAGCTTCGATTCAAGAGCGAGCGCGCCGGTTACGATCAGGAACGCCGGCAGACCCCAGTGGAAAAAGCGCGCGGCGGTGATGTTCGCCGCCGACAGCATTCCCGACGTCAGCAGCAGACCGCACCCGATGATGAGCAGGAACATTGCAACGCCAGGACGGGGCAGCGCTCCGCGCTCATACATGCCCCCCAGCAGACACCCGACCATGAACTCGATCAGCAGCGGGCTGGTATAGGTCAGCGCCACCGGACCTGTGGGCGAGACAAACAGCGGCGCCGCCACCAGCGCAGCAAGGATCGTGCAGACGACCAATGCGCGATGACGCCGCGCAATCAGAAGTCCGCAGGCGAACACGGCGTAAAAGAACATTTCGAAATTCAGCGTCCATCCGGCAATCAGCAGCGGTTGAATCTCTCCGGTGCGCGGCGAGACGAACGGGATGAACAGCAACGACCGCATCAGATTTCCCAGCGACGGCAGCGTCGCCGGATCGCGGAAGATCAGCCAGCCGCCATAGAGCAGCAGCGTCATCGCCCAGTAGAGCGGAACGATGCGGATGATCCGGTTCACGGCGAACGACGCCGGCGTGATCCGCTCCGACGCGGTCGTGATCCACATGATGAAGCCGCTGATCACGAAGAAAATGTCGACACCGGCCGCGCCGAACGACAGTCCCGTGAAATTGAAATATTCCTGCGCCATGCCGTCGGCATGGAAAAACACCACCATCAGGGCGGCGGCGGCGCGCAGGTACTGAATCGACAGGATCTTCGGCATGACCGGCGGCTGCACTCTTAACTCAATCGTTACCATCGCGACGGGACGCCGGATTTGATCCAAATTTCATAAAGGTGCGACGAGCGGAAGCCACGGTTGCGTGACCGGCATCGCCACTCACCGTTAAGGATAACTGTTAAGGGTCGGGAACCGGTTTTTCGCTACATCTATGGAGTACATAACCACCGAACGCCCCGCAGAGGACGGACATGGCCGCTTTGGCAAAACTCCCGGCTTTGGCAGAACTGCCGCAATCCACGCGACGTCTGCTGCTCGCATCGGATTGCGAAGACCAGAGCGAGGAGCTTGCGCGCATTCTCAGAAATGCGGGCAGCGTGGAGTCGATTTCGATTTTCGATCTGCCTGACCAGCCGGCCAGCGATTTCGCCGGCGTCGTCATCGACATCGATCTCACCTCGGCTACGGCGGTGCAGCGCGTCCGCAGCAAATTGACCGGCAAGGCCTATCTGCCGCTGCCCCGGCTGTTCGTGCTGGCCGACGCCCTCCATCACGGATCGGCGCAGGCCTGGGCGCTCGGCGCGACCGACACGATTCAGCGGCCGTTCCATCCAGAGAGCATCCTGCACCGGATCCGCCAGGTGTTTCCGGAAACGCCGGAAGACGAACACGCCACCGACGCACGTATCCTGAGCAACGGCGTCACCGCCGCGCTCGTCGTGATGTCGAAGATTTTCCGCCGGCTCCCCGCCGGAATCCCGTTCTCGCTCGACGATGTGATGCAGGCGGAGACGCAGATCCTGCGCGCGCTGAAGCGCTGCTCGCTGCGGCAATGGCTGATCGCCGTCAACAAGCATCACAACAGGAGCTACCGCCACACCCTTCACGTCACCGGCTATGCCGTCGCCTTCGCCCACCATCTCGGCATGCGCGAGGACGACCAGCGCCGCCTGACACGCGCCGCCTTGCTTCACGATGTCGGCAAGGCGTTCGTGCCGCTGCCGATCCTCGACAAGCGCAGCGAACTGACCGACGACGAAAGCGCCATCCTCGCCCAGCACACCCGGCTCGGATACAACGCGCTGAAAGAGCAGCGCGGATTTCCCGGCGAGGTGCTCGACGTCGTGCTGCATCACCACGAGATGCTCGATGGCACAGGCTATCCAGACGGGCTTCACGGACAGCAGATCAGCGACATCGTCCGCATCATGACGCTGGTGGACACCTACGCCAGCCTGCTCGAACCCGACGCCAGCACATCGGCGATGACCCCGGAGCAGGCGTTCGGCATCATGGAACTGATGGACGACAAGCTCGACGGCGCGCTGCGCCAGGCCTTTCGGCCAGTCGCGCTCGGAACGTAAGGCAACCCCGCTCCCTTGATTTTATCGTCCCGACACGATTGGATGCACGTGCAACCAATTCAAGCGCGCCGGCACGTATCGGCTGCGCAGGGAGAACGCCTATGCCGATCGATACGCCGCTGACACGCCGTTCGTTCATGACAGCCGCCACTGCGCTTGGCGCTGGTTTGACGGCAACCGGTCTGACCGCGGCGGCCTGGGCGCAAGCAGCCTATCCCGCGCGGCCGGTTCGTCTCATCGTTCCTTATGCAGCAGGCGGCGGCACTGATTTCTTCGCGCGGCTGGTGGCGACCTCGATGAGCGCTACGCTCGGACAGCAGATCGTGGTGGAGAACCGCCCCGGCGCCGGAACGCAAATTGGTGCCGAAGCCGCGGCCAAGGCCGAACCCGACGGCTACACCTTCCTGCTCGGCGACACCTCGACCTACGCCTCCAACAGAAGCCTGTACCAGAAGCTGCCTTACGATCCGCAAAAGGACTTCGCGCCGATCTCGCTGACCGGCCGCTTCGCCATCGTGCTGCTGGTGAACACCGACAAGCTCAATGTCAATTCTCCGCAAGCGCTGATCGATGCGGCGAAGAAAGCGCCCGGCTCCATCGACTATGCCAGCGCCGGTGTCGGTTCGCCGTTTCATCTCGCAGCCGAACTGTTTGCGCAATCAGCCGGCATCAAGCTCAACCACGTGCCCTACAAGGGCGCGGGACCGGCGCTGCAGGATCTCGCCGGCGGGCAAATCGGAATGATGTTCGTCGATTTCGCCACCGCGCGCTCCCAGCTCAGCCTGAAATCGATCAAGGCCATCGGCGTGTGCTCGCCCGGGGAATTCTACGGCCTGCCCGGCGTGCCGGCCGTCGCCGCCACGGTGCCCGGCTTCGAGGCGTGGGCATGGCAGGGATTTTCCGCGCCGGCGAAAGTCTCGCCCGAGATCATCGCCAAGCTGCGCGAGGCTTATCTCAAGGCGGTCAACGATCCTGCGAACAAACAGAAGCTGATCGACGCCGGCATCGATCCGCTACAAAGCACGCCGCAGGAGATGGCGGCCTATATCGCATCCGAAACAGCGAAGTGGGAAAAGGTCATCAAGACCGCGGGCATCAAGCTGGATTGATCCAGTCAGCGACAAATCTGCAGCCCGCGATGCGTTATCCGATGCACGCGAGTTCAAGTTTCTTTCGCGGTTGAACCATCCTGAAGTTCAGTCAAACCGCGAACAAACATCTCGACAGCGAAGACATAGCTCTTTTGATATTCCATCGGGCGAGCCACCGGAGCCGACATTTCGTTGAGCACGAATCCGCGAACAAGGCTCTTGAGGATACGGATCGCATGCCTGGCCGCCTCTTTACCGAGGCCGGCCTCACGAAAAGTACGCAGGACGGTCTGAGCCAGTTGCCCCGCTGCTTTCTGGTATTCGGGGTTGTCGACATCCGGATCGCGAAATGAAGCGACTGCCAATCCGGGACTGGCAAGTGCAAAGCTGCGCATCGCAAGCGCCATCGCCCGGACAGCATCCAGATGCGTCTTTCCTTCAACAGCCTTTTCGATCTGCCGCTGAAGCCCCTGGTAGCCTGCGATGGCCAGGGCCTGCTTCATCTGCGGAATCGTATCCACCTTGCCGAAGAAGGCCTCCATTTCTGAAATCAGGTCAGCGGCAATTTTCTTGTCCCACCGTGATGCGGGCGCCTTTATGACGTGCTCAACTTCGGAAATGTATGTGCGGTTAAACGGAGCCACGGCTCACCTCGCAACGCGTCAAGACATTCCCAAGCAATCAAACCAGTGATTCTGGACGCCACTGGTCAATGTCCTTGGTGCGAACTCGAACCGTTTCGATTCAAATCGTCGGCATCGCACGAGAGCCGACTGTCGGTCGTCTGACGACGAAAATGGACCACGCCCGATACGGTGGGCGATCGGCCCGTTACAAGACCTTGACCCCAGATCGCCCAAGCTGCGCCTGTTTCTCGGGTGTGATGGCTTTTCGCCATGCGTCTTCCGCACCGGGCTCGGGAAGGAAACGGCCGAACTCAATCATCTGGGGTGCGTCGATATCCTGGATGTAGAACCATACATCCTCCGCGCCAACGCCCGCGGCGGCCCGGACCTTGTCTGCCGCTTCGCTCATCAGCTTCTGCTTCACGTCGATCCCGCGCCCGGCGCGTATCATGCCGTGGACGAAAATGTGGGGATGCGCGTTGGGTTTGCCGCCGATGAAATGCTCGCCGTTCCCGATCGCGCGGAAGATCACCTGCGCAAAAAACGCCGGCGCGCCGGTTGCGCCATGATGAGCCGCGGTAATCGCCTCGGCGATCTGCCCCTTCTGGGCCGCCGAAAGCGACAGGTTTGCCGTCGTCACGGTGTAGGTCGGCATCGAACTCTCCTGTTTTACCTATCCGGGCGCTGTTCAGGCGCCGCCTGATCGAATGGTGATGCGATATAGATGTATATGCAAGCTTTATTTATTGTATATGCATCTAATATCGAATAGACTGTGTCATCAATCCGAACGGATACAGATGTTCACCGATTGCTACTGCACACAGTTCCGACGCTCTTCGCGAGCTTTGACGCGTCTTTACGATGCTGCGCTCAAGGATCACGGCATTCGCATTACCCAGTTCTCGCTGCTGCGGGCATTGCGCCGCCTCGGTGGCGCGGCGACATTCAGCGAACTCGCCGAAGAGGTCGTCCTCGACACCACCACCATTTCCCGCAACGTAAAGGTTCTGGCGGCCGCTGGCTGGGTCAGCTTTCAGGGCACCGACGACGGCCGCGAAAAAAAGATTCGCCTGAGCAGTTCCGGAGCGAGGAAGATCGACGCTGCGGCGCCGAGCTGGCAGGTCGCGCAGGACCAGATCCTGGCCTCCGCTAAAGAAATCTTCGCAGCCCGCAAGGGCGATCCGCTGATCGACACGCTTGAAAAGCTTCAGGCGCTCTCGGGCGCAACCGAACCTGAAGAGCCAACTATCGAGCCCAGCAAGCGCAAGAAAGCCTGACGCCACCCGCCAGGCGCGATTTATCGTTCACGATAAAGGAGTAAGCCTCATGCCACTCGTACGCATCGATCTCGCAAAGGGAAAGTCAGCCGAGCACCGCAAGGCGATCGGCGAGATCATCTACACGGCGATGATCGAGACCATCAACGTCCCCGCTGACGACAAATTTCAGGTCATCACCGAGCACGCACCGGAAGAACTGAATTTTCCCAAAAGCTATCTCGGCATCGAATACAGCAAGGACATCGTCTTCGTTCAGATCACGCTGAACGGCGGGCGCACGGTGGATATGAAGAAGGCCTTCTACAAGCGCATCGCCGACGATCTGCATGCGCAACTGAACATCCGCCGCGAGGACGTGTTCATTAATCTTGTGGAAGTCGCGAAGGAAAACTGGTCGTTCGGCAACGGCATCGCGCAATACGCGTGACGCCACCAGCCTCAGGTCTCGGCGACAGGACCGAGTTTCTTCTCCAGCGCGGCGATGCGCGTCTTCAGCGCCTCGTTCTCCTCACGCGCCAGACGGGCCATATCCTTCACCGCCTCGAATTCCTCGCGCTTGACGAGATCGAGGTCGCGCAGGATGCGCTCGGCCTGGCTGCGCACGACGGTTTCAATCTCGCGCTTCACGCCCGAGGCGGCGCCCGCGGCATCATTCATCAGGCGCGCGATCTCGTCGAAAAAACGGTTGCTGGTCTGGGTCATCATGAAACTCCGAAGGGCCGATTACCGCAGTTAATGTGTTCAGACAATGGTGATGGCGTTGCCGGGACGCAAGATGTAAGAAACACGTGAATTGTTAAACGCGCATTCTTGTCGCAAACCGGGGATACTTTTCGCGATAGACGCTAGTGTGGTGGATCGCAAGTCCGCATCATTCCTACAGCGACTTCGTTTGCGGACTTGCGATCCAAAACCACACTAGAATCATATTTCCTAGTGTCCTTTTGAATCCGAAGTTCGCTACGGAAAGCGCTGCAAAATGAAGCGAACTTCGGATTCAGGACACTAGAATTCGCGAACCCCGCCGGACATCGCCCACTCATGTTTCTGACCATCGCGTTCCCCGTCTTCGACCCCATTGCCATCGCCATCGGGCCGATCGCGATCCGCTGGTACGCGCTGGCCTATATCGGCGGCATCGTGCTGGGCTGGCTGTATGCGCGGAAGATCATCCGCAGCGAGCGGCTGTGGGGCGGCAAGGCGCCGTTCACCGTGCTGGACTTCGACGATTTCATTCTGTGGGTGACGCTCGGCATTATCCTCGGGGGCCGCACCGGCTATGTGCTGTTCTACAATTTCGGCTTCTTCACGCAGCACCCCACCGAAATCTTCAAGCTGTGGACCGGCGGCATGTCGTTCCACGGCGGGTTCATGGGCTGCGTGATCGCGGTGTTGCTGTTCGGCTGGAAGCGCAAGATCTCGGTGCTATCGCTCGGCGACGTCACCTGTGCTGTCGGCCCGATCGGCCTGCTGCTGGGGCGGCTGGCGAATTTCATCAACAGCGAGTTGTGGGGCCGCACAGCGGACGCGAGCGTTCCATGGCGGATGGTCTTCCCCAACGGCGGCCCGCTGCCGCGTCACCCGAGCCAGCTTTATGAGGCAGGCCTCGAAGGCGTGGTGCTCTTTATCGTATTGGCGATGATGATCCGCGCCGGCGCGCTGAAGCGCCCCGGCCTGATCATCGGGGCGTTCGCCGCGCTCTACGGCGTGGCGCGCATCATCAGCGAGTTTTTCCGCGAGCCCGATCCGCAACTGGGATTTCTCTGGGGCGGACTGACGATGGGGATGATCCTGTCGGTTCCGATGATCATTGCCGGCCTTGCCTTCATCGCAGCCGCTTGGCGGCGGGGGCCGCGAACGGCGGATGCAAACCCGGCCAAGGCGTAATAACGTAAGTCATTAAGTCATAATGTAAGATGCTATTGAATTGACGATTCCCATTGCCCTGAAAGATCACCGTGTCCGATTACTCCCCGCTTGAAACCCTGATCCGGAAGCAGATCGCCGCAAGCGGCCCGATGCCGGTGTCGCGGTACATGCAGATCTGCCTGACGCATCCCGAGTACGGCTACTATCTCAAGCGCGATCCGCTCGGCCGCGACGGCGATTTCATCACAGCCCCGGAAGTCAGCCAGATGTTCGGCGAGCTGATCGGCCTGTGGGCGGCGTCGGTCTGGAACGCGATGGGCATGCCGCAGGAGGTCAAGTTCATCGAACTCGGGCCGGGCCGCGGCACCATGATGGCGGACGCGCTGCGCGCGGTGCGGATTCTGCCGGCCTTCCATGATGCCATCAGCGTGCATCTGGTCGAGGCGAGCCCGACGCTGCGCGACAAGCAGCACGACAAGCTCGCCGACGCAGCCTATGTGGAATGGTACGACCGGATCGAGGATATTCCGGAAGGCCCTGCGATCATTCTCGCCAACGAGTTCTTCGATGCGCTGCCGATCCATCAGGCGGTGCGGAAGGAAACCGGATGGCACGAACGCACCATCGAAATCGATGACGATATCCTCGCCTTCGGCACCGCCCCGAACCCAATGCCGCGTTTCGAGGTGCTGCTGCCGCCGCTGGCGCGCGCCGCGCCGGTCGGCGCGATCTTTGAGTGGCGTCCGGACAACGAGGTCATCACCCTCGCGCGCCGCGTGCGGGATCAGGGCGGTGCGGCGTTGATTATCGACTACGGCCATTTGCGCAGCGACGCCGGTGATACTTTCCAGGCCGTGGCGCGGCACAACTACACCAACCCGCTGCGCAATGCCGGCCTCGCCGATCTCACGGCGCACGTGGATTTTCAGGCGCTGGCCCGCGCGGCCGAAGATGTCGGCGCGCGCGCGCATGGTCCGGTCGAGCAAGGCGCCTTCCTCAAAAACCTCGGCATCGAGACCCGCGCGCAGGCGCTGATGAAGAACGCGACGGAGGACGGCCAGAAGCTGATTACCGCTGGCCTCGCCCGTCTCACTGGCCCGAGCCCCGAAGGCATGGGCTCGCTGTTCAAGGTGCTCGGCATCTCGCATCCCGCGATCAGGACGCTGGCGGCGCTGTCCGATCAGGACGCCAAATCATGACGTTTTCGTCGTCCCTGCTGTCGGCTGTGCCAGGCCTGCGCCACGCCTTCTTTTCGCGTGAGGGCGGCGTCTCAAACGGCATCTATGAGAGTCTCAACGGCGGCATCGGTTCGAATGACGATCCGTTGCATGTCATCGAAAATCGCCGGCGCATGGCCGAGCATCTCGGCGTCGCACCTTCGCAGTTCCTCACCGTGTTCCAGATTCACTCGCCCGATGTGGCGGTCGCCACCACGCCGTGGGACACGCAGACCCGCCCGCGCGCCGATGCCATCGTCACCAACGTGCCGGGGCTCGCACTCGGCGTCACCGCGGCGGATTGCGGACCGATCCTGTTTGTCGATCCGCAGGCGCGGGTGATCGGCGCGGCGCATTCCGGCTGGAAGGGCGCGATCGGCGGCGTGCTCGAGAACACGATTGCCGCGATGGAAGGCCTCGGCGCATCGCGCAGCGGTATCATCGCCGCCATCGGCCCCCTGATCAGGCAACAGAGCTACGAGGTCGGCGCGGAATTCGTTGCGCGCTTTTCGGATGGCGTGCCGGGCAATGCGCGCTTCTTCGTGCCGTCAACGCGCGCGGATCATTCCATGTTCGACCTTGCCGGATACATCCGGTTTCGGCTGGAGCGTGCCGGCATCCTGATGATCGACGATGTCGGCGTCGACACCTATGCGGACGAGCGGTTTTTCAGCTACCGCCGCACCACCCACCGCAAGGAACCGGATTACGGCCGCAACATCCACGCCATCGTGCTGGACGGATAGCAGCTCGGATTTGGCTCAAATGCCGTGGCCCGTGGTCGCGGTTTGCAAACCCTGCCCACGGCCTGCCCTAGACGTTAACGCTCATTAACGATATCGCTGGACCGAACCCCGCCGCGCAGGGCACAACCCCGCCGGCGACGAAATCGGGGCGGGCATGGATTTCAAAGGGCAAACAATCACTTCGGCGGCACTGCGGGTTGCGCGGGTACCCCCGTTGCTTGTCCTGCTGAGCCTGACGGCGGCATGCACCACCAACGGCTCCGGCCCGATTGCGACCACCGGGAGCTTTGGCCCCACCGTGGCCTTCGAATCCGTGGACGGCCCGCCGCCGCAGGTGTTCAACCGGCTGGTGCGCGCGCTCGAAACCGAATCCACCGCCCGCAGTTTCACCATCGTCTCCCGCGAGGCGCAGGCCTCGTATCGGGTCCGCAGCTACCTGTCGGCGCAGGTCCGGCGCGGAAAGACCACCATCGCCTGGGTCTGGGACGTCTATGACCGGGATCAGGAACGCGCCGTCCGCCTCAGCGGCGAAGAACCGGGCGGCAAAGGCGGCCGCGACGCCTGGGCCATGGCGGACGACCAGTTGATGCGCCGGATCGCACTGGCGGGACTGAGCGGCCTGAATGGTCTGATCAGCGGAGCCGGTCCCGCACCGGATTCCCCTGCCCCGGCGCGATCAGGCCCCGCGATTGCCCAGATGGACGAGAATCGGCCTGAATCGGCCCCCGGACAAATGCAGACGCTGGCCTTCAGCGCCCATTAGGGATGCATGGGCCACCGGCGGCCGGTTTTTGCAGGAAAACGTACTCGAACCCTTGGCTTTGTATTGCCAGCCTTGTTCGGTCCTTGTTATCACGCGCCTGCGAAAAGCTGGATCACCCGGTTCCATAGGCTGTTGATATGTTGAAAAGCGTTTCCCCCACATCACGAGGAGAAGCTGCGATTACAGCGAAAAACGGCTCCATCAAACTTGTGGCCGGCAATTCGAACCCCGAATTGGCCGCGCAGATTTCGTCGGTTCTCAACCTGCCGCTGGCAAAGGCGAGCGTGCGGCGCTTCGCCGACAATGAGATCTTTGTCGAGATCCTCGAGAACGTACGCGGCTCGGATGTGTTCATCATCCAGTCGACGTCGTACCCCGCCAACGACCACTTGATGGAACTGCTCATCATCACCGATGCGCTGCGCCGCGCCTCCGCGCGCCGCATCACCGCCGTGATCCCCTATTTCGGCTATGCCCGCCAGGACCGCAAAGTCGGCTCGCGCTCCCCCATTTCCGCCAAGCTGGTGTCCAACCTGATCACCCATGCCGGCGCCGACCGCGTGATGACGCTCGATCTTCATGCCGGGCAGATTCAGGGCTTCTTCGATATCCCGACCGACAATCTCTATGCGTCGCCGGTGATGGTGAAGGACATCAAGGAAAGATTCGACCTCGCCAACGTGATGGTGGTGTCGCCGGACGTCGGCGGCGTGGTCCGCGCCCGTGGCCTGGCGAAGCGCATCAACGCGCCGCTGGCGATCATCGACAAGCGCCGCGAACGCGCCGGTGAATCCGAAGTCATGAACGTGATCGGCGATGTCGCCGGCTACACCTGTATTCTGGTCGACGACATCGTCGACTCCGGCGGCACGCTGGTGAACGCGGCCGACGCCCTGCTCGCCAACGGCGCCAAGGATGTCTACGCCTACATCACCCACGGCGTGCTCTCCGGCGGCGCTGTCGCGCGCATCACCTCGTCGCGGCTCAAGGAACTGGTCATCACCGACTCGATCCAGCCGACCGACGCCATGCGCAAGGCCCCGAACATCCGTGTCCTGTCGATCGCCTCGCTGATCGGCGAAGCTATCGGCCGCACCGCATCCGAAGAGTCGGTGTCGAGCCTGTTCGACTGAACGGCTCAATTCTCAAAAATATTTTTTCCTCGACCTGCACGCGCAACAGACCTGCGCGACTCGCCTGCCGCGAATCCGATTCCGTTTTGTTCTCACGCGCGTGAGCGCCGAAACGCGAAGCGATGCCGTGTAAGCGCATGCGCGGACTCACGAATTGACGCGCGGGCCGACGCAAACCTGCTTTCCATCCTCGCGCACGCCGCTTCCTGTTGAAGACTGACGAAATTAACCCTTTGCCTGTGGACGGGATTCGGCACGGCGTTGCGCAGATTCCGCAAATCACCGATCAATCTTGATACAAGGTTGCCGTTGCGGCGCACGATCCGAACCCGGGCCGTCATGATCGTAAACGGAGAACTTGCAGCGACAGTCCTCGCTCGTTCTTTGCGTTTCGTTCAGCGTTTCACATCCCACGTCAACTCAGGGTGAAGGCAGCATGTCCCATCTGGACATCATCACGGATTCGCGAAACAGCCCGCTGTCGGTGGTCGAAGAAATTGCGTCGACGAATGACTGGTCGTTCGAACGATCGGGTCAGGACGAGATCACGATCCTGACGCAGGGACAGTGGACCGATTATCAACTGTCCTTCACCTGGATGGGCGACATCGACGCGCTGCATCTGGCCTGCGCCTTCGACATAAAAATCCCCGAGGCGCGGCGCAGCGAAGTGCAGCGCCTGATCGCTGCGATCAACGAGCAACTGTGGATCGGTCATTTCGACGTCTGGCTCACCACCGGGTCGATCATGTACCGGCAGGCGCTGATCCTGCCCGGCGGCATGACCGCGTCGCCCGCACAATGCGAGCTGATGCTGGAAGGCGCGCTGCATGCCTGCGAGCGCTACTATCCGGCGCTGCAATTCGTGGTCTGGGCCGGCAAGACCGCTGCGGAGGCCATGACGGCCGCGATGTTCGATACCGCCGGCGAGGCGTAACCTAGACATTCACGACTGTCCCGGTGATATGGTCTCACCATGATCATACCGGGACATTCGCGATGACCACTTCCTCCGACGCGCTGAAGAATTTCCAGGGCTCCCTCGTGCTCGCGGGCGCGGGCAAGATGGGCAGCGCGATGCTGTCCGGCTGGCTGGCGCAGGGGCTCGACGCCGAACAGGTTGTCGTCATCGAACCGCATCCTTCCGACGAGACGCGAGGCTTCGCGGCGCGCGGCGTGCAACTCAATCCGGAAACAAAGAGCATCGGCACAGCCGATGTGCTGGTGCTGGCGGTGAAGCCGCAGATGTTTCGTGATGCCGGACCTCAGCTGCGGCCGATGGTCGGCGCATCGACGCTCGTGGTCTCGATCATGGCGGGGACGACCATCGCGGGCCTCACCGAAATCTGCGGCGGCAAGGTGATCCGCGCCATGCCCAACACACCCGCCGCCATCGGACGCGGCATTACGGTTGCAGTCCCAGCCAACGGCGTGACCCCGGATCAGTGCGCGGTCGCCGATGCGCTGCTGCGCGCCACCGGTAGTGTCGAATGGGTCGACGATGAAGCGCTGATGGATGCGGTCACCGCTGTCTCAGGCTCCGGCCCGGCCTATGTATTCCTGCTCGCCGAAGAACTGGCGCGCGCCGGCGTGGCAGCCGGATTGCCCGAAGCACTTGCGACCAAACTCGCCCGCGAAACCGTCGCGGGTTCTGGCGAACTGCTGCATCGCTCGGATCTCGACAGCGCGACCTTGCGCCAGAATGTGACGTCGCCCGGCGGCACGACGGCGGCGGCGCTGGACGTTCTCATGGGACCGGGCGGCTTTCAGCCGCTGCTGACCCGCGCGATTGCAGCCGCGACGAAGCGGTCGAAGGAACTGGCGAAGTAGAGCAAGTTTGTTTCAACACATGCTTGTCATTGCCGGGCTTGACCCGGCATCCATTTTTTCAAGCAATTTTTGAGTTTCGATGGATCACCGGGTCAAGCCCGGTGATGACAATTGAATATGCTGAGGCGTCCGCTACAGTCAGCCCGCGAGCCTACACCGGCACGCGCACGGTCGCACGCAGCCCGCCCAACGGGCTATCGCCGAGCGTAATGTCGCCGCCATGCGAGCGCGCGATGTCGCGGGCGATGGCCAGACCGAGACCCGTGCCGCCTTCATCCTGATTGCGGGCATCGTCGAGCCGCAGGAACGGCTTGAACACTTCCTCGCGCATATCGAGCGGAATGCCCGGACCGTCGTCGTCCACGGTCACGGTCAGATAGCGGTGATCGCGATGGCCGGTGATCGCGATGGCATTGGCATGACGCCCTGCGTTCGACACAAGGTTCGCGATACAGCGCTTGAACGCCGCGGGCTTCACGATCACCACCGGCAGGCCATGAAAGACCACCGTCGCCGCATGACCGTGGCGCTCGGCGTCGCTGCGCAATTCCTCCAGCGCCCGCTCCATGTCAGTCGGCTGCGCCTGCTCGCCGCTGTCGCCGCGCGCGAAGGACAGATAGGCCTCCAGCATGCCGCTCATCTCGTCGACGTCCTTGCGCATGCCCTCGACTTCGGGGCTATCGCCGATCAGCGCCATCTCCAGCTTGAAGCGCGTCAGGATGGTGCGCAGGTCATGACTGACGCCAGCCAGCATCGCGGTGCGCTGCTCGATGCTGCGCTCGACGCGGGATTTCATTTCCATGAAGGCGAGCGCCGCGCGGCGAACCTCGCGCGCGCCGCGCGGACGGAAATCCGGCACCTCGCGGCCCTTGCCGAAACTTTCCGCGGCGTCCGCCAGCCGCAGGATCGGCTTGATCTGGTTGCGCAGGAACAGCACCGCCACGATCAGCAGGATCGACGAGGTACCCAGCATCCAGAAGATGAAGATTTCCGAATTCGACGCATAGGCCGCGCTTCGCTGCGCGAAGATACGCATCACCGTGTCGTCGAGCTTGATGCGGATTTCCACCAGCGACGACCGGCCGACCGTGTCGATCCAGAACGGCCGCGCAATCTGGCGGCTGAGCTGCACCGACAGGGTCTGGTCGAGCAGCGAGAAGAACGGCTTCGGCCCCGGCGCCGGCATGTCGTTGACGGGCAAGAAGTCCACCACCAATCCGAGACGTTGCTGCGCGATCCGCTTGATCTGCGTGCGGTCCTTGTCCTGCGGGAAGGATCTGTAGACGTCGATCAGCGCGGAGATGTCCTGCACCACGGCGGCGGACAGACGCCGCGTCACCGTGTTCCAGTGCCGCTCCATGAACACGAAGGCGACCACCGACTGCAGGATGACCATCGGCACGATGATGATGAGCAGCGCGCGGGCATAGAGCCCTTTCGGCATCAGTTCCTTGAACCAGCGCCCGAGCCATTCGCTGGCGCTGGAGACGCGCCGCGACGCGGTGCGGATAAATGTTAGGCCGGTGTCGAGCGTGCTCATGATGGCGCGTCCGGCCCGGTCACGGCGACGCCACGAGGCGATAGCCGATGCCGCGTACAGCTTGCAGGAACAGCGGGTTGGCGGGATCGCGCTCGATCTTGCGCCGCAGCCGGTTGATCTGCACGTCGACCGCGCGCTCGTTGGCGCTGCCGTCGCCGCCGGTCAGCGCGCCGCGCGGCACGGTTTCGCCCGGCGTCGCCGAGAGTATGCGCAGCATGTCGCGCTCGCGGTCGGTCAGATGGATGATCTTGTCGCCGTCGCGCAGTTCGCCGCGCTCGAGATGATAGACGTATGGCCCAAACGCGACCGATTCGATTGCAGGTGCCACCACCGGTGCGGCGCGCTTGAGGATATTGGCGATCCGCAACACCAGTTCGCGCGGCTCGAACGGCTTGGCGACGTAATCGTCGGCGCCGATCTGCAAGCCTTCGATGCGGCTTTCGGCTTCGTGCCGCGCGGTCAGCATGATGATCGGTACCGCGGAGGAGACTCGGATCGAGCGCGCGAGATCGAACCCGGTTTCGCCGGGCATCATCACGTCGAGAATCAACAGGTCGAAATGCAGGCCGGTCAGCTTGGCGCGCGCATCCGCCGCGCTCTTGGCGGTGGTGACGCGATAGCCCTCGTTGCCGAGGAAGCGCGATAGCAGATCGCGAATTCGGCGGTCGTCATCGACCAGCAGCAGATGCGGCGCGTCGTCGGCCAGCTGCTGGCGGGTTCGCTCCGGTGTTGCGATGTCGATCACCTTGAATCCTTCGCCGTCTTGCGGCCGCTTCGGAGGATTTCCTCCAGCACCTTGTCGGGATCGGTGTGGTCGATCATCCCGAGCAGAAACTGGCGCGTGCCATCGGCCCCCTCCGGGCTGATCGCCTCAAGTGCGCGGTTGATGCGCGCGGTCTGCAGTCCGGCCAGTTTCACCACAAGGGCCTCGCCCTTGGGGGTGGCAAAAAGAAGACGCTGACGCCGGTCGTTGTCGCCGGCCTTCTGGACGATATAGCCCTCATCGAGCAGCTGTTTCAGAACACGCCCCAGCGACTGCTTGGTGATCCGCAGCACATCCAGCAGGTCCGCGACCTTGAGGCCCGGATAGCGGGTCACGAAATGCACCACGCGGTGATGGGCGCGGCCAAAACCGAACTCTTCCAGCACATGATCGGCGTCGCCGACGAAGTCCCGATACGCAAAAAACAACAGCTCGATGATGTCCCAGCGCTGGTCGCCGCGCAGCGATCCGCCGACAGTTCCCTCTTTGGCGGGAGGCTGTCCTGCACCCTGCGCTTTGAAATTTACGTCAGGCATATTGACATATCTTGGGTTCAATATTACAAAAAGACCAAGCTTCACGAAATATTCGGATATTTCGCCGTTACCGGGCTCCCGGAGTACCTGAAAACTTAGGCCGGAAAAGAAGCGAATTTTTCGCCGTGCGATTGTCGGTCGACATTCCACGAAACATACTGGACTTAACCGCTCTCGACAAACGAACGAGCGCCTGCCGGCTCCTGAAAACTGGACCGGCCGATCTGGAGAAAAGCGATGGGAGTTTCGTTCGACAAAATCGATGGCGCGATGGTGCTGGAATTCGAGACGCAGGCCGCGGCGAATCCGACATCCGAGAAGGAGCGCACAGCGAAGCTCGTTGATCCCGGCTTCGGGCGGATTTTCACCGATCACATGGCTGTGGTCCGCTACAGCCAAGGGAAGGGCTGGCACGGCGCGCGCGTCGAATCCCGCGCGAATTTCGCGCTCGATCCAGCCACAGCCGTCCTGCACTACGCTCAAGAGATCTTCGAAGGCCTCAAGGCCTACAAGCGCGACGACGGCGGCGTGAACCTGTTCCGTCCCGACGCCAATGCCCGCCGCTTCCGGAATTCCGCCGAGCGGATGGCCATGGCGCCGTTGCCCGAGCCTGTGTTCATCGAGGCGGTCGAGCAACTCGTGCGGATCGACCGCGACTGGATTCCCGGTGGCGAGGGCAGTCTCTATCTGCGGCCCTTCATGATCGCCAACGAGGTTTTCCTCGGCGTGAAGCCGTCCTCGGAATACATCTTCGCCGTTATCGCATCGCCGGTCGGATCGTATTTCAAGGGCGGACCTGCGCCGGTCTCGATCTGGGTGTCGGAGAACTACACGCGCGCCGCGATCGGCGGCACCGGCGCCGTCAAATGCGGCGGCAACTACGCCGCGAGCCTGCGCGCGCAGGCCGAGGCCATCGATCACGGCTGCGATCAGGTGGTTTTCCTCGATGCGATCGAGCGCCGCTACATCGAGGAACTCGGCGGCATGAACGTTTTCTTTGCGTTCGACGACGGTTCACTGCTGACGCCGCCGCTGGGCACGATCCTGCCGGGCATCACCCGGGATTCGATCATCGCGCTCGCGAAGGAAGCCGGAACGCGCGTGCGCGAGGAAACCTACACCATCGACCAGTGGCGCGCGGATGCTGCCAGCGGCAAGCTGGAAGAGGCCTTCGCCTGCGGCACGGCCGCTGTCATCTCGCCGATCGGCAAGGTGCGCTCCGCGAGCGGCGATTTCACGATCAATGGCGGCGCCGCCGGCCCGGTCGCGATGGGGCTGCGCAAGAAGCTGGTCGACATCCAGTACGGCCGCGCGGCCGACGCGCACAACTGGATCAGAAAGGTCCTGTGAGCGGCGGCGGAATTATTCCGCCGCTCCCCCTTCTTCACGCACTGATCGCGCGGCGCCGCGCGCCACATTCGCTCACCATGAAATCCACCAGCGCGCGCACGGACGGAAGCAGTCCGCGGCGCGACGGGAAGACGGCGTGAATGATGCCGCTCTTGGGAATCCATTGCGGCAGGACGTGAGTGAGCCGTCCCGCCTGAACATCCTGCCAGACCATCATTGTCGGCAGTTGCACGATGCCGACGCCCTTGATCGCGGCCTCGCGCAACGCGGCCATGTCGTCGGTCACGAGCCGGGGCGCATGCGGAACAATGGCCGTTTTGCCGTCGGACTGTTCGAGCGACCAGCTATGCTCACGATGAGCTGGCCCCAGATCGAGACTTGGCCAGCCGTGAAGATCAGCCGGACCCTCGGGATGCTTTCGGCCTTCAAGCAATGACGGACTGGCGACAAGACATTGCGTGCTTTCGTCGAGCCGCCGCATCACCAGTTCGGAGTGCTCGAGCGGCGGAAAGCGGACCCGGATCACCACATCGAATCCCTCGCCGATCACATCCACCCGCCGGTTGGTGCTCTCGAGATGCACCTCGACGCGTGGGTTCTCGATCATGAATCGGGCGATCAGTTCGCCGAACTGAAAATTGAGCAACGCAGTCGGACAGGCCACGCGGATCACGCCCTGCGGTTCCGAACGCACGCGCTCTATCACCGACTGTGCGGCTTCCGCTTCAACCAGCACCGCGACACAACGCTCGTAATATTCCTGCCCGATCTCGGTGACCGAGAAACGCCGCGTGGAGCGCTGGATCAGCCGAACGCCGAGCCGTTCTTCAAGCAGCGCAATCCGGCGGCTGAGTTTGGACTTCTGCATCCCGAGCGCACGGCCGGCGGCAGCGAAGCCGCCACGGTCCACCACCTGGACGAAATAGTAGAGATCGTTGAGGTCCTGCATTGTCCTATTTATAGGACGCAGCGTGCCCATTTACAATCTTTCTGCGATATCGTCCGAAGAATACAACCTTCTCATCAGCAATTGGGGATCGCCCCGATGCTTCAAGGAGATCTGAGATGAAGAAGGTTCTCGGCGTTTACAGCAATCCCAACATGCACTGGGTCGGTGACGGCTTTCCTGTCCGCTCGCTGTTTTCCTATGACACGCTCGGCCAGCATGCGAGCCCGTTCCTGCTGCTCGATCAGGCCGGACCACACTACTTCGATCCCGCGGCCAAGCCGCGCGGCGTCGGACAGCATCCGCATCGCGGCTTTGAGACCGTGACGATTGTCTACGATGGCGAAGTCGAGCATCGGGACTCGACCGGCAAGGGCGGCGTGATCGGCCCCGGCGATGTCCAGTGGATGACGGCGGCCGGAGGAATTCTGCACGAGGAGTTTCACTCGCGCGGTTTCATGCGCAGCGGCGGGCCGTTTCGCATGATGCAGCTTTGGGTGAATCTCCCCGCGAAGGACAAGATGAGCCAGCCCGGCTATCAGACGATCACCGACGGCGACATTCCTGTGGCCGATCTGCCGGGCGACGCGGGGCGGGTGCGCGTGATTGCGGGCGCCTTCAACGGCCGCAAGGGACCGGCGCGGACTTTCACGCCGATCAACCTGTGGGACGTGAGGCTGAACCGCGATGCGGCCGTCACCCTCGATCTTCCCGAGGGCCACACGACCATGCTCGTCGTTGTCTCCGGCCGGATCACGGTCAACGGCACGCAGGACGCGGGCGAAGCGGAAATGGTGCTGCTTGATCGCAACGGCAGCAGCGCTACCATCGATGCAAGCAGCGATGCGATCGTGCTGGTGCTCACAGGCGAGCCGATCGATGAGCCGATCGTCGGACATGGTCCGTTCGTCATGAACAGCGAGGCGGAAATCCGTCAGGCGATCGACGACTTCAATGCAGGTCGTTTCGGCGCAATTGCGCAAGCATAAGCCAACCCAAAACTACCGACTCCGGCCTGACTGACCAGGCCGGAGTCCTTCTCAGAAAATTCCACATCGGGGCAGAGCGCTCGCCCTGCCCGACCGGCGGAGGCGTGGCCTGCGCACGGAACCTTTGCGAGTGTTAGAAAGAAGGAAGGAATCATCATGACCAGCGAAGCCATCCGCGATCCGCTCAAGGATCATCTGCTCACGCCCCAGAATGCAGCATTCATCGTCATCGACTATCAGCCGGTTCAGGTGAACTCGATCGCCTCGATGGACCGCCCCGCGCTGGTCAAGAACATCGTCGGCACCGCGAAGACCGCCGTAGCCTACGGCCTTCCTATCGTCCACTCCACGGTCAACGTGAAGACCGGCCTCAACAAGCCGCCGATCTCGCAACTCCAGAAGGTGCTGGCGGACTATCCCACCTATGACCGCACCACGATCAATTCCTGGGAAGACGTCGAATTCCTCAAGGCGGTGAAGGCCACCGGCCGCAAGAAACTGATCATGACGGCGCTATGGACCGAGGCGTGCCTGACCTTCCCCGCGCTCGACGCGCTCAAGGAAGGATACGAAGTCTATGTCGTGGTCGATGCAGTCGGCGGCACGTCGGTCGTCTCGCACGATATGGCGTTGCGCCGGATCGAACAGGCCGGCGGCAAGATGATCACGCTCGTGCAACTGCTCTGCGAACTTCAGCGCGACTGGAAACGCACCGACACCGTGCCAGCATTCCTCGACATCAATATCGAACTGGGCGGCACCGCAGGTTTGCAGTTCGCTTGGGATCAGGCAGAGCACGCAAAGAAGTAAGTTATCACGGGCGAGGCCGCACGGGCCTCGCCCGTCCTACGCGACCGGGCCTATCGGGCGGCAGTCTTCCACATCTTGTAGAGATCTTCTTCCCCGTCCGGACGAACGGGGAGATAGGCAATCTTCAAGGACTGCGCAGGCAGCGGCCGCGCCAGTTGCGCGTAAATTGCCGCCGTCGACAGGCCGTAAGGCTCACCATCCTCGTTGGAATAGGCGTAAGTCACTTCGGTGATGCCGGTAAGATGCATCGCCGCAAGGCACATCGGACACGGATGGCCGCTGGCATAGATCGCGCAACCATCAAGCCGCGGCGAACCGAGCGCACGGCTCGCGGCGCGGATCGCCTGCAATTCGGCGTGTGTGGTGGGATCGCCGGTCGCCGCGATCTCGTTGACGCCGGTTGCGATCGTCTTGCCGTCCTTGACCAGCACCGCGCCGAACGGGCGGCCACCGCGGCGGACGTTGTCGCGCGCCAGCCCGATCGCTTCACACAAAAAGCGTTCAGCGGACATGCGGTCTCTCCCTGTCAGTGCGGATCAGAGCGCCTCTGCCGGAAGCCAGAACACCTCGCCGTCGGAGTCCTCGGTGTCGAGCCACAATAACGGCAGGTTCGGATAGGCGTCTCCCAGCACGTCGCGGCCGCGGCCGATCTCGCACAGCAAGCCGCCATCGGGCGTCAGGTGATCTTTCGCCGCGTCGAGAATTTTGCGCACGATGTCGAGACCGTCATCGCCGCCATCGAACGCAATCGACGGCTCGTGCAAACACTCGCGCGGCAGCCCCGCCATACCCTCGGCATCGACATAAGGCGGATTGGTGATGATGAGATCGTAGCGCGCATCATTCACCGCATCGAACAGATCGCCCTGATACAGCGACACGCGGTCCTCGAGACCGTAATCGGCGACGTTGCGCGCGGCCACCGCCAGCGCGTCCGGTGAAATGTCCACCGCGTCCACAGTCGCATTGGGGAAACTCTGACACGCGAGAATCGCCAGACACCCCGAACCGGTGCAAAGGTCGAGCACGCGGGTGACATTGAGCGGATCGTCGATCAGCGAACCGCCTTCCTCCTCAAGATCGCCGCTGAAGTGCGAGTCCAGAAGTTCGCCGATGAAGGAGCGCGGCACGATCACCCGCTCGTCGACATAGAACGGCAGCCCGCGCATGTAGATCTTGTTGACGAGGTAGGCGGCGGGCTTGCGGGTGGCGATACGCTTTTCGATCAGATCGAGAATCCTGCGCACCTCATGCGAGGTCACCCGCGCATTCGCAAACATCTCGAACTGGTCCGGATGCAGATGCAGCGCTTCGCAGACGATAAACGCCGCCTCCGCCACCGGATCGGTGGTGCCATGCGCGAACACCACGTCGGCTTCGACGAAACGGCTGACGCCGTAGCGCATCAGATCGAGCAGCGTCAGCAACTCGCCCGCCGCAACCTTGGGCGAGGCCGCAGGCTTCAGGACTTTCTTCGTGTTGGCGCGCGCACCGGCGCGTTTTGCAGATGCCTTCACGGCCGTGGGCTTCTTTTTCTTCGCCATTATTTTTTCCACCGTGCCGCTGCGTTGTCGTCATGGGCCTGCGCATCGACCCAGCTTGTTGAAGGAGAGTCACCACCCGCGCGTTCCTCGGATTTCCAGAACGGCGCGTTGGTCTTGAGATAGTCCATCAGAAACTCCGCCGCCTGAAACGCGGCCTCGCGATGAACCGAGGCCGTCAGCACCAGCACGATGTTGTCGCCCGGGACGACGCGGCCATAGCGGTGGATGACCGTGACGCCGGTCAATGGCCAGCGCGCAGTCGCCTCGGACACATGCCGCCCGATCTCGGCCTCGGCCATGCCCGGATAATGCTCCAGCGTCATTGCCGCGATGGCGTCCTTGCCCTCGCCGCCCCGGCAAATGCCTGAAAAGCTCACCACCGCGCCGACATCGTGGCGCGCCCTGGTCAGCACCGCGATTTCCGCGGCGATGTCGAAGTCAGCGGACTGAATTCGGATGGTGACGGGCGTCGTCATAAAGCTTTTTCGGTTTTGCGCATGATCTGATCGGAAAACCGGTGCCCACTTTGCGCTAACGCGGCCGTTCGGGTCCGGATCATGCGCGTTAGCCGCCGGTCATCGGCGGAAAGAACGCGATCTCGCGGGCGCCTGCGATCGCGGTGTCGGGCTTGACGTGGGTGTGATCGATGGCGGCGCGGATGGTGCGCGGCGACGCAAACGCATTGGCATATTCCTCGCCCCGCGCCACCAGCCACTGCATCAGGTCCGCGACTGTACGCACATCCGCCGGCGGATCGAGCGTTTCCTCGGTCTTGCCGATACGTTCGCGCACCCAAGCGAAATAGAGAACCTTCACCGGTCTTCCTCGGTCAGATGATGGATTCCCGCGCGGAGGTAATCCCATCCGGTGTAGATGGTGAGAATCGCCGAAATCCACAACAGCGTGATGCCGATCAGGACGGTCGGCGGCAGGATCATTTCACCCGCCTCACCCGCAATCAGGAAGCCGATGGCGACGAGTTGCACCGTCGTCTTCCACTTCGCCAATTGTGACACAGGCACGCTGATGCGGATGACGGCGAGATATTCGCGCAGGCCCGACACCAGAATCTCGCGGCAGAGGATGACGATGGCCGCCCATAGCGACCAGCCGCGAATGGTTTCGTCCGCCGCCAGCATCAGCAGGCACGATGCCACCAGCAGCTTGTCCGCAATCGGGTCCAGCATTTTACCGAGCGACGATTGCTGGTCCCAGATCCGCGCATAATAGCCGTCGAGGAAGTCGGTGATGGCCGCGGCGATGAACACGAACAACGCAACCCAGCGCAGCCACAGCGGCGCGCCCATGATGGACTGCGCATACATGCATCCGATCACCACCGGGATGGCGGCGATCCGGGAGTACGTCAGGATATTGGGCAAAGACAGCGAGCGTTTCGCTGGCTTCGGGGCGGCGACACTGGTCATGGCTTTACCAATACTGCGAAAGTGCCCGCGTCAACAGCCCGATGGGCGCATTTCGGCCAAGTCTAAAATGCGGGCAGCGGCGCGACATTCACCCGCTGCCGGGATGGAAGAAATCGAAGATTTTACGAGCACTTTCAGCACTGACGCCGGGAACCTTGCCGAGATCGGCGACCGAAGCCCGCTCGATCTCTTTCAGGGTCCCGAAATGATGCAGAAGGGCACGTTTGCGTGACGGGCCGATGCCGGGGATTTCCTGCAGGCCCGCCTCGCGGATGTCCTTCTTGCGCAGCTTGCGGTGCGACCCGATCACGAAACGATGCGCCTCGTCACGCAGCCGCTGGATGAAATACAGCACCGGATCGCGCGGCTCCAGCTTGATGGACGGCCGGTCCGGCATGAACAGGGTTTCGCGTCCGGCGTCGCGGTCCGGCCCCTTAGCCACCGCGATCAGCGACACATCCGTCAGATTCAGGGCGGTGAAGATTTCGCGCACCGCGTTGAGCTGACCCAAGCCGCCGTCGATGATGACGAGATCGGGCCATTGCGGCACCGTGTCGTCGCTCTCCTTGTCGGGCTTCTTGCCGTCGGCTGCGGCACCGATCAGGCGCTTGAAGCGACGTTCGAGCACCTCGCGCATCATGCCGTAGTCGTCGCCGGGCGCGAGCCCCTCCGACTTGATGTTGAACTTGCGGTATTGATTCTTGAGGAAACCCTCCGGCCCCGCGACGATCATCGCACCGACCGCGTTGGTGCCCTGGATATGGCTGTTGTCGTAGACCTCGATCCGCTTCGGCACGCGCGGCAGGCCGAGCGCGG
>JAZKDK010000035.1:0-3337 GCA_040387615.1 Pseudomonadota bacterium | reverse complement strand
ATCGGGCCCAAACATATCTTGACCCAGTCGCGAGCGCTCCCAACGCAATATTTTGCGACATCATCTCTGACGCTCTGATAATAGAAGCTGATGACTGCTTTTTCCCCTTCGCTGCGCCAGCTCAGCTATCTTGTGGAGCTCGACACCCAGCGGCATTTCGGCCGCGCTGCCGCAAATCTCGGCGTCGCGCAGTCGACATTCTCGGCTGGGATTGCAGAACTCGAGCGGCTCGTCGGCGTCTCGCTAGTTGAGCGCACCAAGCGAACGGTCCGGTTCACCGACTTAGGCGAAGCATTCGTCAGTCGGGCGCGGGTCCTGGTCCAGGCAAGCCTTGCTCTCACCGAGTTTGCCGCTGCTGCTGTGCAACCGCTGACGGGGGCGCTACATCTTGGTATTATCCCAACGATTGCTCCGTTCGTGCTACCACGCGTGCTGCCTCACGTGCGCGCCCGCTTTCCGGCCCTGACGATATCGATTCGCGAGACGACATCGGCGGCGGCTTGCGCGGCGCTGCACCGCGGGACGCTCGACTGCGTGCTGCTGGCGCTGCCGTTCGAGTGCGGCTACGTCGATGCAGCACACGTGATGTGGGATCCGCTGATGCTCGCCGTGCGCGAGGGGCACGACGAAACCGTTCCGCCCGACGTTGGGACGTTGCTGATGCTCGAAGATGGGCACTGCCTCAAGGAGCACGGGCTGACTGCATGCGGACTGCCGCGCAGCCACGAGTCTGTGGTGGTTGCGACTTCGATTCATACACTGATCGAATTAGTCGATGCGGGCCTTGGGAGTACTTTTTTGCCTAAACTCGCAGTCGATGCCGGGTTGCTCGCCGGGCGGAAAATAGTCGCACTTGCACTGGGCGCTGAAGCCGAACGCCGCATCACGCTGGTATGGCCGAAAGACAGCGCGCGTGCTCAAGATTTTTCCTTGCTGGCCCAGGCGATCGAAGATGCCTGCAGCGCCTAAACTGATTTGGTAATGACCAGTATCAGTTTAATTGGTTAGACAAACCGACGCAGCAAATTAGCACGTCATCGACTCGGTTGCGTTGGAGAGGAGCTTATTATGGCAGATGTAGAACCCGGCGAGGGTTGCCCAATGCGCAAGGGTACTGGCGGTGAGGTCAAGATTCGCTCGCTTCTGGGTCGACAGAACAAGGATTGGTGGCCCGACGCGCTGCCGGTCGAGATGCTGCATCAACACGGTGTGTCGCCCGATCCGATGGGGCCGGACTTCGATTATGCCGAGGCGTTCACCAAGCTCGATTATCCAATGCTCAAGGCTGATTTGACCGCGCTAATGACGGACAGCAAGCCTTGGTGGCCGGCCGATTATGGCCATTACGGCCCCTTCATGATCCGCATGGCGTGGCACGCGGCGGGCACCTATCGTGTGACCGATGGCCGCGGCGGCGCAGGCAGCGGCCAGCAGCGGTTTGAGCCGCTCAACTCGTGGCCCGACAATGGCAATCTCGACAAGGCTCGCCGTCTGTTGTGGCCGATCAAGCAGAAATACGGCAAGCATATCAGCTGGGCAGACCTGTTCATCCTTGCCGGCAACGTCGCGATCGAAAGCATGGGGGGCCCGGTGTTCGGCTTCGGCGGCGGCCGCAAGGATGTTTTCCAGTCCGAAGGCGACACCTTCTGGGGAGCGGAGGAAATCTGGGTCAACGAAGGCGCAAAGACGCGCATCACCGACGAGGCGACCGAGCTTGAAGGACCGTTGGCGGCAATCCAGATGGGCCTCATCTACGTCAATCCGGAAGGTCCGGGTGGCAACCCCGATCCGCTGCAATCGGCTCGAGACATGCGTGCGACCTTCTCGCGCATGGCGATGAATTCAGAGGAGACAGTGGCGCTGACTGCGGGCGGTCACGCCTTCGGCAAGGCGCATGGTGCCCAGCCTGCTGAAACTTTCGGCAAGAATCCGGCGGCCGAGGCGGTCCACATGCAGGGCCTTGGCTGGCTGACCGACGATGAAGAGATCGGCAAGGGCCATATCACGACGTCGGGTATCGAAGGCGCTTGGACGCCGAACCCTACACAATGGGGCGGCGATTATTTCCGGCTACTTTTCAAATATGATTATGAACTGGTGACCAGCCCGGCGGGCGCCAAACAGTGGCAGCCGATCAATCCTGATCGGGAGGATATGGCCCCGGACGCGCGCGATCCGGCGGAGCGCGTACCGACGATGATGACAACCGCAGACATGGCGCTGAAGATGGATCCGGAGTTCCGTGCGATCTCCGAGCGGTTCCGCGACGATCAGGCGGCGCTTGACGATGCATTCGCGCGCGCTTGGTTCAAGCTATGCCACCGCGACATGGGGCCGAAGATCCGGTATCTTGGGCCTGAAGTCCCGGAAGAGACGCTGATCTGGCAGGACCCTGTGCCCGAAGGCACGATGCCGTCGGACGCAGACACCGCGGCGTTTAAGTCGGCCGTGCTCGCGAGCGGGCTGACTGTGTCGCAACTTGTTAAGACAGCTTGGGCCTCTGCTTCGACATACCGCAAGTCGGACCATCGCGGCGGTGCCAATGGTGCACGCATTGCTCTCGCCCCGCAGAAGGACTGGGAAATCAATGAACCAGCCGAACTCGCGAAAGTGCTTGAAAAGCTCAACGAATTGCGCGGGTCGATGGCGCTTGCCGATGCAATCGTACTCGCCGGATCAGTAGCGGTCGAGAAGGCAGCGAAGGACGCAGGCTTCGACGTGACTGTGCCTTTCACCGGCGGTCGCGGTGACGCAACGCAGGACTGGACCGAGGTTGAAAGCTTCGTCTGGATGGAGCCGCAGGCCGATGGTTTTAGGAATTACCTCAAGACTAACCAGCCGGTAAGGACCGAAGAACTGCTGCTCGATAAGGCCTCGCTTCTCGGCCTTTCGGCACCTGAGATGACTGTGCTTCTTGGCGGCCTGCGCGTGCTCGGCGCGAACCACGGTAATAAGTCTGAAGGCGTGTTTACCGATCGCAAGGGTCTGCTGACCAACGATTTCTTCGTCAATCTGCTCGATAACGAGACCTTCTGGGATCTGATCGATACGGCGAGCGACGAGGAGTTCATCGGCTATACTCGCAGCGGCCGCAAAGAAAAATGGCGCGCGACGCGGACCGATCTTGTCTTCGGGTCCAATAGCCAACTGCGCGCCACCGCCGAAGTATATGCCGAACGTGGGAACGAAGAGAAGTTTGTGCGCGACTTCGTCAAGGCGTGGGTGAAGGTCATGAACGCCGACCGCTTCGACGTGACGAACAAGCCTCTGTCGGCTGACAGGGCCTCCTAAAGCAGCGATAGGGCAGGCAAGTGTAGTGGCTTGCCTGCCCTATGCT
>JAZKDK010000034.1:0-114143 GCA_040387615.1 Pseudomonadota bacterium | reverse complement strand
ACCGCCGCGCTGGCGCTGGGCGCGGTGCTGTGTGCATTCCAGCGGCCATTGAAGGGGTAATCACTCTCTGGTCGTCCCGGCGCAGGCCGGGACGACGTGTAGGGAGTTTTACGATGCCGACGTCTGCGCCGGACGCCGACGCCGGAACATGCCGGACAGCCGCTCCCACTTCGATCCGGACGCGGGTGTCACTTCACCGTCGCGTTCGCTCGTCGAGAAGAACGTCGTCACCGCGACGAAGAACACCGGCACGAACAGCAGCGCCAGAACGACCACCGCGATCATGCCGCCCATCACCGTGGTGCCGAGCGCCTGCTGGCTCCTGGCACCGGCGCCGGAGGCGATCACCATCGGCAACACGCCGCAGACGAACGCCAGACCCGTCATCAGGATCGGCCGGAAGCGCAGGTGGCAGGCTTCCATCGTCGCCTGCATCAGCGGCGTGCCTTTAGCGCGCAGATCCTTGGCGAACTCGATGATCAGAATCGCGTCCTTTGCCGCGAGGCCGATGATCGTGATCAGCGCCACCGTGAAGTAGACGTCGTTCGACAGGCTGCGCGACATCGCCGCAATGACCGCGCCGAGAATGCCGAGCGGCACCGTCATCAGCACCGCGATCGGAATGGTCCAGCTTTCATAAAGCGCGGCCAGACACAGGAACACGATCAGCGCCGAGAGCGCGAGCAGGAACGGCGCCTGCGAGCCCGACAGCTTTTCCTGCAGCGATTGTCCGGTCCACTCGAAACCGAAGCCGCGCGGCAGCTTCGCGGTCAACCGCTCCATCTCCGCAATCGCATCGCCCGAGGTGAAGCCGGGCTTCGCCTCGCCCGAGATACGCACCGACGGATAGTAGTTGAAGCCGACGATCTGCGTCGGGCCGACGGTCCACTTGATAGCCGCGAACGACGACAGCGGCACCAGATTGCCGCGGCTGTTCTTGACGTTATACGACAGGATGTCCTGCGCGTTCATGCGGCCGATGCTGTCGGCCTGCACGATCACGCGCTGCATGCGGCCCCGGTTCGGGAAGTCGTTGACATAGGCCGAGCCGAGATTGGTCGAGATCGTGCTGTTGATGTCGGCGAAGGTGACGCCCTGCGCGGCCGCCTGTTCGCGGTCGATGATAAGCTGCACCTGCGGCGCTTCCGGCAAGCCTTCGGCGTAGACGTTCTGCAGCACCGGGCTTTGCTTCGCCGCGGCGAGCAGATCATCCTTCGCCTTCATCAGCGCGGCGTAACCCTTCTGGCCACGATCCTGCAGACGGAACGAGAAGCCCGACGAGTTGCCGAGGTTGTCGATCGGCGGCGGCTGCAGCGCGGAAATCTTGGCATCCTTGATCGACTTCAGCGAGTTGTTGATGTCCGCCACAATGGCCGCGGCGGAATCGTTCGGGCCGCGTTCGGACCAGTCCTTCAGCGTCACGAAGGCCTGTGCCGTGTTCTGGCCTTGCCCTAAGAAGCTGAAGCCGGTGAGGAACGTCACTTCATCGACGCCCGAGCGATTCTTCAGGAACTGCTCGACCTTCTCTACTGCGGCCTGGGTACGATTGAACGACGATTCCGACGGCGTTTGCACGTCCACGGTGATGAAGCCCTGATCGTCCACCGGCAGGAAGCCGCCGGGCAGACGCGAGAAGCCGAACACGAGGCCCGCAAGCAACACGACATAAAGCACGAGCAGCCGTCCGGTGCGCTGGATCGACCAGCCGACAACGCGGCCGTAGCCGTCCTTCGCCCGGTCGAGCCGTTTGTTGAACCAGCCGAACAGGCCCGTTTTCGCATGGGCATGTCCCGCCTTCACCGGCTTGAGCAATGTCGCGCACAAAGCCGGCGTCAGCGTCAGCGCCATCAGCGCCGAGAAGGAAATCGCGGCAACCATGGTCACCGAGAACTGGCGGTAGATGATGCCGACCGAGCCGGGGAAGAACGCCATCGGCACGAACACCGCGATCAGCACCAACGTAATGCCGATGATAGCGCTGTTGATCTGCGCCATCGCCTTGCGGGTGGCTTCCTTTGGAGAGAGTCCCTCCTCCGACATGATGCGTTCGACGTTTTCGACCACGACGATGGCGTCGTCGACCAGAATGCCGATCGCCAGCACCATGCCGAACATGGTCAGCATGTTGATCGAATAGCCGAACAGATAGAGCGTCGCGCAGGTGCCGAGCAGTGCGATCGGCACCACAATGGTCGGGATCAGCGTGTAGCGGAAATTCTGCAGAAACAGGAACATCACGATGAAGACGAGGACCACGGCCTCGATCAGCGTCGTCACGACTTTGGAGATCGACGCTTCGACCACCGGCGTGATGTTGTAGGGAATGTCGTAGGTGATGTTGGCCGGGAAATACTTCGACAGTTCCTTCATCTTGTCTTCGACCGCGCTTGCGGTCGCCAGCGCGTTGCCGGTCGGCGACAGCAGCACCGACAGGCCGGCGCTCGGCTTGCCGTTCAGGCGCGTGGTGAACTGATAGCCCATGCCGCCGATCTCGATCCGCGCGACATCCCTCAAACGAACCGTGGAGCCGTCCGGATTGGCGCGCAGCACGATGGCGCCGAATTCGTCGGCCGAACCGAGCTGTCCCTTGACCAGGATCAGCGCCGAAATCGTCTGATCTTTTTTGCTCGGCTCCGCGCCGACGCTGCCGGAGGCGACCTGCGCGTTCTGCGCCTGAATCGCGCGGGTGACATCGTCGGCAGTCAGGTTGTAACCGACAAGTTTTGTCGGATCGACCCAGATGCGCAGCGAGCGCTCGGTCGAATACAGCGTGGCGCGGCCGACGCCGGGAATGCGGCGGACTTCGCCGAGCACGTTGCGGATCATGAAGTCGCCGAGGCCGACCTCATCGAGGCTGCCGTCGGTGGACTGCAGGGTGATGATCTGCAGCACCGCGCTGGAGGCTTCTTCCACCAGGATGCCCTGCTGGATCACGGCGCGCGGCAGGCGTGCCTCGACGCGCTTGATGCGGTTCTGCACTTCGACGGAGGCGAGATTCGAATCGGTGCCCGGAACGAAGTTGGCGATAATTTCGACCTGGCCGAGCGAGTCGCTGGTGGATTCGAAATTGAGAATGCCGGACGCACCGTTCAGCTCTTCCTCGATCAGCCGCGTGGTCGAGTTGTACAGTTCCTCGGGCGATGAGCCGGGATAGCTGGTCGAGATCGAAATCGACGGCGGCGCGATGATCGGATACTGCGCAATCCCGAGGAGCGGAATCGAGATCAATCCGACCAGACAAATGAAGAGCGCAACCACCCAAGCGAAAATCGGGCGGTCGATAAAAAAGGCGGGCATGGACGTCGCTTTCTCGAATCTGGTTCTGAGACTCTGCTTCGGACCGGCGCAGGCGCATCAGCGTTTGTTGTCTTCACTTCTCCAAATGGGAGAAGGCAGCGAGCACAGCTCGCGGTGAGGGGGATCCGATCTTCAATCCGGGCATTTCACACACCCCTCACCCCAACCCTCTCCCGGCAAGGAGAGGGCGTGTGTCTTAAGTCGCGCTCACCGCACCTGCGATTGTTCTGGAACGCTTGCGGCCGCTGACTTGTCGAGCGGCTGGCCGGTCTGTTCGGACACGCGCCAGTTGCTGGCCTTGACGGCATCGCCGGCGACGAACTTCTGGAAGCCTTCGACCACGACGCGCTGGCCGGACTTAAGCCCTTCGGTGATCAGCCACTGACCGTCCACCAGACCGCCGGTACGAACCGGCTGCGCGACGATGCGGTTATCGTCCTTCACCAGAAAGACTTCGCTGGCGCCGGACGAATTGCGCTGGATCGCCTGCGGCGGCACCACGATAGCGTCGGGGTCGCGGCCCTGCTCGATCTGAACGCGGACGAACATGCCGGGCAGCAGTTCGCGGCTCGGATTCTTGAACTCGCCGCGCAGCGTGACCTGTCCCGTGCCGGCATCGACCTTGGCGTCGGAGAACAGCAGCTTGCCGGCCAACGGATAGGCCGCGCCGTCGTCGAGCACGAGGCGAACCTTGGCCGCGTCTTCTGAAATGCGGTCGAGATCGCCGCGCTCGAAATCGCGACGCAGCCGGTTCAGATCGTTCACCGACTGGGTGAAGTCGGCGTAGACGGAATTCAGCTGCTGGATCGTCGCCAGCGCATGGGCTTCGTTCTGCACGACGAGCACGCCTTCGCTCAGTAATGCTGCGCCGATGATGCCGCTGATCGGCGCGCGGATCGTGGCGTAGCCGAGGTTGAGGCGCGCACGCGACACGTCGGCGGTGCGGGCGGCGACTTCCGCCTTGGCCTGCGCCAGGGTTGCGATCGCGACTTCGTTGGAGGCCGGCGAGGCCGCCTGGCTCTTGGTCAGCGTCTCGATGCGCACCGCATGCTGCGAGGCCTGCTGCATGGCAGCTTCGGCCTTGGCGAGCGCGGCTTCCGACGCCTGCAATTCAACTTCGAAAGGCTTCGGGTCGATCTGATACAGCGGATCGCCGGCCTTCACTTCGCGGCCCTGCTCGAACAGGCGCTCAACAATGATGCCGGACACCCGCGGGCGGACGTCGGCGACACGCAGTGGCGCGATACGGCCGGGAAGTTCCCGGAAGATGGCCTGCGGTGCGGTCTTGACGGTGACGATGCTGACTTCGGGCGGCTCAGGAGGCTGGGCCGACGCGACGCTCTGGTCGTTGCAGCCGGAAAGCAGGACTGCAGCCCCAAAAAGGAGGGCCAGTGATGGAATCGCGTGGGAACGCGCGTGCATTTCGTATCCTTCTTATTTTCGCATGGCCGAAAACCGGAGCGAACGGGAGAACACCCCTCGCGCGACCTGATTCACGACCCTCGCTGATAGGTCTCAGCATGAATCGTGCCGGTGTGCATTGCAACAACACAGCAGGGCGACCCGATGTCGCGCCATAGCTAAGTGATTGTTTTTGCAAAAGTTAATGCGCATTAAGATTGCTCACAATTGCGTCAGCAAAATGTGAGGGCACGACTGCTTTTGAGGCAAAAGTATGCAGGTACGGCAAATGCCCGCTTTTGCAGCAACGCGATTCTGCTCCGCGCCATACGCATAGGTGGGGGCAATTTAGCGCGAATCAACCGAAAGAAGGTCGCCCTAGCGGTATTTGATAACCGTTTTTGTGCTCTCCCACAGGCGTGGAGAGTTATCTCGCCTAGCTGCCGCTGAACGAGTTGTAACCCTGGTCTTCCCAGTAGCCGCCCTTGTAGTCGTTGGTGACTTCCATCGAGACCACGTATTTCGGGTTCTTGAAGCCGAGCTTGGTCGGCACCCGGATCTTCATCGGATAGCCGTAGGCGCGCGGCAGGATTTCATTGTCGAACTTGAAGGTCATCTGGGTTTGCGGATGCAGCGCGGTCGGCATGTCCAATGGTGAGTTGTAGCCGTCGGAATCCGCGCACTGGAACCAGACGTACTTCGCCTTCGTATCTGCGCCAATCAGCTGCAGAAAGTGACTGAGCCGCACGCCGGTCCAGCTGCCGATCGCGCTCCAGCCCTCGACGCAAATGTGGCGCGTGATCTGGTTTTCCTGCGGCAATTTATAAAGCTCATCGAGCGTCCAGGATTTCTTGTTCTCGACAAGGCCGCGCACCTCGAGCTTCCATGTGCTGCCGTCCACATCCGGCGCATCGTCAAGCGCATAATAGGCGTTGAACGGGAACGGCCGCGTGATCGCGCTTTCCGGGAAGGTCGGCGCCAGCGTGTTCGGATTGAACAGCTTCGCCTGCACCGCGTCGTTGAATTTCGAGATCTGCGTCAGCATCGATTCAGCGGAGAAACTGTCGGTGACGTCGCATCCGGTCAATAGCGTCAGCGCGCCGAGGCTCGCGCCGCCGGCGATGAAACGCCTCCGCGACAAATCAGGCATCACCTTCAGGGCGTCCCTGACCAGCAACTGCTTGTCGACGCCGGGAATCAGAAGTTTGCGCATGCGGCCCATGATGCGTCTCCCTTACTTGCCGATGATCATGGCGCGCAGGCTTTTCGGCACCAGCAGCGCCAGTGCGATGTGGATCACCAGAAATCCGACGATCGCCGCCATGCAGAAGAAGTGCACGTAACGCGCCACGTCGTAGCCGCCGAACAGCGCAGTCAGCCATTGCAGCTGCACCGGCTTCCAGATCGCGAGACCCGACAGCACGATCAGGATGCCGACCACGATGATGCCGGCATACAGCAGCCTCTGAACGTAGTTGTAAGTGGTGAGGTCGGCATGGGAGAGCTTGCCGGTCAGCGCGGCCTTGGTGTCGCCGACGACGCCATCGACGGTGATCGGCAGCAGCTTCCTGCGGAAGCGTCCGGTGATCAGGCCGAGCGTCAGATAGACGAGACCGTTGACCATCAGCAGCCACATCGCGGCGAAGTGCCATTGCAGCGCGCCGCCGAGCCAGCCGCCCAGCGTGATCGAGCGCGAGAAGGTAAAATTGAACAGCGGCGAGGCGTTATAGATCTGCCAGCCGGACATGATCATCAGGATCATCGCAAGCGCGTTGATCCAGTGCACGATCCGAACCCAGGCGGGCTGAATCACCTTGGCCGCGCCTGCGGCCGGTGCTGCCTGCGAATGATCGGCGGCGATGCTGGACATGAGCGTTTCCGGTTTCATGATGTCACAAACACCATACGGGACATTCTAGTCCGTGTTACGCCCCGCGCCGTAAAATTCCTTATTCAGAACAGTGGTGAATATCACGACGGGTTCACAAAACCGCGAGGCGGAAGCCGCGGCGCTGACACCATCGGCAGCTTATTCGATGATGCGGAACCAGCTGGCCAGTGGCCGGCTGTCCGGCCCGCTATCGGAGGCAGCGTCGAGGTTATCAGCCGACAGTTTATAGATTTGCACATGCACGTCTGCGATCAGCAACTCAGTCCCGGCGAGCGCCTGACGGACGGACTCGTCCGAATGAGCATCAATCGGATTTTCAAGCAGCTTCTCGAATTTTTCCTTGTCCCGGATCAACCGCGCGAGGATCTCACCAAGAACCTCCAGCTGTTCGCTCATGCCGGATCAACGCGACGCCGACAGCGCCTGTTCCATAGCTCAAAAGGACTATGGCTAATCGGGACGGATGCCTCCCCCCGCAAGCGGGGAGAGGCGCAGAACGCGCAGGCGTTCTCTGGTCCAAGCGTTCTTCAGCTTACGACTTCGGCATCAGCACGGTATCGACGACGTGGATCACGCCGTTGGACTGATTGACGTCAGCGATGGTAACGGCCGACTTGCCGCCCTTGGCATCGATCAGCCAGACCTTCTTGCCGTCGAGCTTCACGGTGAGGGCTTCGCCTTCCACCGTGGTCAGCTTCTTGCCGTCGGTCAGATCAGCGGCGTTCAGCTTGCCGGGAACCACGTGGTAGGTGAGGATCTTGGTCAGCGTCGCCTTGCTCTCAGGCTTCACCAGTGTATCGACGGTGCCGGCCGGCAGCTTGCCGAAGGCGGCGTTGGTCGGCGCGAACACGGTGAACGGGCCCTTGCTCGACAGGGTGTCAACCAGACCGGCGGCCTTCACGGCGGCGACCAGCGTGGTGTGATCCTTCGAGTTGACGGCGTTCTCGACGATATTCTTCGAAGGGAACATCGCGGCGCCGCCGACCATCACGGTCTTCTCGCCGGACATTTCGCTTTTGCCCATCTTGTCCTGCGCCTGAACTGGTGCAGTCACGACGGCCGTCAGGGTCAGTGCGCCGATTGCGGCGGCGGACAACAGAGCAATGCGTGTTGAAGGGTTCCTGGACATGGTTTCGTCTCCCGATGAAATTGACAAGCCCGGCAGACATCCGCCGGGCGGCAACAGCAGCGGGGCTATGGAGGATCGACCGCGCCGCTATTGTCCCGAGCTACGCGGGGCATTCGCAGTGCGTTTCAGAATATAAATTTTCGGGAGGATGAAACTTTTTCGGGTTCCGCCCGTGGAGCGACCCTTAGCATCGGGAACCAACCGCGTCATTGCGAGGAGCAAAGCGACGAAGCAATCCAGTTCTTTTCCGTAGCACTGGATTGCTTCGCTTCGCTCGCAATGACGGCAAGAAAGTTACAGCATCGTCGGAGTCACAAAGCTGCGGTTGTGTGTCGGCGAGATCAGGATCTCGTTGATGCAGGCATGCGGCGGCATGCTCGCGACGAACGCGATGGTGCGGCCGAGATCTTCGGGCTGCAGCATCTTCGCCATGTCTTCCGCCGAGGGTGGCACCGGACGCAGCTTCAGGATCGGCGTTGCGACTTCGCCGGGAGAGAGACAGCAGGCGCGCAGGCCGTTCTTGAATTCATCCATGTTGAACGAATGGGTCAGCGCCAGCACCGCATGCTTCGTTGTGGTGTAGGCAGGCCCGGTCATTTTCGAAACGTGACGTCCTGCCCATGACGCGACGTTGATGATCACGCCGTCCTTCTGCGCGCGCATCGCGGGCAGCACCGCGCGCATGCAATACATCACGCCGGACAGATTGATATCGACCAGCTTGTCCCAGCCTTCGGTCGTAATGTCGTCCCAGCTTCGCTTCGGCACGTTGACGCCGGCGCTGTTGACCAGAAGATCGATCCGCCCGTGTTTGGCGACGATCTCCTTCGCCACCTTCTCCGCATCCGCGGCACTGCTGACATCGAGCGCCATCGCTTCGACCTTGCCGCCGGATTTGGCGATGCTGGCAACCGCCTCATCGAGCACATCCTTGCGGCGGCCGGAAATTATGACGGTCCATCCCTCCTTGGCCAGCTCCTGCGCGCCCGCAAGGCCGATGCCGCTTCCCCCGCCTGTGATCCAGGCCACACGTTTCTTGTTATTGCTCATGCCGGTTGTCTCCGTTGCTGCGAGTTATGGTTTTGGTGTACTCAAAATCGGAAAATCCGATCTTGATGGAATGTTGCATGAACGCCGCCGCGAACGCCAACCTGTTTTCTCGCCTGTTCGATGGACTTGCCGACACCGGCAGGCTCGCCATCGAGACCATGGACGGAACACGCATCAGCTATGCTGATTTGATCGCGCAGTCGGGACGCGTGGCGAATTTCATCGTATCGCGCGGGGTCAAGCCCGGCGACCGTGTTGCAGCGCAAACCGAAAAGTCGGTCGAGGCGCTGGTGCTGTATCTGGCGACGGTGCGCGCGGGCGCTGTCTATCTGCCGCTCAACACCGCCTACACGCTCAACGAACTTGAATATTTCATCGGCGACGCCGAGCCGTCGCTGATCGTGTGCGACCCGTCGAAGGCCGACGGCATCCGCAAGCTCGCCGCGCCATCCGGCGCGACCGTCGAGACGCTCGATGCCGAGGGCAAGGGATCGCTGAGCGATGGCGCGGCGAAAGCTGCATCCGATTTCGCCACCGTCGCGCGGGCGGGCGACGATCTCGCCGCCATTCTTTACACGTCGGGCACCACCGGCCGCTCCAAGGGCGCGATGCTGACCCACGACAATCTGGCGTCGAACTCGCACAGCCTCGTGGAGTACTGGCGCTTCACAAAAGACGACGTGCTGATCCACGCGCTGCCGATCTATCATACGCATGGGCTGTTCGTGGCAAGCAACGTTACGCTGTTCGCGCGCGCATCAATGATCTTCCTGCCGAAGCTCGATCCCGAACTCATCATTAAATTGATGTCTCGCGCCACGGTGCTGATGGGCGTGCCGACGTTCTACACGCGGCTGTTGCAAAGCGAGCGCCTGACAAAAGACTCCACGTCGCACATGCGGCTTTTCATTTCGGGCTCCGCGCCGCTGCTCGCCGAAACCCATCGCGAATGGTCGGCGCGCACGGGGCACGCCGTGCTCGAGCGCTACGGCATGACCGAAACCAACATGAACACGTCGAACCCCTACGACGGCGACCGCGTGCCGGGCGCTGTGGGCTTTCCGCTGCCGGGCGTCACCGTGCGCGTCACCGATCCGGAAACCGGCAAAGAATTCGCGCGCGACGAGATCGGCATGATCGAGGTCAAGGGGCCGAACGTGTTCAAGGGCTACTGGCGGATGCCGGAGAAAACCGCAGCGGAATTTCGCGAGGACGGTTTCTTCATCACCGGCGATCTCGGCAAGATCGACGCGCGCGGCTATGTCCACATCATCGGGCGCGGCAAGGATCTGGTGATTTCCGGCGGATTCAACGTCTATCCGAAGGAAGTGGAAAACGAGATCGACGCGATTCCGGGCGTCACCGAGAGCGCGGTGATCGGCGTGCCGCATGCGGACTTTGGCGAGGGCGTCACCGCCGTTGTTGTCGGCGACAAGACAACCGCGCTCGATGAAGCAAGTGTGCTGCACGCGCTCGACGGGCGGCTGGCGAAATTCAAGATGCCGAAACGCGTGATCTTCGTCGATGACCTGCCGCGCAACACCATGGGCAAGGTGCAGAAGAACGTGCTGCGTGACACCTATGCCGGGATTTACAGGAAGTAGTCGCTCGTTCGAACAAACTCTTCGCGTCGTCCCGGCGAAGGCCGGGACCCATACGATCGTGCACGTCGTTTCACCATCGTCGTGGCCGGGCTTGTCCCGGCCATCCACGCCTTAAACTATTGTAAGCCCGCAAGACGTGGATGCCCGGAACACGTCCGGGCATGACGAACGAGAGATCGTGCGAAAAACGTCAATACCCCGTCGCCAGGCTGACCACGAAGCGCGACGACACGACCAGAAGATAAATCCCGAACGCGATTTCGAGTTTCCGTTTGGTGAGCAGATGCGCGACGCGCACGCCGAGCGGCGCGACCAGCAAGCTTGTCGGCATCACCAGCAACGCACCGATCAGCGAGATGTAGCCGACCGCAAACGGCAGTTGCAGCGCCGCCACCTCGGGGAACCGTGACGCCGCCGGCCAGCCCGCATAGATGTAGCCGAGCGCGCCGGGGATCGAGATCAGCACCGCAAGGCCCGCCGATGTGCCGATCGCCTGATGGATCGGACGGCCGTAGAAGGTCATCAGCAGATTCGAAAACAGCCCGCCGCCGATCCCCATCAGCGTCGAGAGCAGGCCGATGAAGAAGCCGTACACCTTCATGAAGATGCCTTTCGGCATCTCGTCGCCGAGCCGCCAGTTCTCCTTGCCGAGCAGCAGCCGGGCCGCGGCCGACCACGCCACGCCAACGAAGACATACTTGAACAGCTTCTCCGGCGCATAGCGGGCGATCACGCTGCCGAGGATCACGCCGACGAGCACCGGCAGCGCCCACTTCCACAGGATGTCCATGTCGACACTGCCGCGCTTGTGGTGGGCCTGCCATGAGCGGATCGAGGTCGGGATGATGATGGCCAGCGAGGTGCCGATGCAGAGCGGCATTCGCGCGTCCAGCGGCACGCCGGCGATGCGGAAACATTCGTACAGCACCGGCACCAGCACGGCGCCGCCGCCGATGCCGAAAATCCCGGCCAGAAATCCCGCCAGCGCGCCGGTCACCAGCAGCAGCAGAACAAGTTCAAGCAGTTGCGGGGTGGTCAGACCGGCAATCATGCGGCGGCCGTGTTGCCGGGATGCCCAAGCATTTCAATCCATTTCGAGATCGGCAGGTGAATCCCGCTTCAGGTGTGATTGGTGGTGTTCTTGGTATACGAAAAACAGGTATGCCAGAAGGACTAAAGCGCGGTTGAAGAATTGATTTTAGATTCAAATCTAGGTCAATTCTGCGTTGCGCTCGTTCCGCCTTCTCCGTAAATAGAAGCCCTCTAATAACCCGATCCCGCATAAAAAGTCGGCAGCTTTGTTCTGCCGCCAACCATTAAAGTCGCGCATGGCACCCAGGATCGACCGTCCGCTTTCACCCTTTATGACCTACCGCTGGACGCTGACGATGGCGATGTCCATCGTCCACCGCGTCACCGGTATCGCCCTTTATGTCGGCACGCTGCTGATGGCCTGGTGGCTGATCGCCACCGCCTCCGGACCCGGCGCGTATGCCAACATCCAGGGCTTCACCTCGAGCTGGATCGGCCGGGTCGTCGTGTTCGGCTACACGTGGGCGCTGCTGCATCACATGCTCGGCGGCATCCGCCATTTCATCTGGGATCTCGGCTACGGCTTCGGCCCCTCCGAGCGTGAATGGCTCACCCGCGCCGCCCTGATCGGCTCCGTCACCCTGACGATCGTCGTGTGGGTCGTCGCCTTTGCCGTGGGAGGCGGACGATGAGCGTCAACAACGCGAAACCATCGGACTCGATCCGCACCCCGCTGTCCCGCGTCCGCGGCCTCGGTTCCGCGAAATCAGGCACATCGGACTTCTTCCGCCAGCGCGTCACTGCGATCGCGATGGTGCTGCTGTTCGTGCCGGTGATCGTCGTCATCATGTCGCTGCTCGGCCGCAATCAGGCCGGCGCTGCGCAGATCCTCGGATCGCCGCTGGTCGCCGTCATCATGATCCTCTTCATCATCGCCAGCGTCTGGCACATGAAGATCGGCATGCAGGTGGTGCTGGAAGATTACGTCACCGACGAGAAAACCAAGCTCGCCGCGATCATCGCGAACAACTTCTTTTCGGCGGCGGTCGGTCTCGCATCGATCTACGCCATTATCAAACTGTCGTCGGGAGTTTAATTGATGGCATCGAATGGCCAGAGCGCGCCCGCCGCGAACGGGCAAGCCTACGCAATTGAAGATCACACCTACGACGTGATTGTCGTCGGCGCCGGCGGCGCGGGTCTGCGCGCGGTGGTCGGCTGCTCGGAAGCGGGCCTGCGCACGGCCTGCATCACCAAGGTTTTCCCGACGCGTTCGCACACGGTCGCGGCACAGGGCGGCATCTCCGCCTCGCTCGGCAACATGCACAAGGACGACTGGCGCTGGCACATGTACGACACCGTGAAGGGGTCGGACTGGCTCGGCGATCAGGATTCGATCGAATACATGGTGCGCAACGCACCGGAGGCGGTCTACGAACTCGAACACTGGGGCGTGCCGTTCTCGCGCACCGAAGACGGCAAGATCTATCAGCGCCCGTTCGGCGGCATGACGCTGGACTACGGCAAGGGCCAGGCCCAGCGCACCTGCGCCGCCGCCGACCGCACCGGCCACGCCATGCTGCACACCATGTACGGCCAGGCGCTGCGCCATCAGGCTGAGTTCTTCATCGAATTCTTCGCCATCGACCTGATCATGGACGATCAGGGCGTCTGCCGCGGGGTGATCGCGCTCAAGCTCGACGACGGCACGATCCATCGTTTCCGCGCCCAGACCACAATTCTCGCCACCGGCGGCTACGGCCGCGCTTACGCCTCCTGCACCTCGGCGCACACCTGCACCGGCGACGGCGGAGCGATGGCGCTGCGCGCCGGTCTGCCATTGCAGGACATGGAGTTCGTCCAGTTCCACCCGACCGGCATTTACGGCTCGGGCTGCCTTGTTACTGAAGGCGCGCGCGGCGAAGGCGGCTATCTCGTCAATTCGGAAGGCGAGCGCTTCATGGAGCGCTATGCACCGTCGGCGAAGGATCTCGCGTCACGCGACGTGGTCTCGCGCGCGATGACCATCGAAATCCGCGAGGGCCGCGGCGTCGGCAAGAAGAAGGATCACATCTACCTTCATCTCGATCACCTCGACCCGAAGATCCTGCACGAACGCCTGCCGGGCATTTCGGAGTCGGCGCGGATCTTCGCCGGCGTCGATGTGACCCGCGAGCCGATCCCGATGATCCCGACCGTGCACTACAACATGGGCGGCATTCCAACCAACTTCCACGGCGAGGTCGTCACCAAGAAGGACGGCGACGACAACGCGGTGGTGCCGGGCCTGATGGCAGTCGGCGAAGCCGCCTGCGTGTCGGTGCACGGCGCCAACCGTCTCGGCTCGAACTCGCTGATCGATCTCGTGGTGTTCGGCCGCGCCGCGGCGCTGCGCTGTGCCGAGAAGCTCATCCCCAATGCCTCGCAGCCGGACCTTCCCGCCAGTTCCTCGGATCTCGCGCTCGGACGCCTCGATCATTTCCGCCATGCCTCGGGCGGCACGCCGACGGCGAAGCTGCGCGAGAACATGCAGCACGTGATGCAGAACAACTGCGCCGTGTTCCGCACCGGCGACGTTCTGAAGGAAGGCCAGGAGCTGATCCACAAGGTTTACGGCGGTATCGGCGACATCGGCGTATCCGACCGTTCGCTGGTGTGGAATTCAGACCTCGTCGAGACCCTCGAATACGACAACCTGATTTCTCAGGCCGTGGTGACGATGGACTCCGCGGCCAACCGCACCGAGAGCCGCGGCGCCCATGCCCGCGAGGATTTCTCCGAGCGCGACGACAAGAACTGGATGAAGCACACGCTGGCGTGGGCCGACAGCAAGGGCAACTCGACCATCGATTACCGCCCGGTGCACGACTACACGATGACCAACGACGTTCAGTACATTCCGCCGAAAGCGCGGGTTTACTGATCGCCGCATAGATTTACGCGAACAAGTGAAGGTTCGAGACCATGGTTGAATTCGCCCTCCCGAAGAATTCGAAGATCAGCGGCGGCAAGGAATGGCCGAAGCCGGCCGGCGCGACCGAGCTGCGCGAGTTCAAGGTCTATCGCTGGAATCCGGATGACGGCAAAAACCCCGGCATCGATACCTATTACGTGAACACCCACGATTGCGGGCCGATGATTCTCGACGCGCTGATCTGGATCAAGAACAACGTCGATCCGACGCTGACCTTCCGCCGCTCCTGCCGCGAAGGCGTCTGCGGCTCCTGCGCCATGAACATCGACGGCACGAACACGCTGGCCTGCACCCGCGCGATGGACGAGGTCGAGGCTGGCCCGATCAAGGTCAATCCGCTGCCGCATCAGCCGGTGGTGAAGGATCTCGTGCCTGATCTGACGAATTTCTATGCGCAGTACGCCTCGATTGAGCCATGGCTGCACACCACCACCGCCACCCCACAGAAGGAATGGAAGCAGTCGCCGGAGGACCGCGCCAAGCTCGACGGTCTCTACGAGTGCATTCTGTGCGCCTGCTGCTCGACCTCGTGCCCGAGCTACTGGTGGAACAGCGACAGGTTCTTGGGCCCGGCAGCACTTCTGGCCGCCGACCGCTGGGTGAAGGATTCGCGCGACGAGGCGACGGGCGAGCGGCTGGACAATCTGGAAGATCCGTTCCGGCTCTATCGCTGCCACACCATCATGAACTGCGCCAAGGCCTGCCCGAAGGGTCTCAACCCGTCGGAAGCCATCGCCGACCTCAAGCTGAAGATGGTCGAACGGCAGGTCTAAGCCGCATCCAATATCTCCAAACTGATAATGGCCTGTCCGTGTGTTCGGACAGGCCATTATCTTTTTCACGGTCCTGACGCGCGCGGATCAAAATCCATCGACGTCGATCACGGCCTGCGCGAAGGCCTGCGGCACTTCCTGCGGCGGATTGTGCCCGACGCCGCCCGTGAGCAGCCGGTGCTGGTACTTGCCGGTGAACTTCTTCGCATATGAGGCCGGTTGGGGATGCGGCGCGCCGTTGGCATCGCCTTCGATCGTAATGGTCGGCACGGTGATGCTTGGGCCTTGCGCGAGCCGCGTTTCCAGATCGTCATACTTCGCCTCGCCCTCGGCGAGACCAAGCCGCCAGCGATAATTGTGAATCGAGATGGCGACATGATCTGGATTGTCGAGCGACTTTGCGCTGCGCGCGAAGGTCTCGTCGCTGAAATTCCACTTTGGCGACGCGAGCTGCCAGATCAGTTTGGCAAACTCGTGCGTGTTCTGCTGGTATCCCTCCCGACCGCGTTCCGTGGTGAAATAGAACTGGTACCACCAGAGCAGCTCGGCCTTTGGCGGCAGCGGCTTCTTGTTCACCTCGCGGCTGCCGATCAGGTAACCGCTGACGGAGACCATCGCCTTGACGCGCTCCGGCCAGAGTGCGGCAACGATGTTGGCGGTCCGTGCGCCCCAGTCGTAACCGGCGAGAATGGCTTTCTCGATCTTGAGCGCATCCATCAGGCCGATGATGTCGACGGCGAGCACCGCCTGCTGGCCGTTGCGCGGCGTATCGCTGGAGAGAAAGCGCGTGGTGCCGTAGCCGCGCAGATGCGGAACGATCACGCGATAACCTTTCGCCGCCAGCAGCGGCGCGACGTCGGCAAAGCTGTGAATGTCGTAAGGCCAGCCGTGCAGGAGAATGACGACGGGGCCGCTGGCGGGTCCTGTTTCATAGTAACCCGCGTTGAGAACGCCGGCATTGATCTGTTTGATCGGCCCCATCGGCGCGGATGAGGACGTTGCACCTGCGGCTGTCTGTGCGCGGGCGGACTGGATCAATCCAAGCCCCGATGCGGCGAGCGCCGCACCGGTGCCAGCGGTTTGAAGGAATTTTCGGCGGTTCGCATTGAAGCCGGACATGGAAGTCTCCTGTGGCATCGTTATCCGAGAATAAGCGATCAATGATGGCTTTTCGCAGCACCGGTCTCGGGCACGACGAATTCCACGACGGCGCGATCCAGCTTCTGATGGTTGGCATTGGCAAGGATGAGCTCGACCTTGTGCGGTCCCGGCGAAAGACCAACCACAATCACGGGCTCGGCGCTCGCGTGCGCCCAATGCCATGGTGCATCATCGACAGTGACGTGGATGTGTCCGATCCGGGGTGAGACATCGAGAGCGTTCGGCCCGAACACCGGCACGACCCGCAAGTTCTCGGTGCGATACTGGATAAACACGGCGCCGCGCGCCAAGGGCCCGGCCAAAGGCGGATCAACAACGATCTTCGCGGGAGGTTGCTGTTCAGTCAGCGGCGCGACGGAGGCCGGTCCCAGCACATCGCGCGCGGTTTGCGCAGAGGCTGCGGATGCAGACAGTGCAGCGGCTGCAATCAAGACGATCAATGCGTTTCTCATGATGTAGCTCCTGAGCTTGTTGTGTTGTGAAGCGTGTGAGCGTGTGAGCGATTGGAAAGCGCGGCGGAGGAACTGGCCTGCCCCGAAGGCAGGCCAGTTCCGCGGCTGGTCCGCTCAGACCAGATTCAGTTCGACGTTGATGTTGCCGCGCGTGAGCTTGGAGTACGGACAAATCTGATGCGCTCCGTCGACCACGGCGCGAGCGACATCGCGGTCCAGACCCGGCAGGCTGACGTTGAGACGTGCCTGCAGGAAGTATTCATCGCCGGCCGTTCCCAGATCCACCTCGGCATCGACGGCAAGGTCGGCCGGGAGCTTGACCTTCAGGCCGCTGGCCGCGCGATTCATCGCGCCGATAAAACAGGCGGACCAGCCGGCCGCGAACAGCTGCTCCGGATTGGTGCCCTGCCCGGCCGAACCGGGAGGCGACAGCTTGAGGTCGACGCGGCCATCGGACGAGCGGGACGCACCGTCTCGGCCGCCGGTGGTGTGGGTCTTGCCGGTGTAGAGCACCTTTTCAATCTGGGTAATCATGACGTGGTCCTTGGGTTGATGGCTGATAGATCGTATCCGATCCAATCGGATGCGATGTAAGTACGCCGATCAGCCCCGGAGTCAACCCTTCCGATTTAATCGCATCCGATATATATGGGTCCGATGGATCACGTTCCCGTGTGCCCAGGAGTCCGGCGATGACCGTCACAAAGGCAAAACAGGCGACCTTCAAGACCGCCGCACCGAAAACCGCCGCCACAGACGCAAAGACAGACCCAAAGCTTCAGGATTTCCTGTGTTTCGCGATCTATTCGGCCAACTTGGCCTATGGACGGGCCTACAAGCCGATCCTGGAAGAACTCGGCCTCACCTACACGCAGTACATCGCAATTGTCGCGCTGTGGGAGGAGGACAACCAGACCGTCAGCAGCCTTGGCGAGAAGCTGTTTCTTGAATCCAACACGCTGACGCCGATCCTGAAAAACCTCGAAGCGATGGGCTATGTCCGCCGGCAGCGCGATTCCAAGGACGAACGTCAGGTTCTGGTCAGCCTGACCGATGCAGGCCGCCGTGTGCGCGAGAAAGCTCTGCCGATGAACCTGGTGAAAGAGTCAGGGCTGACGCCCGACGAGTTCGCGAAAATGCAGAAGGGTATCGTCGCGCTGCGCAATAATCTCATCAAGGGAACGAAGGGCGCGGCAAAGTAACACCGCCGGGCTTTTCCCTGATATTGCCTTGAAACATCGCCAATCCCGCGCGAAGAAAACGAGATGGACCTAACCTCGCGTCTCGAGATCATGAACTGGCTGACCGGCGCTGGCCTGTCCGGCATTGCTGAAACGGACCTCGTCCGCGGGTTCTGCGAGCGCAGCCGGGCGGCCGGACTGGAGCTGTCGCGCGGCATCGTTTTCATCGACACGCTTCATCCGGTTTTCGAGGGTCGCGGCTTTCGCTGGAGCGACGTCGAGTCCAATGAGAGCGACCTCTTCGAGTATGAGTCGACCAGTGAGGGGGAAGCGGCCGAGAACTGGCGGCGCTCGCCGTTCTACACCATGCTTCAAACCGGCCAGAACGAACTCTGCATCGACAGCGATGACGAGCATTTCAAGATGACGACGAAACTCGTTGGAGACGGCCACAGGCACTTCGCGACGTTTATTCACCGGTTTGGGGATGCCGGAATCATCGGCGAAATGGACTGCGTCTACTCGCTCTGGTGCATGCGGCATGAGAACGGCTTCAATGAAGATGCGCTCGGTGCGATGCGCGATCTCGTGCCGCTGCTGGGGCTGGCGGTGAAATCAGCCGCGCATGCCCGCATCGCCCGCACGCTCGGGCATGTCTATCTCGGCCGCGATGCCGCCGAACGGGTTTTGAGCGGACGCATTTCCCGCGGCGTCGCCGACCGCATCAACGCGGTGCTGTGGTTCTCAGACCTGCGCGGCTCGACCGCGATCGGCGAGGCGATGGACCCTGCCGAAATCATTCCCTTCCTCAATGACTATGCCGACGCGGCCATCGGCGCGATCCATGACGAAGGCGGCGACGTGCTCAAGCTGATGGGTGACGGCGTGCTGGCCATTTTCAATCAGGACGACATGAGCGCAGCGCGGCGCGCGGCGTTGCGCGCGGAAAACCAGTTTCGGAAAAACATTCAGATTCTCAACGAGCGGCGCGCGTCCGAGAACAGGCCGACGACCTCGGGCTATGTGGGCTTGCATGTCGGCGAGGTGTTTTACGGCAACATCGGCAGCGAGGAGCGGCTCGACTTCACCGTGGTGGGTCCGGCGGTCAACGAGGTCAGCCGTATCGCGTCGATGTGCCGCTCCATCGAGCGCGAGCTTCTGGTGTCGTCCGCGTTTCTCGCCGGGGTCAATGCGCCAGGAAGCGCACATTTCGTCTCGACCGGGCGCTACGCGCTACGCGGAATCGGCAGAGCGGAGGAACTGTACACACTCGATCCTGAAATCAGGGCCGAAGGACAGGCCGCCAGCCGGTTCGAGCAATATCTGCAGGATCGCAACCACTGAGCCCTTGAAACCCGCCGCCACCCGCGCGATGACTTGCGCCATGAGCGACGATCAAAAGCCTTTCGGCACTTATGCCCCCAATGCCTTGCAGCGCGCGGTGATCGCCGCCGCGCACGGCTCCGGCCTCAAGCGCGGCGCGTTCCGTCCATGGCTGTCGCGCCTCGTCAATCTGCTGGGTTCAGGTCCCATCGATGCCACCTATCAAGGGGCGTCGTTCCGGCTGCATCATCTGGCCAGCGGGACCGAGCGCGGCGCGCTGTTCAATCCCGATTACAATCTGCCCGAGCTGGATTTCCTGCGCGAACATGCGCCGCGCGGCGGCATCTTCGTCGATGTCGGCGCCAATGTCGGCACCTATGCGGTCGCGCTGGCCAAGCATGTCGGCGAGAACGGCCGCGTCATCGCCGTCGAGCCGCATCCGGTGTCCAGCGCGCGGCTTGCCTTCAACGCAGCCGCCTCCAATCTCGCAAACCTGACACTGGTCAAGGCCGCCGCAGGCGACACTGAAGGCGAGTTGATGATCGAAACCGACGGCGGCAATCTGGGAGCCAGCCACATTTCCGAAACCGGCGGCACCAAGGTGGCCGCGCACCGGCTGCTCACGATCCTGCACGATGCACGCATTGAGCGCGTCGATGCGCTCAAGATCGACGTCGAGGGTTATGAGGACCGCGTGCTGACGCCGTTTTTCCGTGAAGCGCCGGAGTCGTTGTGGCCGAAGGCCGTCGCCATCGAGCATCTCGAGCGAAAAGACTGGCTGCACGATTGCATCAAGGACATGGTCGGCCTCGGCTACGGCATCGCGGGAAAGACGCGCAGCAATACGCTGCTGGTGCGCAGATAAACGAATATCCCCTCGTCATTGCGAGGCGCACTTGCGACGAAGCAATCCAGTGCTTGCTATTCCCAAGACTGGATTGCTTCGCTTCGCTCGCAATGACGGAACCAAGGAGTCTTTGCATGATCGATCATATGGGGTTCGCGGTCTCCGACTACGAACGCGCAAAGGCCTTTTACGCCAAAGCGCTTGCCCCGCTCGGCTATGGGTTGATCATGGAAGTGCCCGCCGCGATTAATCCCAGCGGTGCGCCCGCCGCGGGCTTCGGCGAAAACGGCAAGCCGGATTTCTGGATCGGCGGGGAAGGCAAGCTCGCGTATCCGCTGCACGTTGCGATCGTTGCAAAAACGCGCGAAGCAGTCGACGCCTTCTACAAGGCAGCGCTCGCTGCAGGCGCACGTGACAACGGCGCGCCGGGTGTGCGTCCGCACTACCACGCCAACTATTACGGCGCGTTCGTATTCGATCATGACGGCCACAACATCGAGGCCGTCTGTCACGCGCCGGGTTAATTCCATCCCCGTTCGTCCCCGCAAAGGCGGGGACCCAGACCTTTTGAAGACTGGATTCCCGCTGACGCGGGAATGAGCGGAGGGGTCGTGTTTGTGTGACGTCCTACTTGAACGCAGGCAGCACGAAGATCACGACACTGACCGCCATGGCCACGGCGAACACCAGCGAGCGGGCGGTAGGCTGGTTGAAGATGTACAGCAGCGCGTGGGCGATCCGCAGCAGGATATACAGCACCGCGAGCAGGTTCACCGTGTAGACCGGCGCGCCCATGGTCAGCGCGATCACAACCGCGACCGCAAAGAACGGGAATGTTTCAAGCGCATTCTGGTGCGCGGCATAGGCTCGCCGGTTTTTCGGCGGAAAGTTCTCGTAATCTTCGCGCGGATAGCGATTGTCGCTCTCGACACCGAGCTTGGCGTACTTGCCCAGCACGTAAGGCAACAGCGCGGCAATCAGGACGCACCAGTAGGCGAGCGGCATTGAACGGTCCCCCGAATATCTTGCGTTAACCTTGTCTCCTTGGCCGCAGCCCCGCTGTCAATATGCGTGAAACCCCAATTACGCGCGGCCCCGCGACGGAACATAGCCTGCTCCCGCCCGTTGTCCTGATCAACAGACATAGAGGAAATGGCCACATGACAGGTAGCACCGCGTCAAACGATACCGACCGCGTATGGAATCTTGCGGAGAAAATCTCCGTCGCCATGCTGGCGAGCTGGGACGGACAGAACCCGCACTCGCGCCCGATGAGCGCGCATATCGCGCGCAATGAGAACGCGTTCTATTTCCTCGCCGACCGGCGCAGCCACAAGGATGACGACATCAGGAAATTCCCGACCGTCTGCCTCGCCTTTGCCGATGCCAGCGATCAGAAGTACGTCTCGATCACCGGCGAAGCCTCGGTCTCCAACGACCGCGCCAAGATCAAGGAGCTGTGGACCACATGGGCCAAGGCATGGTGGTCGTCAGCAGACGATCCGAACATCTGTTTGCTGAAGGTCGTGCCGACACAGGCCGAATACTGGGACACGCCCGGCAAGATCATCAGTTCGATCAAGATGGCGGTTGCGGCCGCGACGGGCAATCGTCCCGACATTGGTGAGAACCGGAAGGTCGCAATGTGACGAAATCATTCTCTCAGCTCACCGGCGAACCGGAGGAGATCCCGCCCGCAACGCCGGGGCATCCCACCGAGCCACCGCAGGAAAGTCCGCCGGGCAATCCGCGGCCTGAAGTGCCGCCGCCGATGCACGATCCGGTGGAGCCGGACTCGCCACGCGAGCTTCCTCCAAAGACGCCCGATGAGCTGCCCGTGCGCGGACCGACAGGTCCGCGTTCGCCTTATCCGGCGAACGATCCCGGCATCATCGATCTTCCCGGCTCCGAGCCCGACGTCAATCCTGGTGCACCGCAACTGCCGCCTGGCACGATGCGCGTTTTGCAGCAGCGTATGCGCGTCGTATCTTAACGTACATTCATTCTGGGCGCGGCGATTCGCCGTGACGCGTGAAATAGTTTCTTCTGTTTTGTCTTCGCCACATTACCGCCTAATCACTATCCACTGATCACAGTTCACTTCGTTGCGACGGGCGACAGCTTTCCTGCTGCTTAGCTTTCTTCTCACCCCAGAGGCCCCATGAAGAACATTCGTTTCCTTTTGCTGACGACGACTGCGATCGCTGCGGTTCAGCTCGCGCAGCTTCCGGCTCACGCCGAGACATCGTCGATCGTCGTCGCACAAGCCGCAGCGCCACCTGCTGATCCGAACGCACCGAAGGCTCCGCCGAAGGCCGCTCCGCCACCGCCTCCAAAGGCTGCGCCAGCACCGCCGCCTGCGCCACCGAAGGCTGCACCGCCTCCGCCACCCGCCCCTCCGCGGGCTGCACCTCCTCCTCCGCCGGCTCCGCCGCGCGCAGCACCTCCGCCGCCGCCTGCGCCTCCCAAGGCTGCACCGCCTCCGCCACCCGCACCTCCGAAGGCTGCACCTCCTCCTCCGCCGGCTCCGCCCAAGGCTGCACCTCCACCGCCGCCTGCGCCGCCGAAGGCTGCGCCGCCGCCTCCACCTGCTGCAGCTCCGAAGGCTGCGCCGACGCCTCCGCCTGCACCGACAGCTCCTCCGGCTGCGCGAACAGCACCACCGACTCCGCCAGCTCCGGGCGCAGCACCGGCACCATCGACCGCGACACCGCCAGCCGGTGCGCCATCGACCGCGCCTGCACCACAGCGTCCGCCGAATGCGCCTCCGGTTGCGCCCGGCGTTCGTGATGTGACGCCGCCGCGTGACGGTGCGCGTCCGCCAGCGCCCGGCGGCGCGGCGCCAACGCCAACTCCGGTGCCTCCACCGGCTGCAACGACTCCGGCAACGCCGCCCGCAACTCCCGGCGCTGCGCCGACCCCTGCGACACCACCCGCAACTCCGGGCGCGACACCGCCCGCAACGCCTGGCGCAACACCTGCGCCGGGTCAGCCGCCTGCTCCGGGACAACCCGGATCAGGCGACCGTCGCGGTCAGCGCCAGGGACCACCGCCGGGAATGCCCGCGGGTACGCCCACGACGCCGGTAACGGCTCCTATCGCCACGCCGCTGCCTCCAGCTCCTGCTGTTCAGGCGACGCCAATCCCGGTCCAGCAGCCGGGCACGCGTCCCACCGGACGGATGGATGATTTCCGGGGCCAGCGTCAGGAACGGACGGAAGGCGGCCGCACGGTCATCACCGAGCCGGGACGCGTGATCGTTCGCGATCCGAACGGACAATCTTTCGTCCGTCACAACGACGTCGATCGTTTCCGTTACGGCGCGCGCGACGTTCGCGTCACCCGCGAAGGCAGGGACACGCGCACTGTCGTCGTTCGTCCGGATGGCACGCAGATCATCACCGTCAACGATGAACGTGGCGGCCTGCTCCGGCGTATCCGTCGCGACAACCGCGGTCGTGAGGTGATCATCATCGACAACCGGCGTCGCGGGCCCGGCATCGGTGCCGGGATCGCAGCCGGTGTCGTCGCCGGCGCCATCGGCGGCTACTTCGTGTCGCTGCCGCCGCCGGTCCTGCGCATTCCGCAGAACCGCTACATCGTCGAGGCGGAAGATGCGCCGCCGGATCTGATCTACGACACCATGATCGCCCCGCCGGTCGAGCGCATCGAGCGTCCGTATTCGCTCGATGAAATCCGCTACAGCCCGTCGGTGCGCCAGCGCATGCCGAGCATCGATCTCGACAGCATCAACTTCGAGACCGGGTCGTGGGAGATTCCACCGGATCAGGCCGGAAAACTGCAAGCCATCGCCGACGGACTCAACCGCGCCATCCAGCGCAATCCAAGCGCGGTGTTCCTGATCGAGGGTCACACCGACGCGGTCGGCGGCGAGGTCGACAATCTGTCGCTGTCGGATCGCCGCGCTGAATCGGCGGCCACGCTGCTGACCCAGCAGTTCAACGTGCCTGCGGAAAATCTCACGTCGCAGGGTTACGGAGAGCAGTACCTGAAGGACCCGACGGATGGGCCGAGCCGCCTCAACCGCCGCGTCACCATCCGCAACATCACGCCGCTCTTGAACGGCGGTCAGGCGTCACTGCCGCCACCGCCTCCGGGCACCGCACCTCCGCGCACGCGCTGAGGCAGAACGCGATAAATGAAAACGGCCGGGAGATTTTCCCGGCCGTTTTTGTTTGAGTGGCTTGTTACGGCCGCATCCGCTTCATCAGCATCCTGTGCGTGTCGGAAAGTGCGAAATCAATCTCGCCGCGACAGATGCCGATGTCCTTTAGATCGCGATCGCTGAAACGATACAGCATCGCCGTCATGACCTGATGTTCGCGGCGCGCGATCGTCGCGGCAACCCAGTTATCGATCAGGCGACCGGCACGCCGCAGCAAGACAGCAGCCGTTCTCCGGTAACCTGACGGTATCGTGCCGGACGAGCCGGCATGAAATGACAAGCTCATGTGTTCTCTTCCTTTTCATTTTCACTTTCGATGCAGCCAGACCACGGCCGGCCGGGCACTCAAGGACGTGCTTCCAGCACCATGTTGAACGGCGTCGCAGCCACGTTCCGGACGCTGGAGAAACCTCCTTCACGGATGACCTCAGTGAGGCGCTTACCGCCCGCCTGTGCGCCGAGCGCCGCGCCGACGTCTTGATTGAGCGACGTCGGCACGCAGATGTTGGTGGACGACGCGTAGTAGACACGGCCGACGGGATTAAGGTTCTCGGCGAGACTGTCGCCGGCCATCGGCTCGATGAGCATCAGCGTGCCATCGGACCTGAGCGCGGCTTTTGCCTGGGAAATGGCCCCGACCGGGTCGCCCATGTCATGCAATGCGTCGAACATCGTCACGAGATCGAAGTCCGATCCTGCGAAATCCTGCGCCTTCGCCACCTCAAAGCGGAGGTTCTTCAAACCGCCTGCATGACGGCGCGCATGCGCGATCGATGCATCGTGGAAGTCGATGCCGACGAATTCCGAGTTCGGAAACGCCTGCGCCATCAGCACGGTCGAAACGCCGTGGCCGCAACCGACGTCCGCGACGGTTGCGCCACGCTCCAGCTTGGCGACAACGCCTTCCAGCGCGGGCAGCCATTCCGCGACGAGATGCGCCTTGTACCCGGGCCTGAAGAAGCGCTCCACGCCGCAAAACAGACAATTGCAATGCTCGCCCCAGCCAAGCCCCTTGCCGGACTTGAATGCATCCGCGAGCTTGGGCTCATCGGCATAGATCGCGCTCAGCGAGATAAAGCCGCCGGTCATCAGCACAGGACTGTCTTCGTCGGCAAAGACGGCGGCCTGCTCCGGCGACAACGAGAACCTGTTGCTCCCTGCATCGTAAGTCACAAATCCGGATGCGGCCTGCGACGACAGCCACTCGCGCACGTAGCGCTCGTGGGTGCCGGTTCGCCGCGCCAGTTCATCTGACGTCATGGCGTCGGCCGACAGGGCGCGAAAGAGTCCGAGTTTATCGCCGAGGATCACGAGCGCTGCATTCGACGCCGCGCCGATTTCGTTCACAACGGTGCCGAGCAATGGCTCAAGTTTTGTCATATCGAGGGTCATAATCTGATCTTCTTTTCCAAAAGTGTTTCGGTGCGGTATTTGATCGCGGGGTGAGATAGGGCTTGGACGACCCTCGGCGTGAGAGGCAGAATGGCCGCTTTCGAGCCATTTGAGCCACTTGGTCAGGATCAATGAGCAAAAAGCCCCTTCACGTCAGCATTGTCGTTTTCCCGGAGTGCGATCCGTCCATTGTCTACGGCGTGTTCGATACGTTATGGGCGGCAGGGCGCTTCACCGGAGATTCATCCGAAGCGCCGCTGTTCGAGCCGCGCATCGTCGGAGCCGATCTCGGCCCGCTGCAGCTGGTGACGGGGGTGAGCATTCTTCCTCAGGACAGCATCACCGACGTCGAACGGACCGACATCGTATTCGTGCCGAACGTCATCGTCGAAACGCCCGCCGCTCTGCGGGCGCTGGACCGGAAACTGCTGGACTGGATCAGGACGATGAGCACCCAAGGCTCGCATATCTATGCAGCCTGCGGCGGCTCGATGGTGCTGGCTGAAGCCGGGCTTCTCGACGGTCAGGAAGCCACGACACACTGGACCTACGCGCCGCTGTTCCGGGCGCAATTCCCGAAAGTGACGCTGCACGTCGACAGACTGCTCGTGCAGACCGGGCAGGGCCACAAGGTGGCCTGCTCCGGAGGCGCGTCGTCATGGCAGGATCTGGCGCTGCTTCTCGTGGCCAAGCACGGCGGGACCAAGGAAGCGATCCGGATGTCGAAGCTGTTTTTGTATCAGTGGCATCGCGACGGGCAGCTTCCCTACTCGTGCATGATCCAGAACGTGAATCACGGAGACGCGATCATCGAGCGCAGCCAGCAGTGGATCGCCCAGAACTATCACAAGCCCGATATCGTCTCCGAACTTGTTCAGCAGTCGTCGCTTCCGAAACGCACGTTCGACCGGCGCTTCAAGGCCGCGACCGGTTATTCGCCGCTGGCCTATATCCAGGCGCTCAGGGTCGAGGAAGCGAAACAGATTCTCGAGACGAGCGATATTGCCGTCGAGGCGGTGGGCCGCGAGGTGGGCTATGAGGACGCCGCGTCGTTCCGCCGGCTGTTTCGCAGATATGCCGGCCTAGGTCCCGGCGAGTATCGGCGCAAGCTTCAGCCGCCGGAGATTGTAAGAAGCGAGAATCTCAGCTGGAAAAATCAGGGTGGCGCTCCGCGGCGTTAGCGACTGATCTGGTTTTGTGAATTGACGCAAGAACGGCCGGGAGATTTTCCCGGCCGTTTTTGCTTTGGGAGCACGGTTGACGAATACCGGGGTTTATTGACCCGAAAGCCGTCGTCCCTCCGTAGGCCGGGACCCATCACCACCGGCCGCTCGTTTCAACCAAGACGTTGAAACCTCGCACATAAACGACACCGACAGGGAGTATGGGTCCCGTCCTACGCCCGGGCAATTCTGAAGATATTTACGCTCGACTTTCTCAGTGGCTCTCACGGTTGACGGCGGGTAGAGCGCCATAAGCTCCAAGGGTGGGGCTTGTTGGTGACGGCAACTGTTGACCGAACAAGGTCCTCCGCGAAACAGGAGGCGAAATGGCCAAACATCGCAAAAAATGGAAGAAAGCACGGAAAACTTCGAAGCGGTTACGATGGGTACTGATACCCATCTTTATCCCTCTGAATTTTGAAGCGAACATTGACGTCGAGATATCCGCCATCTTGCGCGCAGCGATCCCGATTCAAACGATCGTCGTTGCCGGGCTTGACCCAGCAATCCATTTCTTTGAAATCTGTAAAGATGGATGCGCGGGGCAAGCCCGCGCATGACGATCTATGACTGCGCGAACGAGCCTGCCCAATCACGCGCTGAGCGCACGCGGCGGCAGGCAGGCTTCGCAGATCGCGGCCACGTGGCGGTGATCGGTGCCGCAGCAGCCGCCGAGAATCCGCATCGCCGGGAATGCGCGCCGCAGCCCCCGGTAACGCTGGCCGAGATCGAGCGGATCGCCGGCGTCGAGCGTCGTGGATTCATCAAGCTCCGCATGGCTTTTGGCCGAGGCGTTGGCGCGCACGCCGTGGATGCGCGCCATCCAGGATTCGCCGGCTTGCAGCGCCTGCTCGAAATGCGCCGGATGAGCGCAGTTGATCATGAAGTAAACCGGCGCGTTCTGTGTTTCGCGATCCACGGTCTCGATAGCTTCGCGCAGCGTCTCGCCCTTGACGAGACGGCCATCGGTTTCCACCGTGAATGAGATGGCGCCCGGAATCGCATGTGCACGCGCCGCGCGCGCGATGCCGATGGCTTCGCTGATGCCGGTGAGCGTGAACGCCGTCACCATATCAGCGCCGGCTTCGGCAAAAGCGGCGATCTGCGCGCCGTGATAGGCTTCGGCTTCACCGGCCTCCATGTTGCCGGCCTTGTAGCCGTCGCCGCGCGGTCCGATCGCGCCGCTGATGACGCAGGGCATCTCCGCGCTCTCCCACTTCGCGCGCAGGCCTTTGAGAAACGCGATGGAGCGGGCATTAACCGCCTTCAGCGCAGCCGCGTCGTAGCCGAGCTTCGCGCCCCAGTCCGAATTGGCGCGCCAGGTCGGCGTGTCGAGCACGAAGCCGAGGCCGTTGTCGCGCGCGATCGCAAGATAGCCCTCGTAATATTTCGTCAGCAGCGCCCGGCCCTCCGCCGTGTCCAGCAGGACGAAAGACGCAAAGTGAGGCAGGTCCACGCCGTCATTGAAAATGAGCGACGTCTCCATGCCACCGTCGGTCAGAAAAATGCCGCCCCGCTGCTGCGGCAGGTCGTGTCGATACTTGGCCATTGAGTATAACTCCGAAAAAATCCCGTCCGGTTGTCGAGGAAAGACGGCGACGGTCTAGCCGCAGTGGTGCCGCAAGATGTCGCGGGCGGCTAGAATCCTTGTGGTACGGCTGAAGCCGCCGCCGCGAAGTGCTATAGAATCAACTGTTTGATCGATCCGCCGGATCGCGCGCAGCGGCATACGCGCCGAAAACCAGACCGGCGGTGCAGTTTTAATTCTTTGCTGTGACCACGAGCGATTGCTGGAGGCGCACATGGGAAAAGGCGAAGCGACACGCGAGCGGATCCTTGAAATCGCCGAAGCCGCCGTGCTTACCAAGGGCTTTGGCGCGACGTCCATCGATGAAGTCATTGCGGAGGCCAAGCTGACCAAGAGCGGCTTCTTCTACCACTTCAAGGACAAGAATGCGCTGGCACGCGAGATGGTGCGCCGCTATGTCGACACCAACGACAAACTGTTCGACGACATCTTCGCGCGCGGCGCAGAACTCTCCGACGATCCGCTGCAGGCATTCCTGATTTCGCTCAAGCTGCTCGCCGAAATCATGGCCGACCTGCCGAACGGCCATCCCGGCTGTCTCATCGCAAGTATCTGTTATCAGGAACGGCTGTTCGACCGCGAGGTGCGCGATCTCACGGCCGACTCGGTGCGAAGCTGGAACGCGCGCTTCCGCGCCATCTTCGAGGGGATCGCAGCGGTCCATCCGCCAAGAGAACCGATCGATCTCGACGATCTCGCGGACATGATGTCGTGCATCGTTGACGGCGGCATCATCATGTCGAAGACGCTGAACGACCCGCGCCGGCTCGAGCGGCAGATTCTGACCTTCCGCACCTGCGTGAAACTGATCTTTTCGCCGGCACTTTCCTGACGCGGGGCCTCAAAACGCACAGCGCGTTATTGCAGCCGCAACGGGCAGGAAGATTCAGGTTCGCTTGATTTCCGACGGCGCAATCAGATTCACTTTGCCGGCAGCGTCACCCTTCATGCGCAACCAGAAACCCTGCTGCAAATAGCTTTCGATCTGATCCTCCCGGACCGAAAGCTGATTCTTGGCATGATGTTTCACGTCGCCCAGAGCAGGGTCCGCCACGCGATAAAGACCGTTGGGATACCGATGCGGGGAGAAGATCTCCCCGTCCGGTCCGATGTACTCCCAGCCCATGTTCTACCAGCCTATGCGCAATCCTGTTTCCGGCTCCCGGGGTGTCTTAACTCTTGTCGCTGTCGAGCTTCGGGATGTGAGATCCCTCGCCTGCCGACAGCAAGCCCGTCTTTGTGTAGAGATCCAGCTTGCCGCGCGTATCGGAAATATCGAGGTTGCGCATGGTCAACTGACCGATGCGATCGCCCGGCGTGAACGGCGCGTCCTCAACCTTCTCCATGCTCAACCGCTCCGGCGCATAAGTCAGATTGGGGCTCTCGGTGTTCAGGATCGAATAGTCGTTGCCGCGGCGCAGTTCGAGCGTCACCTCGCCCGTGATCGCGCGCGCCACCCAGCGCTGCGCAGTTTCGCGCAGCATCAAGGCCTGGGAATCGAACCACCGGCCCTGATAGAGCAATCGGCCAAGCCGCATGCCGCTGATCCGGTATTGCTCGATGGTGTCTTCGTTGTGGATGCCGGTGACGAGACGTTCATAGGCGATGTGGAGCAGCGCCATGCCCGGCGCTTCATAGATGCCGCGACTCTTCGCCTCGATGATCCGGTTCTCGATCTGGTCGCTCATGCCAAGGCCATGCCGGCCGCCGATGGCATTGGCCTCGAGGAACAGCGCGACAGGATCCGTGAAGGTCTGACCGTTCAGCGCAACGGGCTGACCTTCCACAAACCGCACCACGACCTTCTCGGCCTTGACGGCGCAGTCGTCACGCCAGAACGGAACGCCCATGATCGGATTGACGATCTTGATGCCGCTGTCGAGATGTTCGAGATCCTTGGCCTCGTGCGTGGCGCCGAGGAGATTGCTGTCGGTCGAATACGCTTTTTCGGCGCTCATCTTGTAGGCGAAACCGTGGGCGGTCATGAACGCCGACATTTCCGACCGGCCGCCCAGTTCGTCGATGAACTGATCGTCGAGCCACGGCTTGTAGATCTTCAGATCCGGATTGGTCAGCAGTCCGTAGCGGTAGAACCGCTCGATATCGTTGCCTTTGTAGGTCGATCCGTCGCCCCAGATGTTGACGCCGTCTTCCTTCATGGCCGAGACCAGCATCGTGCCGGTCACGGCGCGGCCGAGCGGCGTGGTGTTGAAGTATGCGATGCCGCCGGTCGAGACGTGGAAGGCGCCCGATTGAATGGCGGCAATTCCTTCGTGAACCAACTGCGTGCGGCAATCCACGAGGCGCGCTTTCTCGGCGCCGAATTCCATCGCCTTGCGCGGAATCTCGTCGTAGTCGGCCTCGTCAGGCTGGCCCAGATTCGCGGTGTAGGCGAAAACGCGAGCGCCTTTTTGCTTCATCCAGAGCAGCGCCGCGCTGGTGTCGAGGCCGCCCGAGAAAGCGATACCGACATTTTCTCCTTTGGGCAGGCTCTTCAGAATCGTACTCATCGAACTTCCATTCGGGCAATTTCGTGTGGCGGTTTGGGCGCGCGATCAACAAACCCCGCGCGGGCGGGAACGCGTTTATCGGCGGCTGACGTATTGGGTCACGCCGGGTAATGGCCCGGCCTCCGCGCCGGGATCAGATCGGCTTTCTATAGAAAGATTGGCGGGCAATGGGAAGCCCGGCGGGTTTCACTCTCGTCGTCCCGGCGAAGGCCGGGACCCATAACCCCCGTAGAATCTGTTCAGCCAAGACCTCGCATAAACTCCGCCGACAGGGAGTATGGGTCCCGGCCTTCGCCGGGACGACGCTGAAGCTTCAGGACGAGGGAAGCTGGCTTCCAATTTCTCCGCCCGGCCTGATGCGCGGGGTCTCGCCCACATCTCTCCCGAGCCGCTTCTGCCTCCAGCGATAGCCCGGCCACGCGAAACGCGTCAGCGCGGCGTCGATGCCGTAGTCGGTCAGCCGCGTCGACGGCCAGCGGTAGATGAAGGCGTAGGCCAGCCAGATCACGAGGAAGGACGCGATTCCGGAAAACAGCACGTCGGTGAAAAAGTGTCCGCCGAACGCCATCCGCAAGCCGCCGGTCACAAGACCGAACGCGGTCGCCGCCACGTAAGCGGCCGGCCGCCATGCCGGCGGCGTCAGCGCCGCGGGCGCGTAGGTCCAGAACGCGGTGGCACCTTCGCCGGAGAAGAACGAGCAGTTCTTCGGGCACGCGCCGCGCGGGTCCCACCACGCTTTGAAGTCCAGCTTGCCGTTGAACTCCACCACGTTGACGGGGCGCGGACGTCCCCAATAACCCTTGAAGACCACATTGGAGATGATGATCGCCGACAGCAGCATGGTCACGATCAGAAACACCATCGCGCGGCCGGAGATCATCAGCGGCTTCACCGGCCGCACCAGCTTGACGATCAGCGTCACCAGCGCCGGCATGACGAGCGCCCACGCAATCCACATCGCGCCGTCGCGCGCGATCGCAGCCCACGTGCTGGATTTCAGCGGGAAGGTTTTGGTCGCCGCGTCATAGAAGAATGCTGCGACTTTCAGATCGAGTTCGGGATAGAGGCCGAACAGCAACCCGAAAACCACCGAAAGCGCGAGCGCGATGAAAAGTCCGGTCCGGTTCATGGGGGGTGTGTAGCCGAGGCGGCAGGGGAATAAAAGTAGCCCCGAACGGCTTTCCGGCAATCCGCTCGACCTGTGCTAGGGTATTGTAAACAAGCTTAAAAACTCCGGGAGCGCTGCACGCCTCATGCCCAAACCCGTTCTGGATTTCTGGTTCGATTTTTCCTCGGTCTATTCGTTTCTCGCCGCCATGCGGATCGCGCCGCTGGCCGACGCCGCCGGTGTTTCGGTGCGGTGGCGGCCGTTTCTGCTCGGGCCGATTTTCGCCACGCAAGGCATGACGGACTCGCCGTTCAACCTGTTTCCCCTGAGAGGCCAGCACATGATCCGCGATGTGCAGCGGACGGCCGACGAGATCGGCGTCGGTTTCCGGTGGCCGGATGCGTTTCCGCAATCGAGCGTGCTGGCGAGCCGCGTCGCGCTGGTTGGATTGCAGGACAGCTGGGGCGAGGATTTCAGCCGCGCCGTGTTTCACGCCGAGTATGCCGAGAACCGGGTCATCTCGGAGTCAGGCGTGATCGCGGACATTTTGACCAAACTGAAAGTGCCGGTGGACGCAACCTTCGCCAGCGCGCAGGCCGACGACATCAAGACTGAACTGCGCGACCTGACCGCCGACGCCGCCAAACGCGGCTTCTTCGGCGCGCCGACATTCACCACCGCAGACGGTGAATTGTTCTGGGGCAACGACCGCCTCGAACAGGCACTGCGCTGGGCGAAGAAGTAATCCCGTCATTGCGAGCGCAGTGAAGCAATCCAGAGCGCCGATCCGAGGACTGGATTGCTTCGCCGCCATGCTTCTCGCAATGACGAGTTAGGTCCGTGCTAGCGCGGCAACGGTGGCGGCGCTGGTGAACGCCACGCCCCCGCATTGCGGCCAGCGATCATCCAGTAGACCACGCCGCCGAGAATCCCCGCGCCGACCATCACTTCCAGATGTCGCCGCACGATACCGTTGAAGGTCATGTTCACGGTGTCGAACGGGATGAAGCCGAGATAGCAGCACAGCCCCGCGAAGCCGCCCGCGACGGCATAAGCAAGAATATGCCGGATCGAAAATGCCTCGGTGACCAGCGCGATGATAAGCGCCGGCATCAGCGCGAAGCCGCTGACCAGGATGAACCCGAATCCGAGAATGAGATTGATCGCGCCCTGATCGACATCGAGCGACACGTCATTCATCTCGGGAAAGAACAGCGCGTACAGTACGACTACGCTTGCGATGATGCACGCGACGAGAAATCCGAAGAAAATCGCGAACAGACGTCCAATTACAGCCATGGGATTATTCCGTTGGTCTCAATCCGTCATTGCCATGGCGCGCAGCGCCTGACGTTCGCGCGCGGACAGTTTCTCGGTTTCCGATTTCAGCTGTCCGCAGGCGGCAAGAATATCGCGACCGCGCGGGGTGCGCACCGGCGACGAATAGCCCGCATTGAAAACATACTCGGAAAACTTTTCGATCTGATCCCAATCCGAACATTCGTACTTGGTGCCGGGCCACGGATTGAACGGAATGAGATTGATCTTGGCCGGAATACCCTTGAGCAGCTTCACCAGTAGCTTCGCGTCCTCGAGTGAATCGTTGACGCCTTTCAGCATCACATACTCGAACGTGATGCGGCGCGAGTTGGACGAGCCGGGATAGGCGCGGCAGGCGTCGAGCAACTCCTTGATGTTGTATTTCTTGTTGAGCGGCACCAGTTCATTGCGCAGTTCATCGCGCACCGCATGTAGCGAGATCGCCAACATGACGCCGATCTCGTCGCCGGTGCGCGCGATGTTCGGCACCACGCCGGAGGTGGAGAGCGTGATCCGGCGGCGGGAAATGCCGATGCCTTCATTGTCGGACACGATCAGCAGCGCATCGCGCACCGCCTCGAAATTGTACAGTGGCTCGCCCATTCCCATCATCACCACGTTGGTGACGAGGCGGTTGCCGTTCGGCGTTTCGCGGTCGATCCAGTCATTGAGACGGTCCCGCGCAACCATCACCTGTCCGGCGATTTCACCGGCGGTGAGATTGCGCACCAGACGCTGGGTGCCGGTGTGGCAGAACGAACAGGTCAGCGTGCAGCCGACCTGCGACGACACACAGAGCGTGCCGCGATCGGTTTCGGGAATGTAGACGCACTCGACCTCGTGCGCGCGCCCGTCGGAATCGCCCGGCAAGCGCAGCAGCCACTTGCGGGTGCCATCGTTGGAAATCTGCTCGGCGACGACTTCGGGCCGGTCGACGGTGAAATGCTTTTCAAGTTCTGCCCGCATGTCTTTTGACACGTTGGTCATGTCGGCGAACGTCTGCGCGCCGCGCACATACATCCAGTGCCAGAGTTGCTGTGCACGCATCTTGCGCTGCTTCTCGGGCACGCCGATTTCGCCGAGCCGGTCCGACAATTCCGCGCGCGACAGCCCCACCAGCGAGGGCTTCGCCGGCGGCACGTAGGTCTCAATGGCTGTCTTTTCGAGGACGCCGGACGCTTCGGTCATCTGGATCATTTGGCTATCGGTTGTTGTCGCACAGGCAATGGTCATGCTCGTCGTGGCCGGGCTTGTCCCGGCCATCCACGCCTTGGCAAAATTCAAGGAAAAGACGTGGATGCCCGGGACAAGCCCGGGCATGACGGAACTCTAGGTCCCGCAGGCGCTATATAGGACGAATGCTCCGCAATTGCGACCGTCTTTCGGCCTAGCGCCGGCACTCCTGGGCCAGCTTGTCCAGCGCCTGGGCCAGCCCTTTGAGCGGGAACGTGTCGATGGTCTCGGTGCCCTTGGCGGAAACGCCCTTCACGGTTGCATCGGCGCCCTTGCGCAGCGCGTCCACCAACCGGTCTTCCTCGGCGGCATTCTTGATCCAGAGCCCGTCGCCCTGCGAGTACATCGCAAAGCGCGTGCCGCCGACTTCGAGCGAGCCTTCGGAGCCCGGCTTCAGCGTGTAGCCGATCATGATCGAGACTTCGTTCGAGACCTTCTCGGCAGGCCGTGTCGAAATGAATGCGTAGGACGGATCGCGCGGGCGGTTCGGCGGATTGGTCTTCGACGAGGCCGGCTTGGCGAGCGCGAAGCAGACCTTCTTGCCGTTCGGTGTCGCGGTGTAGGCGCCCCAGGTGCCGAACTGGCCAACCAGCGACGGCTCGGCGTTGCCCGCGGCCGCTGGCGCTGCCGGTTTCGCAGGCGCGGCGCTCTTCGCTGCAGGCTTGGCGGGCGCCGCCGCTTTCGGCGCGGGCTTGGCGGCGGGCGTGGTCTGAGAAGCCTTGGGTTGCGGTGTTTGGGCGGACGCCGCATTTGCAAAGCCGACAACCGGCAATGCCGCCACCAGAATTACCATCGCTCGCTGCAAGGACATCACCAAAACTGGTTCCTTCAATATTGTGACTGCAAGATGGCTCGCACTTCCGCGGGGACGTGCAATAGACCCCAAACCGCTTGTTGGAAAGTTAACCCACCACCGCTGCGCTTTGCCGCATCCGTCCGGGAGTATCTAAGCCACAGCCGGGACAGCGGCAGACCGCGCAGGTGTCTTTCCGAAAGCGCAGTGTTTCAAACATAGTTACATCCCGCAAGCATCATCGCGCCAGTCCGCGATTCAGATTGTAGGGCCGCGCCAAATCCGGCAAGAAGTCCGCCTGTGTCCCGCTCCTCATGAACTCTTCAGGTGTCTCGATGAAAGCCATTCTCTGCTCGGAATACTGCGGCCCCGATGATCTCGTGCTGAGCGATATTCCCGATCCGGTCGCGGGACCCGGCGAAGCCGTCATTGCGATCAAGGCAGCGGCGCTGAATTTCTTCGATCTGCTGATGATTCAGGGCAAGTACCAGATCAAGCCGCCATTTCCGTTTTCGCCCGCCGCAGAAATCGCCGGCGTGGTCGAGAGCGTTGGTGCGGGCGTGACCGGTCTCAAGCCGGGCGATCGCGTTGCGGCGTCGTGCGGCTACAACGGCGCGCGGCAGAAGATCGCGATCCCTGCATCGCAGGCCGTGAAGATTCCGGACAATCTCGACTTCGACCGCGCTGCCGGCGTCATCGTGATCTACGGCACCGCGCTGCATGCGCTGGAGGATCGCGCCGATCCAAAGCCAGGCGAAACCCTTGTGGTGTTCGGCGCTGCGGGCGGCGTCGGCCTTGCGGCCTGCGAACTCGGCAAGGTGCTGGGCCTGAAGGTGATCGCCTGCGCTTCGAGCGACGAGAAGCTTGAATTCGCCAAGAAGCACGGCGCGGAACTGACCATCAACTATGCCAAGGAGGATCTGAAGGAAGCGCTCAAGCGGGTCGGCGGCGAGAAGGGCATCGACATCGTGTTCGATCCGGTCGGCGGCACTTACGCCGAAATCGGCGTGCGCTCGCTCGGATGGAAGGGACGCTTCCTTGTGATCGGCTTCGCCGCCGGTGACATCCCGAAGATCCCGCTCAATCTCGCGCTGCTGAAAGGTTGCGACATTCGCGGCGTGTTCTGGGGCGCGCACATGAAGCGCGAGCCGAAGCAGGGCCGCGCCGCCCTTGAGAAGCTGATGAAGTGGGCCGCCGAGGGAAAGATTTCATCCCACGTCGACAGCACCTTCCCGCTGGAAAAGACCACCGACGCGCTCAAGGTTCTTGCCGAGCGCAAGGCTATGGGCAAGGTGATTTTGCATCCGTGAACGTTGTCGTCATCTGAGGTGCGCGCTCTTGCTCGCGCGCCTCGAAGGATGACCAACAAAAAGCCCGCCATCCTTCGAGGCTCGCCGAAGACGGCTCGCACCTCGGGATGACGGGTATTTCCTTTCAGCCTTCGCTCTCGTCCAGCCCGCGCGTCAGCGCCGCATGCGCGGCCGCGCGATGCTCCGGGGTGATGTGGCTCGCCACCATCCGGATCGCGGTCGCCAGCACCGCTGCGTCGTCGGTGAAGCCGAGCACCGGCAGCATGTCAGGCACGAAGTCGAACGGCAGCACGAAATACGCCAGCGCACCGAGCAGCGCCGCCTGCACATGGCGTGGCGTCTCGCGGTCGAACGCGCAATAGTAGGCGGCGAGCAATTCCTCGGCGAACGGCAGGCTGGTTGCGAGGCGTTTGAACTTCAGCCAGAAATTCCGGCGCACGCGCTCGGGATCCTTCGCGAGCTTTTCAGCCCGTTCAAAATGCGCCGTGTCGTCGGAGGCCATGGTCAATTCCCTCACCGTTGCGTTCTGCAACCAGCATGCATCACATAAGAACCGCATAAGCCCGTGCAAGACGTCATTGCGAGGAGCCCTTGCGACGAAGCAATCCAGCTTTCTTGCCTGTAGCCCTGGATTGCTTCGCGCGCTCGCAATGACGGCTGGCTCAACCTGCAATCTTGTCCATCGCTTCCGCCAGCGCGATGTCACGACTGGTCACTCCGCCGGCGTCGTGGGTGGAGAGCACCACCTCGACGGTCTTGTAGACGTTGCGCCATTCCGGATGATGATCGCTCTTTTCGGCGACCAGCGCCGCGCGGGTCATGAAGCCGAAGGCCTCGTTGAAATCCTTGAATGTGAAAGTCTTCGCGATGGCGTCGCGGCCGGACACCTCCGACCAGCCCTTGAGCCTCAAAAGCGCCGTGCGCCGCGCTTCCGTAGATAGCCGTTCCACCATGCGCCTCTCCTTCATCACCCGAACTTTACAGCCGCCGTCCTTGTCATCCCACTGAAATACAGCGAGCAAGACGACAGTCTGGTCACGGAAAAGCCGCTCTCGGGGCCGCTAACCATGCCGAACATGGAACCTGCGGATTTGCCGATGATCTGGTATGATACCGATGAACGCCGGGAGGCGCGGTAACCCATGGGCTTTCGCGATATGTTCACCCGATCGATGGCTACGGAGGCTCCCCGGCCGCCGGGTGCCCCCAAGCCGCACAGGATGAAGGCCATGCTGGTCGTGGTCGCCGCCGTGCTGGCGACCGTGGCCGCTGTCGGCGGCGCGACGTACTGGATGAACCGTCCGGTCCATCTGCGGATTGCGGTAGGCCCTCCCTACAGCGATGACGTCAAGGTCGTTCAGTCGATCGCACAGATCTTCGCGCGGGACCGGAAGTATATCCGGCTGCGGCCGATCGTGACCGATGGAACCTCCTCGAGCGCTGCCAGCCTTAATGCGGGCACTACCGATCTCGCCGTCATCCGCGGCGATATCGAGTTGCCGAAGGATGCGCAGGCGATCGCCAGCATCCGCAAGAATTTCGCGGTGCTGTGGGCGCTGAACGGAAGCAGCAAAAAAGGCGCGATCAAGAAAGTCGAACAGCTCGCCGGCAAACGCATCGGCGTCATCGGCCGCACCCAGGCCAACGTCAATCTGCTGAAAATCATTCTTACGCAGTCCGGCGTGAAGCCTGAAAGCGTCCAGGTGGTTCAGTTCACCACGACGGGCTTCGCCGATGCGATCAAGAATGAAAAGCTCGATGCGTTCCTCGCGGTAGGTCCGCTCAACAGCAAAATCACGGCAGACGCCGTCGCAGCCACCACGCGCGGCGGCAAGGAAGCGACATTCCTGTCGCTGGATACGGCGGACGCGATCGCGCAAAAATATCCCGCCTATGAATCCGGTGAGATTCCTGCCGGATCGTTCGGCGCGAAGCCCGCGCGGCCCGACGACAAGATCGACACCATCACGTTCGCGCACCACATCGTCGCGCGTAAATCGCTGTCGGAAGTCACCGCCGGCGCGCTGACCCGCCAGCTGTTCTCGATCCGCCAGACCATCCAGAGCGAATTCCCGCTCACGGCAAAACTAGAAACACCCGACACCGACAAGGATGCGGCGATCCCGGCGCATCCCGGCGCTGCTGCCTATGTCGACGGCGAAGAGAAATCGTTCCTCGACAGGTACAGCGATTACATCTGGGGCAGCCTGATGGCGCTATCCGCGCTCGGCTCGGCCGGCGCATGGTTCGCCAGCTATTGGCGCAAGGACGAGCGTGTCACCAATTCCAACCTGCGTGAACGGTTGCTGGAAATGCTGACCGCGGCGCGCAAGACCACATCCATCGATGAACTCGACGCCATGCAGGCGGAAGCCGACGAGATCATGCGCGAAACGCTGCATTGTTTCGAGGACGGGGCGATCGAGGAAGGATCGCTCACTGCGTTCAGTATCGCGCTTGAGCAATTCCACAACGCGGTGGCGGATCGCAAAACATTCCTGCTCGACATGTCGTCGAATACCGCGCGGCCAGCACGCAGCCACGTCGCCTGAGCGCAACCGCTCAGCCCCGGTCGCGCCACCTGCGCAACGTCTCCAGCAGTTCTTCGCGCAGATACGGTTTGCGCAGCACCGGATGACGCGCAAACGCTGCGGGCACGCCCGCAGGCCCGGAATATCCCGTGACGAACGCGAACGGAATTTTCTGGCGTTCGAGCTGCTCGGCCACCGCAAAACTTTTTTCCCTGATCAATCCGACATCGAGCAGCACGAAATCCGGCGCGCGCGCGGCAATCATTTGCAGGGCATCGGCAACATTGCGGGCGGTTCGGACCGCGGCCACGCCAAAGCTGGCAATGGTCTCGGCCGCGTCCATGGCGATCAGCGTATCGTCCTCCACCACGAGGACGTCGGTTGGAAGGTCGGCAGGGCTTTGAGCCGCCGGCCCGGCGGGGTCGATGGAGTTCATTGTCGATGTCCCAGGACTTGTTGAGCGAACGCCCGCTGGAACCCCGACTATGACGCTCAAAAGCCGTCACGCCGGTTCCCACACGGAACCCACCACAGAACAGGCGGCCGCGTCTGTGCACTTGTGAACACAGAAACGTGGGAACCTGCGCTACGTTGATGCTTCGGCGAGGGGGGGGACCCATGACACGACAACCAGCGACGGCCAGCGAAGATCGCCCTTTCAACAATCTGCTCCGCCGGTTGAGTGCCGCGGATTTCGCGCTCGTCGAACCATTTCTCGAATCCGCAGACGCCAAGGCGGACGAGCTGCTCTACAATCCCGGCGACGATGTCCAGATCGTGCATTTTCCGTGCGGCCCGAGCCTCGTATCGTTTCTCGTCGCGAATGAGGACGGCCGCGATGTCGAGACCATTCTCGTTGGACGCGAGGGTGCGGTGGGCGGCATCGTCAGTCTGGGCTATCTGCCGGCCTACACGCGCATCACGGTCAAGGTCGCCGGCCCCTTCGTGCGGCTGCGTGTCGCAAAGCTCGATGCCGCGAAGGCCGAGTCGCCGACGCTGCGCTATCTGTTCGCCCGTTACGCCGATTGCATGCTGGCGCAAATTTTTCAGTCCACCGCCTGCAACGCGATCCATTCAATCGAGCAGCGCACGGCGAAGTGGATCCTGTCGGCATACGAGCGGACCGGCGATGACCTCGTGCCCCTCACCCACGAACAGCTCTCGACCATGCTGGGCGTCGGCCGCAGCTACACCAGCCGCGTGATCCAGACCTTCAAGGCGGAGAGCATTCTGGAGACCCGCCGCGGGGCCATCCTGATCCGCAACCACGACGCGTTGACGGCCAGGGCGTGCCTTTGCAACGAGGCCGTCAAAGCCCATTTCGACGAGGTGTTGCGCGGGGTCTACCCGAGCGACGAAACTGAGGCCAAATCGGCCTCCGGAAGGCCGAAATAGGCCCTTCGGACCCCCCAAAATCGCATTGTTTTTCGCGAAATCCTGACTATATTGCGCCGCAAGAAGTCAAGCGTGCCCGGTTCATTGCGGACCGGGCCGGATTTTTTTTGGGCAGGTCGCTGACAGACCCCCTTTTGCGGACCGCGCTAACAGCGGCCAGAACGAAAACGAACATGAATTTGCGAAATATCGCCATCATCGCCCACGTCGACCATGGCAAGACCACGCTCGTCGACAAGCTGCTCCAGCAATCCGGCACCTACCGCGACAACCAGCGGCAGGTCGAGCGCGCGATGGACTCCAACGATATCGAACGCGAGCGCGGCATTACCATTCTCGCCAAGTGCACCTCGGTCGAATGGGAAGACACCCGCATCAACATCGTCGACACGCCGGGCCACGCCGATTTCGGCGGTGAGGTCGAGCGCATCCTGTCGATGGTCGATGGCGTAATCGTTCTCGTCGATGCCGCCGAAGGCCCGATGCCGCAGACCAAGTTCGTGGTCGGCAAGGCGCTCAAGCTCGGCCTCAAGCCGATCGTCGCCATCAACAAGGTGGACCGCCCCGACGCGCGCGTCACCGAAGTCGTCAACGAAGTGTTCGACCTGTTCGCAGCGCTCGACGCCACCGATGACCAGCTCGACTTCCCGATTCTCTACGGCTCCGGCAAGAACGGCTGGATGGGCACCACGCCTGAGGATAACGGCAACGGCATGAAGCCGCTGTTCGATCTCGTCATCAAGCATGTCGCGCCGCCGGTGGTGGAAGAAGGTCCGTTCCGCCTGCTCGGCACCATCCTTGAAGCCAACCCCTATCTCGGCCGCATCATCACCGGCCGTATCGCATCCGGTTCGGTGAAGCCGAACCAGGCGGTGAAGGTTCTGTCGCGCGACGGCAAGACGGTCGAGACCGGCCGCATCACGAAGATTCTCGCGTTCCGTGGCCTTGAGCGCCAGCCGGTCGAACTCGCCGAAGCCGGCGACATCGTTGCCATCGCGGGCCTCACCAAGGGCACCGTCGCCGACACCTTCTGCGATCCCACCGTCGAGACGCCGATCCAGGCGCAGCCGATCGATCCGCCGACCGTGTCGATGTCGTTCATCGTCAACAACTCGCCGCTGGCCGGCACCGAAGGCGACAAGGTCACCAGCCGCCTGATCCGCGACCGTCTGCTGCGCGAAGCCGAAGGCAACGTCGCACTGCGCGTGGTCGAGGCCTCCGACAGGGATTCGATGGAAGTCTCGGGCCGCGGCGAATTGCAGCTCGCGATCCTGATCGAAAATATGCGCCGCGAAGGTTTCGAACTTTCCGTGTCGCGTCCGCGCGTCGTTCTGACCAAGGATGACGACGGCAAGATTCTGGAGCCGGTCGAGGAAGTCGTGATCGACGTCGACGAGGAATTCTCCGGCGTGGTCGTGCAGAAGATGAGCGAGCGCAAGGCCGAGATGATCGAGATGCGCCCGTCCGGCGGCAATCGCCTGCGGCTGGTGTTCTACGCGCCGACCCGCGGCCTGATCGGCTATCAGGGTGAACTGATGACCGACACCCGCGGCACGGCGATCATGAACCGCCTGTTCCACGACTACCTGCCGTACAAGGGTGAAATTCAGGGCCGCCGCAACGGCGTGCTGATTTCCAACGAACAGGGCGAAGCGGTTGCCTACGCGATGTTCAAACTGGAAGACCGCGGCCCGATGATGATCGAGCCGGGCTGGAAGGTCTACAAGGGCATGATCGTCGGCGAGCACACCCGCGAGAACGATCTCGAGATCAATGTTCTCAAGGGCAAGCAGCTCACCAACATCCGCACCACCTCGAAGGACGAAGCGGTGCGCCTGACCCCGCCGATCCGCATGACGCTGGAAAAGGCGCTGGCCTATATCGAGGACGACGAGCTGGTGGAAATCACGCCGAAGTCGATCCGCCTGCGCAAGCGGCATCTCGATGCCAACGAGCGCAAGCGCGCCGAAAAGAGCAAGGTCGCGCTGGTCGGATAAGACCGCCCGCGCTATTTCCAAATCTTGATGATGCCCGGCCTTGTGCCGGGCATTGTCGTCTTATAATTCGGTTAGAAAGCGTGAGTGACACCACCTCTCCGAACGGCGACGCCATCATGACGTCTCAGAGAATCGATCATCGCTCATGACCCTTCCCTCAGAAATCGATGTCGCGATCATCGGCGCAGGCGCCGCCGGTCTTGCCGCCGCGCGCACGCTTGAGAACGCAAAGCTCTCCGTTCTCATCGTTGAGGCACGCGACCGCATCGGCGGACGCAGTCAGACGCTGATCCTTCCCAACGATGTCGTGTTCGATGTCGGCTGCGAATGGCTGCACTCCGCCGACAAAAATTCCTTCGTGCCGATTGCACGCGGTCTCGGGCTCGAGATCAACCAGACCCGGCCGCGCTGGCGCGAGCAAAGCCTCAACATCGGTTTTCCGCCGGAGCAACGCGACGCCTTTCTGGCCGCGATGGACGCCTTCGACACCCGCGTCGCGGAGGCCGCCGAACTGCCGGACGACACACCGGCGCGGCAATGGCTCGAGCCCGGCAACCGCTGGAACGCCGCGATCGAGACCATCAGCACCTACATCAACGGCGTCGAACTGGATCGTGTGTCGACCTGGGACATGGACGCCTATGAAGACACCGGCGTAAACTGGCGCGTGCAGCGCGGTTACGGCGCGTTGATCGCCGCCTATGGCGCGCCGTGTCCGGTGGCGCTCAACACCAACGTCACGCTGATCGATCATTCCGGCGCGCGCATCCGGATCGAAACCTCGCGCGGCACGCTCACCGCGCGCAAGGTGATCGTGACGGTCCCGACCAGCCTGATCGCCAATCAATCGATCCGTTTCCATCCGGCGCTTGCGGACAAAGTTGCCGCCGCCGCCGGGTTGCCGCTCGGACTCGCCGACAAGGTGATGCTGGCGCTGGACGAGCCAGAGACGCTGCCGAGCGACGGACACTTTTACGGCACGACCGACCGCATCGGCACCGGCAGTTATCACCTGCGCCCGATGGGCCAGCCGTGCATCTCGGGATTTTTCGGCGGCACCTTCGCGCGCCAACTCGAGGACGCCGGCGAAGGCGCGCTGGCGGCGCAGAGCATCGACGAACTGGTGGCGCTGCTCGGTTCGGATTATCGCAGAAGGCTCAGGCCCATCGGCGAATCGCGCTGGGCGCACGATCCGTTCGCGCTGGGATCGTATTCGCACGCACTGCCCGGCCACGCCGATGATCGCGCAATTCTTGCAGCGCCGGTCGATGACCGGTTGTTCTTTGCCGGCGAAGCGACCTCGCCAAATTTCTTTTCCACCGCGCACGGCGCGCAGGAAACGGGTGTGCGGGCGGCGGTGGAAGTGATGGGTGTCGCGAGACCAATCGATATCGCGGGTGCCTAGAAGATGTATTGCTTCGCTTCGCTCGCAATGACGGCAGAACGCACATCGTCATTGCGAGAAGCGTAGCGACGAAGCAATCCAGTCACTTCTTGCCCTTCGCGCTTGCACCCTGCGCGACCGGCGCCTGAACATTCAATCCCGCCACATTGGCGAGAATCGATTCCATCGCGCTCACCTCCCCCGCTTCCGCCAGCCAGTGGCCTTCTGTGCCGAACGCCGGCAGCACCTTGAAATCGACCTTGTCGTCACCGGCTTCAATGAATGCATCGGCCATCCGCTTCGAGAATTCCGGCGGGAAAAACGAATCGTTGTCCGCCACCAGCCACGTCACCGGCACTTTCGCGCCCTCGCCGAATTCGGTTGCTGCGGCGATGAGCTTGTCCGGCGCGCAGATGTTGCCCGCGCGATCGTTGGCGCGGCCGCCGCGTCCCGGCGCAAACACGATGATCGCGGATATGCTTTTCGGACTCTGATCGGCGAGCGCCAGTGCGCCCCAGCCGCCGGCCGAATGTCCAACGATGACCGATGCATCCTTGCGCACGAAGGGCTGCGTGCGCATGAACGTCAGCGCCGTCGTGATCGCCTCTGCCGTGCTGCGCGCCGACATCGCATACTCGGCGTTGTCGCAGCCTTCCTGATCCTCAAGGTAAGGTCCGCCGGTTTTGCCGTGGCCGAGCCGTTGCGGCACCAGCACCGCGAAACCGCGCGACACCAAGGCTGCCGCGAGCGCGGGATATTCCGGCTGCGGCATCTGCGCCCGCGCCAGCCGGTTCTGTGTCGAGGCGTGCGCGATCACCGCGAGGCGGAACGGGCCCTTGCCCGGCGGACGAAACAGCACTGCTCGCGAAGGTGTGATCTGGTCCTGCGTCGGCACCAGCCAGTCCTGCCGCCGATTCGGCAATCCCTCCTGGCCCTGCGGACCGAAGCGATTCTCGCCCCAAACGGGTGTCGGTGACGAAAGACCAACCGCAAGAAGCAGGGCGGCCACCTTGAACAATGCGTTTTTTGTCATCTGCGGCGATCATTGCCTGCCGCTCGCGACCAAGCCAAGCACTATACCGCTCACCCCTGTCCTCTTTCGGCACAGGACACCCTTCACCTGATGCAAAAAGCTCACATATTAACCGATAATTAACGATGGACCTTGAAGGCGGGGCTGCGAGTTGCTTTGATTGCACCATGAGCACGATCCTTATCGAAGTCCGGCCAGCCAAGGCCTCCGATGCGCCCGCAGTCGCTGCGACGCACGATGAAGCTTGGCGCGCGGCCTACCAGGGAATCATCCCGGGCGCCGAACTCGAAAAGCTGATCAATCGCCGCGGCCCGCAATGGTGGGATTCCGCGATCCGAAAAGGCAGCCGTGTCAGCGTCTTGTGCTTCGGCGACAAGGTCGCGGGCTATGCCAATTATGGCCGCAACCGCGCCCGCAGCCTGCATTTCGAAGGCGAAATCTACGAGCTTTACCTGCGTCCGGAGTTTCAGGGCCTCGGCTTCGGCCGCCGCCTGTTCACCGCCGCCAAGCGCGATCTGGTCCAGAGCGGGCTGAAGAGCATGGTGATCTGGGCGCTTTCGGACAACGAGCCGGCGGTCGAATTCTACCGCACCCTCGGCGGCCGCATGGTCGCGCGCTCCTCGGAGCGATTCGGCGGCAAGTCGCTCGACAAGGTCGCCTTCGCCTGGACCGCCTGAGGCTTAAAGCCCGTTCCTGAGTCCCGCCTGATACCTTTGGACCGCTTTTTCGGCTTTCGGCACGCGTCCGGATTCGCTAACCAGTCCGCGCATTTGCTCGAACAGACACAGGCCCGTTATGCGTATCGACGCGATTTCCATCGGTAAAAATCCGCCCGACGAAGTGAACGTCATCATCGAAGTGCCGGTCGGCGGCGAGCCGATCAAGTACGAGATGGACAAGGAGGCCGGCACGCTGGTGGTCGACCGCTTCCTCTATACCGCGATGCGCTATCCAGGGAATTACGGCTTCATTCCGCACACCCTCTCCGACGACGGCGATCCGTGCGACGTGCTGGTCGCCAACACCCGCGCCATCGTGCCGGGCGCGGTGATTGCCGTGCGTCCGGTCGGCGTGCTGTTCATGGAAGATGAAGCCGGCGGTGATGAGAAGATCATCGCGGTGCCGACGTCGAAGCTGACCCAGCGCTACGACAAGGTGAACAACTACAATGATCTGCCCGAGATCACGCTGCAGCAGATCCAGCACTTCTTCGAGCACTACAAGGATCTCGAACCCACCAAGTGGGTGAAGGTGCTGCGCTGGGGCGATGCAGAGGATGCGCGCAAGCTGATCCTCGAAGGCATCGAGCGCGCCAAGAAAAAGTAACCACGCAGGTCGTGGAGGAATTCAAACGATGCGCCGCGCAATCAGAATCCTCCGCAACCTCATTCTTCTCCTGATCGCGGCGATCGTCATTCTTTCGGCCGTTCTGGTTGCGAATGCATGGCGAAAGTCCTCGCAGCAGATCGCGGTCGCCCCGGCCGCGCCCGTGACCATCGACAAACAAGCAGCAGCGGAGCGGCTCGGCGCGGCGGTCCGGTTGCAGACCATCGCCAGCGCCACCGATGCCGACCAGAGCGCGGACGCCTTCCGCGCACTGCATGATCTTATCGCAATGAGCTTTCCGGCGTTTCATGCCGCAGCCAAGCGCGAGATCGTCGCGAACTACAGCCTGCTCTACACGTGGGAAGGCAGCGATCCAAAAGCGGCGCCGATCGCGCTGCTCGCGCATCAGGATGTGGTGCCGATTGCGCCGGGCACCGAAGGCGACTGGCAGGTGCCCCCGTTCAGCGGAGCGATCAAGGACGGCTTCATCTGGGGCCGCGGATCGTGGGACGACAAGGGCAACCTGTTCGCGATACTTGAGGCAGTCGAGCAAATGGCGAAAGAGAATTTCCGTCCGAAGCGCACGATCTATCTGGCGTTCGGTCACGACGAGGAAGTCTCCGGCAAGCGCGGCGCAGCCGCGATGTCGAAGCTGTTGCAGTCGCGCGGCGCGCGCCTCGACTTTGTGTTCGACGAAGGCCTGCTGATCACCGAGGGAGTTCTCAAGGGCATCGACAAGCCGGTGGCCCTGATCGGCGTCGCCGAGAAGGGTTATGTCACGCTCGATCTGTCCACCACGGCAACGCCGGGTCATTCGTCCTTGCCGCCGCGCGACACCGCCATCGGCAAACTGAGCGCGGCGCTCGCGCGACTCGAAGGCAATCCGTTTCCGGCGGCGATCAAGGGCGTGATGCGCGAGACACTGCAAACCGCCGCGCCAGAGATGGATTTCGGAAGCCGCGTCGCGCTGTCGAATCTGTGGCTGCTCGAACCGCTCGTCCGTCTTCAGTTGGAGAAGACCGCGCAGACCGCGGCTGCCATCCGCACCACAACGGCGCTGACGATCTTCAACGCGGGCAACAAGGAAAACGTGCTGCCTGGCCGCGCCGAGGCGACGGTGAATTTCCGTCTGCTGCCGGGCGAAACCGAGGAGAGCGTGATCGCGCGCGTCAAATCCATCATCGCGGACGATCGCATCAAGGTGACGCCAAAGCCTGGCAACACCGACCCGCCACCGGTCACGTCCACCGCCGGCCCGAACTATCAGGCCGTCAGCCGGACGATCCGCGAGATTTTTCCGGACGCCATCGTGGTGCCCGGCCTGATGGTCGCGGCGACGGATTCACGCAACTACCTCGACGTCACCGACAGCATCTTCCGCTTCTCGCCGGTGCGCGCCACCGCCGAAGACCTCACGCGCTTTCACGGCACCAACGAACGGCTGAGCGTCGACAACTACGCCGACATGATCCGGTTCTACCGGCGGCTGGTGCAGAATACGGCGGCGCCTTGAGCGCTAGACAGCCGGGGCCTTGAGCCCCTTGATCGCGCAGGCGGCGCGTAGCGTGTTGACCAAGAGACACGCCACCGTCATCTGACCGACACCGCCGGGCACCGGCGTGATCGCACCCGCCACGCCGAGCGCTTCCTGATAGGCGACGTCGCCCACCAGTTTGTTTTTGCCGTCCGCACCCGGAATGCGGTTGATGCCGACATCGATCACCGTCGCACCGGGCTTGATCCAGCTGGCCTTCACCATTTCAGGCTTGCCGACGGCGGCGAGCAGCAGATCGGCATTCCTGCAGATGTCCGCGAGATCGCGCGTGCGCGAATGCGCGATGGTCACCGTGGCGTTTTCGTTGAGCAGCAATTGCACCAGCGGGCGGCCCACCAGATTCGACCTGCCGATAATGACCGCGTTCATACCTTCCAGAGAGGCGTGAACCGTTTTGGCGAGAATGATGCAGCCGAGCGGCGTACAGGGTGTTAGCGCCGGCAATCCGTTGGCGAGCCGGCCCGCGTTGATCGGGTGCAGGCCATCGACATCCTTCGCCGGATCGATTGCATTGATGACTGTCTGCGTATCGAGCCCCTTCGGCAGCGGAAGCTGCACCAGAATGCCGTGCACGCCGGCATCGGCATTGAGCTTGCCGATCAGCGCCAACAGATCGGCCTGCGGTGTGTCCGCGGCGAGCTTGTGCTCGAACGATGCCATGCCAGCGGCTTCGGTCTGCTTGGCCTTGTTGCGGACGTAGACCTCGGAGGCGGGATCGTTGCCCACCAGAACCACCGCCAGACCCGGCGTCAGACCGTGATCGCGCTTCACGCGCGCCACTTCGTCCGCGACACGCGCGCGCAGATCGGCCGCAATGACTTTTCCATCGATAATCTTGGCCGGCATCAGGTGTCTCTCGTCAGGAGTCGGTTGTTTTCGTCAGGACTTGCAGGGCATCGCCCAGTTTTTTCGGATCGCCGTCCACGGCCACCTGCTTCAGCCGCGAGGTGACGCCGGACAGAACCCGCACATGGCCTTTCGGCACATGAAGCGCCTTGGCGAGCAGTTCGGTCACCGCGCGATTGGCTTCGCCGCCCTCGGCGATGGCGCGCACCCGGACTTTCACAACGCTGCGGCCGTTGGCCAGAGTTTCGATCCCGTCGATCGCGTCAAGTCCGCCGCGCGGTGTGACGCGCAATGCGACGCTGATTCCTTGCGTGGAAAAGCGCCAAGGGAGACTCAAGGAACGCTCATGCGAGAGTCCAGGGAACGGGGCGGCCTCGCGGTCAGATCACGTTCGGATAGATGTAATAGGCAATCACGCGCTGGATGAACATAATGATGAGGATGACGATGATCGGCGAAATATCGAGGCCGCCGAAATTCGGCATGATGTTCCGGATCGGCCGCAGCACGGGCTCGGTGATCTTGTAGAGGAACTCGGCCACCGACGCGACGAACCCGTTGCGGGTGTTCACGACGTTGAAGGCGATCAGCCAGGACAGGATCGCCGAGGCGATCAGCAGCCAGACGTAAAGATCCAAGACGATGTTGATGATGTCGAGAATGGCGCGCATAGGGGTGCTGGCTCGCTTCCGTGGACTGCCGCCTCAATACCGGTTCGCGGCGACGCAAACAAGGGAGGTTCCGGGCTGAATTGACCTGGAGCCGGCCGGACCGCCCCCGATCCGTTTGAATTTTGCATGTATTCCGGTCGCAAGATCGGTGTCCACTTTTGCAGAATATGCGCCGAAAACATTGATTTTGGCGTTCTTGACTTGGCCATGATCGGGATTGTAAATGGCCGCTCTTGTCCGCCGCAGCCGTCTTCGGCCCGGCCGATCAAGGGGCCATAGCTCAGCTGGGAGAGCGCGTCGTTCGCAATGACGAGGTCGGCGGTTCGATCCCGCCTGGCTCCACCAACATTCCCCAAGCCGTTATTCCAAAGCTGCTGTCCCAAACCTGTTGTCCAATAGGTTAGACTGCGCCGCAGAAGAGGCGTGTCCCTGATCACGCGCGCAACGAATGGGGCCGACATGACAACCGAAAAATTTCAGTTTCCCGGTTCAGATGGACAGCTGCTGGCGGCCTCGCTGGACCTGCCGGATGGCGCACCGGTCGCCTACGCCCTGTTCGCGCATTGCTTCACCTGCGGCCAGAATGTGCTGGCCGCCAAACGAATCGCGGAAGGGCTGGCGAAGCACGGCATCGCCACGCTCCGGTTCGATTTCACCGGCATCGGCGCCAGCGAAGGCGAATTTGCCAACACGACCTTTTCATCGAACATCGAAGATCTGGTGCTGGCGGCGGACCATCTGCGCAAAACCCGGCGCGCACCGTCGATCCTGATCGGGCACAGCCTCGGCGGCGCAGCCATCCTCGCAGCGGCGTCCCTGATTCCAGAAGCCAAATGCGTGGCTACCGTCGCCGCGCCGTCGGACCCGTCGCATGTGACGCATTGGTTCAAGGATCAGATCCCGGAGATCCGTGAAAAAGGCGAACTCGAGGTCTCGCTGGCAGGCCGGCCGTTCCGCATCAAAAGGAAGTTTCTCGACGACATTGCCGAGCACAGGCTCACGGAAACCGTCTCGAAACTTCACAAGCCGCTGCTGCTCTTCCATTCGCCCACCGACGACACGGTCGGCATCGACAATGCGACGCATCTGTTCATCGCAGCGAAACATCCCAAGAGCTTCATTTCGCTGACCGGCGCGGATCATCTGCTGACGCAGAAGCGCGATGCGGTCTATGTCGCTGACATGATTGCAGCATGGGCGATGCGTTTTCTCGATGCGACGCCAGCAGCGGAGAAGGCTTCTGCAAATCCTCCCGCAGGCATCGTCGTGGTGAGCGAAACCGGCGCGAGTAAACTCCAGAACATGATTGCTGCCGGCAAACACCGCGTGCTCGCCGACGAGCCGGTCGATGTCGGCGGTCTAGACACCGGACCCGGCCCTTACGACTTCCTGCTGGGCGCGCTCGGCGCCTGCACCTCGATGACGATGCGGCTCTACGCCGAGCGGAAATCCATTCCGCTGGTGCGCACCACCGTGACCCTGCAGCACAGCCGCGTCCACGCCAAGGATTGCGAGGAGTGCGAAACCAAGGAAGGCATGATCAGCCGCATCGAACGCACCATTGCAATGGAGGGCGATCTCGACGCCGAGCAGCGCAAGAAGCTGATGGAAATCGCCGACAAGTGCCCGGTCCATCGCACGCTGACGTCGGAGATCGCCATCGTGACGAAGGCGATTGAACCCTAGAGATCAATCACGATTTCTCTACGGGTCGTCCCGGCGAAGGCCGGGACCCATAAGCACCGGCTGATCAATTTAGATAAGATGGCCCGGCGTTGCGAGATCAAGATACGATGACAGGGAGTATGGGTCCCGGCCTTCGCCGGGACGACCTGAGTACTGGTATGACGTTGCACGTGAATTGAGAATGCTACTCCGCCGCGAGCGAGACCATCGGCGCGGAGTCCCTTGCCGCCTGCGCAGGCGGCGGCCGATGCAGCCAGCCATCGAGGAACGCCGTCAGCCAGGCGCGCTCCGCAAGATCGTGAACCATGCGGCCGGTGAAATGCTCGGCGCGGGTGCGGGCGCCCGGAAGCGACATGCGCTCGTGCCCGCGCGTGGTCCAGCGGTGCAGCATCGCGTGGGTCACGTCGGGATGAAACTGGATGCCGAAGCAGCGCCCGGTGCGGAATGCCTGCACCGGAAAATCGTCGCCCTGGGCCAGTTGCTCGGCGCCTGCGGGAAGCTCGAACCCCTCGCGGTGCCATTGATAGACCTGATCGGGCCAATGCGTGCAGATCTTCCGGCCTGCCTCGGTCGGGCGGATCGGATAATAGCCGACTTCGGCGCGGCCTTCGGGATGCGGCGCGACCTTTGCCCCGAGATGCTTGGCGAGCATTTGCGCGCCGAGGCAGATTCCGAGATAGGGCCGCTGTTCCTTCAGCGGCACCGCGAGCCAGTCGATCTCGCGCCGGATGAAATCATCGTTGTCGTTGGCGCTCATCGGCCCGCCGAAGGTAATCGCCCCGGCATAGTGGTCGAGCGTTTCGGGCAACGCATCGCCGAACACCGGGCGGCGGACGTCGAGGGGATGACCCATGGCGCGCAGCGCGTTGCCGACCCGTCCGGGCGTGGACATCGGTCCGTGCAGGATGATGAGCACCGGAAGCGCAGTGAACCGGCCACACGTCGTCAGGCCAAAAGTGGTCAGGCCAAATGTCTTGGGGCCAAAACCGATTCGTCGATCACCATCAGGCCGCAGCATCGATGCGTCTTCTTCCATCCCCGGCGGAGGACAAGCGTCTCCATTGAACGCCGAATTGGAAAATATTGTGTTGCCGGGGCTGCGTCGAGCCGGGATTTTGCGCACGTGGTCTGCGCAAGGCTTGATTTGAGGGCATGGCCTTGTCCGAAAACCGGTGCCCACTTTTCGGGGCCATGCCGCTAGCGCTTCTGCTGCACCCGGGCGACCGACGCCAGCACCAGGCTGCGCGGGGCGAAGCGCAGCATGAACGGGATCATCCGCACGCCCACGCCAGGCAGCACCAGCCGCTTGTTGGATATGAGCCCGCGATAGCCCGCCCGCGCCACCGCGGCGGCCGACAGGTTCAGCACCGCGGAATCGAGGCCCGGCTTGAACCCGGCCACACCCTGAAACTCGGTCGGGACAGTGCCCGGACACAGGGCCGTGACCCGCACGCCCTTCGGCCCCAGCTCGCCCCGCATCGCTTCGGTGAATGACAGCACGTACGCCTTGGTGGCGTAGTACACCGCCATCCGGGGGCCGGGCAGGAACGAGGCGATCGAGGCGACATTGAGGATGCCGCCGCGATAGCGAACAAGGTTGCCGGCGAAGCGCAGCGTCAGGTCAGTGAGCACGCGGACATTCAGATCGACCATCGCCAGCTGCTGCGCGCGGTCGAGTTCGACGGCCTCGCCGAACAGGCCGTAGCCTGCATTGTTGACGACGGTATCAACCTCGGCGTCCATCGCCTTCAGCGACGCTTCGATATGATCGCAGGCACCGGGCACGCTGAGATCGCAAACGAGAATCGCCGGGCGCGGATGCCCGGCGGCGGCGATCTCTTCGGCCAGCTGCTTCAGACGATCCTCGCGGCGGGCGACCAGCACCGTGCTGAAGCCGTTCAGCGCGAAAATGCGCGCCAGCTCGGCGCCGATGCCCGACGAGGCGCCCGTGATCAGCGTGACACGTTTGGTCATGGATGCATTCAGTTGTCTTGGGTTTTAACGAAATGAAACGGGCGAAAAAATAATAAAAAAATGATGCGCTATGTCGCCGTGTCCGGCGTCAGCCGGCTGTCGGCGACACGGTGCTTGAGATTGAGACGATCGCGCGAGGAAATGGCGAGCAGGTCGGCGGCGCGCCAGACAACATTGTCCTCGAACTCCGAGACGTGGCCGTCCGCAAACACCAGCTCCCACATCATTTCGATGATGCGAAGCCGGCCTTCCTCGTTGACCGAGCGCATGATCACGCTGGTGAAGCGATAGAGGTCAACCGCCTCGCCCTCGACCAGCGTCGCGTCCGCAATCAATTTTGATGCCGTTCCGGGATCGAGATCGAAGCGATACTCGAGCAGCGCGTGCAGTTTGCGCTTCTCGGCCTCGGTCGGCTCGCCATCGAGTGAGATTACGTGGATGAGAAGCGCGGCGGCCGCCAGCCGGTAGTCGCCATCGGCGAAGGTGCGCGTTTCTGATCCTGCGGGGGAAACAACGTCAGCGATGAAGTGGCGTAATCTGTCGAGCATCAATCTCTGCAATCGAAAACGGGACCTATCGAAAGCATGATCCCGATCCGAAAACCTCGCCGCGCAAAGCGGGTACGGACTTCGGAAAGGTCATGCCAGGCAAAGTCTAAGGCACAAGATCGTCAGGTTCTATGGCCTGAAAATGAAACTCTGGCAATCTCGCGCCCGGTTCCGGAGCGGGCCTCAACCCTGCCGTGCGCTTAAAAGCCGTCGCGGGCGCAGCGCCCCATCTGACACAATCCCGTCATGGAATCTCGTAAATCACCACCCGGTCTGAAATTCCACGCAGTTCGACGGTCTTTTCCGCCGGCTTTAGCCCGGCCTTGTCCAATAGCTCAATGACCGCCGGCGATTTGACCACCGGCCCGGTGGCGTTGATGGCTCGCTCCGTGACCTGTCCCTGCACCCGCGCCGCGATATTCACGGTCTGGCCGAAATAGTCCTGCCGGTCATTCAGCATGACGGCGAGGCAGGCGCCCTCATGGATGCCGATCTTGACCAGCAGGTCCTTTGTCCCGCGCTGGTCGTTGAGGGCGTCCATCGCCTCGCGCATCCGCAGGCCGGCTGCCACCGCCTGCTCGGGACGAACGAACGTCGCCATCACCGCATCGCCGATGGTCTTCACCACGGCACCGGCCTCCGACGCGATAATCTCCAGCAAGGCCCGGAAGTGCGCGCGGACCAGATCGAATGCCGCGAGGTCGCCGACGCGCTCGTAGAGCGCCGTCGATCCCTTGAGGTCGGTGAACAGAAACGTCAGCGACGTAATCTTGAGGCGCTGATCGACGTTGAGATTGTCCGCCTTGTAGACATCGCGAAAGGTCTGGTTCGCCAGAATTCGTTTTGCCGTGACGATCGGCTTGCGCTTGCCGAGCAAATCGTGGAGCGCATCGCCCGCGATCCACACCGACGGCAGCACGCGATTTTTGGATTGATTCTCCAGCGTCAGCCGCAGCGGCCCGGGTTGCATCTCGATCGTATCGGTCGGCGTATGAACGCCGTCGAACACCAGCGACGCATTCTGCTTCTCCTTCGTCGGCTCGCCCTTGACGTCGAGAAACAGCGCGGAGTGCGTGACCGGCTCGAACACGATCACAAACTGCGCCGGCAACTGCAGCGACACCACGGCCTTTTCGCCGGCCGCAAGTTCGACCGCCTCCAGCGTCGCTTCGTTCACAAGCCGGGAAAACGAATCCTCGTTGATGTCGATCCCGGAGCTCCAGAAGATCTGCCTCCAGTAATCCCAGTTCGGCAGCGTGTGAGGATCGTGCGCCGCGATCCGGCGCACGCGCGGGCTGACGGTGAAGGCGACCTCAACCTGGTCGTCGATGGAGGCCTGATACCCAGCGGCACAAAGGCCGCAATGATAATCCTCGGGCTGAAGCTGTTTCAGGGTGTCATGTGCGCCGAGCACGCCGCTGCATCCGGGGCACAGCACGTTCCAGGTGAGATCGAAAATGCCGAGCCGCGAGGCGTGGAGAAAACCCGAGATCACCTTCTCTTCGCCAAGGCCCGTTTTGGCGGCGAATTCGATCAGGTTGATCCGGTTGAGTTCATGGTCGGCGCCGGTTTCCACCAGTTTCTGGATCGCGTCCGCGACCTTCGGATCGACCGTCTGTTTCAGCACTGAATACAGGGAGTTGAAATCGCTCATGCCCGCAGTTTACGGCAGAATGAACGGGTATCCAAGTAATGCGTGCGATGGATCAGCCGGCGCAAAGCACCGGCCGATCACGTTTTCGGGTCAGTTGCCGTACAGATAGTTCGGCAGCCACAGCGTCAGCCCCGGCCAGATGTACATGAAGACCATGCAGACGATTACGATCAGCATGTAGGGCATCATCCCGCCAAAAATCTGGTTCAGGGTCACGTGCGACGGCGCAACGCCCTTCAGATAGAAAGCCGACATCGCCACCGGCGGCGACAGGAACGCCGCCTGCAGATTGACGAACACCAGCACACCCCACAGGATCGGGTCGATCCCGAAGTGCTTCAGCATCGGCAGGAAGATCGGAACGAAGATTACAATGATCTCGGTCCATTCCAGCGGCCAGCCGAGGATAAAGATGATCGCCTGCGACAGGATCATGAACTGCACCGGCGTCAGGTTGAGCGACAGCACCCAGCTCTCGAGCAGCGCCTGGCCGCCGAGGATCGCGAACACCGCCGAGAACAGCGCCGAGCCGACGAACAGCCAGCACACCATCGACGTGGTTTTCGCCGTCAGAAATACCGCTTCCTTGGTGCGCTTCCAGTCGAGCGTGCGCGCCTGGAATGCGAGCAGGAACGCGCCCGCCGCCCCCACCGCCGCGGATTCAGTCGCCGTCGTGATGCCGAGCAGGATCACTGCAAGCACGACTGCCGTGAGAATTCCGAGCGGCATCACCGACGAGATCAGCAGCCGCAGAACCTCGAACTGCTCGGTGCCCATGGTCCAGTAGTAGTAGAGCAGAATTAGCCCGAAGATTGCGCAGGTGAACGCAAAGTACGTGTAGAACGCCTGCGGCGGTCCGGCTTCCGCCGGTGCGGCCGTGCCCTGGCCCCGCAAATCTGCATTGCCCATCTCCTGCAGGGTTTCCGGCTCGCTTTTCCGCTCATCCGAGGACGCGCCGCCGAGCTCCTGCAGTTTTTCTTCGGCAGGCTCCGCCGTGGAGGATTGCGATGGCGCACCAAGCTGCTGACTGATAGCCGCTGAGGGTGCCGGCGCATCCGGCTGCTGATGGATGACAACATACCACCAGGCGGCCCACAGGGTTGCCGCCGTGAGCACCAGCGGCACCAGCGCGTAGCCGAGGTTCCGGAGCAGCATCGTGTAGCTGACCCGCACGCCGTCCGCCGTGATGGCCATGGCCCGTGCAGGAGAAACGGCAGCGGTCAGCAGCGCCGGCAGCATCTTGCTTGAATAGGCCGTCTGCAGCTCGCTGATCCATGGCCGCACCGGCACGCGCGTGGCGCTCTCCGGCAGCTTCGGCGCAATCCTCGGATTCAGCAGCGCCCAGCCGATGATGTAGACGAGATACAGGAACGCCAGAAAGAAGCCCGGAAACATCGCGGCGGCGTAAAGCTTCACCACCGACTGACCGGCCACCGCCGCATAGACGATGATCATGACCGACGGCGGAATCAGGATGCCGAGTGTGCCGCCGGCGGTGATGACGCCGGCTGCGAGCTTCACGTCGTAACCGGCCTTGAGCATCGGATTGAACGCGATAACGCCCATCAGCACCACGACCGCGCCGACCAGGCCCGAGGCGATGCCCCAGAACGTACAGACGATCAGGGTCGCCACCGCGAGCGACGCAGGCACGCGGCGGAACGCGAGCTGAATCGAGTAGAACATCTTGTCCACCAGCGCGCCGCGTTCCATGACGTAACCCATGAGAACGAACAGCGGGATGGAGATCAGGACGTCGTTGGTCATCGCGCCATAGGCGCGCTGGACCATCAGGTCGAAGATGTGATTGTCGGCCCACGATTCACCCGAGCGGTGATACGCGAACATGCCGAAGAACATGCCGAGACCCATCAGCGTAAACGCCGTAGGGAAACCCATAATGATGACGACCACAATCAGGCCGAGCATCAGGAGACCGAGTGCGGGATCGCTCATTTCGACAGGTCTCCGCCCATGCCGCGCTGACGCGCGCTTTCTTCAATGTCCTGCGCTTTCGCGATCGCGATCCTGCGCGACTCCTCGTCGACGTGCTCGCTTTGCGCAAGCTGCTCGCCCACGACGTCGATTTCGGACACGTCCTTGAGGCGGCTCGGCCATTGGCCGGTCCGCAGACAGATGACGCAGCGCATGATTTCGGCGGCGCCCTGCAGCAACAGCAACGCGCCCGCCAGCGGAATCATGAATTTGAATTGCCAGACCGGCGGACCGTCGGCGGTGACATTGGAATGTTCGTTGATGCGCCAGGAATCGACCGCGTAATCCCAGCCCGCGTAAACCAGCGCAGCGATGCCGGGCAGGAAAAACACGATGTAGAGAACCAGATCCAGCGACGCCTGCCGGCGCGGCGGCATCGAGCTGTAAAGAAAATCACCGCGTACGTGGCCATTCTGCGCCAGCGTGTAGGCGCCGGCGACCATAAACAGCGTGCCGTACAGCATGTTCGAGACGTCGAAGATCCACGCCGTCGGCATATTCAGAATGTAGCGCTTGAAGACTTCAGCACAGACAAGAAGCATGAGTCCGACAATCAGCCACGCCGCGGCCTTGCCCGCGACCGTGCTGATGCCATCGATAGTATGCAGAACGCGTTGCGCACTCATGGAAGGCCGTCACCTGTGATGAAGAAGGTCGGTGCAACAGTTGAAACGATACAAAGCATCATCCGGGATTGCCATCCCGGATGATGCCTCATTCGTGCTGATTAATGCGTCAGGTCTTCTTCTTGGCGTTCGGCCCGAAGTAGTGATTGTAGGCCATGCGTCGGTTGACGACGGTGTCCTGCTCCCACTGGGTCGCGCGCTTTGCGAAGGCCATCTGGGATTCCACGATTTCCTTGAACAGCGGATTTTCCGCCGACTTCTTCTCCGCGACCTGATCGAAGACCTCGAGTTGCTTCTGCAGCACCGAATCCGGGGTCTTGTAGAACTTCACCTTATCCTTGGACTGCATCTCCTCGTAGTCCTTCGAATAGCGGTCGATCGCCTTCCAGGCCATGTCCTGACCCGCTGCTTCCGCAGCATTGTCAAGGATCGCCCTGATCTTCGCCGGCAGCGCGTTGTACTTGTCCTTGTTGAACATGATCTCGAACTGTTCGGCGTTCTGATGGAAGCTCTGCAACATGCAGACCTTGGACACATCCGGGAAGCCGAGCAGGCGGTCCGACGAGGCGTTGTTGAATTCCGCCGCATCGAGCAGGCCGCGATCCATCGCCGAGACGATTTCGCCGCCGGGCAGCGCGTTGACGGCGGCACCCATGCCGGTGAACACGTCAATCGAGATGCCGACGGTGCGGAACTTGACGCCCTTGAGGTCGTCGGCCTTGGTCACCGGCTTCTTGAACCAGCCCAGCGGCTGGGTCGGCATCGGGCCATACGGGAACGAGACGACGTTGGCGCCGATCGAGTTGTAGAGCTTTTCAAGCAGTTGCTTGCCGCCGCCGTACTTGTGCCAGGCGAGCAGCATGTTGGCGTCCATCGCATAGCCCGGACCCGAACCCCAGAGCGCCAAGGCGTTCTGCTTGCCATAGTGATAGGCGAGCACGCCGTGGCCGCCGTCGAGCGTTCCCTTGGACACCGCCTCGAGCAACTGGAAGGCGGGGACGACCGCGCCCGCGGGCAGCACTTCGATCTTGAGATCGCCGCCGGTCATGTCGTTGACCTTCTTGGCGTAGTCGAGCGCGTATTCGTGGAAGATGTCCTTGGCCGGCCATGTGCTCTGGAAGCGCATGCTGGTCGGACCCGTTTGGGCGAGAGCAGGCGTAGCAACCGTGGCGGCCGCGCCCGCGGCGGCAACTTTCAGGAAGTTGCGGCGGCTGGAGGTCTTCTCGCTGGAAGTCGTGTCTTTGTGTCGTTTCGTCATGGCATTCTCCCCTGCTAAGCCCGTTCTTCTTGAACCGGCCTTTTTTGATTGATGGCAGACAAAGGCTTGCGGGGAGATTTGGCAAGAATGATCGGATGAATGCGACTCTTCGACGCGGCAGTTAACGATTCCATCTACGACTTTGGAATAAGACCGCCGATGAATTGTTAATGCCGCGCCTGTTTCATCGCGCCGCAACACGCTTTCAACGAACGTGAATGGCGCCGACGATCAGTCGCGCCGCGTGATCCGGAACATCGGCGAGCGGTCCGGCTGAGTCGTCACCACGCCGACCGGCGTCACCGGCTCGCGGTCGAGCAGTTCCACCTTGAAGCTGCCGATCAGTTTCGCCAGCGCCAGGGTGGCCTCGGTCAGCGCAAACTGCGCGCCGATGCAAACCCGCGGACCGACCCCGAACGGCAGGTAGGCGAAACGATCCGGCGGCGGGTTGCCGGGCAGGAAACGCGACGGTCGGAAGACGTTGGGCTGATCCCAGAGCTTTTCATGCCGGTGCAGCAGCCACGGCGAGATCAGCACCGCGTCCCTCCTGGCGACGCTCGCACCGGCCAGCGTATCGGGACCGGCAGCGGCGCGCACGATCAGGAACGCCGGCGGATAAAGCCGCATGGTTTCGTCAAGGACCGCGCGGGTGAATGTCAGGCGGCTCACGTCGAGCGCGCCGGACGCAAGCGCGCCCTTCGCCTCCCTGGCCAGTTCATCCTGCGTCACAGGATCGAGCGCCAGCAGATAAAGCGACCAGAACAGCGCCGTCGCCGTGGTCTCGTGGCCGGCAAGGATCATGGTCGAGACCTGATCGCCGAGTTGTTCGTCGGAGAACGCTTCGCCGGTTTCGGGATCGCGCGCGGCCACCATCAGGTCGAACAAATCGCGCGGCGCACCATTGCTCGTGCCCATTTCTGCACCCTTGGCGCGGCGTTCGGTGATCAGCCCGCGCATGAAGCGCGTCCATCGCCGCCGGAACAATGCGCGGGAAATGTCGCTTGGGCTCGGCCAGCCTAGCGGCAATAGCAGATCGAAGAAGCGCGGCTGCGCGAGGCGGTCGCCATAGTCGTTGACGAAGCCGCGCAGCGCGGTGCCGTGCTTCTCGAGCTCGAACGAAAACATCGTGCGCCCGGCAATATCGAGCGCGAGCCGCTGCATGGCCTCGCGCAGATCGACCGGCTTGCCGCATTCATTCCGCAACGCGCCGATCGCATCGTCGGTCGCCGCCAGCATGTGCGGAATGAGAAGCGGAATGGCGCGCGGCACGAAAGCCGGCGCGAGCGTGCGGCGCTGGTTTTTCCACGCCCGGCCCTCCGCGAGCAGAAGCCCTTCGCCGAGGATCGGCCGCAGCACCCGGATGCCGGCCGGGGTGCGGGTGTAGTTCTCGTAGTTGTCAACGAGCACATGCCGGATCGCATCCGGCGTGTTGAGAATGAAACTGCTGCGGCCGAAGAACCGCCCCTGAATGATGTCGTCTTCGTAGGCGCGCTGGCCCCAGCTTGCGATGGCATTGCTTCGGATCAAGGCGAGCCGGCCGAGCGCAGACAGGTCATCCGGCGCGAGTGGCGGACGCGGCGGGATTAAGGGTGCCCGCGCCATCGGTGCGTCAAGGATTTCAGCAATGCTCATGGTGCGCTCCGGAAGCGATTGTACAGGTCATTGCAAACGAAGCGAAGCAATCCGGGGCGGCGCAATTAGGACCGTCCGCATTGCTTCGCTGATCTTCTTGCGGCAACACCCTTGTCCGATCAGTTCGCGGTCGCGCCCGACGCCTTGACCACCTCGGCCCATTTCGCGCGTTCGCTGGCGATAAAGGCGGTGAACTGATCCGGGGTCATCGGTGACGGGACTGCACCGATGTCCGTGAGCTTGGTCACGGTCTCCGGCATCTGGAGAATGCGCTTCATCTCCGCCGCCATTTTCTCGACAATCGGACGCGGCGTCCCGGCCGGCGCGAACAGCCCGTGCCACGAGGTGGCGTCAAAGCCCTTCAGCGTATCGGCGATCGGCGGCACTTCGGGCGCGGTCGGAGAGCGTTCGGGACTCGTGACCCCGAGCGCGCGCACCGTGCCGGCCTTCGCCTGCGGCCACGCCAGCGTGATGTTGTCGAAGGCGAGATCGATATGTCCGCCGGTCAGGTTCTGCATGATCTCGTTGGACGAGCGATACGGCACGTGGGTCATCCTGGTGCCAGTGGCGATCTTGAACAGCTCTGCCGCAAGATGGATCGAGGTGCCGACGCCGGACGAGCCGTAATTCAGCTTGTCGGGATTGGCTTTCGCGTAGGCGACGAACTCGGCGACGTTTTTCACCGGCATCGCATTTTTCACGACCAGCATGTTCGGCAGCCGCGCGATCAGCGAGACCGGCTGGAAATCCTTGGCCGCATCGAAGCTCAGATTCGAATACAGCGTCGGGTTGATGGCATGGGTGCTGACGGTGCCGAGCAGCAGCGTGTAGCCGTCGTTGGGCGCCTTGGCGACTGCGGCCGCACCGATATTGCCGCCCGCGCCGCCGCGATTTTCAACGACGAAGGATTGACCGAACGTCACCTGCATGTGGCTGGCGAGTAGCCGGGCAAACAGGTCGGCCGTGCCGCCAGCGGTGAATGGCACAATGATGGTGACGTTGCGCGACGGCCAGGCGTCCTGGGCATGGCTGGGCGAGCTGTTCTGAAAGACAAGGCAAAGCACCGCGAGCGCGGCGGCAACAAAACGCATGGTCGTTCTCCCTCGGTGCGCACTCATGACGCCGAATGACAACGGCTGCCTGACCGCGCTTGTTTTAATGCCGCCATTTCGGCACAGGCTGAGAGAGAGCGCAATGGCGCTGGTGCCGCATAACGCGGCCTTTTCCCGCCGAGCAATTGGCAGCTGAATGCACGCTGCGAAAAGCCGGGGGTTCTATCTGTTGTCCCGGGCGGGAACGAGTGCCATCTGTACCGCCAGACGAGGAAGACAACGCCATGAACGATACCAGCCGCCACACCCATTGGGAGCAGGTCTACACCACCAAAGGCGAGCGAGAGGTGAGCTGGTTTCAGGAGAGCGCAGAGCCGTCGATGGAACTGCTTCGCGCGGCGGGCGCAAGCGCCGATAGCCGCATCGTTGACATCGGAGGCGGCGCGTCCCGCCTCGTCGATACTTTGGTGCACGACGGTTTTCAGCACGTCACCGTTCTGGACTTGTCGGAGGCGGCGCTGTCCACCGCCCGCGCAAGACTAGGGGACCGTGCCGAGAACGTGCAATGGATCGCCGCCGATGTGACGCGATGGGAGCCCGCGCAAACGTTCGACGTCTGGCACGACCGCGCCGCCTTTCATTTTCTGACCGAAGATACCGACCGCGCAGCCTACGTGAACAGACTACGCCGCGCGGTGAGACCCGGCGGGCATGTCATCCTCGGAACATTCGCGCTTGACGGTCCGGAACGATGCAGCGGGCTGGCTGTTGTTCGCTATAGTGGAGAGACTCTGACGGACACGCTCGGAGCAGGCTTCCAGCTCATCGGGACAGTCTCTCATCTCCACAAAACTCCGTGGGGCAGCCAGCAGAGCTTTCAGTTCAGCACGTTCCACGCGGCCTAGAACTTAGCGGTGGTGTTGGTAGGATTCACACCTGCGACCCGCAAGGTTCCTCTGAATTAATCAGTTCAGGAGCCATTCCATCATCGAATTTAACCAGCATGCCGGTTCTGACGTGCTACGCTAGCTCAAACCACAAACCACAGGCGAACATGAAAAAGCCCCTCACTCTCCCCGACGAAGAGCCGCGCAAGATCCAACGAGCAGACGTTCCACCCGCCGAGGGCTTTACGCTTGTGGTCGATGGTCACTTCAAAACGCAGTACCCCGACGAGGCGTCCGCCAAAACCGCGGCAGCCGAACTGCTGACCAAATATAAAATGCTGCAGGTCGAAATTTACGATGCGGCAAAAAGAGAGCGAACGAGATTCTCGTAAGCGATTAGCAGGCCTTCAGCAGCCCCGGCAGATGTTCTTCAGCCGGAGCGACAGCGCTTCATCGTCCTGCTTCATCCGCTCCAGCGGGTCGGTTGCCGCTGGCTTCGCGGCAGCTTCTGCCTTCTTTGCCGCGAGCGCCTTGGCCTGACGATCGTAGCAGGCCTCCCGGCCCGGCTTTGAATCAATGAAGCGACATTGCTCGACCTTCGCATAACTCTGCGTGGCGCCGAGCAATGCGACCACCATGACTGAGGCTTGAAGAAACTTCATCAAAGAACCCGCTGGGTTATGTTTCGGAAAGGTTGCGTCCGCGATGGGCGTCACGATCAGCCGATGAGCCAAACGCCCTTGTGAATATCGAAGCGCACCAGGCCCTCGTCGCGCATCTTCAGGAGGAGCGCCTGGCAATCCTCCTGATTTTTGATGTTAACGCGCTTCATGACGTCGAAAATCTTCAGGGGCTTTTCGCGAAGGGCTGCCAGAATCTTTTCTCTATCGGTCATTGTTGTTCCCCTTGCGCGTAGCTGTTGCGGCGCGTGCCGAATTCCGTGAGAGACTGCATCGCAATGTTCGAATTGACGATGGATCGAAGCAGGCGATTTTTCGCAACCGGTATCACCCGCATATCGCGAGCAACGCCGCTGAGATCCCAAACAGCCCGATTGTATGATGTTTCGATGACCATGATCCCGTCATGTCCGCTCAGGCGATTCTGAAGATGCCGAGAGGAGTGGTGCCGCCTATAGGATTCGAACCTACGACCCCCTCATTACGAATGAGGTGCTCTACCAGCTGAGCTAAGGCGGCGAAACGCGAGATCGGTATCCGCACCTGATACTGGCCAGAGCCCCGCTTTGCAACATCGGCTGCGTCCGCGAAGCGCTTTTCTGGCCCATCGATCAGATTCGGCGCACAAGATGCCAGCTAGTTCCTAATCAACTGACAAGACGGGACAAAAAGCCCTTCCAGCCGCCGGGTTGTGCCGGTTCCGGCCGCACCGGATCGTCGAATTCCTCCTCCACGATCTCGTCGGCAACGCCCGGGTCGTCCGGCGCCCGGACGATGGGGATCACGGCCGGGATTCGCGATGCATCGGCCTTCTCAATGTCGCGCCGCGGGCGAAACACAGGCGGCGGGACGTTGACGGTCACCGGCGCAGGCGCTGGTGGGACGGGGTCCGGGGTAACGGGGGCCGGCGGCGCGGCCGACGCAACGACGGGGGCTGGCGCTGGTTCGTTGTCCTGCAATGTCACGGGTGGCGGCAACGATGTCACCGGGCTCGCCTCCAAAGGCGGCGGCAGCGCAGGTTCGTCTGCAATCTCGGCCTCGAGCACCGGCGCTTTGTCGGAGGGGAGCGCCGCGACCGGCGTGAGCCACTGAAACGCGTCGAGACGCCCGGTCACCGGCGACACCGGCCGCCAGCGCTCCGAAACGTAGCCGTCGGCGGTCCATGCCGGATCGAGCGCGGCACGGACCGCGCGCAGCATCCAGCTTCGTGCGTTGCCGCCGTCGCCATGCTCGGCGCGTTCCAGTTCGGCCATCAGAATGGCGACCCGCTGCGTCGGCGCGTCGGTGAACGGCGCCAGCGCCTCGCGGGCACGGGCAAATTCCCCGGCATCGATGGCGGCACGCGCCACCGCGAGTGCGCCTTCGATGTGTCCGGGCACTTTGGCTGCAAGTTTCTCCACGCGTCCGAGCCGGTTCAGCGCGGAATCGCCGAGGCGCACATGCGCATAAGCATCCGCAAGATCGGGATGCGGCTGCGCGATCCATGCGGCTTCGATCACCTGCATGGCGCGGCGGGTCTGGTTGCTCTCGCTTAAAAATTTGGCGGCGAGCGTCGCCGCAGGCACCAGCGTCGGCGCAAGCTTCACCGCTTCTGTCACGCTGGCGCGCGATTTGTCGCGGTCGGTGGTTTCAAGATCGAGGGCGCGCGCTGTAAGCAACACGCCGCGCTGACGCTTGTAAGGCGCGGGATCGATCAGTCCTGCCGCCAGATTGTTTTCCAGAATCGTCAACGCGCCGTCCCAGTCGCCCTTGCTGCACCGGAAGCCGAGCACCGCATGCGACGCCCAAGCAGAGGCCGGCGCGGTCTTCAACGCCTCTTCGGCCAGCGCGACCGCCGTGTAAGGATCGTCGCGGCGCTGCGCCTCGACGAACAATCCGCGCAAGCCCAGCAACCGGGTGTCCTTGCGTTCCGCCATGGCATGAAATGCGCGCTGCGCGCCTTCGCGGTCGCCGTCCAGTTGCGCGGACTGCGCATGCAGCAGCATCGCCAGCGGATCCTGCTGCGCCAGACGTTTGGCGACATCGGCGTGGCGGCGCGCGGCGAAATGGTCGCCGGTGCCGATTGCAAGCAGGCCTTGCGTGATGGCGTTGCGCCCCTTCGCCTGACGGCGCTCGCGTCGAAGTTTACGGAGACGCTCGGGTGCACGCAGGAAACTGCGGATGATGGCCCAGACCAGCATTGCTGTAAGGACGATCAGCACCAGCGCCAGCACAAGCATCGGCAGCGACGTATCGATGCGCCACACGCTCCAGGACAAGGTGACATCGCCGGTCTGATCGGCAATCACGGCGGCGCCGAGCGCGACGACACCGACCAGAAAAAGAAACAGAACGATCCGGATCATGAAATTTCCTATCGCGCCGGTTTGGAAAGCGCGGACATTGTATCCGACGCGAACTGCCGGGACGCCGCCAAAGCGGCCTCGCGTGCGTCCGCCTTCGCGATCCACGCTTGCGCCGGTGCGCGATCGGGCGCCGGCAACTGCATCAGTTCTCGCTTTGCTTCCGCGACATCGTCGCGCTGCGCCGCCGACATCACGCGTGCAAGGATGGCTGCGTTGCCGCTGGCCGCGGCATCGGTGCGCTGAATGCGCACCAACTTGGCGGCGCTTTGTTGCAGACGCTCCACGATGCCGGATGGCGCGGCGGCGGTTTCCGGCTTGGGCGCGAGCTTCGGCAACAGTGTCAGCAATTCGCGGCTCAGCGCACCTGCATTCGGGATGCCTGTCGCCGCGAAGGCATCGAGCGGCTTGAGTGCATCGGTCTCACCGCCGGAAGATCGCGCGGCCGCAAGCGCGGCAGCATAAGGCTCACCCTGACGCACGGCGGAATCGAGCGCCGTTGCCGCCGCCATGCGGCGTACATTCGGATCTTCCAAGGGAGCCGGCGGCGCGGGCGGCGGTGCGGCAGCGGCAGCGCTGAGCGCTGCAGTCGCGCGCTCGATCTTGCCGAGGCGTTCTTCGAGCGCCGACGTATCGCCCGCAGGTGTCGACTGTGCGATGACCGCTTGCGGCGGCGCGGATTTGATCTCGTTGAGCGCGGCCACAACCTTCTCGCTTTGTCCGCGTGCGGCAACAACATCGTTGCGCAGCGACGTCAGCGATTTCTCCACCGCATCAAGCCGCGTGACGATGGTAGGGTCGGCAACCGGCCGAGGTGCCGGAACGGGCTTCGCCGCGTCGGTTTCGATTTTCGCGATCCGCGCGCCGAGCACATCGACATCGCTCTTGCTGACGGCATCAACCGGCGGTTTCTCCACCGGCGTTCCGGGCCAGTCCGCAAGCTTCGCCACGCCGATAACCAGCGCGGCAGCCACAGCTCCGGTCAGCGCCGAGACAAATATCGATGAGGCTCGCGAGGGAGTCTTTGCTGCTGGAGACGGCTCGGTTGCGGGAGACGGCCCCGTATGATCCGAAGCGGTGGCTTCTGACTCAGGCGCCGCAGTATCGGCTGCGCCAGACGCGGCAGCATCGGACGCGGGTGCGCTGTCGGACACGTCGGACGCCGTCAGTTCGATGGTCGGCGGGGGCCGCTTGGCGGTATCGCCACCCTGCGGGATACCGGCCTTGTCTTGCTTGTCGTCGTCCATCGGGAACTCACTCCTGCCGCACCGGGGCGAACTCTAGCAGATTCTGCAAACGCCGCTCACGCCCTGACATTCAGATTATGACTCACGCGTTAACCAGGCGACGCTTTGACCGTCCTGTCCACCACATCGAAGATGGCATTCTCGTCCGGCGTGCGCGCCGCCGCCACCTGCATCGCCCCGGCCTCGCGCAGAACGCCTGCGACCGTCTCGGAGATGCAGCATTGCGGCAAAGCCAAGGCAGAAATCTCGACGCCATCGGCCCGCGCCGCATCGATATAGGCACGTGCGCTGCGGCGGGAATAATGCAGCACCGCCTCGATGCTCCCTGCGCGAAACGCATCGCTGACGGCATTGGAAAACCCCGCCACCGGAATCATCCGGTACGCTGTACGCGTCACCACCGTGAAGCCACGCGCGCCCAGTTCTCCGCCGAGATCCCGCGCGAGGTCGGCGCCAGCGAGATAGCACAGCGTGGCTTTCTTCTTCAATTTGCCTGTGGCGGCGCCTTCAATCACCCGGTCGCGCAATGATACGGCATCGCCGTCCGCAATCGTGATGTTGGTAAAGCCCGCGTCCCGCGCGACCTGCGCGGTATACCCGCCCACCGCAAAGACCGGCAGGAGGATCAGCCGCGGAAAGGCGGGATGATGTTCAATGGCGCGGACCGCATTGGCGCTGCTCAGCACGACGGCATCAAATGCAGTCTCACCATCGTCATCGAACGCCGCCGCCTCGAACCGCAGCATCGGCGACAACAGCACGACGTAACCCCGCTCGCGCAGGGCCGCAGCCGTTTTCTCGTTGTCGGGCGCCGGGCGCGTCACAAGAATGGCCATTTATGAAGCTCCACGCATCTCAAGCAAGGATAGCCCGCCTGACGATTTCACGTTATGAACCCCTTCAATGACGACCGGTTGGCGAATGACGCTCTGGCCCGCGCCGGGTCAAGGGAAACGCCGGATCGGCGGCGAACGCAAGGACTGAAATTGGCAAGCAAGCCGACACTGGTGCTGGGAATCGAGACCACCTGCGACGAAACCGCGGCCGCCGTGGTCGAGCGGCAGCGCGACGGGTCCGGGCGGATTCTGTCCAACATCGTGCGCTCCCAGATTGACGAGCATGCGCCGTTCGGCGGCGTGGTGCCCGAGATCGCCGCGCGCGCCCATGTCGACATGCTCGATGGCATTGTCCGCGCCGCGATGAAGGAAGCCGGCGTCGGTTTCAGCGATTTGAGCGGCGTGGCCGCGGCGGCCGGTCCCGGACTGATCGGCGGCGTCATCGTCGGTCTCACCACCGCGAAAGCCATCGCACTGGTGCACGACACGCCGCTGATCGCGGTCAATCATCTGGAAGCGCATGCGCTGACGCCGCGCCTTACTGTCGCGCTGGCGTTTCCCTATTGCCTGTTCCTCGCGTCCGGCGGCCACACCCAGATCGTCGCGGTGCTCGGCGTCGGAAAATATGTCCGGCTCGGCACCACGCTCGACGATGCCATGGGCGAGGCCTTCGACAAGGTCGCGAAGATGCTGGAGCTGCCCTATCCCGGCGGACCGCAGGTCGAGCGCGCCGCCGCGCACGGCAATCCTGAGCGCTTCGTGTTTCCGCGCCCCATGGTCGGGCGGCCCGATGCGAATTTCTCGCTGTCCGGATTGAAGACCGCGGTACGCAACGAAGCCACGCGCATGATGCCGCTCGAGCCGCAGGACGTGGCCGATCTCTGTGCGGGATTTCAGGCTGCGGTGCTGGATCTCACCGCGGACCGGATTCGCGTCGGCCTGCGGCTGTTTCAGGAGCAGTTTGGCCCGCCGCGTGCGCTGGTCGCCGCCGGCGGCGTCGCCTCCAACCTCGCGATTCGCGGCGCATTGCAGGACATTGCAGGACGCGCGCAGACCATGCTGATCATTCCGCCGCCGGCGTTGTGCACCGACAATGGCGCGATGATCGCGTGGGCCGGTGCGGAGCGCCTCGCGCTGAAGATGCTCGACGACATGGAGACCGCGCCGCGTGCGCGCTGGCGGCTCGATGAAACCGCGTCGACGCCGGCAAAGTTCGCCAACACACGTGCCCGACACTGACATGGTGGTGCATCAAACCATTTCGATTGTCGGCGCAGGCGCATGGGGCACGGCACTCGCCAACGCCGCTGCGCGCGCCGGGCGCGATGTCACTCTCTATGCGCGCGACACCGCTATGGCGGAGACAATTTCGCAGACGCGCGAAAATCCGAAACTGCCCGGCATCCAGCTCGCGAAGGCGATCTCCGTCACCAGCGATCTCGCTCAGGCCGGCAACGCCGATGCGGTGCTGCTGGTCACGCCGGCGCAAAGCCTGCGACAGGCGGCGATCGCGCTCGCGCCGCATCTGGCACCCGGCGCGCCCGTCATCGTCTGCGCCAAGGGCATCGAGCGCGGCACACATCAGTTCATGACGCAGATCGTCACGGAAGTTGCGCCGCACGCCGTGCCCGCGATTCTTTCGGGGCCGAGTTTCGATGTCGATGTCGCGCGCGGACTGCCGACCGCCGTCACGCTCGCGACTGTCGATGAAGCGCTCGCGAAGGCGCTGGTGCACGCGCTCGGCTCCGCCACCTTCCGCCCTTATCATTCGACCGACGTACGCGGCGTCGAGATCGGCGGCGCAGCCAAGAACGTGCTGGCGATTGCGGCAGGAATCGTCGCAGGCCGAAAGCTCGGTGCGTCGGCGCTGGCAGCGCTGACCACGCGCGGCTTCGCGGAACTGATGCGGCTCGGTCTCGCTTGCGGCGCGAAAGCCGAAACAATCGCCGGACTGTCGGGGCTCGGCGATCTTCTGCTGTCCTGCTCGAGTCCTCAATCGCGCAATTTTTCCCACGGCATTGCGCTCGGGAAGGGCGAAGCGCCGGCGCGCGGCAAACTTGTCGAAGGCGAATTCACCGCGCCGGTGCTGATTGAACTCGCCACTGAGAAGAATATTGAAATGCCGGTGGCCAGTGCAGTGGCCGCGATTCTCGGCGGCGCATTGACCATCGATGAGGCGATCGAGACGCTGCTGACGCGGCCGTTCCGGGCCGAAGGATAAAGAGGAAACGGCAATGGCCTACTGGCTCGTCAAATCAGAACCCTCGACATGGTCGTGGGATCAGCAGGTCGCGAAAGGCGCCAAGGGCGAAGCCTGGACCGGTGTGCGCAACCACACCGCCAAGCTCAACATGATGAAGATGAAGAAGGGCGACCGCGCCTTCTACTATCATTCCAATGAGGGCAAGGAGATCGTCGGCATCGTCGAGATCATCCGCGAGCATTATCCCGATCCCACCGACAAGACCGGCAAGTTCGTCTGCGTCGACATTGCCGCCGACAAGCCGTTGAAGAAGCCGGTCACGCTGGAGACCATCAAGGCCGAAGCCAAGCTCGCCGAGATGGATCTGGTGAAATACTCGCGGCTGTCGGTGCAGAGCGTCACAGCGGATGCATGGAAGCTGGTCTGCAAGATGGGCGGAGTTTGAACACGCGCGTCATCACCGACAAGGCCGCGTTCATCCGCGCCAACACGCGGCTGCGTGCGGTGCCGCTGACGCCGGAGATTTCGCTGTTCGTGGCCGACGAGGCCGTGCCGTTGTGGCACAAGACCGAAGAAGAAATCGGCGAGGCCGGATTGCCGCCGCCGTTCTGGGCCTTTGCCTGGGCCGGCGGTCAGGCATTGGCCCGTCATATTCTCGACAATGCATCTTTGGTGCACGGCAAGACGGTGCTCGATCTCGCCAGCGGATCGGGCCTTGTCGGCATAGCAGCCATGAAAGCCGGGGCGGCCTCCGTCACCGTCGCGGACATCGATGCGTTTGCCTGTGCCGCCGCGGCGCTGAACGCCGCGCAGAACAGCGTCACACTGACGACATGCGAAAACGATCTGCTTGCTGGAGGGCATCCGGACCGCTGGGATGTCATCCTGGCCGGCGATATTTTCTATGAGCGCGACACCGCGCAGCGGGCATTCGATTTTCTGCTCGGACACGCCGTACGCGGCGTCACCGTCCTGATCGGCGATCCCGGCCGCAGCTACCTGCCCCGCGACAAACTGCGCCGGATCACCGATTACAGCGTGCCGGTGACCCGCGACCTCGAGGACGCCGAAATCAAGCAAACCGCGGTGTGGGGCCTGCTTCCGCTCCCATAATGACACGTCAGCCCGGCTTGAAGGGCCCCCCGGTCGTCAGGGCCCGACAAAAGTCCTAGTTGCCGTGGCTTGTCGCTGATGTATGCAAAAGCGCATAATATAAAAAACAAGAAGAAGCCTGCGCGCATGTTGCGCCGCGGACGGCCTGCGTGAAGGGAGTGAGGAAGTCATGTCCGAGAAGATTTACGACGTATCCGCGGAATGGGCGAAGCGTGCCTTCATCGACGACGCCAAGTACCGCGATATGTATGCGCGCTCCGTGAAAGACCCCAACGGTTTCTGGGCTGACGAAGCCTCGAAGCGCCTCGGCTGGATCGAGCCCTTCACCAAGGTCGAGAACGTCTCGTTCGCGCCCGGCAATATCTCGATCAAGTGGTTCGAGGACGGCGTGCTGAACGCCGCATGGAATTGCATCGACCGCCATCTCGACACGCGTGGCGACCAGACCGCCATCATCTGGGAAGGCGACGATCCGTCCGAATCGAAAAAGATCACCTATCGCGAGTTGCATGACGAAGTCTGCAAGATGGCCAACATCTTGCGGCTGCGGAACGTCAAGAAGGGCGACCGCGTCACCATCTATCTGCCGATGATTCCGGAAGCGGCCTACGCCATGCTGGCCTGCGCGCGCATCGGCGCGATTCATTCCGTGGTGTTCGGCGGCTTCTCGCCGGATTCGCTGGCGCAGCGCATCACCGACTGCAAATCCAAGGTCATCATCACCGCCGACGAGGGCCTGCGCGGCGGCAAGAAAGTGCCGTTGAAGGCCAATGTCGACGCGGCCATCGCCAAAATCGGGGACAAGGCCGTCGACTGGGTTGTGGTCGTGAAACGCACCGGTGGCGCGATCGACATGGACCCGGTGCGCGACGTCTGGCACCACGAAGCTGCAGCGGTCGTCGACGCCGATTGTCCGGTGGAGCCGATGAACGCGGAAGACCCGCTGTTCATTCTCTACACCTCGGGTTCGACCGGCCAGCCCAAAGGCGTGCTGCACACCACCGGCGGCTATCTCGCCTTCGCCTCGATGACGCATCAATACGTGTTCGATTATCACGAGGGCGACATCTACTGGTGCACCGCCGACGTCGGCTGGGTCACCGGCCACAGCTACATTCTTTACGGGCCGCTCGCCAATGGCGCGACGACGCTGATGTTCGAAGGCGTTCCTAATTATCCGGACAACTCGCGGTTCTGGAACGTGGTCGACAAGCACAAGGTCAACATCTTCTACACCGCGCCGACCGCGATCCGCGCACTGATGCAGTCCGGTGACGATCCGGTGAAGAAGACGTCGCGCAAGAGTCTGCGCCTGCTCGGCTCGGTCGGTGAACCGATCAATCCGGAGGCGTGGGAGTGGTATCACCGCGTGGTTGGTGATGGCCGTTGCCCGATCGTCGATACCTGGTGGCAAACCGAGACCGGCGGCATTCTGATTACGCCGCTGCCCGGCGCGATTGCGCAGAAGCCGGGTTCGGCGACCAAGCCGTTCTTCGGCGTGGTGCCGGAAATCGTCGATGCCGACGGCAAGGTTCTCGAAGGCGAGGCGCAGGGCAATCTCTGCATCGCGAAATCATGGCCCGGCCAGATGCGCACGGTTTACGGCGACCATGAGCGTTTCGAGCAGACCTATTTCTCGACTTACAAGAACAAATACTTCACCGGCGACGGCTGCCGCCGCGATGCCGATGGTTACTACTGGATCACTGGCCGCGTCGACGACGTGATCAACGTGTCGGGTCACCGGATGGGAACGGCGGAGGTCGAAAGCTCACTGGTGGCGCATGACGCGGTGTCGGAAGCAGCCGTGGTCGGCTATCCGCACGACATCAAGGGTCAGGGCATCTACGCCTATGTGACGCTGATGAAGGGTGTCGAGCCCACCGAAACGCTGCGCAAGGAGCTGGTGGCGTGGGTGCGCAAGGATATCGGCCCGATCGCATCGCCGGACCTGATCCAGTTCGCACCGGGCCTGCCAAAGACCCGCTCGGGCAAGATCATGCGCCGCATCCTGCGCAAGATCGCGGAAGACGAATCCGGATCGCTCGGCGACACCTCGACGCTGGCCGATCCGATGGTCGTAGACGATCTGGTCCATAACCGGCAGAATAAGAAGGCCAGCGCCTGACGCTGGGGTTGCCGCCGGAGGTCTCCTTGCGAACGCCCACTCGTCTGATAGTCGCGTTACTGACCGCCATGCTCGGCATGGCGGTCGGGTTCAGCCAATCAGAGGCGGCAAATCTCGGCGAAGCCTGTGGCGGCGCAGCCCATATCACCTGCAATTCGGCTCTTTGGTGCCAGAAGACGACAGGTGGTCAATGCACGACCGCCAATGCTGCGGGCACATGCGACAAAGCGCCGGCCTTCTGCATGCAGATTTATCGGCCGGTGTGCGGCTGCAACGGCAAAACCTACGCAAATGATTGCGAGCGCCAGAAGGCCAGGGTTCAGCTGGACTACGTCGGCGCGTGCCCGAAACCGCCGAAGGAAAATGAGCCTAAAGCGGTGAAGCCAAAGTCGAAGACGCCGAAGAGCGAGAAGAAATAGCAATTCGTAGGACTGCGGCAGTTGTTCACGCGCGGATATCGACGCCTGTCACCTGACCTTGATAGCGCTGCATCGTGGCCAGCGCGGCTTGCAGCTGCGCCGCTCCATCTCGATCGCTGCGCGACAATGCCCCGGCAATGCCCTGCTTCGCCTTGTCAACAAAATCGACCGGCATCGTGTCGCTCGCCATGTCAACCGGCTGACCCGTCGCCGCATCGACCTTGAGAACCATGCCGAGAAACGACGTGCTGTCGTCGAGCGACATCGCGCCGCTGCGAATCTGATTGTTCATCCAGTCGAACATCTGCTGGCGCGTCATGCCGGTGAAATCGGTCTTGATGATGCCGGATGACAGGGCGTGGGTGCCAGACTTAGCGGCCTGTTCGTTGACGAGCGAGATCGACGACGCAGCCGTCGCCGAGGCCGTCTGGCCGTTCTGATAAAGATAAGATCCCGCATCGATCCGCATGCCGACACCCCATGCCTTGTTTCACCTGGTGGCCACGCAAACCGCATGCCAGCCGCAATCATTGCGTCCGCGCCTGAGATCAAAGAGCTTTTTCAGCAGCCTTCATGGCGTGCGTGACTTGTTACCGGCGCGGACTTGCCGGGTGCGGCAGTTTTTACCCGGCCTGATGTCACTCCCGCTGCACGCGGGCCGTGATAATCTGGAATCCTTAAAGCGCATGGGAGTACCGGCATGGATCGCAGAACCTTCCTCACAAGCACAGCATCGCTCGCGCTTGGTGCAACGGCGGTACGCGCGCAGCATGCCCAGCATCAGCATGCGCCGTTGCCGCAGGCGCCGCCCTCCACCGAACCCTTTACCGGTCTTCGCACCAACGCGCCGCATCACATCTCCCCGGATGAGAAGGCGCAGCGCGTCACGGAAAGCCCTGCGCCGCAGGGCGCGCCGGGCCGCTGGGTGACCCGCGCGGCATTGCCATTGCCCCGCAGCGAAATGGCGTGGGCGACCGAATGGGCGGGGCGCGCGCATATTGTCGGCGGCTACGGGGAAGGCCGGGTCGATCGCACCTATCATCACATCTACGATCCGGCCAAGGATCTCTGGTTCGACGGCGCGGCTTTGCCCCGCGGGGCCAATCACGTCGCTGTCGCCGCCGACGCCGGGCGTGTTTACGCGCTTGGCGGCTTCATCGAACAGAACCGCAATCCCGACCACAATGCCTATGCCTATGACGTCGCCGCCAATCGCTGGGACAAGATCGCGCCGCTACCACGTCCGCGTGGCGCAGGCGCTGCCGTGGTGTTGAATGGCCGCGTTCACCTGATCGGCGGCGCTTCAGAACCAACGATGGAACGCGCAAGCGTCGGATGGCATGAGGTCTACGATCCAAAGACCGACAAATGGACGACGCTGAAAGCGCTACCCGGCGCCCGCGACCATGTCGGCTGCGTCGCGCACAACGGAATCATTCATGTGATCGGCGGGCGCTTCAACACTTTCGAATACAACACCGAGCTGCATCATGTGTATGTGCCCGAACGCGATACCTGGGAGATGCGCACACCATTGCCGACCAACCGCTCCGGACACGGGCTCGTGGTGTACCGCGACCGGCTGTTCGCGATGGGCGGCGAGTCCGGCGTGATCCGCAACGGACAGATCACGCAAGGCAAGGTGTTCGGCCAGATGGAAAGCTACGACCCTGCATCGGACCGCTGGCAAAGCCACGCGCCGATGCCGACGCCGCGTCATGCGGTGGGCGCGGTCACCATCGGCGACTGGATCTATGTCGCCGGGGGCGGAGCCGTCACCGGCGGCGCGGTGCAGTCGGCCGTGCATGAGGCGTTCACGCTCGGATAATGCTCACGGAAATGTCACCCGTCCCCGGGCCGTTTGGGCCGGGGTGTTGTTTTCCGGGCATTTACTTTGCCACCGGAATTTTCTTTCTAAAGCCCACGCAATCGGCCTTTTGCATCCGAAGATAAGGGGCTGTTGAAGCCTCTGCTGCAAGCTGGCGAGGGCACGGACATCGGACGACAGGTTCCGCGACCGCGTGCCCCGCGATGGAGACTGGAGACAATGATGCTGCGTAAATTGACGATGGCGCTGGCGACCACGATAGCGATTGGATTTTCCGGCACCGCGGCTCTGGCTGCCCCGTCCGAAGTTGCTTCTCCCAACGGCTATGCGCCGGGCACCATCGTGGTGAAGACCAACGAGCGCAAACTGTATCTGGTGCTCGGCGAAGGACGCGCTTTGCGTTACCCGGTCGGTGTCGGCAAGGCCGGCAAGCAATGGGCCGGCGCGACCCGCATCGACGGCAAATACCGCCAGCCGGCATGGTCGCCGCCTGCGGACGTGAAGCGCGACAATCCGAACATTCCCGATGTCATTCCCGGCGGCGCGCCGTCCAATCCGATGGGTGTCGCTGCCATGACGCTTGAAGGCGGCGAGTACGCCATTCACGGCACCAATCGTCCCAACTCCGTCGGCGGTTATGTCTCCTACGGCTGCGTGCGGATGTACAATCAGGACATCACCGATCTGTTCAATCGCGTCGAGGTCGGCACGCCGGTGATCGTCACCTCGCGCTGATGTCTCGACATCTGCCGGCAAGCAAAAAGCCGCGTCATGACGCGGCTTTTTTGATTCCGTCTTCACCGCGCAGCCATACACCAGCCGCCTCGCTTGCCGCCCTGATAGGGCCGCGCGTGACCCGATGCCAGCAGCGCCAATGAAACGCTCGGAGTGCGCCGCGTCGCGGCGTCCGCGACCACGCGGCCGTTATATTTATCGGGACCGATACTGAAGATCGTGACGTCGCCGTCCGCCAGCAAGGCGCGCAGCGCTTCGCTGGATGCTTCCGCCATCCGGAACTCCTCCGCGCATGCGCCTTTCATTTCCGGCGCATCGATGCCGCGCAGACGCACCCGCGTGGTCATGTCCAGTCCGGGCCACAGATGCACCCGCGCCTCGAACGTGTCGCCATCCACCACGCGGACAACTTCGACGAAATGTCGCACTCCCACATGGCCGTCACGGCTCCAATTCATCGGAGTGGCGGGTGGTATCGGTGCAGATGCGACGGGCGTGGCGGCGGACGCGCCGTTCCATGGCAAATGGTTTCGTCCCGGGATCACGGTTCCAGCTGCAACGCCGGCGACGAAAATCAGGCCAACCATCCAGGCCGGCGCGCCAGGCGCCGATGACCGGGATGTGCGATGGAAAGACCGATCTAGGAACATATCCCTAGAATAGGACCAAAAGGGCCTCGGCGACAAGCGCGATCCGGCTTATCCGTAGTCTTACGTAAGCTAGAAGTCGGAACACAGTCCCTTGTGTTCCCAGTCCCCGTAACGGGTCGGCTCCAGCCCCTTGGGGCCCTGAACCTCCTTCGTGCCGTGGCTGGTTTCCTTTGCGGCCTTGGATCGCCGCTCTTCGGCCTCGGCGAGCGCCCGCTGCGCCTGCGGCGACAGCGGCTTGCGCGCAGCACTCACATCGGCAACGACAGGATTGGGACGAGATGGGTCATCATGCATGGCTGACACTCCCGGGTGGTCAGAGCCGAAATTCAAATCTAGATAGACCGGGCTCACGATCAAGACCCGTGGCACAATGCCGTATCACGCCGGCGCGCGGTTTGTATGTGAAGCGGCTTACATTTCCCGAGATGTTTTAGACAAGACGATTCAGACACGACGCAATTCTTACATTTGGCATATTCCCGTGCCACGTAGTCACCTCATTGCGACGTCCGTCGCGCCCGTCCCGCCAACGAATGTTTTTTGCCGCATGAAGCCTTCGAGATTTGTCCCGCCCACCGAGGTCCCCGGCCTCGCAGCGCGCAGGATCGCGGCCGATATTCTCGACGGCGTGCTGCACAAGCATCGCATGCTCGACGATCAGCTCGATGGCGTTGGTGCTCATCCGGGCCTGAAAACGCTTGCGGACCGCGATCGCGCGCTGATGCGCCGGCTGGTCGCGACGATCCTGCGGCGGCTGGGCACGCTCGGCCATGTGCTGTCGCGGCTGCTCGACCGCGGAATTCCCAGCGACGCGCCGCGCGCGCAAAGCGCGCTGCTGATCGGCGCCGCGCAGATTTTGTGGATGGATGTTCCCGATCACGCCGCGGTCGATCTGTCGGTGCGCCTTGTGCAGGCGGATCGCCGGGCTGCGAAGTACGCCGGGCTCGTCAACGCGGTGTTGCGGCGCTGCGCGCGGGAAGGCCAGCCGTTAATCGATGAGGTCAAGTCGCAGATGCTCGATCTGCCGCCGTGGCTAACGGCGCGCTGGATCGCGACCTACGGCGAAGACGCAACACGCGCAATGGCCGCCGCCATCAGCGTCGAACCCGCACTGGACCTGACCGTCAAATCCGATCCGGACAGTTGGGCAACGCGCCTGCATGGCGAAGCCTTGGCGACCGGAACTGTGCGGACACTGCTGCATGGATCGGTCACCATGCTTCCCGGTTTCAACGAAGGCGAGTGGTGGGTGCAGGATGCAGCCGCCGCGATGCCCGCCCGGCTGTTCGGTGACATTAAAGACAAGACCATCGTCGATCTGTGCGCCGCGCCCGGCGGCAAGACCGCGCAGCTCGTCCACGCAGGTGCGCGGGTCACCGCGGTCGATCGCTCGCCGAATCGCATCGCGCGGCTGCGGGAGAATCTGTCACGGCTGTCGCTCGAGGCCGGCACCGCTGTCGCGGACGCCATCGAATGGGAGCCGCCTGACGAATTGTTCGACGGCGTGTTGATCGATGCGCCCTGCGCCGCGACCGGTACGATCCGGCGACATCCGGACGTGGCCTGGCTGAAACAGGAATCGGACATCGGCGCGCTCGCCGTCGTGCAGAAGCGCCTGCTGCAGAAGGCCGCCGCGCTGCTGAAGCCCGGCGGTACCCTGGTCTATTGCACCTGCTCGCTGGAACCCGAAGAAGGCGAGCAAGCCGTCGAAAGCGTCCTTGCCGCCGAAGCGGGCCTGCGACGCGCACCTGTCGGCCGGGATGAGGTGGCGGGGCTGGACGAGATCCTCACCCCGAGCGGCGACATCCGCACCCTGCCCTCGCATCTCCCCCATGGTGATTCGCGCCTGGGCGGCCTCGACGGCTTTTACGCAGCTCGCCTCATCAAATCCTGACTTCAATCCCGATCTGGCGCGGAGGTGATTCGCGGCAAGCGGTCAACCGCCGTTGATCGATGTCCTTGGGGGTGCCTTGCGGGCATTTTTCGGATTACAACGGTGCGCGGAGATTCCCTCACAGTGCGGCGCGTTAGCGCCCCGCGTGGGTTTCGGGGGAGGAATACTCCGGTTTAATGGGGAACGATCACGTTCGGCGGCGGGGGACTATCCGATTCCGCCAGCGTGATCAGGACAGGGCGCACGTGGCGGTCGCTTACCGACGACGCATCTCGTCTCTTCTGCTTGGCCGCGCCGCGCGGAACGTACTCGCACGCGCCAGCGGGCACTCGGTCGCGCTGTCGCGCTTCTGGCCCGGCCGCACCGATCGGCTGCTGATCGCGCCCAACGATCTTCGCACTGTCGATGCCACCCGCGCGTCGGAAATCTATGCCGGGCGTTTCGTCTTCGCCGGCAAGATCGTCACCTCCCACGGCCGCTCGATTTTCGAACTCGATCCGCCCTCGGAGGACTGGGAAGCCAACCTGCTCGGCTTCGGCTGGCTGCGCCATCTGCGCGCGGCGGATTCCGCCATCACCCGCGCCAATGCGCGCTCGCTGATCGACGACTGGATTTCGAAACCGATCCGCAAGCGCGGCATCGGCTGGCGCGCCGACGTGCTGGCGCGGCGCGTGATCTCGCTGCTGTCGCAGGCGCCCCTGGTACTGAACGATGCAGACGGAAAATTCTACCGGCGTTTCCTGCGCAGCCTGACGCGCGAAATCCGCTATCTGCGCTACACGATGGTCGATATTCCGGACGGCGTGCCGCGCCTGCAAGTGCTGATCGCGCTGTGCTACGCGTCGCTGTGTCTGGCCAATCAGGCCAAGCACATCCGCACCGCGTCGCGAAAACTCTCCGACGAATTGCAGCGGCAGCTGCTTCCCGATGGGGGACATATTTCACGCAATCCGGGCGCGCTGATCGAATTGCTGCCCGACCTCCTGCCGCTACGCCAGACTTTCACCGCCCGCAACATCGCGCCGCCGCCAGCGCTTCTGAATGCGATCGACCGCATGATGCCGATGCTGCGTTTCTTCCGTCACGGCGACGGAAGTTTTGCGCTGTTTAACGGCATGAGCAGCGCGCCGTCGGGCCTGCTCGCAACATTGCTCGCTTACGACGACACCCACGGCATCCCGATGTCGAACATGCCGCATTCGGGCTTCCAGCGCCTCGACGCCGGCACCACCGCCGTCATTATGGATAGCGGCGCGCCACCGCCGCCGTCCGTGAGCCGCGACGCGCATGCCGGCTGCCTGTCGTTCGAACTGTCGTCCGGCACCAGCCGCATCGTGGTCAATTGCGGGATACCTTCCACCGGCCGCGACAACTGGCGCGCCTTTGCGCGCTCGACCGCAGCGCATTCGACCCTGATCTGTCACGAAACCTCATCGTGCCAGTTCATCGAGTTGCCTGCCATGAAGCGAATGCTGCAGGGCGCGCCGATCGTCAGCGGACCGTCCAATGTCGGCGTGTTTCGCGAGGTCGCCAACGACAGCATTCAGTTGACCGCGAGCCACGACGCCTATGCGCGGCAGTTCGGCGTCGTGCATCAGCGCAGCCTGACGCTCTCTTCCGACGGAACCCGGCTCGACGGCGAAGACACATTGCTGAATGCATCCGGTGCATCGTCGCGCAGCAAGCCCGACGACTACGTGCTGCGATTTCATCTGCATCCGTCGGTGAAAGCCAGCCGCCTCACCGACGCGCGCGGCGTGATGCTCGTGCTGCCCAACCGCGACGTCTGGACGTTCGAAGCCCTCAACGACAAGGTTGATCTGGAAGACAGCGTGTTTCTGGCAGGCTCCGACGGCCCGCGCCGGACCGCCCAGATCGTAATCCGGCAGCACCGGAAGGACTCGCCAAGCGTGCGTTGGAGTTTCACCCGCTCGTCTGCGTCAGCGACCGTGACCAATGCCCGCCGCGACGCCCGCCGCGAGCCGGAATTGCCGCTTTAAACCACTGAATATTGTCCTGTTTCGATTGCCCTTAAAAAAGGGGGCTTTTGGTGAACTGGGCCGTTTTGCCGGGCGGAAAACCATGCTACCCGGCGGCATCTATCGAACCAGGACCCTTTCTCATGACTGACCACCCGCGCCGCGTCACGCGCGCACTCCTCTCCGTTTCCGACAAGTCCGGCCTGATCGAATTCGCCCGTGCGCTTTCGAACAGCGGCATCGAGCTGGTCTCCACCGGCGGCACCGCCAAGGCCATTGCCGAGGCAGGCCTCAAGGTCCGCGACGTGTCGGACCTCACCGGATTTCCCGAGATGATGGACGGACGGGTCAAGACGCTGCATCCGAACGTACATGGCGGGCTGCTGGCGATCCGGGACAATGCCGATCACGCGCGCAGCATGAAGGACCACGGCATCGCGCCGATCGACCTTCTGGTGGTCAATCTCTATCCGTTCGAAGCCACCGTCGACAAAGGCGCGTCCGAGGACGACTGCATCGAAAACATCGATATCGGCGGCCCGGCGATGATCCGCGCCGCGGCGAAGAACCATCACGACGTCGCTGTCGTGGTCGAAGCGTCCGACTACCAAGCGGTGCTGGACGAACTCGCGGCAAACAAGGGTGCGACCACGCTGGCGCTGCGCAAGCGGCTTGCGCAAAAGGCCTACGCGCGAACTGCGGCCTATGATGCCGCGATTTCGAACTGGTTTGCCGATCAGCTGAAAATCGATGCGCCTGATTTCCGCGCTTTCGGCGGCAAGCTGATTCAAGCGCTGCGCTACGGCGAGAACCCGCATCAGGGCGCATCGTTCTACAAGACCCCCGATCGCCGCCCCGGCGTCGCCACCGCGCGCCAGTTGCAGGGCAAGGAACTGTCCTACAACAACATCAACGACACCGATGCCGCTTATGAGTGCATCGCAGAGTTCGATGCGAAGCGCACCGCCGCCTGCGTCATCGTCAAGCACGCCAATCCGTGCGGCGTCGCCGAGGGCGCTGACCTCGCCAGCGCCTACCGCAAGGCTTTGGCTTGCGATTCGACATCAGCCTACGGCGGGATCATCGCATTCAACCGCAAGCTCGATGCCGATGCGGCGAACGCCGTCGCAGGAATCTTCACCGAAGTCATCATCGCGCCGGACGCAACCGAAGAAGCCATCGCTATCATCGGCAAGCGCAAGAATCTGCGCCTGCTGCTGGCCGGCGGCCTGCCCGATCCGCGAGCGGCCGGTCTCATGACCAAGACAGTGGCCGGTGGGCTTCTGGTGCAGACCCGCGACAACGCCGTGGTCGATGACATGACCTTCAAGGCCGTCACCAAGCGCGCGCCGACCGACGCCGAGCTGAACGATCTGTGCTTCGCCTTCCGCGTCGCCAAACACGTGAAGTCCAACACCATCATCTACGCGAAGGATCTCGCCACCGTCGGTATCGGCGCAGGCCAGATGAGCCGGGTCGATTCGGCGCGCATAGCCGCGCGCAAGGCCGAGGACGCTGCGAAGGAATTGGGACTGGCTGCGCCGATGACCAAAGGTTCGGTGGTGGCGTCCGACGCATTCTTCCCGTTCGCGGACGGCTTGCTGGTGGCGATCGAGGCCGGTGCAACGGCCGTGGTTCAGCCCGGCGGCTCGATGCGCGATAACGAAGTGATCGAGGCCGCCGATGCCCACGGCATCGCCATGGTGTTCACCGGCACGCGGCACTTCAAGCACTAGGCGAAAGAGCGCGTGCGGTTACGCCCGCACGCGCGATAGCAGCAAAAGTCCCGCCGAGAAAAACACCACCAGCACGGCCATGCCGGCCTTTTGGCTCATCGTGACAACCGTCACGATGCTGACCACGAGCGGCGCCATGAATGACGTCACCTTGCCGGACAGTGCGAACAGCCCGAAGAACTGCGTGATGCGGTCCTTCGGCGCGAGCCGGATAAGCAGCGTGCGGGATGCAGCCTGCATCGGCCCCGCCGCCATGCCGATCAGAAATCCGAGCACCAGGTAAGCCTGCTCCGCTGGCGAGCCAAACAGCTTGCCCGGCTGCGGCGGCGCGACCTTGAACACAAAGAAAATTGTATCGCGGTCGATCGACAGGATCACGGCGCAGGCAAGCAGCAGGATCGACATACTGCCCGCGATCACGACCTTCGGGCCGAGCCGGTCGTCGAGCTTGCCACCGATCCACGCACCCAGCGTGCCAGAGAAGGCCGCGAGGATTCCAAACGTGCCGATCTGAAGAGTCTGCCAGCCGAACGTGCCCGCGGCATAAATGCCGCCGAATGCGAACAGCGCCACCAGCGCATCGGTGTAGACCATGTTGGCGATCAGGAATGTCAGCAGCACCGGCTGACGCGGCAGCGTCACCAGCGTTGCGCGCAGTTCGCGCAGACCTTCACGCACCGCACCGAGTGCAGGCGTTTTAGCGGCGCGATCCGGCGTGAACAGAAACATCGGCAACACGAAGATGATGAACCAGAGTCCGCTCAGCGGCCCGGTGATGCGGTCGCCTTCATGGTTCGCCGGATCGAGACCGAACAGCGGTGTGAAGCCGAACAGCGTGCGGCCGGTCTCGCCGCTTGCCGCGAGAAAACCGAGCACGAGAATGAGACTGAGAATGCCGCCAACATATCCGGCGGCCCAGCCCGTGCCCGACAGCCGCCCGATCCGCTCCGGCGGCACCAACGTCGGCATCATCGCATTGTTGAACACAGTAGCGAATTCGATGCCGACGGTCGCAATACCGAACGCGATCAGCAAGGGCAGGATAACGGAAGAATCGCCCGGCTTGCCGATCCACATGATCGACGCGCCGATCACGAACAGCGCGCCGAACGCGGCGATCCACGGCTTGCGGCGTCCACCGGCGTCGGCGATTGCGCCGAGCACAGGCGACAGCAAGGCAATGACAAGACCTGCCGATGCAGTGGCGAATCCCCACATCGCCTGCCCGCTGGCCGGATTCGCCGCCACGTGGGTCGCGAAGTAAGGCGCGAACACGAATGTCGTGATCAGGCTGAAATACGGCTGCGCCGCCCAGTCGAACAGGATCCAGCCGAAAACCGCTTTGCGCGGCGGATATGTTTGCGGCGACACGTTTGCGTGACTGTCATGCGCCGGAACGACTTGAGACATGATCGAAATTCCTGCCGAATCAACCCGGACGTTGTCCCTCGTTGCCGCAAAACCATATAGTGCGGCAGTTCAATTGCTATCGCGTTTTTACCCAGACATGTTTTTACCCAGACATGGGTTGCCGGAGGAAGTCATGGCCCCGATTACCAAGCGCCGCGCGCTCGCCTTCGCTCTCGGCGCCATTGGCCTGCTGGTCGCTCCGGCCTTCGCGCAGGATTCGCGGCATGGATACTATGCGCCGCCTGCGCTCGATGCGGTTCGTCCGGTCGCGGCGAAAAACGGCATGGTGGTCGCGCAGGAACGGGTCGCCGCGGAGATCGGCCGCGACATTCTGGCGCGCGGCGGCAACGCCGTCGATGCAGCCGTCGCCACCGGATTCGCGATGGCCGTGACCTATCCGCGCGCCGGCAATCTCGGCGGCGGCGGTTTCATGATGATCCATCTGGCGGCGAGCAATGAAGCCGTCACCATCGACTATCGCGAAAGCGCACCGGCCGCCGCCACACGCGACATGTTTCTCGGTGACGACGGCAAGCCCGACACAAAAAAATCCCGCGATCAGGCACTCGGAATCGGCGTCCCCGGCACAGTCGCAGGATTGGCACTGGCTCTGGAAAAATACGGTTCGGGGAAATTCAGACTCGCAGATCTGATCACGCCTGCCATTGCGCTCGCACGCGACGGTTTCGTGATCGCCGACGACACCGCCGACACGCTGCCGGACTGGCATCGGCGGCTGGCGAAATGGCCGTCGAGCACGAAGATCTTTTCGCGCGCCGATGGCACGTCGCTGCAGCCGGGCGATCGTTTGGTTCAGAGCGATCTTGCCACCACGCTCGAGGCGATTTCCGCGCAAGGCGTAAGCGGCTTCTACGACGGCGCGGTTGCCGAAAAACTCGCCGCCGGAATCCAGGCCGCGGGCGGCATCATCACCCGCGACGATCTCAAAGCCTATCAGGCCATCGTCCGTGCGCCGGTGCGCGGCACCTATCGTGGCTTCGATATCGTATCCATGCCGCTGCCGTCTTCGGGCGGTACCGTGCTGATCGAGACGTTGAACATTCTCGAAGGTTACAAGCTGCGCGAGATGGGCGCGGGCTCGGTGGACACGCTCCATGTGTCGATTGAAGCGATGAAGCGTGCCTATGCCGATCGCGCGCGTTATCTCGGCGATCCGGCCTTCGTCAACGCGCCGATGCAGCAGCTCCTCGCGAAGGAATACGCCGCGAAGCAACGCGCCACCATCGACATGACCAAGGCGACGCCATGGAGCGAGGGGACGCTGGTTACTTCTCCGCGCGAAGGCAGCAACACTACCCACTATTCAGTGGTGGATTCATCCGGCAACGCGGTGAGCAATACCTACACGCTGAACTTCAGCTACGGCGTCGGCCTCGTTGCGGACGGCACCGGCGTACTGCTCAACAACGAGATGGACGATTTCACCGCGGCCCCCGGCGCGTCGAACGCCTACGGACTTGTCGGCTTCGAGGCCAACCTGCCCGGCCCCGGCAAACGACCGCTGTCCTCGATGTCGCCGACCATCGTGTTGAAGGACGGCAAGCCCGTTCTGGTGACGGGCTCGCCCGGCGGCAGCCGCATTATTTCGGCGGTGCTTCAAGTGCTCATCAATGCCATCGACTTCGACATGAATGTTGCGGCGGCGGTGTCGGCGCCGCGGCTGCATCATCAATGGCGGCCCGACGAGGTTCGTGTGGAACACGGATTTTCCGAAGCGACACTGGCGGCGCTGCGTGAACGCGGCCACCGCATCATCACGCCGCTCGGGCAAACTTCGGCCAATTCCATCGCGGTGACACCCGATGGCCTGCTCGGCGCAGCCGATCCCCGCACGCGCGGGGCGGAAGCCGCCGGGCACTAGAGCAATCGAAGCGCGATGAATTATCGGCCAACCTGATACGGCCCGCCCTTTTCCAGCGCGCGCTGGTAAGCGGGCCGCGCATGAATCCGCTGCAAAAAGGCCCAGGCCTTCGGGGAGCTTTCATCGAGGCCCGCGCGGGCGGACGCGGCCTCCAGCGGAAAACTCATCTGAATGTCGGCGGCCGTCATCTCGTTGCCCGCGAACCATTCGCTCTTGCCGAGTTCGCCTTCCCAGAACGCAATGTGCTGCTTGAGCTGCGGGTTAACCAGCGTGGTGAGCATCTTGCCGAACACCGGCATGAGCAGCGGCCGCAGCAACGCCGGCGCGCGCTTCGGCGCCAGCGTGAACAGCAGCTTCTGAACCAGCAGCGGCATCGCCGAGCCTTCGGCATAATGCAGCCAGTAGGCGTAACGCAGCCGCTCCGGCGTTTTCGGCGGCGGGATCAGGCGGCCATTGCCGTAGGTGTCGATGATGTACTCAACGATGGCGCCGGATTCTGCGATGGTGTTGCCGTTGTCGGTGATGACCGGCGACTTGCCGAGCGGATGAATGGCGCGCAACTCCTTCGGCGCCAGCATCGACGGCTGGCGCTGGTAGCGCACGATCTCGTAAGGGACACCGAGTTCTTCCAGCAGCCAGAGCACGCGCTGCGAACGCGAATTGTTGAGGTGATGGACGGTGAGCATGGCGATCGCTCCTGTGCGACGTCGATGGACGTCCCACTGGTGCCAGCCGCGCCGTCAAAAGTCGAGGGGCGGCAACGGCTGGAATCGGGCGCGCGCGCCATTCCGCCTGCCGAAATCAGTCGAGCGCTTGCTGTTCAAGTGAAGGCAGCACGACCTTTGACTTGTCCGCGCCCGGCCCGGGATGCACATGAACCTGCTTGGCAGCCAATGGCTCATTGCACACCGAGCAGGTCATCACCGGATCGAAATTGTGGCCGCAGGTCTTGTGCTGGTGAATCACCGGCCGTCCGCGCTCATCCGCCATGTGGACGTCACCCCAGTGGACGATCGCCATCATGATCGGATGCAACTCGAGACCCTTCTGGGTCAAAATGTATTCGTAACGCTTCGGACGTTCCTGATAGACGACACGGCGCAATACGCCCTGACGCACAAGCTTCTTGAGGCGCTCGGCCAGCAAATGCCGCGTGATGCCGAGGCGCGACTGAAACTCATCGAATCGCCGGATGCGGCGGAAACAATCGCGCAGGATGAGAAGTGTCCAGCGGTCGCCGATCACGGACACCGTACGCGCTACCGAACAGGCTTCTTCGTCGAGAGTCTCCCACTTCATATCGCATCTCCGCGCCGTCATCGCCGAGCGGAGAAGCCCGGTGAGATGATCGGTCATCAATTCCGATTTGGCATCCACTATACCTTGGATACGAGCAATCGTGAAGTCTTCTATTGTGCGGCGCAATACACTTCGACCAAATATCCCTGGCATTGACAGTTCTATATTAGAACCATATTGGTCGAAACAAGAGAGGCTCGGATCGCATGCGATCCGGCGCCACAAACAGCAAAAAATCATCAGGGAGACGAACGATGCTGAGGAGAACAGCAGTCAAAGCCACCATGGCAGTCCTGTTGCTCGCCGGACTGTCTGCGCCGGCCGCGGCCGCCGATGCGCCGGGCGTAACGGCGACCGAGATCAAGGTCGGAGCGGTGTTTCCGTTCAGCGGCCCGGCTTCGGCGCTGGGCGCGGTCGGAAAATCGCTGATCGCCTATGTCAATCTCATCAACGACAAGGGCGGCGTGAACGGCCGCAAGATCAATCTGATCGCGCTGGACGACTCTTACAGCCCGCCGAAGGCGGTCGAACATACGCGCAAGCTGGTCGAATCCGATGAAGTCGCCTTCATGTTCTCGACGCTCGGCACGCCAAGCAATCTCGCCATCGCAAAATATCTCGCCGTGAAGAAGATTCCGCAGGCCTTCATCGTGACCGGCGCCACGCGATTCACGGACTACAATGAATACCCGATGATCACGACCGGATTGCCGAGCTACGATACGGAGTCCCGCGCCTATGCGCGTTACATCGCGAAATCGTTTCCGGACGCCAAGGTCGCGATCCTCTATCAGAACGACGATCTGGGTAAGGACTTCATCGCGGGCTTCAAGTCTGAGCTGAAGGAGGCTTTCGACACCAAGGTGGTGACCAGCACTTACGAGGTCAGTCAACCCACCATCGATTCGCAAATCGTGTCCCTGAAGAGCACCGGCGCGACCGTGCTGCTATTCGCAGGCACGCCGAAATTCGCAGCGCAGGCGATCCGCAAGACCCACGAATCCGGCTGGAAGCCGCTGCTCATCACCAACCTGATTGCAAGTTCGATCGCGTCGGTACTGACGCCGGCCGGGCTCGATATTTCGACAGGTGTCGTGACCGCGACCTATCGCAAGGACGTGGACGATCCGAAATGGGCGAACGACGCGGGCGTTAGGCAGTATCGGACCTTCATGGAGAAATACATGCCGGGCGCGGACCTTGCCGAAAGCAATTATTTCACCGGCATGCATCAGGGCGTCATTCTCGAGGCGGTGCTCAAGCAATGCGGCAACGATCTGTCGCGCGAGAACATTCTCAAGCAAAGCCGCAACATCAAGGGCCTCGCCCTGCCGATGTCGCTGCCTGGCATTCTGGTCAACACCGGCCCGGGCAATAACAAGATGTACACCCAGCTCCATCTGCAGCGCTGGAACGGCAAGGCGTGGGATCTGTTCGGCGAACTGCTGAACGACGACGCGAAGTAATCTACACTGAATCCGCGCGGCGGAAGGAAACCTCCGCCGCGCTTCATCGGGTTTCATGAGGAGACAGACTTTGGCCAAACGAAATGCGACCGTGGCGGTGATCGGCGCCGGCGACTTTATCGGCGGCGAGATCGCCAAGAAATTCGCCTCCGAAGGCTTTACCGTGTTCGCGGGTCGCCGCAACGGCGACAAGCTCGCGCCGCTGGTCAAGGAGATCGAGGCGGCGGGCGGAGAAATCCACGGCCGCTCACTCGATGCGCGCAAGGAGGAGGAGATCGTTTCCTTCATCACCGATGCCGACAAGCATGCCCCGCTCGAAGTCTGCATCTTCAACATCGGCGCCAACGTCAACTTCCCGATCCTCGACACTACCGAGCGCGTGTTCCGCAAGGTCTGGGAAATGGCCTGCTACTCCGGCTTCCTTGCCGGGCGCGAAGCGGCGCGCGTCATGCTGCCGCGCGGCAAGGGCAATATCTTCTTCACCGGCGCCACCGCCAGCCTGCGCGGCGGTCCCGGTTACGCCGCATTCGCCAGCGCCAAATTCGGCCTGCGCGCCGTAGCACAAGCAACCGCACGCGAACTCGGGCCGCAGAACATCCACGTCGCTCATCTGATCATCGATTCCGGCGTCGATACCGAGTGGGTCCGTCAGCGGCGTATCGAGGCCAATGGCCCGAACGCACTGGACAATCCCGATCTGCTGATGCCGCCGTCGTCAGTCGCAGAATCCTACTGGCTGCTCTACCAGCAGCCGCGCAGCGCCTGGACTTTCGAGATGGAGATCCGCCCGTTCGGCGAGAAGTGGTAGTCGCGCCGCGCATAACAGCCGGGCGCAGCAACGGCTCAACCTTGCCTTGCGCCTGCATCCCGGTTTGAGCAAGGATCACGCGCCTCACCCCGTTGCTCGATCCGGAAATCGCTTCACGTTTTTCGGGATCACCCTGAAACTCTGAAAGAAGTGGATTTTGACGATGCGCATTCTGGTCATCGGCGCCGGCGCGACCGGCGGATATTTCGGCGGCAGATTGCTGCAGGCAAGCCGCGACGTCACGTTTCTGGTTCGCCCGAAGCGTGCCGAATTGCTGGCCAAGAACGGCCTGATCATTAAAAGCCCGGTCGGCGACGTCACACTGAAGAATCCGCCGACTATCCTGGCGGATAAGATTACGACGCCGTTCGACGCCATCATCCTGAGCTGCAAGGCCTACGATCTCGACGACGCGATCGCGTCGTTCGCGGCCGCCGTCGGTCCCGACACCGCGATCATTCCGTTCCTCAACGGCATCAGGCACCTCGACGTGCTCGATGCGAAGTTCGGAATCGACCGCGTGATGGGCGGACAATGCCAGGTTGCGTCGATGCTCGACGCCGAAGGCGTCATCCGTCACCTTGCGCCGATGCATTCGATGTCGTTCGGCGAACGCGGCACGCGGAAGGACGATCGCGCCAAGCGGATCGAGGCGGCGCTACAGGGCGCGATGTTCGACGCCCGGGCCAGTGACGTCATCATGCAGGAGATGTACGAGAAGTGGGTGTTTCTCGCCACGCTGGCGGGAGCGACGTCGCTGATGCGTGCGCCCGCCGGCCACATCACCGGCGCACCCGGCGGCGAGCAGTTCATTCGCGCGCTTCGCTCGGAGATCGCTTCGGTCGCCGAAGCCGCCGGTCACGCGCCGCGGCCGGAATTTCTAACCCGTACGGAAGGCCTGCTGTTCACGCCGGGGTCGCCGCTGACCGCATCGATGCTGCGCGATATCCGCAGCAATGCCCGCATTGAGGCAGATCAGATCATCGGCGACCTGATCCATCGCGCCGAAACCAACAAGAAGGGGCCGCTCAACGTGCCGCTGCTGCGAATCGTCTACACGCACCTGAAGGCCTACGAATCGCAACTTGCGTAAGGCGGTCGCCTCGAAAGCAACGTGACATTAAAAAGGCCGGGTCAAACCCGGCCTTTTTCCTTACGCTTCAGCGATCATTTCAACGCGAGCGGCTTTTCCTCGTCGAGGAAATTCATCAACTCACGGAAGAACTGCATGCGGTTCTTTTCCATCATCACCGTATGGGTGCCCTCGCTGATCTCGATCAGCCGCCAGTACGGCGCATTCTTCAGTTGCTTGACGTAGTTGTGGGCGAGATAGCTCGGCAGGTCGGCATCCCATTCGGCATGCAGAACAATCGTCGGCACCGTGATCTTGCCGGGATCGAACAACGCCTTTCCGGCCCCCCAATAAAGCTGGGTATCTTCCACCACGCCGTTCGGCGCCCGCAGCATGCCGGGATTTTTGGTCGCCGAGTCCGGATCGGTGGCCCATGTTGCGTTGGCCCAGGCATCGAACACGCCGGGCGGAATGAGATCGGCCTTCTTGTTCTCCGGCACATCCTTCAGCCAGCGGTCCTTGGCCGAGTCCTTCGAGACGAGACGATACGCGCCAAGTTTCGGCCATGTGGCCGGCGGCGGTTCGGTGCGAATCCACTGCGGCGCGTAGAGCACGAGGCGATTAACCTTGGCGTTGTTCTCGCTGGTGTAGAGACCCACCGTCGATGTGCCCCACGACCAGCCCATCACATTGATCTTGGACACGCCGCGCTTCTTGAGAATGTAGTCGACCGCCGTGCCGAAATCCTTGGCGGCAACTTTGGTTTGAACGATCGGCTTGTTGTCCGCTGGCGGCTGGCTCATTTCCGGCGGGCGGCTTGAGCGGCCATAGCCGCGAATGTCCACCAGATAGACGTCGTAGCCACGCGCTGCGATCAGATCCATCATCGACTTGCCTTCAATCGGCAGATCGAAGGCGGTCTCGGAGGGATAGGTCGCGCCGTGCACGTACAGCAGGATCTTGTCCGCGGCGAATTTCTTCTGGTTCGCCGGATGCTTGTTGCGCACGAACAGCTGGATGCCGGCGTCGCCTGTCGGAATCATGGTGTCCGATGTCTCGAGCCTGACGTCCTTTGCCTGCGCGCTCACACCGGTGAAAATCGCACCGGCGGCAAGGCACGTCAAAGCGATCCAAGAAAACTTGCTGGTCATCGAATCCTCCCGCGGACTTTTATGTTGGGTTTTTGATCGTGCCCAGGCAGTTCGTCCGCTCAGCCCGAGCGGTGCGATGGTAGGCAGATTCCGTACCGATGAGTAGGCGCAAGGACGTGGGACAGGTCCGTGAATGTCGCGCGATGCAGCGCAAAACGACAAAGCCGCCTTGCGGCGGCTTGTCATTCGACGAACGATCCGGAAGATCGCTGATCGGCCAAGATTCTCAATCGAGAATTTCTGGAGCGGGCGAAGGGATTCGAACCCTCGACCCCGACCTTGGCAAGGTCGTGCTCTACCCCTGAGCTACACCCGCATCACAGAGAATTGGCGGGGCGCAAAGCGCGCCGCCGGGCAAACCTATGCCAAAAGCGGCCATGCAATGCAACAGGGCTAATCTTTTAATCTGCATGCCCGGTTCCGGCTATTACGGGCCAAATCGATGTTTTCATGGGCCTTTGTCGCACATGACTGCCCTTGGCCCGATTGAAAACCGGCCAAAAGACCTCCATCTGTGGCTTTGCGCCATTTTCGCCCTGTCGGCCACCCGAGGTCGCACGAAAATCGCGCCTTCTTGCATATGGCCATTTTTCCTGCGGCGGATCGAAGCTGCCGGAAAAGGCCCAAGCCATGTTAGAAGCGGCTTCTTTCATAAGACATTCGGCAGGCGAGGATCACGTGACGATAGTCGAGCAAGGCACCGGACCCGCGGCAACGACGCCGCCGGACCTGATCAAGGACACCACGACCCAGACCTTCGTGAAGGACGTCATCGAGGAATCGAAGCGCCAGCCGGTGCTGATCGACTTCTGGGCGCCGTGGTGCGGCCCCTGCAAACAGCTGACGCCGGTGATCGAAAAGGCCGTCCGCGCCGCGAACGGCAAGGTCAAGCTGGTCAAGATGAACATCGATGAGCATCCCGCCATTCCGGGACAGATGGGCATCCAGTCGATCCCCGCCGTCATTGCCTTCGTCAATGGCCAGCCGGCCGACGGCTTCATGGGCGCGGTGCCCGAAAGCCAGGTCACGGCCTTCATCGACAAGTTGACCGCCGGCATGCCCGCGCCGGAAGACGATGTCGCCCTGATTTTGAATGAAGCCGAAGCCGCGATGGCGGCGGGCGATCCGGCAACCGCCGCGTCGATCTATGCCGAGGTGCTCGGCGTCGATGCCACCAATCTCACCGCGCTTGCCGGCCTTGCGCGATGCTATGTCTCCGCCGGCGCGCTGGAGCAGGCCAAGCAGACGCTGGCCATGGTGCCGGAATCCAAGCGCAACGACGCCGCGATCTCCGCAGTGCAGACGATGCTCGATCTCGCAGAACAGGCGAAGGCCGTCGGCCCGGTGACCGAGCTGGAGCAGAAAGTCGCCGCCAATCCACTCGATCATCAGGCCCGCTTCGATCTCGCCGTGGCGCTCAACGCCAGCGGCAAGCGCGGCGAGGCGGCCGGTCATCTGCTGGACATCGTCAAGCGCGACCGCAAATGGGACGATGACGGCGCGCGCAAGAAGCTCGTGCAGTTTTTCGAGGCGTGGGGGCCGGACGACGATGCGACCGTGGACGGCCGCAAACGTCTGTCGACGATCCTTTTCTCCTGAAGCTCCTGACCGAGCTTCTTACGCCTGACGTGAGGGAAGCGGATGCCGATCAACGCTGAATATCGTGGGCCCGCCGATCTGCCGAAAGTCATTCCGGTGTTTCCGTTGCCCGGAGCGTTGCTGCTGCCGCGGGGCCAGATGCCGCTCAATATTTTCGAGCCGCGCTACCTTCAGATGGTGGACGACGCGTTTCGCGACGGCCACCGCCTGATCGGAATGATCCAGCCCGACGTGACCCATTCCCAGAGCAATGAACGGCCGGCCCTGTTCAAGGTCGGCTGCGTCGGCCGTATCACGCAGCTCGCAGAATCCGGCGACGGCCGCTACATCCTCGAACTGACCGGCGTTGCCCGCTTCAGAATTCTCGAGGAGAAAACGGTGCTGACGCCGTACCGCCAGTGCGGTGTGGACTTCAGCGCATTCCCCGACGATTTCATCGCGCGCAAGGGTGAAGAGGAGGTCGATCGCAAGGCACTGCTGGTAGCGCTGACCCAATTTCTCAAAGCCAACCAGCTCAAGGTCGATTGGGAAGGCATCGAAAGCGCGCCCAATGAAGCGCTGGTCAATGCACTTGCGATGATGTCACCCTATGGCCCGGCGGAGAAGCAGGCGCTGCTGGAAGCGCCGAACCTCAAGACCCGCGCCGAAATCCTGATCGCCGTCACCGAAATGGATCTCGCAAAAAAGCAGACGTCCGGCGATCCGCCGCTGCAGTAACGAATGTCATCTGGATCTAGTATCCGGCGATCGCCAGCACGACCACCACGCTCAGCAGCATCCATCCGAAATGACGGCCGCGCTTGGCCCAGGCGTTGGCGGCGGCTGCGAAGGCAAACACCACCGCCATTGTGACAATGATCCAGTGGCGCGCAGCGTCCGATCCCATCAGCGGTGCCGTCAGCAACAAAACCCCTCCGCCGATCCACGCCACCGTGCCGGTCTGCCAGACGAGGCGCAGCAGGGTCCGCACCTGCGCGGGCTCGATGGTGATCCTGCTATTGCCCGGCGCAAATATTCTTGTTTCACCCAGCGTGCCGTGGATCAGCGCCACGACGATCGCGAGGCATCCAGAGACCTGTAACAGCAAATCGCGCATCTCCGTTCCTCCCGATGAACTCCATACATCACTGTATGGACACACTGCGCCCGGCGCTGGCGCATGTCAATACAGTTATGTATGGTGTCGCCGACGGAGGAGTTCACCGGTGAAGAACAGTGCTAAACCCGACCAGCTATCCGCCGCCGACTGGCTCGATCAGGGCCTGAAAACGCTGACAGAAAGCGGGTTCACGGCGTTGAAAGCCGAGCCGCTGGCGAAGGCCATGGGCGTCTCGCGCGGCAGCTTTTACTGGCATTTCGCGGATGTCGGCGCGTTCCATGCCGCCCTGCTGAAGCGCTGGCGGGAGGTCACGACCGAGCAGATCATCGCCAGTCTCGAACGATCGCCGGAGGGCGAGATTCCCATGAATGTGCTGCTGCGCCGGGCGTTCGGCGGTAGCAGACTCTCCGTGGAAGTTGCGGTGCGTACCTGGGCCACGGTCGACCCGTCGGCTCGCGCAGCGGTGCAGGCCATCGACAAGCGGAGGTTGTCCTACATGGAGAGCCAGTTTGTGGCACAGGGATATTCCCTCGCCGTGGCGCAGGCCCGATCCCAGATCCTCTACTGGACCTTTCTCGGCTTCACGCTGTCGGACAGGCCGCTGCCAAAGTTGCGTCAGGCCGGGATTCTCGACGAACTGATCGGATTCGCCAACGCCCCGGCCGAATGACCGCGACAACGAGGCCGCGCAGTCGGTTGATCCGGGCTGCCGCGGGTGTGATACAAAGAGCCAAGCCAAGTAGTGATCAAGACCGCTGTGGAGCTGACCTATGACGACCTCGCCGGCCGAACGACCCGAAAGCGGCGTCGATCCGAAATTGCTTGAAATTCTGGTGTGCCCGCAGACCAAGGGTCCGCTGGAGTTCGACAGCGCGCGGCAGGAATTGATTTCGCGCTCCGCCAAGCTCGCCTACCCGATCCGCGACGGCATCCCGATCATGCTGCCGGAAGAAGCGCGGCGCATTGATTAGGACCTGAGCTGCGCTTACCCACCGCACCACTGCTGGCGCGACACCTTGACGCCGGATACATGCTCACCGGAGAGGCCCGATGCGACCCTTCGCTCTCGAACGCTGGCACGACTTTATCAAGTCTCATGATGAGAAGGCGCTGTGGGACCTGCTCCACCCTGACGCCGTCTTCGAAAGTCCCGTCGTCCACACACCGCAGCGCGGACGCGACATCACGTTCAAGTATCTGGCCAGCGCGGGGACGGTGCTCGGTGGTCCCGGCTTTAAATATCTCGGTGAATGGCGCAACGACAACGGCGCAGTGCTGGAGTTCGAGAACGAGATCGAGGGAGTCAGGATCAACGGCGTCGACATCATCGCGTTCAGCGATGACGGACGTCTGATCACGCATTTCAAGGTGATGGCGCGGCCGCTCAAGGCGATCAATCTGCTGCATCGCCTGATGGGCGAGCAACTGGCGAAGCTTTCCGCCTGATCTTGTCAGGCGGAGTTCGCCGGCCTATCCGCAACAGCGTCTCTAGAGCGCCTCGCCGCGCAGCAGCCGCGGCACTTCGCCCGATAGGCCTGCGGCCTGACGAATGAACGCGTTTTTCAGCGGCGGCACACGATCCACCAATCCGAGCCCGATATCGCGCACCGTGCGCAGCAGCGTCGACTTGTTCGAGAACAGCATGTTCAGCGAATTGGTGGCGACACCCATCGCCACCGTGTCGAATCGCCGCCAGCGCTGATAGCGCTCCAGCACGTCCGCCTGCCCGGGATCGATGCCGAGCCGCGCTGCATCGACGATCACTTCCGCCAGCGCCGCCGCGTCCTTCAGGCCCATGTTGAGCCCCTGCCCGGCAATGGGGTGAATCACATGCGCCGCATCACCGACCAGAGCAAGCCGTTCACCGATGAACGATCGTGCCACGAAATAACCGAGCGGAAATGCGCGCGGCTTGTCGAGCGCCTTCACTTCGCCGAGATGAAGTCCGAACCGTGTTTCCAGTTCGGCCTGGAATTCGTTGTCGGGCAGCTCGATGATGCGCGCGGCTTCACGGCGGCTCTCGGTCCACACCAGCGAGGACCGGTTGTTCTTGAGCGGCAGGATCGCAAACGGACCCGCGGGCAGAAAGTGCTCTTCGGCGCGACCGTGATGATCGCGCTCGTGCCCGACAGTGACGACTATGCCGGACTGATCGTAATCCCAGCCATGAGTCGCGATGCCGGCGCGTTCGCGCAGTTTTGAGCGCGCGCCATCGGCCGCTACCAGAAGACTTGCCTCAATCGCGCGGCCGTCGCTCAGTGTGACGCGCGTGCCTTCCGGATTTGACTCATAGGAGGCAACAGCAAGGGCATTGAGTTCGATGCCTTCGGATTCCGCGCGCGTCACCAGCGCGTTGATCAGGTGACGATTCTCGACCATGTGCGCGAATGGCTCGCCGGGTTCAACTTCGCCGCCAAAGGTCAGAAAAATGGGACGCGTTGCGTCCTCAAGCCGAGAGTCAGTCACCACCATGTCGAGGATCGGCTGGGCGCTGTCGGCCACCTGATCCCAGACACCGACCACCTCGAACAGCCGGCGGCAGGCCGCGACGATTGCCGATGCGCGCGGATCGCGGCTCGGCTTCATCGCGAAAGCCGGATCGGCAACGACAATCGGAATTTCACGACCGAGGCCCTGCCGCAGCGCCAGCGCCAGTCCCAGACCGGCGAATGCGCCTCCTCCGATCACGATGCTTCGTTGTGACGACATAAGACCCGGACTTTCATAGGTACATTTCGTTTCACGGCCGCTCTTGCCTCAAGCCCAGCCATGGGGGAAACATGCCCCATGAATGGGCCCGGAATGAGCCACCGCTGTTTATCAGGGTTTGCGGGTGACCGGAAACTACCCCGCTGTCGCTTCGTATCGAAGATCGGAACATCGTGAATGTCGAAAAGCCTGATTGATCTGTTGTCGATCCTCGATATCGAGCAGCTCGAAGTAAACATGTTCCGCGGTACCAGCCCCAAGACGCGCTGGCAGCGGGTGTTCGGCGGACAGGTGATCGGTCAGGCGATGGTGGCAGCCTGCCGTACCGTCGAGAATGTCGAAAAGCGGCTGCCGCATTCCCTGCATTGCTATTTCATTCTTCCCGGCGACCCGCAGATTCCGATCATCTACGAAGTCGAGCGGCTGCGCGACGGCAAGAGTTATTCGACGCGACGCGTCACAGCGATCCAGCATGGGCACGCCATCTTCTCGATCATGGTATCATTCCATGCCGAGGAAGAAGGTTCGTTCAACCATCAGGACAAGATGCCGGACGTTCCGCCACCGGAAAAATTGACCGCGGAAGAAGTGTCCAAGCAGCCGATCTTCAAGGAGATGCCGGACTTCATCCGGCGCTACTACGAATCCGACCGGCCGATCGAACTGCGCCCGGTTGAACTCGGCCGTTACTTCGGCCAGAAAATCGACGACGGCCGCATCCACGTCTGGATTCGTACGGTCGCAAAACTGCCGGACGATCCGGCACTGCATCTCTGCGCGCTGGCCTATGCGTCCGACTTCTCGCTGCTTGACGCAGCGATGGCACGCTATGGCCGCACCTTGTTCGACAATCGCATGATGCCCGCGAGCCTCGACCATGCGATGTGGTTTCACCGGCCGTTCCGCGCCGACGAATGGTTGCTCTACGCGCAGGATTCGCCCAGCGCCCAGGACGGCCGTGGGCTGACACGCGGCCTGATTTTCAAGCAGGACGGCACGCTGGTCGCGTCGGTCGCACAGGAAGGCTCGCTGCGGGAGCGCAAGGAAAAGCCGCCGGCGTAACCGGCGGCCTTCATTTCAGACGACTGATTGCGCTGACGTTGGCTTACGACAGGCGCTCCGTTGCGGAAAATTGCGACACGTACCAGCGGGTGTACCAGCCCATTACCCACGGAATCGGAATGATCAACACCGAGCCGATGGAGAAGACCAGCGTTCGCCACAGCGTCTCCAGTCCGGTCGCGTTGAATGAAATGGCGCGACGCGTGCCTGTGATGTTGCTGCACGTCCATCGCATCCAGGCCGTCAGAACCCACGCCCAGCCGATGATGGTGATGAAGGACAGCGCCAGCAAAAGGTACCAGCCGATATAGATCCAGGGGCTGCCGTCGAAGCTGAGTTGAAGCGGCCGGCCTTCCGCCGTGATGTTGGCCACAACCCACCGCACCGTGAGCCACGACAGATAGGCCTGAACCGGAAACAGCAGGTACTCAAGGTAGGGAACACCGGCGAGCCCGATATATGTCATCAGCGCCAGCCCGACGAAGACGTACCAGATGTCGAGAGGCTTTCCGGTGAAGCCGAGATAGCCCCGTTGCGGCACATGGATGCGCGAGATGATCCAGCCGTAGAAACTTGCCGCAACCCAGGGCGCGGGAACGACCAGCAGGAATCCGATCAGGAAAACCAGCGCGCGGCCAAGCATCTCCCAGATGCCGATCTCGATCGAAAGCGATCCGCCCGACTGATCCCCATTGGCGGACGGCGCCGATGCGCCCGGGCGCGGAATCGAAGGGGGCGCGTGGCCGGGCGACAGCAGGCCCGGGATATCTCCAGCGTATTTCCAATCCTGCATTCCGTCGGCCCAGACATAAGTGTCGGGCCGGATGCTTCCTCGCGTGATCAGATCGCGAAATTCGTCCTCGGAATATGGACCTTCCTGCTTATCCCCGGCGGCAACAAACCAAGATCGGCCCGGCATGATAATTCCTTTTCTTTCGGAAAATGGAGTGCCGGACCGGCCGCAAGACAATAGGCCTGCAGCATCAAAGCAAATCGCAATCGGTCTCAGCCCCCGAGAGCGCCGATGCTACAAACTGACCGCGCATTGCCGCAACGGTTTTCCAGCCGGCCTGCATATTTTTCTGCCCCTTTGCCCAAAAAGGTAGCGGATTTCCGCAGGCCCGCGTAAAGACTCCTGACGCTTCCGCACTGATTTAAGGGATGAAGAGCGACCATGAAGCTTATCACCGCCATCATCAAACCCTTCAAACTTGAAGAGGTCCGTCTGGCCCTGACCGCGATCGGGGTTCACGGCATGACCGTCACCGAGGTGAAGGGTTTTGGCCGCCAGAAGGGGCACACTGAAATCTACCGTGGCGCCGAGTACATCGTAAATTTCCTGCCGAAGCTGCGGATTGAAATCGCAGTCGGAAGCGACCTCGCCGATCAGGCCGTACAGGTCATCACCGCCGGTGCGCGCACCGGGCAGATCGGCGACGGCAAGGTTTTCGTCACACCCATCGAGAATGCCGTCCGCATCCGGACGGGCGAGACCGATAACGACGCACTTTGATAACGACGCACTTTGATGACGGGCATGATCCGGAAGGTGGAAACCGTTTCGGGCAGATCGTGTTCAAACGAAAATAAGCATCACCAAGCAATTGCAACGGCGCACGCAAGACACCGGGAGAATATCGTAGTCGGGGGAAAGTCCATGTTGAGATTGCCGCATGCCGCCGCGCGCCTTGCGACGGCTTTTCTGCTGACCAGCCTTGCATCTGTCACACCCGCCTTTGCTGAACCTGCAAAGATCGACGCCGCCGACACCGCGTGGATGATCACGGCGACCGCGCTCGTCCTGATGATGACGATACCGGGCCTCGCGCTGTTCTATGCCGGCATGGTGCGCAAGAAGAACGTGCTGGCGACGATGGCGCAAAGCCTGATGGCCGTGGCGCTGATTTCAATTCTGTGGGTGATCTACGGCTACAGCCTCGTGTTCGTCGGTGACGGCGCCTGGATCGGCACGCTGGAGCGTTTTCTGTTGTCCGGAATGACGATGGACGGCGTCAATGCCGCAGCCAAGACCATCCCGGAGGCACTGTTCATCATCTACCAGATGACCTTCGCGGTGATCACGGTTGCGCTGGTGGCCGGAGCGGTCGCGGACCGCATGCGGTTTTCATCTTACGTGCTGTTCTGCATCGGCTGGTTCACGTTCGTGTACATCCCGCTGGCGCACTGGGTCTGGGGCGGCGGCTTCCTGGCCCAAGCGGGCGTGCTGGATTTTGCCGGCGGCCTCGTCGTGCATCTCAGCGCCGGCACTGCCGGTCTCGTCGCCGCGGTCGTGATGGGCCGCCGCCGCGGCTACGGCACGGAGAATCTGTCGCCATACAATCTCTCGCTTGCGGTGATCGGCACCGGAATGCTGTGGGTCGGCTGGTTCGGCTTCAACGGCGGCTCGGCGCTGCAGGCCAACTCGCGCGCGGTGATGGCGATCCTCTCGACACATCTCGCCGCCTGCGCCGGCGCGCTGACATGGTGCGCGATCGAATGGATCACGCGGCGCAAGCCCTCGGTCCTCGGCATGATCTCGGGAGCCGTGGCCGGCCTCGGCACCATCACGCCCGCCTCGGGCTTCGTGGAGCCGTGGCATGGCATCGTGATCGGCGTCATCGCCGGCGCGGTTTGTTTCTGGGCTTGCACCAGCCTCAAGCACCGCTTCAATTACGACGACACCCTCGACGTGTTCGGTATTCACGGCATCGGCGGGGTGCTGGGCACCCTGATGACCGGGATCTTCGCCACCGCCGCCATCGGCGGAACCGCCGGGCTGATCGAAGGCAATCCCAGATTGCTGCTGACCCAGGCCTACGGCGTCGTGATTGTGTTTGCCTGGACCGGCGGCATGACCTTCGTCCTGCTGAAGATCGTCGACATGCTGGCTGGCCTGCGGGTCTCGCACGAGCACGAGGTCGAAGGGCTGGACATCACCCAGCACGGCGAAGCTCTCCAATAAGCTGCCTCAATCGGGCAGGATCAGCGGCCCTTTCGGGGCCCAGATACCCTTTTGCTTCTCCGATGTGCAGGAATGTGTCGACAGTCTGGTGTGCCTATGTTTTTGGCATCCCTGTCGATCTTTTAGGCGCGGCCAAATCGCCTCATTCTTGCGCACCCCCTTCGGGGCCGAAAACCCTCGAATTCATAAACCGTTAGCAATTTTGGCGGTGTTGGCACGGCATTTGATTCTATGGGACCCGGCTGTGCCCGTGGAGTGATCTGTCTTCGCGCGGTGACCCTCAGTCGAGATCGCCCGGTGTGTTGGACCGGGCCCAAGCGGGGAAGAACCCATGAAAATTGTTATGGCCATCATCAAGCCATTCAAGCTGGAAGAGGTCCGTGATGCCCTGACCGCCATCGGCGTTCACGGTCTCACGGTGACGGAAGTGAAGGGCTATGGCCGCCAGAAAGGCCATACGGAAATCTACCGCGGCGCTGAGTACGCCGTGAGCTTCCTGCCCAAGATCAAGATCGAGGTCGCTGTCGCCTCGTCTCAAGTCGACAAGACCATCGAAGCGATCACCGGCGCGGCAAAGACCGGCCAGATCGGCGACGGCAAAATCTTCGTCATCAATCTCGACCATGCGGTGCGCATCCGTACGGGCGAGGCCGATGACGCGGCGCTCTGATTTCGCGCAAACCTCATCTTATCAGGAGTACAAACAAATGACGTTCAAGCGTCCCACCAGCGCGGGATTGGCAGCTCTCGCAGTCGGCCTTTTCGCCACGACAGCCGCCTACGCAGCGCCGACGATCAACAAGGGCGATAATGCCTGGGTTATGACATCGGCGATTCTCGTGCTGCTGATGACCATCCCCGGCCTCGCCCTGTTCTACGGCGGACTCGTCCGCTCCAAGAACATGCTCTCGGTGCTGGCCCAGGTTTTCTACACCGTCTGCATCGTCACCATCATCTGGGCGGTGTACGGCTACAGCCTCGCCTTCACCGGCGGCTCCGATTACATTGGCGGCTTCTCGAAAGCCTTCATGTCCGGCATCACTCTGGAATCGGCGGCGGCGACGTTCAGCGTTGACGTCAACATTTCCGAACTGGTGTATTTCTGCTTCCAGCTCACCTTCGCTGCCATCACGCCGGCCCTCATCGTCGGCGCTTTCGCAGAACGCACGAAGTTCGCGGCGGTCGCACTGTTCGTCCCTCTCTGGGTGACGCTCATCTATTTCCCGATGGCGCACATGGTTTGGTACTGGGCGGGTCCGGACCTGATCACCGACGCAGCCAAGGCTGTCGCGGCGGCGGCTGACGGTGCAGCAAAGACTGCGGCACAGGCGAAACTCGACGAAGTGATGGCCGACGGCGGCTTCATCTTCAAGAAGGGCGCCCTCGACTTCGCAGGCGGCACGGTTGTGCACATCAACGCCGGCATCGCGGGTCTCGTCGGCGCGCTCATCATCGGCAAGCGCACTGGCTACGGCAAGGAACTGATGGCTCCGCACTCGCTGACCATGACCATGATCGGTGCTGCCCTTCTGTGGGTGGGCTGGTTCGGCTTCAACGCCGGATCGAACCTCGAAGCATCGGGCGGCGCTGCGCTCGCCATGACCAACACCTTCGTTGCAACCGCTGCGGCGGCTCTGGCGTGGATGTTCGCGGAATGGATGATCAAGGGTCACCCTTCGCTGCTCGGCGCACTGTCCGGTGCAGTCGCGGGTCTCGTTGCGGTCACACCGGCGGCCGGTTTCTCCGGACCGATGGGCGCGATCGTGCTCGGCCTCATCGTCGGCGTCGTCTGCCTGTTCTTCTGCACCGTGGTGAAGAACGCGCTCGGCTATGACGACTCCCTCGATGTGTTCGGCATCCACTGCGTCGGCGGCATCGTCGGCGCTCTGGGCACCGGCATCCTCGTCAACCCCGCCCTCGGCGGCACAGGCGTGATGGACTACGTCGCGGGCAAGGTCGGCGATTATGACCTCGTGGCGCAGATGACCTCCCAGTTCTGGGGCGTCGGCACCACGCTGCTGTTCTCGGGCATCGGTTCGGCGATCCTGTTCAAGGTCGTCGATGTGATCGTGGGCTTGCGTGTTTCGGTCGATGCGGAGCGCGAAGGCCTCGACATCACCGATCACACGGAGCGTGCGTACAACATGTAACGGGCATGATCCGGAAAAGCGGATACCGGTTTTCCGACAAGATCATGCTCAAGCCTGAATAAGGACAACGGGTGAGGCACAAACCCGGCAATGCCCCACCCGTCGGAGGGCCCCAGCGCAAGCTGGGGCCCTTACTTTTTGCGCAGCCCGCGACGCGAAAACGCTGCCCCGCTCACCGCAACATGTGCGGCAAAAATCCGGCCGCGCGACGATGGTTAATCGCGTCTTAACCTCGCCCCACCTATGGTGATGTGATCAAATCCTGCGCGATCCCGGATCAATCCTGAGGGATCGACGGACCCTAAAGTGCTGGCGTTTCTCGAATGGCCATAACCGCTTCTTCCCGCTCGGCGGCTGCTGCCGGCGCCCAAGACGGCCCCCCGGTCAGCGAGCGCTCCCCCTTTGCCCGGCTGACCGACCTGCTGAGCCCCTACAAGCCGGGTAAACCATTGATAAACCTGTCACTCGGGGAACCGCAGCATCCCGTGCCGGGCTTTGTCGGGCCGGTGCTGGCCAAGCACGTCAACGAGTTCGGCCGCTACCCGGCCGCGAAGGGCACCGAGCCGTTCCGACAGGCCGCCGCCGCCTGGGCCACCAAGCGCTTCGATCTTCCGAAAGCGGTCGATCCGGAAACCGAGATTCTGGTGCTCAACGGCAGCCGCGAAGGTTTGTTTTTCGCAGCTATCGCCGCAGCCCGTTACGTCGGCCCGCGCAAGGGCCCGCCCGCGATCCTGATGCCCAATCCGTTCTATCCGGCTTACGCAGCAGGCGCGCGCGCCGCCGGATGCGAAGCGGTGTTTCTGCCGACCACCCGCGACAACGGCTTTCTGCCCGATCTGGATTCGCTGAGCGCCGAGACCCTTGAGCGCACCGTTGCATTCTATCTGGCGTCACCGGCCAACCCGCAGGGCGCCGTGGCATCACGCGCTTACTTCGATCGCGTGAAACAGCTCGCCGACCGTCACGGCTTCATCGTACTCAGCGATGAATGCTATTCCGAAATCTACACGGGCGAAGCGCCGGGAAGCATGCTGGCGGCTGCCGGAAAAGATTTCGCCAATGTGGTCGCGTTCCAGTCGCTGTCGAAGCGCTCGAACCTGCCGGGCATGCGCGTCGGCTTTGTCGCCGGCGACGGGAAATTTCTCGCGCGCTTCCATGAACTGCGCAATGTCGCGGCCCCTCAGGTGCCGGTGCCGCTGCAGCATGTGGCTGTCGCCGCTTACAGCGATGAAGCCCATGTCGAAGAAAACCGCAGGCTCTACCGGATCAAGTTCGATCTCGCGGACCAGATTCTCGGCAACCGCTTCGGCTATCGGCGTCCTGCCGGAGGGTTCTGCATCTGGCTCGACGTCTCCGAGCATGGCGGTGATGAAGCCGCCACGGTGAAGCTGTTTCGGGACGGCGGCGTGCGCGTCATCCCCGGAAGCTATCTGGCGCGTCCGCAATCCGACAACAGCAACCCGGGCGCCGGATACATCCGCGTTGCCATGGTGCAGGACAGTGAAACAACGGCTGAGGCGTTGCACCGTATGGTCGACGTCTTGAATGAAGCTCGGGGCTAGAAATATGCCAGCGATCGAACGCGTCATCCCCATCGTCGGCCAGATCTCGGACCCGTTGCGCGAAATGCTGGCGCGCCGCCTGCGCGAACTCACCGGCCTCGGTGTCATTGCCCTGTCGTGCGTCGTTGCCGCCGCGCTGATGACGTGGTCGGTGCAGGATCCGAGCCTCAGCCACGCAACCTCCGGCACCATCCGCAATCTGATGGGCCGGCCCGGTGCCATCGGCGCCGATATGCTGATGCAGATCTTCGGCCTCGGCGCGATCATGCTGATCCTGCCGATCGCTGTGTGGGGCTGGCGGCTAATGACCCATCGTCTCTTCGATCGCGAAGCCTTGCGGATCGCATCCTGGATCTTGTGCGCGGTGATTGCCGCGGGATTTGCCAGCTGCCTGCCGCGCAGCGGCGCATGGCCGTTGCCGACCGGGCTCGGTGGCGTCGTCGGCGATGCGCTGGTGCGCTTTCCGGCCGTCGTGTTCGGCCCGCCCGGCGTGATCTATCGCACCGTGCTGGGTGTCATCCTGCTCGCCGCGATGATCGGAAGTTTCGTTTTCGCATGCGGCGCGGGAGCGAAGGAAAAGATCGTCGAACGCACCCGGCCGCCGATGATCGAAGAGGATGATTTCGAAGAAGACGATCGCCGCTCGATTTCGCTGGGGTGGCTTGTCCATGCCGTCATGAGCGCGAAGGCACGCGTTGTCCGCATGGCCTCGGCGCTTTTCGCAATGATGGTCGGACGAACGGACTCCCACCGCACGCGGTCGTTCGAGCGCATGGAGCCGAGCCTGGGCGGCGAACGCCGCGCTCCCTCGCTGGTGCCGCAAGACGACTACGAAGAGGAAGAAGAGGACGAAGAGGAAGAAGAGGACGAGCCCGTCGCCCGTGCACCGCGCAAGCGCGCCGAGCCAAAATCGTCCGGCCGCAAGGGCTCTTTCGTGCTGCCTCCGATCTCCGTGCTGGCCGCACCGAAATCAACGGATCGCCAGCCCCTGAGCAAGGACGAACTGGAAGCCAATTCGCGCGCGCTGGAAGGCGTGCTGCAGGATTTCGGCGTGCGCGGCGAGATCACCAACGCGCATCCCGGCCCAGTCGTCACACTGTACGAACTCGAACCGGCGCCCGGCATCAAGTCCTCGCGCGTCATCGGTCTCGCCGACGACATCGCTCGCTCGATGAGCGCGGTGTCGGCCCGCGTCGCCGTTGTGCCCGGCCGCAACGCCATCGGCATCGAATTGCCGAACCAGCATCGCGAGAAGGTTTACCTGCGCGAACTGCTGGTCGCCAAGGAAGGCAATGAATCGTCCGCCAAGCTGCCACTGTGCCTCGGCAAGACCATCGGCGGCGTCTCGACCATCGTCGATCTCGCGCGCATGCCGCACTTGCTGATCGCCGGCACCACCGGCTCCGGCAAATCGGTCGCCATCAACACCATGATCCTGTCGCTGGTGTATCGCCTGCGGCCCGATCAGTGCCGCCTGATCATGGTCGACCCGAAGATGCTCGAACTGTCGGTCTATGACGGCATCCCGCATCTGCTGACGCCGGTCGTCACCGATCCGAAGAAGGCCGTCGTCGCGCTGAAGTGGGCCGTGCGCGAGATGGAGCAGCGCTACAAGAACATGTCAAAGCTCGGCGTGCGCAACATCGACGGCTACAACGCCCGCGTTGCCGAAGCCAAGGCCAAGGGCGAAGAACTGACCCGCACCGTTCACACCGGCTTCGACAAGGAAACCGGTAAGGCGATCTACGAGGAAGAGAAGCTCGAGCTCGAGCCGTTGCCCTTCATCGTCATCATCGTGGACGAAATGGCCGACCTGATGATGGTCGCCGGCAAGGACATCGAAGGCGCGGTGCAGCGGCTGGCGCAGATGGCGCGCGCCGCGGGTCTGCACGTGATCCTGGCGACGCAGCGGCCGTCGGTCGACGTCATCACCGGCACCATCAAGGCGAACTTCCCGACCCGCATCTCCTTCCAGGTGACGTCGAAGATCGACAGCCGCACCATCCTGGGCGAGATGGGCGCCGAGCAACTGCTCGGTCAGGGCGACATGCTGTACATGGCCGGCGGCGGACGCATCAGCCGCGTCCACGGCCCGTTCGTGTCGGACGAGGAAGTCGAAAAGATCGTCCGCCACCTGAAATCGCAGGGTCAGCCGGAATATCTCGAGGCCGTCACGGCGGAAGAAGAGACTGACGAAGACGGCAACGCCGTGTTCGACGGCACCAGCATGGGCGCCAATGGCGGCGAAGGCGACCTGTTCTCGCAGGCAGTGGCGATTGTGAAGCGCGACCGCAAGGCCTCGACCAGCTACATTCAGCGCCGGTTGCAGATCGGCTACAACCGCGCCGCCACCCTGATGGAGCGGATGGAACTGGAAGGCATCGTCGGACAGCCTAATCACGCCGGCAAGCGCGAGATTCTGGTGGCCGAGGAAGATGAACGATTTGGCTAAAACCACGCTGTTCGCAGCCGCGAAATCGCCATAGCTTGGGGCTAGGCCCCAGCGGAAAGATCACAAGACATCCGACAGGACGGACCGTTGAGAAAACTCCATCGCAATCAGCCGTTCTGCCGCAAACCGCTCTCCGCGCACGCCTTTCTCGCCGTGAAATGGCCCGCGGCGGCCTTGGCGACGGTCATCGCCGCAACGCTCATGATGCCGTCGGCGTCCGCTCAGGCCGTCCCCGTTCCAAAGCCAGCGCCGAAACGCACCGATACACCGAAGCAGGCGCTGCCCTCGCCTGTGATTCCGGGCCCGTCCGCTGCGACACCGCCGACGCCGATCATTCCGGATCTGCGCAGCCTGTTCGGCGGCGGCACACCAAACTTCGACGCCAATCAGAAGGCGCTCGCCAGCAAGGTCAGCACCTATCTGTCGACGCTTCAGAACGTCTCCGGCAACTTCGTGCAGGTCGGCCCGGACGGCAAACGCACGACCGGCGATTTTTATATCCAGAAGCCCGGCAAGATCCGCTTCGAATACGACGATCCGTCGCCGATCGCGCTTGTCGCGGACGGATCGTCCGTGATCGTGCGCGATCGCAGGCTCGCGACCCAGGACGTCTATCCACTGTCGCAGACGCCATTGCGCTATCTCCTGTCTGACCGCATCGACCTGATGCGCGACACCAATGTTGTGGGCGTTTCCTCCGACGACATGTTCATCAGTGTGACCATCGAGGAAAAGCAGCCGCTGATCGGGACCAGCCGTCTGATGCTGATGATCGGCGCCAAGGATAATCAGCTCAAGCAGTGGACCGTGACCGATCCGCAGGGATATGACACCACCGTGGCGGTCTATAACCTCGACACCACCAAGAAGCTCGATCCCGGCATGTTCAGGATCGACTACACCAACTACCAGAGCAATCAGAACTAGCGCAGCCGCACTGGAGCGCGCGGACAAAACCGGCTAACGGTCTTGTCCGATTGCCCTCATTGTCCGTTGTCATGCGCCTCACCCTCACCACATGGAATATCAACTCGGTGCGCCTGCGCATCGACCTCGTCGCAAAGTTCATCGAGGCCGTGCGACCGGATGTGCTGTGCCTTCAGGAAACGAAATGCATCGATGACGCGTTTCCGCTGAAGCGCTTCAAGCAACTCGGCTACGAGCACGTCGCCCTCAACGGCCAAAAGGGCTATCACGGTGTCGCCATCGTTTCGAAACTTCCGTTCGAGTCGAGCGACGTGCGGACATTTTGCGGCAAGATCGATTCGCGGCATATTTCAGTGGCATTCGGCGCGAGCGCACAGATCGCCGAACCGCTGATCGTGCATAACTTCTACGTGCCTGCGGGCGGCGATATCCCCGACCCCGTGCTCAATCCGAAATTCGAGCACAAGCTCTCGTTTCTCGACGAGATGCGCGATTGCGAACCGCTGCATCCGAAAGCCAATGACCGGCACATCCTTGTGGGCGACCTCAACGTCGCGCCGCACGAACATGACGTGTGGTCGCACAAACAACTCTTGAAGATCGTGTCGCATACGCCGGTCGAATGCGAGAAGCTGCTCGGCGTACAGGCTCACGGCAACTGGATCGACGTCGCACGACAGCAGATTCCGCTGTCCGAAAAGGTCTACACTTGGTGGAGCTATCGCTCCGCCGACTGGAGCGCCGCCAACAAGGGCCGCCGGCTCGACCACATCTGGGTTTCAAAAGCGCTCGGCGACTGCGTTCAGGACTTCAGGATCACCAAGGACGCGCGCGGCTGGGAACGCCCGTCGGACCACGTCCCGGTGACAGCGGTTCTCGATGTTTGATATCTGTTGAATGCCGCAGCCCGTGCGACCTATCGTAAGGTCGCGGACACACGCGTCATCGCGCCGATAGCGGCATTGGAGCGGGCAGCGAAATCATCGCGCAGCCGCTGCGCCGCTTCCGGATGACTTTCAAGCACGCGCTGAAACAGACTGCGTGAAATGCGCAGCACCGATGATTTCTCAAGCGCAACCGCGGTCGCAGGCCGCGCCATCGCGACCACGAGCGCAAGTTCGCCGATCAGAACGTTTTCGCCCGCGATGGCTTCCTGACCATCATCGGATGCAACACGAAATGCGCCGTGCCTGACAATGAAACCGGAATCCGCCGGCTCGCCCTGCACGAACAGTTTTTCGCCAAATCCGTAGTCGCGCTGCTCGGCGCCGATCGCAAGCACCTGCAAAGCCGCAGCGCCCAACAAACTCAATGTCGGGACACGTGCGAACAGGGCGATGTCGTCTTCAATGGCCATAGAGCGCCGCGCTTAAGCGCCGGGTGATTCGGCTCATGGCACCAGCTTATAGCCCCCGGACTCAGTCACAAGAATTTCGGGGTTTGCCGCGTCCTTCTCCACCTTCTGACGCAGACGATAGATGTGCGTTTCCAGGGTGTGGGTGGTGACGCCTGAATTGTAGCCCCAGACTTCCTGAAGCAGGGTTTCGCGCGACACCGGCAATTGTCCGGCGCGATAGAGAAAGCGCAGGATCGCGGTTTCCTTCTCGGTCAGCCGGACTTTCTTGGCGTTCGCGCCGGTCAGCATTTTCGAGCCGGGGCGGAAGCTGTAGGGGCCGACCGAAAACACCGCGTCTTCGCTGGCTTCGTGCTGGCGCAGCTGCGCACGGATGCGGGCCAGCAGCACGGCAAAGCGGAAAGGCTTTGCCACATAGTCGTTCGCGCCCGATTCGAGGCCGAGGATGGTGTCCGAATCGGTGTCGTGCCCGGTCAGCATGATGATCGGCGACTTGAAGCCGCCCTTGCGCAGGCTGCGCACCACTTCGCGGCCATCGGTATCGGGCAGGCCGACATCCATCAGCACGAGATCGGGCGAATTGCTCTTGGCCGCCAGTGCACCTTTCGCACCGGTATCGACTGCGGATGCCTCGAATTCCTCGTGAAGCGACAATTGCTCCACCAGGGCATCGCGCAGATCGGTATCGTCGTCCACGATCAGGATCTTGCGGGCGTTGGCCATTACATCCAGTCCTTTAAAATTTTGGCTTGTAAAAGAGGACTTTGAGAGTGATCCCGAAGGGGCATATCTCAAAGTGCCTCGGCGAAATAGAGCATCTGCAGGCGAAAGCGCAAGCCGCGTTTGTACGCAGTCATCGGAAGCAATTATGGGAAATCTAGGCTTTCCAAGGGCTTATCAAACACCGTTGCGTGATCGACCGCTGGCAGCCATCGCAATCCATGCCGCCGCCGGCCGCCCGACCCAAGGCTGGCTGGTGGCTGGAGCGCACATCCTACCGGTCGCGCTTGGACGCGGCGGAATCAAGGCCAACAAGTTCGAAGGCGACGGCGGCACCCCGCGGGGCGTCTTCCGGCCGGTCCGGCTGTGGTGGCGGGCCGACCGGAATCCCCGGCCGCGAACCCATTTGCCGGTCCAGGTCATCAGGCCGACGGATGCCTGGTCGGAAGACCCCACCGACCGGCATTACAATCAGGCCGTGACGCGCGCGCCGGGCGACGACGGCGACCGGCTGACGCGCGACGATCATCTTTACGATTTTATCGTCGAGATCGACCACAACACCCGGCCCCGTATTGCCGGCCGCGGCAGTGCTGTTTTCCTGCATCTCGCTCGCGAAAAATTTTCCCCGACCGCGGGCTGCGTCGGGCTGACCCAAGGCGCGATGCTACGGCTGCTGGCGCGGATCGGGCCGAAGACAAAGATCGTGATCGGGTAGCGCCGGTAAAATCAACGATGACCGAATATTGCAGAGCCGACGCGAACATGCGTCGCGCCGAGCTGGATCGCTGTCTCGAAATCCGCGCTCATGCCCATCGACAGCAATTTGAGTCCGTTGCGCGCGGCGATCTTTGCCGTGAGTGCGAAGTGCGGCGCCGGTGGATCTTCAACCGGCGGAATGCACATCAGCCCGGAGATCCGCAAGCCATAGACGTCGCGGCAGCTCGCGATGAACGCGTCGGCATCCGCCGGCGCGATTCCCGCCTTCTGCGGTTCTTCACCGGTGTTGAGCTGAACGAACAGCTCCGGATGCCGGTCTTGCTTAACGATTTCTTTCGCCAGCGCTTCGCACAGGCTGGCACGGTCCACGGAGTGAATGGCATCGAACAGCGCCACAGCCTCCTTGGTCTTGTTCGATTGCAACGGCCCGATCAGGTGAAGCGCAAGACCTTGATGCTTCTCCATCAGAGCCGGCCACTTGGATTTTGCTTCCTGCACGCGATTTTCGCCGAATGCCCGCTGGCCCGCATGAATCACCGGCTCAATAGCGTCGCAGTCGAATGTCTTCGATACGGCAACAAGTGTTACGGAGGCGCGCTCACGGCGCGCGTCGCGGCACGCGCGCGAAATTTCCCGCTCCACGGCGGCGAGCCCGCTTGGTGAATCAGACGTTAGCGGCGGCACGTTATCCACAGCCATCGATGCAAACCTGCGTTAAAAATTAGGGATCATTCGATTTTTAGCGAATTCAAGAAAGGGTCTTTGAACCCTTTTTTGTAGGGTTGGCGTGGGGCAAGGGAATACCGATGTCAATCGCCAGCTTCGGCCGCAAAACGTCAAAACTCAAGGCGCTCGTAGGGATTCGCGCGCGCCTTGTGATTCTGGCGTTGATTCTGGTCGTTCCGCTGATGCTGGACCGCGTGCGCTTGCTCGAAGACACGCGCGCCCGGCAGGTGGCACAAGCCGCCAACGAACTGTCGGAACTGGCTAAACATACCGCCGACGCGCAGCGCGAAATCATTTCGACTGTTCAGGCCGTCGTGAAATCCTCGGCCTACATTTATGCCGCTGCGTCTCAGCAGGGCCGCGGCTGCGCGGTGATGCGCGCAAGTCTGCGTGTTGATTTGCCATGGATCAGAAACATTTCGATTATTGGACCGGAGGGCAAGATCGATTGCTCGACAACGTCGAGCATCGTCGGATCTGACCTCAGCGATCGCGACTATCTCCGAAAGGCGCGAGAGCTGCATGAATTCGTCCTCAGCGATTACATCCCGAGCCGCATTACCACCCTTCCGACAATGATTGCAGCCTATCCCGTCTCCGCCGTGGACGGCGGGCAGGAGTCTGTGGTGATCGCGGCAATAGATCTGAAATGGATGTCGCAACTTCTGACCAACCGCGGCGGGCGCTCCGGTGTGTCGGTTGTTCTCGTCGACGGAACGGGAACGATTCTGGCCTCTCCGCCCGAAAGTGCGAACCTGATCGGGCAAAAACTCAAGGACACCTCGCTGTTCGAGGCCGTCACGCTGCGCGAAATCAATCTCGATCGCGAGTACGGATCGATCTCGTTCCAATCCGCCGATGGCGAACGGAAGGCCGTGTCGTTCGCACGTGTCACCGGCACGCGCGCGCGCATGATCGTCAGCATCAACCAGTCGGTTCTGCTGGGCGACATCAATCGCGATATCATCAACGCCTATATTCAGCTTGGCTTTGTCGGACTCATCACGTTGCTCGGCGCATGGTTTGCCGGCGAGCGCCTGATCATGCGGCCGGTCCGCATGATGACCGATATGGCCAACCGCCTGGGCCGGGGTGAATTGTCGGCAAGAGCATCGAGCGCCACGCTGCCGCCCGAGTTCGTGCCGCTTGCAAAGGCGTTCGACGCGATGGCGTCCCAACTGTCGGAGCGCGAACGCGAGATGGCCGCGGCCAACGACCGGCTGACCGTCATGGCATCGCACGATCTGGTGTCCGGTCTGGCGAACCGCCGCGGTTTCCAGAGCCGACTCGAATTCGAATGGATGAAAGCTCTGCAGTCCGACGGCCGGCTTTCGGTGCTGATGATCGACGTCGATCACTTCAAATTGTTCAACGACACCTACGGCCACCCCGAAGGCGACGCCTGCCTCAGGCGGATCGGCGAAGTGCTGGCGGCGATCGCCAATTCATGCGACGGCTTCGCGGCCCGTTACGGCGGCGAGGAATTCTGCCTGCTGCTGCCCAACAGCGATCCCGCAGATGCCGTACAGGTGGCAGAGCAGGTGCGCGCGACGGTAGAAGGCCTCGCAATTCCGCACCTCACCAGTCCGGGCCAGACCGTCACCGTCAGCGTCGGCGTCGCGACCATCGCCCCGGGCGAGTCCCAGCCGCAGGATGATCTGATCGAGGCCGCGGACGCCGCGCTCTATGCGGCCAAGCGCCGGGGCAGGAACGCGGTGGTCGAACACGGCCTGATCCGGTCCGCCGCTCAGCCGGTTTCGCTGGCCGGCTAGGCCGCGCAGGGCCATATTCGCGCCTAAAGCGTTGACCCGTCGCGGTCTTTTGTGGCTAGTCTGCCGCCTCCTTGTCCCCTTTGGCAGACGACCGATCCGATGACGACCGAACGCTATAATGCCCGCGAATCCGAACCGCGGTGGCAGAAGCTCTGGGATGAGCGCGCCATCTTCGCGACGCGCAACGACGACCCCAGGCCGAAATATTACGTGCTCGAGATGTTCCCCTATCCGTCTGGGCGCATCCATATGGGCCACGTCCGCAACTACACCATGGGCGACGTGGTCGCGCGCTACATGCGCGCCAAGGGGTTCAACGTGCTGCATCCGATGGGCTGGGACGCTTTCGGCCTGCCCGCGGAGAACGCTGCAATCGAACGCAAGGTCGCGCCGAAGGCGTGGACCTACGAAAACATCGCCGCGATGAAAAAGCAGCTCCAGACCATGGGGTTGTCGCTCGACTGGTCGCGCGAGTTCGCCACCTGCGATCCAAGCTACTACAAGCATCAGCAAAAGATGTTTCTCGATTTCATGAAGGTCGGGCTCGCCGAGCGCGAAAAGCGCAAGATCAACTGGGACCCGGTCGACATGACCGTGCTCGCCAACGAGCAGGTGATCGACGG
>JAZKDK010000033.1:0-32748 GCA_040387615.1 Pseudomonadota bacterium | reverse complement strand
GTCTGGTTCAGGGCCACGGGGACAAGGACGTCGACGACTCGTCTTGCCATGGTGAATGGAGCCCGGATTAAGGAGGATATAACGAAAAGGGTGCGATAAACCGATTCCTGTCAAGCGCAGGCGCCCCGCGAGACATATGATGGTCAAAGCCGCCGCCGCAACCGAAACGACCCCGGAAAGCGTGCAGTTCGTCTGCGCCGCGCCCGACCTGCTGGCCGAAATCACGCACTGGCTGTCCCATCTGCGCGCCGAACGGCGACTGTCGCCCAAAACGCTGGAGGCCTATGCGCGCGACCTGCGCCAGTGCCTGATGTTCCTGAGCGAGCATTGGGGCGGCCTCGTCACCTTGAAGCAATTCGCCGCCATCGAGGCCACGGATGTGCGCGCCTTTATGTCGGCGCGGCGCGCGGACGACGTGGGCGGGCGCTCCCTGATGCGGGCGCTGGCGGGACTGCGCTCATTCGGTCGCTTTCTCGAACGCGAAGGCAAAGGCAAGGTCGGCGCCTTGTCCGCGATCCGCGCTCCGAAGATCGGCAAGAGCCTGCCGAAACCAATTCAGATGACGTCCGCGCGGCAAATGACCGACGCGGATATCCGCGCCGGGGAAAATCGCGAGCCATGGATCTGGGCGCGCGACGCCGCGGTGATGGCGCTGCTCTACGGATCGGGTCTGCGCATTTCCGAAGCCCTCGGCTTGATCCGGCGTGACGTGCCGCTGCCGGGCAAAGGCGACGTGATCGTGGTGACCGGCAAAGGCAACAAGACTCGGATGGTGCCGGTGCTGCACAACGTGCTGGCGCTGGTGCAGGACTATGTCGCGATGTGTCCGCATTCAATTGCGCCGGACGGCCCAATCTTTGTCGGCGCGCGCGGCGGCCAACTCTCACCGCGCATTATTCAGTTGACGATGGAGCGGCTGCGCGGCGCGCTCGGCCTGCCGGATAGCGCAACGCCGCATGCGTTGCGCCATTCCTTCGCCACGCACCTGCTGACACGCGGCGGCGACCTTCGCGCCATCCAGGAATTGCTCGGCCACTCTTCGCTGTCGACGACGCAAATCTACACCGGCGTCGATGCCGACCGGTTGCTTGACGTCTACAAGACGGCCCATCCGAGAGCCTAGATGGCCTGACATAAATTTGTCGTGCCAAATTTGTCCTGCCAAATCCTCGGACGCCCTTGCGCGCGAACCGCAGTTCGGTCAATCGTGGCATCCGATTTTGACCGGGAGGGATACTGAATATGGGCGCACATGAGAGCATGGAGCACGCCGAGCATGCTGAACATGCATCCGGCTCCAACAAAAGGATCGCATTGCTGATCGCGGTGATCGCGCTGTTTCTTGCGTTCTCCGAGACGCTCGGCAAGGGCGCCCAGACCGACTCCATCAGCAAGAACGTCGAGGCCTCAAACCTGTGGGCCTTCTTCCAGGCCAAGAGTATCCGGCGCACGACGGTGCAGGCGGTGGCCGAACACGCCAAGCTCAGCCTTGGTCTGTCGGGTGACGATGCGCAGAAGGCGGCACTGGCCAAGCAGATCGATGACTGGAACAAGGCTGCGGCCCGCTATCGCTCCGAACCGGAGACCGGCGAAGGCTCCGAGCAACTGGCCGCACGCGCCAAGAAGGCCGAGGAGGCGCGCGATCTCTCCATGGCCCGTTATCACCACTACGAGGTGGCCTCCGCTGCTTTCCAGATCGGCATCGTGCTCGCGTCGGCAACAATCATCACTGGCATGGTTGCGTTGGCGTGGGTGGCGGGAGCACTGGCACTGACAGGGCTGGCATTCACCGCGATCGGGCTGTTCGCCCCGCACGCCGTACATCTGATGTGAGGGCTGCGGCGTCGCCTAGCGCGACGCCTGCATCCGCCGGCGCAGGCGCTGGATGAAGCCGGGCGCTGCCCGGCGGCGGAAACGCCTCATCCAGTGCTGGATGGCGAGCTTGAACGGCGCGACAATCGCCAGCGCCCGCGCGCGAAGATCAAGAACGAATTCATAGAGCTTCCGAAACCAGCCCATCTGCAGCAGTTTCTCGCGCGTCACGTCGAACACGAACGCGACAATGCCGACGCCAAGAACTTTCTGAAGAACAATCAAGGTCGTGGCGCCCACGAAATACTTGTGCGCCAGCAGCCACGCCGCGACCAGGTTGAGCGGAAACAGAACGACCACTGGCACCGCAAACACAATCAGCGTCAGCCTCGGCGACAGGTGCTCGACACGGTCAGCAAGCCATGCCTTGAGTCGGGGCAGCGGGATCAGCGCGACGATGCGCGCAATGATCGGCTCGACGCGGTACCACAGCCACGCTTCGAGCAGAAAGATCAGCGCAAGCAGAACCCAAAGCGGGCGAAGCAGTCGACGCATGCGCAACCCTCCGCCCTGCGACCGGCCAGGAGGCCGGATCAGCATCACATATGGATAGCGCGCTTTCCGACCGCAAGCGCGGCTTCCTTGACCGCTTCCGAGCGCGTCGGATGGGCGTGGCAGGTGCGCGCGAGATCTTCGGCGGAACCGCCGAATTCCATCAGCACCGCGGCTTCGTGGATCATTTCACCGGCTTCCGCGCCGATGATATGAACACCCAGCACGCGGTCGGTCTTCGCGTCCGCGAGAATCTTCACGAAACCATCGGTGGTCTGATTGACCTTGGTGCGCGCGTTCGCGGTGAACGGGAATTTCCCCGAGGTGTACGCCACACCTGCTTGCTTCAACTCTTCCTCGGTCTTGCCGACGGCCGCGACTTCGGGGAACGTGTAAACCACGCCCGGAATGACATCGTAGTTGGTGTGGCCGGCCTGGCCTGCGAGGATTTCGGCAACGGCAATGCCCTCGTCTTCCGCCTTGTGCGCCAGCATCGGTCCGGCGATCACGTCGCCGATGGCATAGACGCCCTTCACATTGGTCTGGAAGTGACCGTCGGTCTGCACGCGGCCGCGCTGGTCGAGTTCGATCCCGGCTTCCTTGAGGCCCAGTCCTTCGGTGTAAGGAACGCGTCCGATCGCTACCAGCACAACATCGGCCTCGATGACCTCAACTGCACCGCCCGCAGCCGGCTCAATGCTGGCCTTCAGCTTCTTGCCTGACGTATCGACGCCGGTGACTTTCGCGCCGAGCTTGAATTCGACGCCCTGCTTTTCCTGAATGCGCTGGAACGATTTTGCGACCTCACCGTCCATGCCGGGAAGAATCCGGTCGAGGAATTCGACGACCGTGACCTGCGCACCGAGACGGCGCCACACCGAACCGAGTTCGAGGCCGATCACGCCCGCGCCGATCACCAGCATCTTCTCCGGCACCTTGTCGAGCGTCAGCGCGCCGGTGGACGACACAATGCGCTTCTCGTCGATCTCGACGCCCTTGAGCTTGGTCACGTCCGAGCCGGTGGCGATGACGATGTTCTTGGTTTCGAGAACCTGCGTCTTGCCGTCATTGCCCTTCACCTCGACCTTGCCGGCGGAGAGGATGCGGCCGGTGCCTTCGTAAGGCTCGATCTTGTTCTTCTTGAACAGGAAGCCGACGCCCTTGACGTTGCCGTCGACGCCGTCGGTCTTGAACTTCATCATGGTCGGCAGATCGAGCTTCGGCTTGCCGACGCCGATGCCCATCTTGGGCAGCATGTGCGTGACTTCCTCGTACCGCTCCGATGCCTGCAGCAGCGCCTTGGAGGGGATGCAGCCCACATTGAGGCAAGTGCCGCCGAAGGTCGGCCATTTCTCGACCACGGCTACCTTCATGCCGAGCTGCGCCGCGCGGATCGCGCAGACATAACCGCCGGGACCGGTGCCGATGATGATGAGATCGTAAGAAGCCATGAGGATTATCCTGTACTCACAGAGAAATGGAATTAGCGGCCGCCCGAAACATCGACGATCGTGCCCGTGACATATGACGCCTCGTCCGACATCAGCCAGACGACGGCGTTGGCGATTTCATCCGCGGTGCCGACGCGCTTCATCGGAACCATATGCGCCAGCCGGTGCGCGCGATCCGGCTCGCCGCCGCTGGCGTGGATTTCCGTATCGATCAGACCGGGGCGAATACCGTTGACCCGGATGCCTTCCGCGCTGACTTCGCGCGCAAGCCCGACCGTAAAGGTATCGATCGCGCCCTTCGAGGCGGCGTAGTCGACATACTGCGCAGGCGAGCCCAGCGTCGCGGCCACCGACGACAGATTGACGATAACGCCGCCAGTGCCGCCATGCTTGCTCGACATGCGCTTTACCGCTTCGCGCGCGCACAGAATGCTGCCGACGATATTGATGTTCATCATGCGGGTGAGCCGTGCAGCGGACATTTCATCGACGCGGGCGGTCGCGTCAACCACGCCGGCATTGTTCACCAGAGCGCCGAGCTTGCCGAAAGCATCCGCCTGCTTGAAGAGAGCGAGAATGTCGGCCTCAACGCCGACGTCGCACTTGACCGCGATGGCTTTGCCGTTGCTGCCTTCGATCTTCGCCACAACCTCATCGGCGGCCGCCTTGTTGCTGGCGTAGCCGACGACGACCTTGTAGCCGCGCGATGCAGCGGCCAGCGCCGTGGCCCGGCCGATGCCGCGGCTCCCTCCGGTGACAATAGCAACGCTATCCATGCCCGCCTCGCGATCAGAGGTCGAGAACCAGTCGCGCCGGATCCTCGAGGCTCTCCTTGATGCGGACGAGGAAGGTCACTGCTTCCTTGCCGTCGATCACGCGGTGATCGTAGGACACCGCCAGATACATCATCGGGCGAATTTCGATCTTGCCGCCGACAACCACCGGCCGCTCCTGGATCTTGTGCATACCGAGGATCGCGGACTGCGGGGCGTTGAGGATCGGCGTCGACATCAGCGAGCCGTAGATGCCGCCATTGGTGATGGTGAACGTGCCGCCCTGCATCTCGTCGATCTTGAGCTGGCCGTCGCGCGCCCGCCTGCCGAAATCGGCGATGCTCTTCTCGATGTCGGCGATCGACTTTTGGTCGCAGTCACGCACCACCGGCACGACGAGGCCCTTGTCGGTGCCGACAGCGACGCCGACGTGGTAGTAGTTCTTGTAGATCAGGTCGGTGCCGTCGATCTCGGCGTTGACCGCCGGGATATCCTTCAACGCCTGCACGCAGGCCTTGGTGAAGAAGCCCATGAAGCCGAGCTTGGCGCCGTGCTTCTTCTCGAACGCATCCTTGTACTGAGCACGCAGCGCCATCACGTGGCTCATGTCGACCTCGTTGAAGGTCGTCAGCATCGCGGCGGTGTTCTGCACGTCCTTGAGGCGGCGCGCGATGGTCTGGCGCAGCCGGGTCATCTTCACCCGCTCTTCGCGCGCGGCATCGTCAGCAGGCGACGGCGAACGCACCTGAACGGCGGCAGCCGGCTGGTTGAGCGGCGTCGCAATGGCGGCGGCCTTCTCGATGGCGGCCAGCATGTCACCCTTGGTGACGCGGCCATCCTTGCCGGAGCCCGGAACGGTCGATGCATCGACGCCCGACTCGGCGGAGAGCTTGCGCACCGACGGCGCCTGCGGCGCATCGGCCGGTGGCGACTTCTGCGCTGGTGCAGGGGCAGCGGCGGCAGGCGCAGCCTTCGCCGGAGCAGGTTCAGCCGCCTTGGCCGGAGCAGCAGCGGGCTTGGCGCCGCCGGCGCCTTCCGTGATCTGACCGAGCAGTGCGCCGACCGCGACCGTCTCGCCATCCTTGGCGACGATCTCGCCCAGGGTGCCGGCGAACGGCGCCGGCACTTCGATGGTCACCTTGTCGGTTTCGAGTTCAACCAAGGGCTCGTCGACAGCGACGGCATCGCCAGCCTTCTTGAACCAGCGGCCGATGGTGGCCTCGGTGACGGACTCGCCCAATGTCGGAACGCGAATTTCAGCCATTTTCTTTTCCCCTTGCGTCATGAGCGGCACGTTCTGCCGTCAGCGCCTCAATCAAAATTAGAACTGGATGGAAATGCCCGCGACCTGCGGGCATCCATTGATCAGCCAAGAGCTTCGTCGAGCAACGCTTTCAATTGCTGGAGATGCTTCGACATCAAGCCGGTCGCGGTTGCAGCCGCAGCCGCACGTCCGGCATAGCGCGGACGCTTGTGCGCAGAGCCGACCTGATTGAGCACCCACTCGAGATAGGGCTCGATGAAGTGCCAGCCGCCCATGTTGCGCGGTTCTTCCTGACACCAGACCACTTCGGCCTTCTTGAAGCGCTCGAGCACCTGCACCAGCGTCTTGAGCGGCACCGGATAGAGCTGCTCGACGCGCAGCAGATAGATGTCGTCGACGCCGCGCTTCTCGCGGTCCTCGTAGAGGTCGTAGTAGACCTTGCCCGAGCAGATCACGACGCGGCGGATTTTGGCGTCCGCGACGAGCTTGGTCTCGCCGCCGGTTTCCGCATCGTCCAGCAGGACGCGATGGAATGAGGTCTCGGGACCGAACTCCTCGAGCTTCGATACCGCGCGCTTGTGGCGCAGCAGCGACTTCGGCGTCATGATGATCAGCGGCTTGCGGATTTCACGCTTCAACTGGCGGCGCAACGCGTGAAACAAATTCGCAGGCGTCGTGATATTGACGACCTGCATGTTGTCTTCGGCGCACATCTGCAGGAAACGCTCGAGGCGCGCGGAGGAATGCTCCGGTCCCTGACCTTCGTAACCATGCGGCAGCATGCAGACGAGGCCCGACATGCGCAGCCATTTGCGTTCGCCCGACGAAATGAACTGGTCGAACAGAACCTGTGCGCCGTTGGCGAAGTCACCGAACTGCGCTTCCCAGATCGTCAGCGCCTTCGGCTCGGCCAGCGAGTAGCCGTACTCGAAGCCCAGCACCGCCTCTTCCGACAGCAGCGAATTAATGACTTCGTAGTGGCCCTGATTGTCGCCGATGTGATTGAACGGCGTGTAGCGGCTCTCGTCTTCCTGATCGAACAGCACCGAATGCCGCTGCGAGAAGGTGCCGCGCTCGGAGTCCTGTCCGGACAGGCGAACGTGATGGCCTTCCTTCATCAGCGTGCAGAACGCCAGCGCCTCGCCGGTCGCCCAATCGATGCCCTCGCCGTTCTCGATCGCCTTCATGCGGCTGTCGAGGAAGCGCTGCACAGTGCGGTGAACGCGGAAACCGTCGGGCACCTTGGTGATCTTGCGGCCGATGTCCTTCAGCTCGTCGATAGCGATACCGGTGTTGCCGCGGCGCGGATCCTCGCCGAGATCGGCCGACTTGAAGCCGGCCCACTTGCCATCGAGCCAGTCGGCCTTGTTCGGCTTGTAGCCCGAACCGGCCTCGAGCTCGGCATCGAGCCGCGCGCGCCAGTCAGCCTTCGCCTTGTCGATCTCGCCCTCGGTCATCACGCCATCGGCGATCAGCCGCTTGGCATAAAGGTCGAGCGTGCTCGGATGGGTTGCGATCTTCTTGTACATCACCGGGTTGGTGAATGCCGGTTCGTCGCCCTCGTTATGGCCGTGGCGGCGATAGCAGAACATGTCGATGACCACCGGCTTGTGGAATTTCTGCCGGTACTCGATCGCGACCTTCGCCGCGAACACCACCGCTTCCGGATCGTCGCCGTTGACGTGGAAAATCGGCGCGTCGATCATCTTGGCGACGTCCGACGGATACGGCGACGAGCGCGAGTAACGCGGATAGGTCGTGAAGCCGATCTGATTGTTGACGATGAAGTGCAGCGAACCGCCGGTGCGGTAGCCCTTCAGGTCCGACAACGCGAAACATTCCGCCACCACGCCCTGTCCGGCGAACGCGGCGTCGCCGTGCATCATCAGCGGCAGCACCGAAATGCGCTGGTCCGGCGGATCGCCGTTCTGGTCCTGCTTGGCGCGCACCTTGCCGAGCACGATGGGATCGACAATCTCCAGATGCGACGGGTTGGCGGTCAGCGACAGATGGATCTTGTTGCCGTCGAACTCGCGATCCGACGAGGCGCCGAGATGGTACTTCACGTCGCCGGAACCCTCGACTTCGTCGGGATTGGCCGAGCCGCCCTTGAATTCATGGAACAGCGCGCGGTGCGGCTTGCCCATCACCTGGGTCAGCACGTTGAGGCGTCCGCGGTGCGGCATGCCCAGCACGATGTCCTGCACGCCGAGATTGCCGCCGCGCTTGATGATCTGCTCGAGCGCAGGAATCAGCGATTCAGCGCCATCGAGACCGAACCGCTTGGTACCGGTGAATTTGATATCGCAGAACTTCTCGAAGCCCTCGGCTTCGACGAGCTTCGTCAGGATGGCGCGGCGGCCTTCCCGGGTGAAGCTGATTTCCTTGTCCGGACCTTCGATGCGCTCCTGAATCCAGCTCTTCTGCGCCGGATTCGAGATGTGCATGAATTCTACGCCCAGCGTCTGGCAATAGGTGCGCTGACAGATCGCGACGATCTCACGCAGCGTTGCGGTCTCAAGACCCAGTACATGGTCGAGGAAAATCTTGCGATCGAAATCGGCATCGGTGAAGCCGTAGGAGCGCGGATCGAGTTCCTCGTGATCCTTCTGGCCCTCGATACCAAGCGGATCGAGATTGGCGTGGAAGTGACCGCGCATCCGGTAGGCGCGAATCAGCATCAGCGCGCGCACCGAATCGCGCGTGGCCTGCTGCACGTCAGCCGAAGTGAGGGTGCTGCCGGTGGCCTGCGCCTTGGCTGCGATCTTGCCGCCAACGGCCTTTTCGACCTGAGCCCAGTTGCCGTCGAGCGCGTTGGTCAGATCGTCAGTTGGCGTGGTCGGCCAGTTGGCCTTTTCCCAGGACGGGCCCTGCGCGTTCTTGGCGACGTCCGCGGGCTGATCTTTCAGCGTCTTGAAGAAATCAACCCAGTCGGGATCGACCGATGAGGGGTCCTTCTCGTAACGCGCGTACAACTGGTCGATGTAAGTGGCGTTGGCACCGTCGAGGAAGGAAGTGAGGGCGAAATTGGCGTTCGCGTCCTGGCGAGACATGTTTGTGTCCTGATTGATTGCATCGCGCGGAAAAATCGGGAGAAAATCGCCCGATTTGGTATCGGCATCGTGTTTGGGCCGCACCTTTTACCCTATTTAGGGCAAAACTTCGCGCTGAAAAGAACCAAGGACTGAATTAAGCTTTCAACCTTTCGAGAAGCGTCGTTCCGAGCCGTGCAGGCGATGGGGAAACCGTAATTCCGGCCGCTTCCATCGCCGCAATCTTCGATTCGGCGTCGCCCTTGCCGCCGGACACGATTGCGCCGGCATGACCCATGCGGCGGCCCGGAGGTGCGGTGCGGCCGGCGATAAATCCGACCATCGGCTTCTTGCGGCCGCGCTTGGCTTCGTCCTTGAGGAACTGCGCCGCGTCTTCTTCGGCCGATCCGCCGATTTCGCCGATCATGATGATCGACTTGGTCATCTCGTCCGCCAGGAACAGTTCGAGGACTTCAATGAATTCGGTGCCCTTGACCGGATCGCCGCCGATGCCGACCGCCGAGGTCTGGCCGAGGCCAACCTGCGTTGTCTGGAACACGGCCTCATAGGTCAGCGTGCCGGAGCGCGACAGGATGCCGACGCTGCCCGGCTTGAAAATGTTGGCCGGCATGATGCCGATTTTCGATTCGCCTGCGGTGACCACGCCCGGGCAGTTCGGCCCGATCAAGCGCGATTTGGATCCCGACAGCGAGCGTTTCACGCGCACCATGTCCAGCACCGGAATGCCTTCGGTGATGCAAATGATCAGCGGCACTTCCGCATCGATCGCTTCGCAGATCGCGTCCGCCGCGCCCGGCGGCGGCACATAAATCACCGACGCGTCGGCACCGGTCTTCTCGCGCGCCTCGGAGACGGTGTCGAACACCGGCAGGCCGAGATGTGTGGTACCGCCTTTGCCGGGCGAGGTGCCCCCGACCATCTTGGTGCCGTAAGCGATCGCACCTTCGGAATGGAAGGTGCCGTTCTTGCCGGTGAAGCCCTGGCAGATGACCTTGGTGTTCTTGTCGATCAGGACGGACATCTGCTTACTTTCCCTTCACGGCGTTGACGATCTTCTGCGCAGCGTCGTCGAGATCGTTCGCCGACAGCACGTTGAGGCCGGATTCGTTGATGATCTTCTTGCCTTCCTCGACATTGGTGCCTTCGAGGCGCACCACGAGAGGAACCTGAAGACCGACCGCCTTCACCGCGGCGATGACGCCGCGCGCGATGACGTCGCACTTCATGATGCCACCGAAGATGTTGACGAGAATACCCTTCACGTTCGGATCGGCGGTGATGATCTTGAACGCCGCCGTGACTTTTTCTTCCGATGCGCCGCCGCCGACGTCGAGGAAGTTGGCAGGCGATTCGCCGTAGAGCTTGATGATGTCGAGGGTGGCCATCGCCAGACCTGCGCCGTTCACCATGCAGCCGATGGTGCCGTCGAGCGCGATATAGGCGAGGTCATATTTGGAGGCTTCGATTTCCTTGGCGTCTTCTTCCGTGGTGTCGCGCAGCGCGACGATCTCGGGATGACGGTAAAGGGAATTGGAATCGAACGACATCTTGGCGTCGAGGCACTTCAACTCGCCCTGCTTGGAGATGATCAGCGGATTGATCTCCAGCATCTCCATGTCCTTGGCGAGGAACGCCGTATAGAGCTGCGCCACAAGCTTTTCCGCCTGCTTGGCAAGATCGCCCTTCAGGCCGAGCGCCTGCGCAACCGTGCGGCCGTGATGAGCCATCACGCCGGTGGCGGGATCGACCGAGAACGTCACGATCTTCTCGGGCGTGTTGTGCGCGACTTCCTCGATGTTCATGCCGCCTTCGGTGGAAACCACGAAGGAAACCCATGACGTTTCGCGGTCGACCAGCAGCGACAGATAAAACTCTTTTTCGATGTCGGAGCCGTCTTCGAGATAGATGCGGTTGACCTGCTTGCCGGCAGGGCCGGTCTGTTCGGTGACCAGCGTGGCACCGAGCATCTGGGTCACGAACTGCTTGGTTTCTTCAATCGACTTGGCAAGACGCACGCCTCCCTTGTCGCCGGCCGAGGCTTCCTTGAACTTGCCCTTGCCGCGTCCGCCGGCATGAATCTGGCTCTTCACCACCCACAACGGGCCGCCAAGTTCTTTCGCGGCAGCTTCCGCGTCAGATGCCTTGAGAATTGGCACGCCGCGCGAAATCGACACGCCGAATTCTTTCAGCACCGCCTTGGCCTGATATTCGTGGATGTTCATGGATTGCCCCAGAGATCATAAAGAAGGGATCGAAGAAGAGAACGAAGAAGGGAATTTCAGCGTGCGATCCGAAACGGATAATCCCGGATCGCACGCGAAGATAACGGTGTCGCAGCGTTACTTGCCGAGCAAGTCCGGCGCGATCTTCTTGCAGGCGTCGACCAGACCCTGCACCGCGCCGACCGACTTGTCGAAGCCTTCGCGATCCTTGCCGGCCAGTTCGATCTCGACGATACGCTCGACACCCTTCGATCCGATGACAACCGGCACGCCGACATACATGTCCTTCACGCCGTATTCGCCGTTGAGATAGGCGGCGCAAGGCAGCACGCGCTTCTTGTCGCGCAGATAGCTCTCAGCCATCGCGATGGCCGACGCAGCCGGCGCGTAGAAAGCCGAACCGGTCTTGAGCAGGTTGACGATCTCGGCGCCGCCGTTGCGGGTGCGATCAACGATCTCGTCGATGCGGGCCTGCGAGGTCCAGCCCATCTTCACAAGATCAGGCAGCGGAATGCCGGCGACGGTGGAGTACTTGGTCAGCGGCACCATGGTGTCGCCGTGACCGCCGAGCACGAAGGCGGTGACGTCTTCCACCGAAACGTTGAACTCGTCGGCAAGGAAGTAACGGAAGCGCGACGAATCCAGCACGCCGGCCATGCCGACGACCTTCTTGTGCGGCAGGCCGCAGGCCTTCTGCAGCGCCCAGACCATCGCGTCGAGCGGGTTGGTGATGCAGATCACGAACGCGTCGGGAGCATACTTCTTGATGCCCGCGCCGACCTGTTCCATGACCTTGAGATTGATGCTGAGAAGGTCATCGCGGCTCATACCCGGCTTGCGCGGCACACCGGCGGTGACGATCACCACGCTTGCGCCTTCGATCGCTTCGTAGGAATTGGCGCCGGTGAACTTGGCGTCGAACCCGTCAACCGGCGAAGACTGCGCGATGTCGAGCGACTTGCCCTGAGGAATACCTTCGGCGATGTCAAACATCACCACGTCGCCCAACTCTTTCAGCCCGACCAGATGCGCCAGCGTGCCGCCAATCTGACCTGAACCAATCAAAGCAATCTTGTCACGCGCCATGGGAAATCTGTCCTTTGATGTCGACGGGAGAGGATGGGAAAAACTCTGGACGGCTGGTTAGACCTTTCGCGGCAAGCGTTCAAGTCGCTGTTCGCCCAATGGAGCGGCAGTGCTCACTGCGGCGGCACCGCCGGCTGCTTTCGTATCGGGCTTTCGCCGGGTCCTGAGCCGAAACATAAAGCGAACCCGGTCAGGTCTCGACCAGACCGGTGGTCGAACCGCTGGCGGACGAGTCGCTGCGGCCGTGAGGCAGCGCCAGATAGGATTCTGAGCCCATTTCGATCAGCCGCGACGAGGTCCGCTTGAATTCGTTGGCCTCAACCCCTTCGGTCGCACTGTAAAGCGACAGCGGATCGGTCTCCGCCGAGGCCATCAGCTTCACCGCATTGTCGTAAAGCGTGTCGATCAGGGTGATGAAGCGTTTGGCGTAGTTGCGATGTTCGTATTTCATCGCAGGAATCCGGTCGATGATCAGCGTGTGATAATCATGCGCGAGCCGCAGATAGTCCGACGCGCCGAGCGGCTTCTCGCACAAATCCGCAAACGAAAAGCGCGCGACACCGTGCGCCGAATGCGGCACATGCAGCGTACGCCCCTTGACCGTGATGTCGCACGGCCGATCAGTGGCGCCGCCGGTCAGCTTGGTCCATGCCTTGTCGAGCGCGGCATCCGCCGAAGCATCGGCCGGGACCAGCCACATCTTGATGCCTGCGAGTTTTTCCATCCGGAAATCGGTGCGCGCGTCCAGTCGCAGCACCTCCATCCGATCCTTGAGCTGCGCGATAAACGGCAGGAATAGCGCGCGATTGAGGCCGCCCTTGTAGAGATCGTCAGGAGCGACATTCGAGGTCGCAACGACAACCGTTCCCAGTTCGAACAGCCGGCCAAATAACCGTCCAAGGATCATCGCATCCGCAATGTCGGTGACGTGAAACTCATCGAAGCACAACAGCCACGCTTCCTCGAAGACCGACGCTGCCGTGAGCCGCACCGGATCGGTGTCGGCAATTTCCTGCCGGGCGATCTTCTGGCGAAAGCCGTGAATCCGCTCGTGGACGTCGGCCATGAATTCGTGGAAGTGCGCACGACGCTTGTGCGCGACGGCGCTCTCGCTGAAGAACAGATCCATCAGCATGGTCTTGCCGCGCCCGACCTCGCCATGGATGTAGAGGCCACGGAGCGGAACCGCGTCCTTGTCGGCGAACAGGCGTTGCAGCAGCCCGCCGCGACCCGGCCGGTATCCTGCCAGCCGCGCCTCCAGTGCTGTGAAGGCCTCGACGGCCTGGGCTTGGGCGGGATCGGCCTCGATGGTGCCCGCGGCAACGAGAGCCTGATAGTGCCGACGGAACGAGGCGGGGGTGGGAGCATTCATGGCTCGCTACCCGCCAGAACGACGCGGAAATTGCAAGACTACAAAGGTGACGGGTGGCTCTCTATGCACTCAGCGCATAGGCGTCTTCAACCACGTAAGGTCCACCGCCGACCGATGCGCGTGACGAGAACAGCACGAACCGGGAGGCCATGAAGCTGCGGGTCGGGAAATACCCCCGCACCGACAGATAGTCCGCCACATCCCGATTTGATGCATCCCGCAGCCGCGCCAGCGTCACATGGGGGATGAATTTGCGGCCCTCCGGGTCGAAACCGAACCGCTGAATCAGCCGTTCCAGCTCCGCCTGCAACTCCATCAGCGGTCGGCTTGGTACAACCGATGCCACCACAGCGCGCGGTTTCTTGCCACCGAAGCTGGACAGGCCCTGCAACGCGACCTCGAACGGTTTGCGGTTGATCCGCTCCAGCGTCGAGGCAATCTCGTTGGCCGCGGGGCCGTCGATGTCGCCGATGAAGCGCAATGTGACGTGATAATTTTCGGGATCGACCCAGCGGGCGCCCGGCAGGCCCCCGCGCAAGTTCGAGAGCGTCTGGCCGATGTCCGGGGGGATTTCCAGCCCGGTGAACAAGCGAGGCATCACGAATCTCCTCGATGCAAAAGAGGATCACGAATCACCTGAGGTCTTTTTTACCGCAGCACGATGACAGTGCGAAGCGGCCATCTCGCGACCAGCGCGAAATCCCCTCAAGGCTTGTTTAATTGCAACGCACGATCCGTCAGAAACGCCTCCACCGTGGGCAGAATCCGCTCGACCACGACATCGACTCCCGCTGCCGTCGGATGCAGTCCATCGGGCTGGGTCAGCTTCGCCTCGGTGGCCACGCCGTCGAGAAAGAACGGATAAAGCGGCACTTTGTGGCTTTTGGCGAGGTCGGGATAAATGCTGTTGAACCGCGCCGTATACTCTGCGCCGTAGTTCGGCGGCGCATACATTCCGCACAACAAAACAGCGATGTTGCGCGCTTTCAGCTTGTTGAGAATCTCGTCGAGCGCGCCGCGCGCGACCTTTGGATCGACGCCGCGCAGCGCATCGTTGGCGCCGAGTTCGACGATCACGGCTTCGGTGCCGGGCGGAATCGACCAGTCGAGCCGCGCAAGGCCGCCGGTCGTCGTATCGCCGGAGACGCCCGCGTTATGGATATCGGTCGCGATCCCCTTCTCGGCGAGCGCTTTCTGCAGCCGCACCGGAAATGCCGCCGCAGCCGGCAACCCGTAACCAGCGGTCAGGGAATCGCCCAGAACGGCGAGCTTGATCGGCTTCACATCTTTGACATCCTGTTTGATGGGCACCGTTTGAGCCGAGGCCGGCCCCGACATCGCCATCATTGCCCCCGCTGCTGCGACGATGAACGCCCGAACCAGTGTGGCGGCTCGCAGGTCCGCACCCTCCTTGCGGTATCTTCCGTTTGCGGACCTGCGAACCAAAACCACACTAAAATTATAGTTTGCTGGTGTCCTTTCGAATCCGAAGTTCGCCACAGAACGCGCGGCAAAATGGAGCGAGCTTCGGATTCGGGACACCAGCCCCTCGACCGCGCCGCCGAAACCCCCATATGAAAGATCCATGGACAGTCTCATTGAACCCTCTGCGCGCGCCGGCCTCGAACCGGACACCATTTCCATCTCGAACGTCAATCTCTCGCTGGGCAGCGGAGCCGCACGCGTTCACATCCTCAAGGATGTCAGCCTGCGTGTCGCGCCCAGTGAAGCCGTCGGCCTGATCGGCCCATCAGGGTCGGGCAAGTCCACGCTGTTGATGGTGATGGCGGGGCTTGAACGTCCTGACAGCGGAGAGGTGGTGGTCAACGGTGCCGCGTTCAATGCCCTCGACGAGGACGCCCTTGCACGTTTCCGTGGCCGCCATGTCGGCATCGTGTTCCAGTCGTTTCATCTGATCCCGACCATGACGGCGCTTGAGAACGTGGCGGTCCCGCTTGAACTGGCGGGACGCACCGATGCGACGACGCGCGCCGCGCAAGAGCTTGCCGGCGTTGGCCTCGGCGAGCGGCTGCATCACTATCCCTCGCAACTTTCGGGCGGCGAACAGCAACGCGTCGCGCTGGCGCGCGCGATGGCGCCCGATCCCGCCATTCTCGTCGCCGATGAGCCGACCGGAAATCTCGATGAGGCCACCGGCAAACAGATCGTCGATCTCTTGTTCGCCAAACATCTTGAGCGCGGCATGACGCTCGTACTCGTTACGCATGACACCGCACTGGCGCAGCGCTGCGACCGCGTGGTGCGGTTGCGCTCGGGCCGGATTGACGGACCGGCGACCGACCGGCACTGGGTCGAGACGGCATCCCGATGAGCATGATCGCTGACACGTCACCGCGCGGCGGCACACTATCGCTCGCGATCCGCTTTGCATTGCGCGAGTTACGCAGTGGTTTGCGCGGCTTTTACGTTTTCATCGCCTGTATCGCGCTCGGTGTCATGGCGATCGCGGGTGTCGGCTCCGTGGCCGGAAGCCTCAGTGCGGGACTGGATCATCAGGGCCGCACGCTACTTGGCGGCGATATTTCCTTCGCCCTGATACAGAGAGAAGCCTCCAGGGAGGAGCGCGCATTTCTCGATGCTCATGGCAAGATCTCCGCCACGGCGATTATGCGCGGCATGGCACGCTCTCCAAGCGGCGAGTTCGCACTGGTCGATCTGAAAGCCGTTGACGGCAATTATCCAATGCTCGGCGCGGTTTCGCTTGAGCCGAAAATGCCGGTCCCGGACTTGCTGGCGCAGCGCGACGGCGCGTTCGGCGCGGGTGCAGACGCGGTGTTGCTGGCGCGCCTCGGCCTAACGGCCGGAGATCGTGTGACCGTCGGCAATGCGACATTCGAAATTCGCGGCACCGTCGAAACTGAGCCCGACAAGCTTGCAGGCGGCGTCGGTCTCGGCCCACGACTGCTGATCAGCGAGGACGCGCTGCGCGCGACTGGCTTGTTGCAGCCTGGCACACTGGTGCGCTGGATGTATCGCCTGCAGTTGCCTGACGCCGCCTCCGGCGATGAACGCGCCACGCAGTCCGTTATCGATGCCGCACAGCAGGCGCTCCCTGAAGCTGGATGGGAAGTCCGTACCCGCGGCAATGCGTCGCCGCAACTCGAGCGCAACATTACGCGCTTCACCCAATTTTTGACTCTGGTCGGGCTCGCAGCACTGCTGGTCGGAGGCGTCGGCGTCGCCAATGCGATCAAGAGCCATCTCGATGAGCGCCGCGACGTGATCGCGACCTTCAAGGCGCTCGGCGCAACCGGCCGCGAGGTGTTCACGATCTACCTCGTGCAGGTCATGGTGCTGGCGATTCTCGGATCATTGATCGGTCTCGCCATCGGAGCGGCGTTGCCCTTCATCATTGTCGGCCTGTTCGGAAAAATCCTTCCGCTTCCTGTCGAGGCGACATTTCACGCCGGTGAACTGGTGCTGTCGTTCGTCTACGGCCTGCTGACAGCGCTCGCCTTCGGGCTATGGCCGCTTGGCCGCGTCCACGACGTGCCGGTGGCGGCTTTGTTCCGCGAAGGCGTGACACCCGAATTTCACTGGCCGCGACGGCGTTACCTCGTCCTGATGGCCTCGGTGATCGCGCTGCTGGTCGCGGTCGCGATCGGGCTCGCCTATGACAAACGCGTGGCCGCCGTGTTCGTCGCCTCATCGGTCGGCGTGTTCGCCGTGCTGCGCGGTGTCGCCTCGCTGCTGATGGTCGTGGCAAGAAACCTGCCGCGCGCGCGTTTCACCATGCTGCGGCTGGCCATCGCCAACATCCACCGTCCCGGCGCGTTGACGCCGTCCGTCGTGATGTCGCTCGGCCTCGGCCTCGCCGTGCTGGTCACCATCACGCAGATCGACGGCAATCTGCGGCGGCAATTCATGGCTGCCCTGCCCGAGCACGCGCCATCGTTCTACTTCATCGACATTCCGGCGGCCGAGGCGCCGCGATTCAGCGAATTTTTAAAGCAGGCGGCCCCGGCAGCCAACGTGGAAACCGTGCCGATGCTGCGCGGACGCATTGTCGCCGCGAAGGGCATCAGGGCCGAAGACCTCAAGCCAACGACGGATTCCGCCTGGGTGCTACAGAGCGATCGTGGCCTGACCTACACCAGCGAGGTCCCGCGCGGTTCGACAGTCGTCGACGGCACCTGGTGGGACGCCGGCTACAGCGGCCCACCACTGGTGTCGCTGGAGAAGAAAATCGCCGACGGTCTCGGCGTGAAAGTCGGCGATGACATCACCGTCAACGTGCTGGGCCGCGACATCACCGCGAAGATCAGCAATCTGCGCACGGTGGACTGGCAGAGCCTCGGGATCAATTTTGTTCTGGTGTATTCGCCGAAGGCCTTCGCCGGCGCTCCCCATACCGATATCGCGACACTCACCGAAGCCGGTTCTTCGAATGCTGCAAGCGACGCCAAACTCATCAAGGATGTCGCCGCCGCCTTCCCGATGGTGACCAGCGTACGGGTGCGCGAAGCTCTCGATTCGATCGGAAAGGTCGTGACCAACCTCGTGCTTGCGATCCGGGGCGCCAGTTCGGTGACCCTGATCTCGGCCATCCTGGTGCTGGGCGGCGCGCTGGCTGCGGGGCATCGGCACCGGGTCTATGACGCGGTGATTCTCAAAACCCTCGGCGCGACCCGGGCGCGACTGCTTGGCGCCTATGCGCTGGAATATCTGCTGATCGGGTTAGCGACGGCCGTGTTCGGGGTAGCGGCCGGATCAATCGCCGCCTGGCAGATCGTGACCCGGCTGATGACGCTGGGCTTCGTCTGGCAGGCCGGGAGTGCCGCCCTCGTGGTGCTGGCCGCGCTCGCCGTGACGGTCGGGCTGGGGCTGGCCGGAACATTACTCGCGCTTAACCAAAAGCCAGCTAACGTGCTCCGTAACTTATGACAATTTGTAGCAGCAAATGACGGGTTTTGCGACAAACAGCCGCGCGTCCATGCTTGCGTCGAGTGTGTTAGTTTCCCACATACCGAGCGGGTTCAGAATCTGACTTGATGCCATCCCGAGATGGCCCCACAGTCGGTTCTGGGAAAAGCTTATAGCTGGCGGCGCAGACCCTTCGCTTTCGCCAGTCAACCACGGGGTTTCGACTATGTCGGACTTGGACCGCAACTATACGTCTCCTTTCGGCCGGGCCGCCGGGCGTGCGGACGCCGCGACCGTCGATGCCGGTCTGCGCTCGTACATGCTCAAGATCTACAACTACATGGCGATTGGCCTGGCCATCACTGGTCTCGCCGCGCTTGGCGTTTACATGGGCGCAGTGACGCCTGACGCCTCGGCCGCTGCCGGCCGGATCGGCAAGCAGTATCTGACGTCGTTCGGCGTCGCGATGTTCGTGAGCCCGCTGAAGTGGGTTTTCATCCTCGCGCCGCTGGTGATGGTGTTCGCCATCTCGTTCGGCATCAATCGCCTGAAGCCCGCAACCGCTCAGCTCCTGTTCTGGGTGTTCGCAGCGCTGATGGGCATCTCGCTGTCGTCGATCTTCCTGGTCTACACGCACACCTCGATTGTGCGCGTGTTCTTCATCACGGCTGCCACGTTCGGTGCGTTGAGCCTTTACGGCTACACCACCAAGCGTGACATGACCGGCATGGGTTCGTTCCTGATGATGGGCCTGTTCGGCATCATCCTCGCGAGCGTGGTGAACCTGTTCCTCGCCAGCTCCATGCTGCAGTTCATCGTCTCGGTGGTCGGCGTGCTGGTGTTCGCGGGCCTCACCGCCTGGGATACCCAGCGGCTGAAGAACGATTACATCTACGGCTACGCCGCTCAGGGCGGAGACGTGGCGGAGAAGGCGGCGATCACCGGCGCCCTCTCGCTCTACCTGAACTTCATCAACCTGTTCACGCTGCTGTTGCAGTTGCTTGGACAACGAGACTGATCGTGGCTGATCGGTGAACTCTCGAAAGCCCCGGCCAAAAGCCGGGGCTTTTGTTTTGCGGACGGCAAACTAGACTGCGTCCTCATGCCAGACCCCGTGATCCGTTCCGCGACGCTCGCGGATATTTCCATCATCACCGACATCTATGCCGAGGCCGTCAACCACGGCACCGCGACCTTCGAACTGACGCCGCCGGACGTTGCGGAGATGACGCGGCGATTCCACGAACTCGCCCACGGTGGCTTCCCCTATCTCGTGGCATCGCTCGACGGCAACATCGTCGGCTACGCCTATGCGGGGTTCTATCGCGCGCGTCCGGCCTACCGTTTCACCGTGGAGAATTCGGTATATCTGGCGCCAGCCAGCCACCGGCGGGGCATCGGTCTGGCGCTGCTGACCGAATTGATCGTCCAGTGCGAAGCACGCGGCTATCGCCAGATGATCGCCGTGATCGGCGATTCCGCCAATGCCGCCTCGGTGGGCGTTCACACCCGCGCAGGCTTCGAGATGACCGGCACGCTGAAAGATGTCGGATTCAAATTCGGTCGCTGGCTCGACACGGTGCTGATGCAGCGCGCGCTTGGCGATGGCGGCACAACGCTTCCCAAGGGCTGAACAAACTTGCCGCCTGACCGGGCGCGATGCGAATACGCGTCTAGACCAGCGCGAGCTTGCGGTCGATCACCAGCAGCACGCGCTCAAGGTCATGACCACGGCGCAGGGTCTGTCCGCTGGCCGCGATCACGCTGTAGGCACCTTGTTTGCGGCTGAGACGCGGATCTTTCTCGATCCGGTAGATCGGAACTTCCGAAGCGCGGCGGAAGATCGAAAATACTGCGCGGTCCTTCAGAAAATCGATGGCGTAGTCGCGCCATTCGCCGTCGGCGACCATGCGCCCGTACAGATTGAGAATGCGATTGAGTTCGACGCGGTTGAACGTAACGCTCTGGGGCGGAAGTGGCGTAGTGCTGCGCTCCAGCCCCCGGCTCTCGCTTGGATCGATATCGCCCGACACTGAACTCATCGGCGCCTCCTGTCACATACCCGACATGATCGCCCCGTCCGGCGACGCCTGCAAGCATGATTTCAGCAGCTTACGCCGTCCAATTGCAGAGCAGAGCATCACGTGGACGTTAGGCAAATCATAATGCCGCCCGATTTCGGTCAATCCCCCGCCGTGCTGGACTGCGATCAAGATGAAACTGCGTTGACCCGGTCCTTTCGGCACCGGATTCCTCAGCCCCCAGCCCCCCGGGGTCGTCAGGATCGGGTCTAATTCTTCGCAGTAAAATAGATCCCCATCCTTCGGGCCAGCGCGAGCTGGCCTTTTTTGTTGGGCTGGGTGTTGCTTCGCATTGAAGAAAGCCTACGCAGGCACCAGACATGCAATCCCGTATCGCCACCTTGCAGCAGCGTGACTTGATTCAAAAAATTACGGGACTTCAGTTCAGCGAGGTAAAGGCTGCGCCCAGCATCGGACCGGGCTTGTCGCGATTGCCGTCCTGAATGAAGACCGCTGCCGCATCGACGCCGTCGCGCGTGATGTTTTCAAGCGGCACGGTCCAGCTGCCAGCCTGGCCGTTCCAGTCGCCGACCTTCAGCACGTTACGCACCACGTTGTGATACGTGATCTGCTGTCCGCGATTCTCGCCGCGCGAGATGGTGATCGGAACCTGCTTCGACACGGCGCAGATCCAGATTTCACCGCTCCTGCCGCCGGCTTCCGCCACCGACACATTAATCTGGCTGCCTGATGTCGTCATCGTAATCGGCACCGACATCACACCGTCGTTCTTCTGAGTGCCCTTCGCGGCGTTCTCGATCGCGATGCGGTCGCTGCCGAGAACATCGGTGGTGCCGTTGACGACGGCTTGCGGCGTGTAGACGCCACGGTTGCCGCGCATATGCGAATAGGCCTTCTGACGCGCGCTGAACCGCGAATCCGCCAGCGTGTCCTTCCAGCCGAGATAGTCCCAGTAGTCGATCGGCAGGCTGAGTGCGATGACGGATTTGTCCTGCGCGAGTTCGCCGAGAACCTTGTCCGCGGGCGGGCACGATGAACAACCCTGCGACGTGAACAGCTCGACCACCGCGCGCGGATCATCGGCACATGCCGGCGTGATCACAGTGACGATCGCGCAGATGCCAAGCGTACGCGACAGCCGCGACGCGAACGCACCGGCTGTCGTCGTTTTCGATTCTGGCAAATCAGACATCCCGTCTGTCCCTATCAGCAAGAAGGCGGCCCCTTGATAGGCCGCCCTTTGGGTGCTTCGCCACTCACTTCGCGGTGAGCCCGTTCACGGATACGTTTTTAGTGGAGTGGATTTGACATTCGCGACCCACCCGGCCGCGAGTTTGCATCGCGAATGTCAAATCCTGAACTCCACTAGAAGCTATAATTGCGAATGGTCCGCTAGAATCGGACCACTCGCCCGCGTTATGCAGCCAGATTGCGCAGCACATAGTGAAGAATACCGCCATTTCGGTAGTATTCGAGCTCATCGAGGGTATCGATGCGGCAGAGCAACGAGACACGCTTCAGTGAACCGTCCGAGGACACGATCTCAGCCGTTAACTTTTGGCGCGGCTTCAGATCGCCCTGCAGCCCGCGAATCGTGACCTTCTCGTCGCCCTTGATGCCGATCGACTGCCAGGACTCGCCGTCTTCGAATGTCAGCGGCAGCACGCCCATGCCAACGAGGTTCGAGCGGTGGATGCGCTCGAAGCTCTGGGTGATCACCGCGCGAACGCCAAGCAGACGCGTGCCCTTCGCCGCCCAGTCGCGCGACGAGCCGTTGCCGTATTCGGCGCCGGCAAACACCACCAGCGGCACCTGTTCGGCCTGATACTTCATCGCGGCGTCGTAGATCGACATCTGCTCGCCGTCCGGCCAGTGCTTGGTCAGACCGCCTTCCGGAATGTTGCCGTCGGCGCCCTTCAGCATGTGATTCTTGATGCGGATGTTGGCGAAGGTGCCGCGCATCATGACTTCGTGGTTGCCACGCCGCGTGCCGTACTGGTTGAAGTCGGCGGGCCGCACCTGATGCTCCGACAGATACTTTCCGGCAGGCGAGGTCAGCTTGATCGCGCCGGCTGGCGAAATATGGTCGGTGGTGATCTTGTCGCCGAAGACCGCAAGAATGCGCGCGTCGAGCACATCGACGATCGGCTCCGGCTCCATCTTCATGCCTTCGAAGTACGGCGGGTTCTGCACATAGGTCGAGCTCATGTTCCAGGCGTAGGTGTCGCTGGTCACGGTCTTGATCTTGCGCCAGTTGGTGTCGCCCTTGAACACGTCGGCATACTTCTTCTTGAAGATCGTCGAGGTGACGTACTTCTTGATTGTGGCATTGATCTCTTTCGAGGTCGGCCAGATGTCCTTGAGATAAACCGGCTTGCCGTCGCGGCCGGTGCCGAGCGGCTCGGTGGCGAGGTTGATGTTGACGTTGCCGGCCAGCGCATAGGCAACCACCAGCGGCGGCGACGCGAGATAGTTTGCCTGCACGTCCGGCGAGACGCGGCCCTCGAAGTTGCGGTTGCCCGACAGCACCGCAGCACCGATGATGCCGTTGTCGTTGATCGATTTCGAAATCTCTTCCGGCAGCGGGCCGGAGTTGCCGATGCAGGTGGTGCAACCGAAGCCGACGAGGTTGAAACCGACCTTGTCGAGATCCTTCTGCAGTCCGGAGTTCGACAGATATTCAGCAACTACCTGGCTGCCCGGCGCGAGCGAAGTCTTCACCCATGGCTTCGCGGTCAGGCCCTTGGCGGCGGCATTGCGCGCCAGAAGGCCCGCGCCGATCAGCACGTTCGGGTTTGAAGTGTTCGTGCAGGAGGTAATCGCCGCGATCACCACGTCGCCGTGGCCGAGATCGAAGTTGCGGCCTTCGACCGCGTAACGGTGACCGTCCAGTGCTTTCTTGTAATCCGACTCCATCGCTGCGGCAAAACCTTCCGCCACTGCAGGAAGCGCGACGCGGCCCTCTGGGCGCTTCGGACCTGCCAGCGACGGGACCACATCGCCGAGATCGAGAGTCAGCAATTCGGTGAACACCGGATCGGGCGAAGCCGCGGTGCGGAACAGGCCCTGCGCCTTGGCGTATTTTTCCACCAGCGCAACGCGGGCGGACTTGCGGCCCGAGGTCTTCAGATAGTCGAGCGCGGACTTGTCGACGGGGAAGAAGCCGCAGGTCGCGCCGTATTCCGGCGCCATGTTGGCGATGGTGGCCTTGTCGGCGACCGACATCGAATCGAGGCCCGCGCCGAAGAATTCGACGAACTTGCCGACCACGCCCTGCTTGCGCAGCATCTGCGTGACGGTGAGCACGAGATCGGTGGCGGTGACGCCTTCCTTGAGCTGGCCCTTGAGCTTGAAGCCGACCACGTCCGGCAGCAGCATCGACAGCGGTTGGCCAAGCATCGCGGCTTCAGCCTCGATGCCGCCGACGCCCCAGCCCAGCACCGCAAGTCCGTTGACCATGGTGGTGTGCGAGTCGGTGCCGACCAGCGAATCCGGATAGGCGACTTCGAAGGTGCCCTTCTTCTTGCCGACGGTGAGTTTCTCTTTCTTGGTCCAGACCGTCTGCGCCAGATATTCGAGATTGACCTGATGGCAGATGCCGGTGCCGGGCGGCACCACCGAGAAATTCGTGAACGCCTTCTGACCCCACTTGAGGAATTCGTAGCGTTCCTGGTTCTGCTTGTACTCTTCGGCGACGTTCTTGCCGAACGCCTTGTTGTCACCGAAGAAGTTCACGATCACCGAGTGATCGATGACAAGATCGACCGGAACGAGCGGGTTGATCTTCTCGGCGTCGCCGCCGAGCGCCTTCATTGCGTTACGCATGGCAGCGAGATCGACCACCGCGGGCACGCCGGTGAAATCCTGCATCAGCACGCGCGCGGGGCGGAATGCGATTTCGTGTTCGAGCGTTTTCTTCTTGGCCCACTGCGAGAATGCAACGATGTCGGCCTTCTTGACCGTGCGATCGTCTTCATTGCGCAGCATGTTCTCGAGCAGCACCTTCATCGAATAAGGCAGCTTCGAAATGCCCTTGAGGCCGTTCTTTTCAGCCGTGGGCAGGCTGTAATAAACGTAAGTCTTGGCGCCGACCTTGAGGGTTTTCTGGCATTTAAAGCTGTCGAGCGAGGGCATGTGAACGATCCCAGTTCAGAAGTTGGAGATACCCGGCAAAAGGTATCGGGGCACCGTCGAAAGCGAAGGAATCAGGGTTGAACCGTGCTGTTTCCGGCGGTTGATTGTGTGCTGCACCAAGTTCCGGTTTTATAGAATCTTTCCAGTCTGTCCACCACACCCGCTATGGATTGTCTCCCTGTCATGCACGTCACGGCTGGAACTACAGCGCCCTGCCAAAAGCCATCGGTCAATCCATCATGAGGCTTACGGCTCAGGGTCTGAAATGCGTGAGGGGCGGGCGAGATATCTTTTCCGGTCTCGATTTTGCGGTCCCCGCAGGCCAGGCGCTGGCTGTGACCGGCGTCAACGGGGCCGGGAAGTCGTCGCTGCTTCGGCTGATCGCAGGGCTGCTTCCTGCCGCCGGTGGCGCAATCACGCTTGAGGGCGGCGAAGCGGAACTCACGCTTGCCGAGCAGACGCATTACCTCGGCCACCGTGACGCGCTGAAACCCTCCCTGACGGTGCTGGAAAACCTCGATTTCTGGCGCGAATTCCTTGGCGGCCAAGCGATCGACGGAGCAGCGAGCCTGAAGACCGTGGGCCTCGGCCATGCGGTCCACCTGCCCGCGGCGTTCCTCTCGGCCGGCCAGCGCCGACGCCTGTCGATTGCGCGACTGATTGCCGTCAATCGCCCGGTCTGGCTACTGGACGAGCCGACCTCGGCGCTCGACACCTCCGGGCAGGCCATGGTGGCCGCCTTGATGGGCGCGCATTTGCGCAGCGGCGGAATCATTCTCGCCGCGACCCACGGGCCGCTTGGGGTTCCCGCACAGGAACTTCGGATTGGCGGTGATGCGTGACCGCTCTTGCCGCGATTATCCGCCGCGACATCGGTGTCGCGCTGCGCGCTGGCGGCGGTGCGCTGATCGGCGTCCTGTTTTTCGTCTCGGTCGTGGTGGTGATGCCGTTCGCGCTCGGACCCGATCTGGCTTTGCTGAAACGTATCGGCCCGGCGATCCTCTGGCTGGGCGCCATGCTGGCGAGCCTGCTGACGCTCGATCGCCTGTTCACCGCCGATCAGGAGGACGGATCGCTCGATCTGATCGTGATGAGCCGCACGCCGCTTGAATTAAGCTGCGCGGCGAAGGCGCTGGCGCACTGGCTGGCGGCAGGCGTGCCGCTGATCGTGGCGACGCCGCTGATCGGCATCTTGCTCAACCTCGATGCGACAGCCACATTCGCGGTTGCGCTGACGCTGCTGGTCGGCACGCCGGCGCTGACCTTTACCGGCATGATCGGGGCCGCCCTTGCGGTCACGCTGCGGCGGGGCGGATTGCTGCTCGCGGTGGTGGTGCTGCCGCTGTCGATCCCCGTGCTGATTTTCGGTGTCGCCGCCTCGAACGCAGCTGTCGAAGGGTCGATGCCGTTCGGCACGCCGTTTTCGATCCTGTGTGCGCTGTCGCTAATCAGCCTGGTGGTCGGCCCATTCGCCGCAGCGGCCAGTCTGCGGCAGGGGCTCGACTGATGCGGCATTGTGCCCGATCAACTCTCGCGGAACCACGGCTTCACCACACGCGCGCGCATTGCCTGTCGCGACTACCCCGATTATCAGGAACGCCATGAGCTTGATCGACCTCGCCAATCCGACCCGGTTCCTCGCGCTGACCGCGCGCGTGCTGCCGTGGCTTGCCGCCGCCACAACGACCCTGCTTGCGATCGGCCTTTATCAATCGGCGATGGCTCCCGACGATTACCAGCAGGGCGCCACCGTGAAGATCATGTTCATCCACGTTCCCAATGCGTGGCTGTCGATGTTCGTCTGGGGCGTCATGAGCGTGGCGGCGCTCGGCACGCTGGTGTGGCGGCATCCGCTGGCGGACGTCGCGGCAAAGGCCGCCGCTCCGCTGGGCGCAGCGTTTACATTTCTAGCGCTGGTGACCGGATCGCTGTGGGGCCGGCCGATGTGGGGCACCTATTGGGAATGGGATGCGCGGCTGACCTCAGTGCTGATTCTGTTTCTGATGTATCTCGGCATCATGGCGCTGTGGCGCGCGGTGGAAGATCCGTCCCGCGCAGCCCGCGCAGCCGCTATCCTGACGCTGGTCGGCGCGATCAACATTCCGATCATCAAGTTCTCGGTCGACTGGTGGAATACATTGCATCAGGGCGCGTCGGTGATCCGCGCCGGCGGCCCGAGCATGGATCGCGCGTTTCTGATTCCCTTGCTCATCATGGCGGTGGCGTTCTCGTTGCTGTTTTTGACGCTGCATCTGGCCGCGATGCGCAACGAAGTGTTGCGGCGCCGGGTGCGCTCCTTGCAGATGATGCAAGCCAGCCGGCAGGCGGCGTGATCGCCATGCCGTTTTTCACCTCGCTCGGTCCCTACGCATCCTTCATCGTCACGTCGTACCTGCTTGTCGGCCTCGTGGTCGCAGCGCTCATCGTGTGGGTCGGGCTCGATTTCCGCCGCCAGAAACGGATCTTGAGGGATCTCGAAGCCAGCGGCGTGACCCGGCGCTCGGCGCAACCTCCGGGCAAATCATCATGAGCGGCGGCGACGCAAATGGGCGGGGCGTTACGCGCCCGCAACGCCGCCCACGAGGTCGTTCTTGGCTGGTGGCATTGCCGCTGATCGCCTTCGCCTTGCTCGCCGGATTGTTCTGGTTCCGGCTCGGCGCGGGCGATCCGGCACGCATACCCTCGGCATTGATCGGCCGTCCCGCGCCGGAGACGAAACTGCCTCCACTGGACGGGCTCGTCGCCAGCGGCGCGCAGGTGCCGGGGCTCGACCCGGCAGCGTTCAAGGGCCAGGTCAGCGTCGTCAACGTCTGGGCATCGTGGTGCGTGCCGTGTCACGACGAAGCGCCGCTGCTGGTGCAACTCGCGCAGGACAAACGTATTCGCATGATCGGCATCAACTACAAGGACAGCCCGGACAATGCCCGGCGCTTCCTTGGACGTTATGGCAATCCGTTCGTCGAAGTCGGCACCGACGCCAACGGCCGGGCCTCGATCGAGTGGGGCGTTTACGGCGTGCCGGAAACATTCGTCATCGGCCGCGACGGGACCATCGCCTACAAGCTGATCGGCCCGATCACGCCTCAAAATTTCGACGTTGTTTTGAAGGCCGAGATCGAGAAGGCACTGCGCGGCAAACCCTGAGATGCCCGGCATGATGCGGGAGGTCCGATGAAGTATGTGATCCGGATTGCCGCCGTCCTGCTGCTGCTCATCGTTGCCGCCGCCATCTACGTCTATCACGGCCTGAGCAACCGGCCGGACATCGACGCCTTCAACGCGTTCAAGACCTTCTCCAAGGCCAACCGCGACCCGGGGCTGCGCGTCACATTCCTCGGCGTTTCCTCATTGCTGCTCGACGACGGCGAGACCGCAATCCTGACCGACGGCTTCTTCACGCGGCCGAACTCGCGTCAATTGCTTCTCGAGAAGATCGCGCCGGACAAAGCCATCATCGAGACAACCCTGCGACGCGCCGGCATCACGCGGCTAGCCGCGGTCATCGTCAATCACTCCCATTACGACCATGTGATGGATTCGCCGGAAGTCGCCGCACGAACCGGTGCGGTTCTGGTCGGATCGGAATCGACCGCGAATGTCGGGCGAGGCTGGGGTTTGCCGGAGAGCCAGATCGCGGTGCGCCGCACCGGCGACATGATGACCTTCGGACGGTTTCGCATCACGCTGCTTCTCGGCCGCCATGTGCCGTCTCCCTTCACCGGAGGCGAGATCGCCGAGCCGTTGAAGCCGCCGGTTCGCGCCAACGCCTATCTCGAGGGCGGCAGTTTCATGGTCCTTGTCGAGCACGGCGACCGGCGCATGCTGATCAATGCCAGCGCCGGCTTCGTTCCCGACGCCATGAACGGGCGCAAAGCAGACGTGGTGTTTCTGGGCACAGGGCAACTCGGCAAGCGCCCCGCCAGCTACATGGAGGATTACTGGCGGGAGGTCGTGGACAAGCCGGGCGCGCGGCGCGTCATCCCGATTCACTGGGACGACTTCACCCGCCCGCTGGACCAGCCACTGGTCCCCCTGCCGAACCTGCTGGATGACTTTGCCGCCTCGATGAAATTCCTCAACGAGCGGGGCCGGACCTCCGGCATCGATATCAAATTGCCAGAGGCTTTTGTGGCCTTCGACCCGTTTGAGAAATTGCCTCCGGCCAAGAACTAACCGGCGTGTTTGGCGCAACCGCGCCGCACCAAAGTAGCCCAAAAATAATTTTGCGCTTTTATCTGCCGTTCATTTTGCAGCCATGGCGCGGCCACGAATTCGAACATACGCTAAGCGTGTTGCAATCACTGTCCTGGAGGGACACCCATGCGTTATTCGAAACTTCTTTCATTAACTGCCGCGACCCTCGCCCTCGGCCTGCTCGCATCGTCGCCGTCGTTCTCTCAGGCGACCCAGCCGGCAACCGGTGGCAAGATGGCGCCGCCGCCCGCCGCAGCAACGGCACCGAAGGCCGACTCGAAGATGGCGCCTGCGGCCAAGGCCGACACCAAGACCGAACTGCTCGACATCAACTCGGCGTCTGCCGACCAGCTCAAGGCGCTCAAGGGGATCGGCGACGCCTACTCCGCCGCGATCATCAAGGGCCGTCCGTACAAGGGCAAGGACGATCTCGTGAACAAGAAGATCGTGCCTGAGAAGACCTACGCCGAGATCAAGGACAAGATCATCGCGAAGCAGAAGTAATCCTGTCTTCGTAAAGCGATCCAGCGAAACGCGCCGGCAGCAATGCCGGTGCGTTTTTCTTGTGCCTAGCTCTTTGTGATATCGCCGCGCTCGATGTCGCTCGCCTCATCGGTCGCCGGCTCGATGCTATAGCGCTTGATCAGCGACGACTGCGCGATGGCAAAGATCGCCGTGATCGGGATCACCCCGAACGCCTTGAACGACACCCAGAAATCCGTGCTCTGCGTGCGCCAGATGATCTCGTTCAGCACCGCCATACCCGCGAAGAAAAACATCCAGCGGATGGTCAGCAGCCGCCAGCCCTTCGGCGTCAGGTTGAACATCTGATCGAACATGATGGCGATGAACGAACGCCCCAGCAGCAATCCGATTCCGAGCGTCGCTGCGAACAGCGCATAGATGATCGTCGGCTTGAGCTTGATGAACATCTCGTCGTGGAAAAACAGCGTCAGCCCGCCGAACACCAGCACGATCACCGCGGTGACGATGGCCATCAGCGGCACGTGGCGCGTCACGATGTAGGACGCGGCGATCGCCGCAACGATCGCGACCATGAACGCAGCCGTAGCGACGAACAGCCCGAACTTCGCATTCGCCCCGAAGAAGATCACCAGCGGGCCGAGCTCGGTCGCGAGCTTGAACAGCGGATGCGGTGCGGGTTTTTCCGAAGCGGCCATGTTCAGTTGTCCTGTCCTGCAATCGCGCGGGCGAAGTCGCGCGCGGTGAACGGCGCAAGATCGTCGATACCCTCGCCGACGCCGATGAAATGCACCGGCAATTTATACTTTTCCGACAGCGCCACGAGAATGCCGCCCCGCGCCGTGCCGTCGAGCTTGGTCATCACCAATCCCGTGACGCCCGCCGTCTTCTGAAACGCATCGACCTGCGACAGCGCGTTCTGGCCAACCGTCGCATCGAGCACCAGCAGCACCGCATGCGGCGCTGACGCATCGACCTTGCCGATCACGCGCCGCACTTTCTCAAGCTCGACCATCAGTTCGGTCTTGTTCTGCAAACGCCCTGCGGTGTCGATCAGCAACACATCCATGTTCTGCGCCTTCGCGGCTTCGACCGCCTCGAACGCGAGGCTTGCGGAATCGGAGCCCTGCGCGCGGGCAATCACCGGAACCTTGTTGCGCTCGCCCCACACTTTCAGCTGCTCGATGGCGGCAGCACGAAACGTATCGCCTGCGGCCAGCATGACCTTGCGGCCTTCGGCGGAGAGTTTCGCCGCGAGCTTGCCGATGGTGGTGGTCTTGCCGGAGCCGTTGACGCCGACCACGAGAATGACGAACGGCTTTTGCGTTGCGTCGATCTCCAGCGGCTTAGCCACCGGCGACAGCACCTTCTCGACTTCGGTGGCTACAATTGTTGTCACATCCTCCGCCGACACCGACTTGTCGTAGCGGCCCTTGCCGACCGCCTCCGCGATGCGCGCCGCGACCTCGGTTCCCAAATCAGCCCGCAGCAGTACATCCTCGATATCGTCGAGCATGGCGCGGTCGAGCTTGCGCTTGGTAACGAGGTCGGCCACCGCCGTGCCGAGCGAACTCGACGTTCGCTTGAGGCCGGCGGAAAGCCTGCGCCACCAGCTTTGTTTGGGTTCTTGCGTGCTGTCGTTCATGCGGAGGGTGTGTTACCCGGTTCGGACTGCAAACGAAAGTCGCTCAACTACAATGGATACGCCGCAACCGACCCCGGAAGAAATCCAGGCCCGCGTGCTTCACCGCGATGGGCTGATGCTGGTGATCGACAAGCCAGCCGGGATCGCCGTGCATCGCGGCCCCAAGGGCGGGCCCAATCTGGAAGCGTCATTCGACGCGCTGCGTTACGGCCTGCCGCGGCCGCCGGTGCTGGCCCATCGGCTCGACCGCGATACGTCGGGCTGTCTCGTGCTGGGACGCCATCGCAAGGCCACCGCCTCGCTCGGCCTGCTGTTCAAGCACGGCAAAATTTCCAAGACCTATTGGGCTGTGGTCGAAGGCGGCCCCGCGACTGACGCGGGCGAGATCGATATTCCGCTGGGGCGTTTGGACGCAGAGCGCGGCTGGTGGCAGAAGCCGGATCCAAACGGGTTCCCGTCGCAGACGAAATGGAACGTGATGGGACGCGGTGACGGCCTCACCTGGCTCGCCATGGAGCCGATCACCGGCCGCACCCATCAGTTGCGCGTGCATTGCGCGGCGAGCGGCTGGCCGATCGTCGGCGACAACATCTATGGCAACGGACCAAGGTTCGGCGAACCGACGCTGCATCTTCACGCGCGTGAAATCGTCATCCCGTTGTCGAAGAGCAAGCCGCCGGTGCGCGTTGTCGCGCCTGCGCCCGCGCATCTGCACGAACGACTCAAGGCGTGCGGATGGAATGGCGAGGAAATTGTGAGTGCACAACCTGTAGCCTCGGAAGCCTAGAACCACGCTGGCTGTCATTGCCGGGCTTGACCTGGCAATCCATTTTCCTCGAAAAATCTTTTCAGATGGATGCGCGGGTCAAGCCCGTGCATGACAAACTGAATTTGTGGCAGCGCCAAACGCCACAGAAATATCAAAACAAAAAGGGCCCCGGAAACCGGGGCCCTGATTGATTCTGTAAGTAGCAGGAACGCTGCGCTTACTTGTCGCGCTTCTTGAGCGCGTTGCCGAGAATGTCGCCCAGCGTCGCGCCCGAGTCGGACGAACCGTACTGTGCGATGGCTTCCTTCTCTTCAGCGACTTCAAGCGCCTTGATCGAGACCTGCACCTTGCGCGCCTTCTTGTCGAACTGGATGACGCGGGCGTCAACCTTTTCGCCAACTGCGAAGCGCTCGGCGCGCTGGTCGCCGCGATCGCGGGCGAGTTCAGAACGCTTGATGAAGGTGGTGAAGTCGGTGCCGGTGATCTGAACTTCGATACCGGCTTCCTTCACCTCGATGATCTCGCAGGTCACGACGGCGCCCTTCTTGACGTCGCCTGGTTCTGCGAACGGATCACCCTCAAGCTGCTTCACGCCGAGCGAGATGCGTTCCTTCTCGACATCGACGTCGAGCACCACGGCCTTGACCATGTCGCCCTTCTTGAAGTTGTCGATGACCTGTTCGCCCGGCTGTTTCCAGTCGAGGTCGGACAGATGGACCATGCCGTCCACTTCGCCGTCGAGGCCGAGGAACAGACCGAACTCGGTCTTGTTCTTGACTTCGCCTTCGACGACCGCACCCACCGGATACTTCTCGACGAAGACTTCCCACGGATTGCGCATGGTCTGCTTGAGACCGAGCGAAATGCGGCGCTTGACGCTATCGACTTCGAGAACCTGCACTTCGACTTCCTGCGAGGTCGAAACGATCTTGCCGGGGTGCATGTTCTTCTTGGTCCACGACATTTCCGAGACGTGGATCAGGCCTTCGATGCCCGGCTCCAGTTCGACGAA
>JAZKDK010000032.1:0-6922 GCA_040387615.1 Pseudomonadota bacterium | reverse complement strand
CCTTCACGGTGCCGTCGTCCTCGATGTTGATCTTGGCGCCGGTCTTTTCGACGATTTCGCGGATGATCTTGCCGCCGGTGCCGATCACGTCACGGATCTTGTCGGTCGGAATCTGCAGCACTTCGATGCGTGGTGCATGTTCGCCGAGCTCGGCGCGGGCGTTGGTGAGCGCCTTCGCCATTTCGCCGAGGATATGAATGCGTCCGTCCTTCGCCTGGGCGAGCGCGATCTTCATGATCTCTTCGGTGATGCCGGCGATCTTGATGTCCATCTGCAGCGACGTGATACCGGTCTCGGTACCAGCCACCTTGAAGTCCATGTCGCCGAGATGATCCTCGTCGCCGAGAATGTCGGACAACACCGCGAACTTCTTGCCTTCGAGGATCAGACCCATCGCGATGCCCGCGGTCGGCCGCTTCAACGGCACGCCGGCATCCATCAGTGCGAGCGATGCACCGCAGACCGAAGCCATCGAGCTTGAACCGTTCGATTCGGTGATCTCGGAGACGACGCGCAGCGTGTACGGGAATTCGTGCGCCGCCGGGAGAACCGGATGCAGCGCGCGCCAGGCAAGCTTGCCGTGGCCGATTTCACGACGCTTGGTGCCGCCGAGACGGCCGGTTTCGCCAACCGAGTAGGGAGGAAAGTTGTAATGGAGCAGGAAGCGCTCCTTGTACGTTCCCGACAGCGAGTCGATGTACTGCTCGTCTTCGCCGGTGCCGAGGGTGGTGACCACCAGCGCCTGGGTTTCGCCGCGGGTGAACAGCGCCGAGCCGTGGGCGCGGGGCAGCACGCCGACTTCGGCGATGATTGGGCGAACCGTGCTCGCATCACGTCCGTCGATGCGCTTGCCGGTGTCGAGGATATTGTTGCGAACGACGTTCGCTTCAAGTTCCTTGAACACGCCTGCGACGCGCAGCTTGTCGTACTTCGGCTCCTGACCTTCCGGGAAGAAATGGTCCATGACCTTCTTCTTCACCGCGCCGACCGCCGCATAGCGGTCCTGCTTGATCGGGATTGCATAGGCCGTGCGCAATTCGGCTTCGCCGACGCCGCGCATCGCGGTGTCGATCTCGCTGTTGTCGACGGTCTTGACCTCGCGCGGCTCCTTCGCGGCCTTCTCGGCCAGTTCGATGATCGCCTGGATCACCGGCTGGAAATGCCGGTGACCGAACATCACCGCGCCGAGCATAATGTCTTCGTTCAGCTCCTTGGCTTCCGATTCCACCATCAGAACGGCATCGGCGGTACCGGCAACCACGAGATCGAGGTTGGTGTCGGCCATTTCGTCGAGCGTCGGATTGAGAACGTATTCGTCGTTGATGAAGCCGACGCGGGCTGCGCCGATCGGACCCTGGAACGGCGCGCCGGAGATGGTCAGCGCGGCGGATGATGCCACCAGCGCGAGAATGTCCGGATCGTTCTCCATGTCATGCGACAGCACCGTCACGATGACCTGGGTTTCGTTGCGCCAGCCATCGACGAACAGCGGACGGATCGGGCGATCGATCAGGCGGGAAACCAGCGTTTCCTTTTCCGTCGGGCGGCCTTCGCGCTTGAAGTAGCCGCCGGGAATGCGGCCGGCTGCGTAGGTCTTTTCCTGATAGTCGACGGTGAGCGGCAGGAAATCGACGCCTTCGCGCGGAGACTTAGCAGCGACGACGGTGGCGAGCACGATGGTCTCGCCATAGGTCGCAACCACCGCGCCGTCGGCCTGACGCGCGATTTTGCCGGTTTCGAGTTTGAGTGGACGTCCACCCCAGTCGATCTCGACCGAATGAGCTTTAAACATTGTCTTGGTCTTTCATGGGTTCACGAAAGAACGGACGCCTGAAACACAAAAACCATGCGCAAGATTGCGGGACACTGATCGTACGCAAATGCGACGTCAGCGTCCGGCGATCCTGCCATGGTTCTTGAATTTCGAATGGCGTCCATCCTTTCGATGGTACGGGCATGTTACCCGTTATCGCCCAGCTGCCGGATTGCTGCTGGACACGCCGCGCGGACATTTGACTAGGTCCGCGCGTTGGAAGCGTGACGCCTTGGGAAACACCCACGCCACGCAAAAACGCGCGCAAGGATTGCGCGCGTGGATTTCTTAGCGGCGAATGTTGTGCTTCTCGAGAAGCGACTTGTAGCGCGCCTCGTCCTTCCGCTTCACATAGTCGAGAAGCGAACGGCGCGTGGACACCAGCTTCAACAGGCCGCGGCGGGAATGGTTATCCTTGCCGTGGGTCTTGAAATGGTTCGTGAGGTTGGCGATGCGTTCCGAAAGGATCGCGACCTGAACCTCAGGCGAACCGGTGTCTCCGGTCTTGGTTGCATTCGTCTTGATGACTTCCGCTTTGCGTTCTGCGGCAATCGACATCGTCAAACACTTTCATTGTTGCGAGCCGGACTGGCAGTCAGTCCGGTCAGGTTGAACACGCGCTTGGGGATGAGTTCGCCATTGCCAATCTCGGCGAGGGCCAAAAGGCGGCCTCCGACAGTGACATAGACTGTGCCGTTTGAAATTGGCGCATCCCGTCCGCGCAACAAAACCGCTTGGCCCCTATGGAGCCTTGCGGCATCCGCCCGTGTGACGGCCAGTGCCGGGATGTCGTCCAGCGCGGTCTCAACGGGCAAAAGCGCGTCGGCGAGGCTTCCCTCGCCAGACGCGGCTCTATCGCACAAAGCCTCTAAATCTGCCAGCGGAATCATGTCCGTTTCGGTGAAAGGTCCGCAAAGTGTGCGCCGGAGCGCGCAAATATGGCCATAAGTCCCCAGAATCCGGCCCATATCGCGGGCCAGCGCCCGGACATAGGTGCCCTTGCCGCATTCGGCCTCGAACACCGACCGGTCGTTATCTATCTGTTCCACAAGGGTTAATTCGTGAATCTCCACCGGCCGGGGGGCCAGCGGCACGACTTCACCGTCGCGGGCGAGGTCATAGGCCCGCTCGCCCTGGATTTTGATCGCGGAATACTGCGGCGGGGTCTGTTCGATGGTTCCGGTAAACTGCGGCAGCAGGGCCCGGATCGCTTCCACAGACGGCCGGTCGGGGCTGGTCTGGGTGACCTTGCCCTCGGTGTCGTCGGTGTCGCGTTCCTCGCCCCACTGGACCGTGAAGCGGTAACGCTTGCGGCCGTCCATCACGAAGGGAACGGTCTTGGTGGCCTCGCCCAGTGCAATCGGCAATCCGCCGGAGGCCAGCGGATCGAGGGTGCCGGCATGGCCGGCGCGCTTGGCGTTAAACAGGCGCTTCAGAACGGCGACAGCATGGGTCGACGTCATGCCGATGGGTTTGTCGAGACAAACCCATCCGTGGACGTCGCGGCGGTCGCGTTTTTGCTGACCACCCTGCTGACGCTGTTGCTTGTCGCCTTGTTGGCGCGGATCGTTGTGCCGCGTGCCGCTCGCCGCAGCATCGGAAGATTTATTTTCAGCAGGCGCGTTCGAATCGGTCGTTTGCGGTTCGATCACGCTGTCTGGGCTAGTCACATTCATCAGTCTTGGTCCGAATCTGTCTTGAGGTCTTTTTGAACCGCGGGTGTTCTCAGTAATTTCTCGATCCGTTCTGCTTCGTCGAATCGTTCGTCAACGCGGAAGCGAAGATCAGGAGCGAATTTTAAGTTAACGCGATGGGCGACTTCGCCGCGCAGAAACTTCTTGTTGTGCTCGAGTGCTGCGACGACCTCTTTGAGGCCGCGTCCACCGAGTGGCATCACGTAGATCGTCGCGAGCTTGAGATCCGGCGACATCCTCACTTCGGGCACCGTGATGATGTGGCCTTCGAGCGCCGGGTCGTGCACGCCGCCCTGAGCAAGAATGTCCGCAATCGCGTGGCGGATGATTTCGCCGACGCGCAACTGCCGCTGCGAGGCGCCGGTCGTGCCGCCGCGAGGGTCGCTGTCCTTTTTGCGTGTGGCCATGATGATCCCTGCCGAAAATCAAATCGTCATGCCCGCGCATATCGCGGGCATGCATGTCGTTCCTGATGCTGCTGGCAAGACGTGGATGGCCGGAACTTTATTCGCGAAGACGCGCTTCGCGCTTTAGTCCGTCCATGCCGCCTTAGCTTTCTTAAAAACCCAGTGCGCCTGTAAGACTTGGACTTACAAGGAGCGCTGAATGGTCTCCACGCGATAACATTCGATAACGTCGCCGACGCGCATGTCCTGATAGGACTCGAACGCCATGCCGCATTCCTGGCCGGACTGCACTTCCTTCACTTCATCCTTGAAGCGCTTCAGCGTCGACAGCTTGCCTTCGTGGACGACGACGTTGTCGCGGATCAGGCGCACGTTCGCGCCGCGTTCCACGGTGCCGTCGGTCACGCGGCAACCCGCGATCTTGCCGACCTTCGAGATGTTGAACACTTCGAGGATCTGCGCATTGCCCAGCATGGTTTCGCGCAGCGTCGGCGCGAGCAGGCCGGACATCGCCTTTTTCACGTCATCCACGAGATCGTAGATGATGTTGTAGTAGCGGATTTCGATGCCGTTGCGCTTGGCGAGAGCTGCCGCTTCCTTGTTGGCGCGGACGCTGAAGCCGATGATCGCGGCGTTGAAGCCTTCCGCCAGTGTGACGTCGGATTCCGAGATGCCGCCGACGCCTGCATGAAGAATGCGGGCCGCGACTTCGTCGGTGCCCAGTTTTTCGAGCGATCCGAGAATCGCTTCCAGCGAGCCCTGCACGTCGGCCTTGATGACCAGCGGGAAGTCCTTGCGGCCCGTGGTCTTGAGCTGCGACATCATCTGCTCGAGCGAACCGCGCATGCCGGCATTGCTGGCGGCGGATTTCTCGCGCTTCTGATGGGCGCGATAGCTCGTGACTTCGCGTGCGCGGGCTTCGTTCTCGACCACGGCGAGGCGGTCGCCGGCCTCCGGCGGACCGTTGAAGCCGAGCACCTCGACCGGAACCGACGGACCTGCTTCCTGCACGGTCTCGCCCTGATCGTTGATCAGCGCGCGGACACGGCCCATTTCAGCGCCGGCGACGATGATGTCGCCGACCTTGAGGGTGCCGCGCTGAACCAGCACGGTGGCCACGGGACCGCGGCCGCGATCGAGCTTGGCTTCGATCACGGTACCTTCGGCCGGACGATCCGGATTGGTCTTCAGGTCGAGCAGGTCGGCCTGCAGCGCGATCATTTCCAGCAGCTTGTCGAGGTTGGTCTTGTTCTTTGCGGACACCTCGACGTCGACGACGTCGCCGCCGAAGGATTCGACCTGCACTTCATACTGCAGCAGTTCGGTGCGCACGCGCTCGGCCTTGGCGTCCGGCTTGTCGATCTTGTTGATCGCCACGATCATCGGAACATTCGCGGCCTTGGCGTGATTGATCGCCTCAATCGTCTGCGGCATGACGCCGTCGTCGGCAGCCACAACCAGAATGACGATGTCGGTGACCTTGGCGCCGCGGGCGCGCATCGCGGTAAACGCGGCGTGGCCCGGCGTGTCGATGAAGGTGATTTTCTTGCCGCTTTCCGGCGAGGTGACCTGATAGGCGCCGATATGCTGGGTGATGCCGCCGGCTTCGCCGCTGACAACATTGGCGTGACGCAGCGCGTCCAGCAGCGAGGTCTTACCGTGATCGACGTGGCCCATGACGGTCACGACCGGCGGACGCGGCGTGGTGTCCGAGGCGTGGTCGTCGGCGACGTCGAACAGGCCTTCTTCCACGTCGGATGCGGCGACGCGCTTGACGGTGTGGCCCATTTCTTCGGTAATCAGCTGCGCGGTATCGGCGTCGATCACGTCGGTGATCTTCACCATCTGGCCTTGCTTCATCAGCAGACGGATGACGTCCACCGCGCGCTCGGCCATGCGGTTGGCGAGTTCCTGAATCGTGATCGCTTCGGGAATGACCACTTCGCGGATCAGCTTTTCCTTCGGCTCGTTGGACGCGTGGCCCTTGAGGCGCTGGGTGCGGCGGCGGAACGAGGCGATCGAACGCTCGCGCACGTCGTCGGCGTTGAGCGCAGTCGAAAGGGTCAAGCGGCCGCGCTGCTTCGCGGGCGCTGGCTTCGCAGTCGGCTTCGGTGCGATCACCGGGCGTGCCGGACCGCCGCCAGGGCGGCGCACCAGACGCGGCGCTTCATCGTCATCGGATCCGTCGGCGGCGACGGCAGCCGGACGGGCCGGAGCCGTTGCAGTCGTGCGGGCGGTGGTGGCAGGCGCTGCCGCCTTGGTCGCGGCTTCGGTGGTGCGCTTGGTGGCTTCACGTTCGGCGCGCGCCTTGGCTTCTTCCTCGGCGCGATGGCGTTCTTCCTCGGCCTTCTTGCGGGCGTCGGCGGCTTCACGCTCCTGCTGTTCCTTGAATTCCTTGGTGTTGCGGCGCGCGGCTTCGGCTTCCGCGGCGCGGCGCTCTTCCTCTTCGCGCACGCGCGCGTCGGCGAGCGCGCTGGCGCGGGCGCTCTGCTCGTCTTCGGTCAGGGTCTGAAGAACAACGCCCGACTTGCGGGCTGGCGGGCGCGCAGGCTCAGGCGCGCGCGGCGCAACCCTCACAGGTGCTGCGACGGGCGCAGGTGCGGCAGGCGCCGCTTCGGGCGCGGGATCGCCGGCCAGACGGCGCTTGGTTTTCTTTTCGACCACCACCTGCTTGGTGCGGCCGTGACTGAAACTCTGGCGCACGACGCCGGTCTCTGTGCGCGGCTTGAGCGACAGAGTTTTCGAACCGACGCTCAGCGTCTTATCGCCAGGATTTTTCGTATCAGCCATTCAACAGTCCCAATCTCGTTCGTTGCTCGCATGCCGCGTCTGACGGCGATGCCCTAATTATTCTGGTCGATCTCGCCATCGTGACCGCCACCCGTCCCCCGAAATCGGGTGAGCGTCTGGCAACGTGCGAGGAAGGTCTTGCTTGCCGGGCCCGCGAGCAGGGCAGCATGTACCACATTTGCCCGCCCGAGTGCCAAATCCAATTCATCGGTGGTCAG
>JAZKDK010000031.1:0-5818 GCA_040387615.1 Pseudomonadota bacterium | reverse complement strand
ACGCTCTCGACAACCGCCTTTGCTGCGGAAGCGAATTGCTGTGCAGACATGGCGTGCTGCAAAGAAGGGGCCGATTGCTGTAAGGATGGCGCAGATTGTTGCTCCAAGGGCGACAAGGCCGGCCATGACGAACACGCTGGCCACGCTGCGCCGGATACGAAGTAAGACTATGGATGGGGGCGGGCAACCGCCCCCATCTTCCTATGCCTACGGGTGCAGGTGATGATCGTCCTCGCACGCCTCGGCCGCATCTTCGGTCTGGATCGTGCAATGCTCGATCCCGAACCGGCTATCGAGCGTAGCGGCAACATTTTTCCTCACAGCATCGGGATCGGCACCCTCGGCCAGCGTGACGTGCGCCGTGCAGCTAATATCCTCAGTCGTCATCGACCACACATGAAGATCATGGACCCCGGCGACACCCGGAAGGCCAGCAATGCTCGCGCGCAGCTCGGGGAGCTTGATCCCTCCCGGCACGCCTTCCAGCAGCACGTTGGTGGTATCGCGCAGCAAAACCCATGTTCGGGGCAGCACCCATAGCCCAATCCCGATCGCCACCACGGGATCTACCCAGGTCCACCCGGTAAACCGGATCGCGAGCGCCCCCGCGATCACGCCCACAGACCCGATCATGTCTGCCCAGACCTCAAGGTAGGCGCCCTTGACGTTCATGCTGGCGTCCTTGCCCGACGTCAGCAGCCTCATGGAGATGAGGTTCACCACCAAGCCGATTGTAGCAACGACCAGCATACCGGTGGACTGCACGCCCTCCGGCTCGCGGAAGCGCTGCACCGCTTCGATCAACACATAGATCGCGACGGCAAACAGGAGCAGGGCGTTGAACGCAGCCGCCAATATCTCGAACCGCTTATAGCCAAAGGTCCGCTTATCGTCTGCCGCCTTCTGACCAAGGCGAATTGCCATCAACGCGATCACCAGCGCCGCCACGTCGGTCATCATGTGCGCCGCGTCCGAGAGCAGGGCGAGGCTGTTGAAGACAAAGGCACCGATGACCTCGGCGATCAGGTAGGTGGTGGTCAGCGCCAGTGCCCAGCTGAGCATCTTGGCGTTGGCCCCTGCGGTATGATCGTGGGCGTGTCCGCCCGCTGCATGGTCGTGCATCATTAAGCCTTTCAATGAGCCGGAGCGGAATTGGCGAGCAGGTCTTCCGCATGTTCGGTGCGGGATGCCGGCAACTCTCGCCGCCCGAAGCGGGCGTACAGCGTCGGAAGAACGAACAGGGTGAGCAAAGTAGCCGATATCAGGCCGCCTATGACGACAGTCGCCAACGGCTTCTGCACCTCAGCACCGGCACCATGTCCTAGCGCCATGGGCACGAAGCCGAGCGATGCCACCAAGGCTGTCATGACGACGGGCCGCAACCGCTGCATAGCCCCTTCATGAGCAGCCGTGGCCCGGTCCATGCCCCGCGCCATCAGGTCCTGAATGGAGGATACCATGACAAGGCCGTTGAGGACCGCGATGCCGGACAGGGCGATAAACCCGACCGCTGCTGAGATGGAGAAGGGCATGCCCCGTAACACCAGCGCCAGCACGCCGCCGACAAGGGCCAGCGGAACGCCGGTAAAGACGATCCCCGCGTCCCGCGCCGATCCCAAAGCGCCATAGAGTAGAAACAGGATCAGCGCGAAACAGGCAGGGACCACCAGCGCAAGCCTGTCGCGCGCGGAAGCCAGATTCTCGAACTGGCCGCCCCATTCAAGGTAGCTCCCGGCAGGCAGTTTCACGTCGCGGGCGATAGCGGCCTGAGCATCGGCGACGACGCTGCCAACGTCGCGGCCCCGTACATTGGCCTGCACCACGACCCGGCGCTTGCCGTTCTCCCGGCTGATCTGGTTCGGGCCATCCTCAACGGATATAGTCGCCACGCTCGCGAGGGGAACGAAGCTCCCTCCCGGCACGGGCACAGGCACCTGGCCAAGCGTGGCGAAATCGGCGCGATCTGCATCAGCAAGCCGGATGACGACGGGAAAGCGCCGATCGCCCTCGTAGATCATGCCTGCTTCACGCCCGCCTATCGCGGCCGATATCGTGTCCTGCACATCCTTGGCGGTGACGCCGAGCCGGGCCATTGCGTCCCGGTCCACCTTGATGTCGAGCATGGGCAAACCCTCGGTCTGCTCCACCTTCACATCGGTCGCGCCCTCGGTCTGGCGAAGCACGGCCGCGATCCGATCGGCCGTCGCGTTCATGGCGGCGAAATCGTCACCGAACACCTTGACCGCTACGTCCCCGCGAACGCCTGCGATCAGCTCGTTGAACCGCATCTGGATCGGCTGTGTGATCTCGTACACATTGCCGGGAAGGGTCGCGAGGCGCTTCTCCATCGCCTCCACCAGTTCCTCCTTGCTGAGACTGGAATCGGGCCACTGGTCTCGCGGTTTGAGGATGATGAAGGTATCGGTCGCGTTCGTCGGCATCGGATCGGATGCGACCTCCGACGTGCCGGTCTTGGAAAAGACGAACTGCACTTCGGGCTGTCTGGCGATGGCCTTCTCAACCTGAAACTGCATGGCCTGGCTCTGGTCAACCGATGTGCCCGGTATGCGCAGGGCCTGCACCAGCACATCGCCCTCATCGAGCTGCGGCAGGAAAACCTGCCCCAGCGTGGTGAAGGCCAGGACCGCCGCCACCACACCAGCCACGCCCACTCCGACGGTCAGGCTTGGCCGCTTCATCGCCTTGGTCAGCCCCGGATCGTAGCGCCGCTTGATGCCGGCGATGAACCGATTGTCCTTCTCATCGACCTTGCCGCTGAGCGCGATGGCTATGGCTGCCGGCACAAAGGTCAGCGACAGAACGAAGGCGCAGGCAAGCGCGATGATGACAGTCAGCGCCATAGGGGTGAAGGTCTTGCCCTCGACCCCGGTCAGGGTGAGCAGAGGCGCATACACCAGGATGATGATCGCCTGCCCGTAGACCGAAGGCCGTATCATCTCCTTGGCGGCCGTGGTGACGGTCGAAAGCCGCTCCTCAATGGTCAGCAGCCGCCCCTTGTGGTGCTGCCGCTCAGCGAGCCGCCGCAAGGCGTTCTCCACGATGATGACCGCCCCATCCACGATCAACCCGAAATCGAGCGCCCCCATGCTCATCAGGTTGGCGGATACGCCGACCCTGAGCATTCCCGCGCCCGTCATCAGCATAGTGACCGGGATCACCAGCGCGGCGATCAGTGCGGCACGGAAGTTGCCAAGCAACAGGAACAGCACGACGATGACGAGCAAAGCGCCTTCGCCAAGGTTCTTAGCGACCGTCTTGATCGTGGAATTGACGAGGGCGGTGCGGTCAAGAACCGGCTGCACCACGATATCTGGCGGAAGCGACGGACCGATGGCGGCAAGCTTGTCGGCCACGGCAGATGCGACGGTGCGACTGTTTTCACCGATGCGCATGACGGCGGTGCCAACCACGACCTCGCTACCGTTCTCGGAAGCCGATCCCATTCGCACGGCCTGCCCGGTCCGGACTGTCGCCACCTGCGATAGCAGGATGGGCACGCCCTCGCGTGTCGCAACGACAGTGCGGGCCAGCTCGCTCGCATTCTGCACGCGCGCATCGGCGCGGACTGCCAGTCCTTCGCCATTGCGATTGACGACCCCGGCGCCGACGCTGGTGTTGTTGCCCTCAAGCGCCGTGCCAAGATCGGCAAGGCTTAGCTTCAACGCCGCGAGCTTCTGCACGTCGGGCACCACCAGATATTGTTTGGTGTAGCCGCCGATGGAATCGATACCGGCAAGCCCCGGTGTGTTCTTCAGGAGCGGATTAACGATCCAGTCCTGCACGGTTCGCAGGTACGTAGCCTTGTCGGCTTCAGTGGTCAGATGCTCGCCATCAGGGGTGATGTAGCTGCCGTCCCGCTGCAAGCCCGGCTCGCCCTGTAGGTGCTTTCCGCCTCCCAGTTCGCCAAGACGGACAGTCCACATATAGACCTCGCCCAGACCGGTAGCGATCGGCCCCATTTCCGGGGTCGCGCCCTCGGGCAGGCTTTCCTCGGCGGTGCGCAGGCGCTCCGCCACTTGCTGACGGGCAAAATAGATATCGGTCCCATCATCAAAAACGGCTGTGACCTGAGCGAAACCATTGCGGCTGAGCGACCGCGTGTTCTCCAGACCGGGAATGCCAGCAAGAGCGGTTTCAATCGGGTAGGCGACCTGCTTTTCAACCAGCTCGGGCGACAGTGCAGGCGCACGGATGTTGATCTGCACCTGATTGTTGGTGATGTCGGGCACCGCGTCGATGGGAAGGCGATACAGAGCCGCCCCGCCGATCGCGGCGGCAATGAGAGTGAGGAAAAGGACGAGCCAGCGGCGCTCGACCGCAACGGTGACAATACGTTCGATCACGGTTCAGTCCTCCTCTGCCGCGCTTTTTCCAAGCTCGGCTTTGAGGGTGAAGCTGTTGGTCGCTGCGATCTGCTCGCGCCCTGTCAATCCTGCGAGGATCGTTACCTGATCGCCATTGACCGGACCGGGGGTGACAGGCGTTGCCCGAAAGCCGGAAGGCGTTCGCACAAAGACCACGGGTTTGCCCTCGACGCTTTGCAAAGCGATTTGTGGGATAGCGATCGTGGTGCTGCCGGTGCTGCCTGCAAGCTGGATCGACGCCTTGATGCTTTCGCCGACGCGCCATTGTCCGCCCCGGTTGTCCAACGTAGCGATCACGGGCACGAGCCGGGTTTGCTGATCGAGGACGGGGGACACGAACGTCACGCGAGCTTCGCCGCTGCGACCCGGAGCCGTCACCTCAACCCGGCTGCCTGGCTGAACCTTGCCCGCATCCGCTGCGGCAAGAGACACCGAGAGCGAAACCGTCGATAGGTTGGCGACCCGATAGAGTTCGGCGTCTGCCGCCACCGTCTGCCCCAGCATGGCCGATCGCGCGATGATTTGCCCGCTAATGGGCGAGGGCAGAGCGATCCGGTTGAGCGCACCGCCGCCATAGCCAGCGGCAGAAAGCTGCTGCTGGGCTTGGCGCAGCGCGATATTGGCCTCCGTCGCGGCGGTGCGCGCCGCGATCAGATCCTGCTCAGGCGACACACGCTCGGCGAACAAGCGCTGTTCCCGTCTCAGGTTGCTCTGTGCCAGGGCGGACCGTGCGCGAGCAGCTTCAATGTCTCCCTTGAGTTGGGCGGCCTCGCGGCTTTCTATGACGGCGAGGGTATCGCCGCGTCGGACCGTCTGCCCAAGATTACGCGACAAGGTGACGACGCGGCCACCGATCGCGGCAGAGACGATCTGGATGCCCTGCGGATCTCCTTCGATGGTTGCGGGCAGCTCAATTGCGCCACCGCTGCCGCCGACCGATGGGCGGACGAGCTGGATGCCTGCGGCCCGTATCTGCTGCCCGCTAAGATTCACCACGCCCTCCGGCGCTTTGGCTTCGCCCGCTTCTTCAGGCTTTTCAGGTTCTTTGGAGGCGTCACCTGCGCCGCCACAACCGGCAAGCGCAAGGGTGAGTGCGAGCGGAAATAGCGCCCTGATCCGGTAACGGCTCATCGGTTCTGATCTTTCTGAAGATTGGGAGCGGCCGTCGCCAGACGGTCCCGTCGCGCTTGGGCGTCGTGATAAGCGGCAAGCGCATCGATCGCAGCCGCGCGTGTCTCGGATAGGGTGCGTTCCGCGTCGAGCAGGTCGAGCTGGCTGAACTTGCCTTCGCGGTAGCCGATGCGCGCGATGCGGGCGGCTTCCCTTGCCGCCGCCAGCGCGGGGCCGCTCGCATTGCGCGCCGACGTTGCGGCGTTCGCGACCTCAGCCTCGGCGCTTGCGATGGCCTGCGCGCTATCCAACTCGGCCGCACG
>JAZKDK010000030.1:0-8940 GCA_040387615.1 Pseudomonadota bacterium | reverse complement strand
TCGGAGATCTGCTGCAGGCGGCTCGCGCCGATGCGGTTGGTGCCCTTCTCGTATTTCTGGACCTGCTGGAATGTCAGGCCAAGCGCCTCGCCCAGTTTTTCCTGACTCATGCCAAGCATGATCCGGCGCATGCGCACGCGGCTGCCGACATACTTGTCAACGGGATTTGGGGCCTTGGTCGTCATCTCAAGCTCCACGCCACCGGCATACTGAATACAACCAAAAGGACCGAATGCGGCGTTTTAACCGGCATACGCTGCCGACCGCGGGATCGTCAAACATTTGTCATGCACTTGCTGAAGAATTTAGGTTACGGCGACGCGCTGTCACCCGGTTCCTTCATGCAGATACGTGCTCACGCACGATGAAGGTACGCTTGCTTCAGGGCTTTTGTTTCACGCGCCGGCGAATAACCATAACGGTCGACAATGCTACCGCCAGTGCTGCGGGGATGTCCCGGACCCGCGAGAAAATCGTCGGTGCCGCCGGCTTGGGCAAGGCCGAATCGAGCACGCCCTCGCTGCCAAGTTCCAGATGCGCGATGATGCGGCCGAGCGGATCGATCACGGCGGAGATGCCGGTGTTCGCCGAGCGGACGAGAGGGAGCCCTTCTTCGACGGTCCGCAATCGTGCCTGCTGCAGGTGCTGGTAGGGGCCCGTCGAGATCCCGAACCAGCCGTCGTTGGTCAGATTGACGATCCAGCCGGGGCGGTCGTCGCCTGAGACGATGTCGCCCGGAAAGACCGCTTCGTAGCAAATCAGCGGCAGCATGCGCGGCGTATTCGGCACCGTCATCGTCCGCCGCCGGTCGCCCGGAATGAATCCGCCGCGCACCTTGGTGATCTGGACGAAGCCGAGCTTTTCCATCGCCGACTGGAATGGAAGGTACTCGCCGAATGGCACGAGATGCAGCTTGTCGTAGACCGACAGGATCGTCCCGTCATGATCGATGACGTAGATCGAATTGTAGGCACGCGTGACCTGCGTTCCGGCGGGCTGGTCTGGCGGGCGGATCGCGCCGGTGACCAGCACCGTTCCTTGCGGCAACAGGTTGGCGATCTGCGCCATGGCATCGGCTTCGCGGGTCAGGAAAAACGGAAACGCGGACTCGGGCCAGATCAAAATCGTTGCATCGCGGACGCCGCTCGACTGCGGTCCGGTCGCACGATCCGACAGCGACAGATATTTCTCCATCACCATCTGCCGGGCCGAGTAATTGAACTTCACATCCTGCTGCAGGTTCGGCTGCATCAGGCGCAGCTTGACCTTGTCGACAAACTGCGTCGGCTGGGCGGCAAGGCGCAGCGCACCGTAGATGCCCATCGCACAGAGAAGGAGAACAGAGACCGCGAGCGCGATCCACGGACGGCGCGTGACGGCTCGGTCGTCAGCCAGCACGGCAGGGCTTGCGAACACAGCTACCGCAATGAACGTCAAACCCCACAACCCGACCAGCGAGGCGCTCTGCGCCAGTGCGAGCGGTTCGGTCAGCGCGTAGCCGAAAGCATTCCAGGGAAAGCCGGTCAGGATATGCCCGCGCAGCCATTCGCTGGCCGTGAGCGCGCTGGCGAGGCTGAGAATGCGAAGCGCATCCGGAGTCCAGATCAGGCGCGCCAGTGCAAAGCCGAAGGCCATGAACAGCGCTAACCCCGCCGGCAGACCCATCACCGCGAACGGAAGCAGCCATGCGAATGTTTCGGCATCGACGAGGAAGGCGTAGCCGACCCAGTAAAGTCCCGCGACGAAATAGCCGAAACCGAACCACCATCCGCTCAGCGCTGCGGCGGGAATGCCGCCGAGGCGTCCGCCGCCTGCGCCGTCGATCAGCCAGACCACCACCGGTATTGTCAGAAACAGGATCGGCCACGCATTGAACGGCGCCATCGCTAGCGCCGACAGGGCGCCCGCGACCAGCGCGATCATCGCGCGCTTCCATCCCCATGACAGGATGATGCCGGCGATGAGCGCGCGGAATGAGTTCATCGGCTGCCGGCGCCGTCGCTGGGTGAAGCCGGATTGGTGTTGTCGTTGGCCTGGGCCTGCGCGGCATCGTTCGCCGCCTCGCGGCGGCGCAATTCCCGATGGCGCAGATTGGAGCGATCCTTGCGCGTTCCGATGCGCACGCGTTTGACGCGGCGGGGGTCCGCATCGAGCACTTCGATCTCGAATTCGCCGGGCCCCGCAATGATTTCGCCGCGCACCGGCAGACGGCCGACCTGCGTCACCAGATAACCGCCGAGCGTATCGACCTCCTCGCCGGCCTCCCCGGTGTCGAACTCCTCACCGACCACCGACTGCACGTCTTCAAGGCTGGCGCGCGCGTCGGCGATAAACGATCCGTCGGATTGCCGGACCACGGACGCCGGCTCGTCGCTATCGTGTTCGTCATCGATTTCGCCGACCACCAATTCGACGATGTCCTCGATCGATACCAGGCCGTCGGTGCCGCCGTACTCGTCGACCACCAGCGCGAGATGGATGCGCGTCGCCTGCATCTGCGCCAGCAGATCGATGGCGGGCATCGATGGCGGAACATAAATCAGCTTGCGCATGATGTTGGCGTCGGACAGCGGCATGCGCAGATCGACCGAGCGCAAATCGAGGCCTGCGGGGAAAGGTTTCTTGCGCTTGGCGTTCACTTCGTCCGGGACTTTCGCCTTTGACGTCATGAGTGCGAGCAGGTCGCGGATATGGACGAAGCCTTCGGGGTCGTCGAGCGTGTCGTTGTAGACCACAAGACGCGAATGAGCTGCGCTTTCGAATAGGCTCATCAATTCGCCCAGCGAGATATCCCGTTTGACCGCGACGATGTCGCCGCGCGGTACCATGACGTCGGCAATACGCCGCTCGTGCAGGCCAAGGATGTTGCGCAGCATGGTGCGCTCGACCGTGGTGAAGCTGGTCTCGTCAGGGGTGCTGGCGTCGAGCACCACCTGGAGATCAGCGCGCGCGGAGCCTGCCTTCCAGCCAAACAGCGTGCGCAGCGCGCGCATCAGCCATAGTTCGGAGGACGGGCGCAGGACTTCGCCATGTTGCACGGGGACCGGCAGATTGCCCGATCGTTGCGGATCGGAACTATTGTCGGATTTTTCGGCAAGAGAGTCGGGCACGTCAGTTCACCTGGTCGTCATGCGCGTAAGGATCGGGAATCCCGAGCTGCGCAAGAATATCCCGCTCGAGACCTTCCATGATCTCGGCATCGTCGTCATTCTCGTGATCGTAACCTATCAGATGCAGGAAGCCGTGCACCGCCAGATGGCTGAGATGGTGGTCGAACGGCTTGTGTTCGGTGTCGGCCTCGCTGCGCGTGGTCTCATAGGCAATGGCGATGTCGCCGAGCATCCGCGGCGCATCGCCGGCGGGCGCGCGTTCCGGCTGCAGCGCCGGAAACGACAGAACGTTCGTAGGTTTGTCGATGCCACGCCAGTTCTTGTTGAGGGTGCGAATGCCGGCGTCGTCGGTCAGCATGACCGCGATCTCGGCGTCGCCGGTGTCGGCATCGACCATGGACGCCGCCGTTTCGATGGCGCGGTGGATGATGGTCTCCGCGCTGCTCTCGCGGGCCCAGCAGTCAGCCGTCACAAGCACTTCGGTCGCGGGAATGTCGGCGGACGTCATGTCGGTAATCTTGGTTACAGTTGTCGTCACATCAATGCATCACGGCTTGCCGGTGCCGGACTGCTTCGGCGCGCCTTCGTAAGCGGCGACAATCCGCGCCACCAGTTCATGACGGATCACGTCCTGAGCGGTGAATTTTACCTGCGTGATGCCTTCGACCCCGTCGAGCAGCTTGGCCGCTTCCGCGAGTCCCGACGGCTGGCCGTTGGGCAGATCGACCTGGCTCGGGTCGCCGGTGATGATCATGCGGCTGTTCTCGCCCAAACGAGTCAGGAACATTTTCATCTGCATCGACGTGGTGTTCTGCGCCTCGTCGAGAATGATCGCCGCGTTGGTCAGTGTGCGGCCGCGCATGAACGCCAGCGGTGCGATCTCGATTTCACCGCTTTGCAGGCCGCGCTCGACAATGCGCGAATCCATCAGGTCGTAGAGCGCGTCGTAGATCGGCCTCAAGTAAGGATCGACCTTTTCGCGCATATCGCCGGGCAGAAATCCAAGGCGTTCGCCGGCTTCAACGGCAGGGCGCGACAGGATGATGCGATCCACTTCCTTGCGCTCGAACAGCTGGCAGGCCTGCGCCACGGCCAGCCACGTCTTGCCGGTGCCGGCGGGGCCGATGCCGAACACCAGTTCGTGCCGCTTCAGCGCGCGGATGTAGGAGTCCTGCGCGGCAGTACGCGCGCGCACAGGGCGCTTGCGCAGATTGATTTCCTCGAACTGCGATTTTGCTGTCTTTGGGTCGAACTCGAACAGAGAGCCCTGCGCGATCACGGCGCGGATCGCGCCTTCGACATCGCCCTGCGCGATGTCCTGGCTGCGCATCGCCTGCTCATAGAGCATTTCGAGCACCCGCCGCGCGGCGTCGCAGCCGTCACGAGACCCGGCGATGGTGATGTGGTTGCCGCGGGAATCCGCAACGACGCCGAGCCGGCGTTCGATCAAAGCGAGGTTTTGCCCGTAGGGACCGACCAGAGCGGAGGCGGCGCCATTGTCGTCAAAGGCAACGACGATCTGGGCTTCGTGCGGGGTCTGAACGTCGTGCTTGCGGGCTGGGGCGAGTGTCGGCGAATCCGATGCGCTTTTTGGCAAGGGTTCAGACTCCGGTGGTCATGGCGGGCGGGGAAGCATTGGCGGGCTGTGAAATTGACGCGACGTGCGACAGTGCGGAACCGGCAAGTGCGCCGATCAGGCTGTAGCGTTCGAGACTCTCGATGGCGACAGGCAGCACCTGGCCGATGATGCCGGGCGAGGCCATGACATGGGCAGGCTGCAGGTAGGCGGTGCGGCCGACGATCTGACCCGGATTGCGCGCGGCGCGTTCGAACAGCACATCGACCGTCTTGCCGATCGCCGCCGCATTGAAAGCGGCCTGCTGGCTGTCGATCAACTCCTGAAGCCGCGCCAATCGCTCGTCCATCACCGTGGTCGTGACCGTCTCCTGCATGTCCGCGGCCGGCGTTCCGGGGCGGGGGGAATACTTGAACGAATAGGCGCCAGCGTAACTGATTTGGCGGACCAGCGCGAGTGTTGCCGAAAAGTCTTCCTCGGTTTCACCGGGAAATCCGACGATAAAATCCGATGAAAATGCAACGTCTTCGCGCACCTTGCGGAACCGCTCGATGGTGCGGGCATAATCGGCGGCGGTATGCTTGCGGTTCATCGCCTCCAGAATGCGGTCGGAGCCGGATTGGACCGGCAGATGCACCAACGGCATCACGGCGGGAATGTCGCGGTGGGCCTCGATCAGCGCGTCATCGACGTCGCGGGGATGGCTGGTCGAATAGCGCAGGCGAACGATTCCGGGAATCTCGGCGAGACGATGCAGCAGCCGGCCGAGCGACCACGGATGGCCATCGCCGCCGTCGCCATGAAATGCGTTGACGTTCTGGCCGATCAGCGTGATCTCGCGCACGCCGTTGTCGGCGAGGCGCTGTACGTCATCGATGATGCGCGCAACTGGACGCGACACCTCCATCCCGCGCGTGTAAGGCACCACGCAGAAGGTGCAGAACTTGTCGCAGCCTTCCTGCACTGTGACAAAAGACGAGATGCCACGCGCGCGGATCACCGCTGGCTTCGGATCGGGCAATGAAGAAAATTTGTCTTCGACCGGGAATTCGGTCTCGATGGCGCGGCCGTCGGTCTTCGCCTTCGCGAGCAGTTGCGGCAGATGATGATAGCTCTGCGGGCCGACCACGATGTCGACGGCGCGTTCGCGTCGAATGATCTCGCTGCCTTCCGCCTGCGCGACGCAGCCAGCAACGGCGATCTGCATCTCGCGGCCGTTGCGCGCGGCGTCGTCCTTCATGACGCGCAAACGCCCGAGTTCCGAATAGACTTTCTCGGAGGCCTTTTCGCGGATGTGACAGGTGTTGAGGATCACGAGGTCCGCGTCATCGACGCTGGCCGTTTCAACGAATCCCTCAGGCGCCAGCGTGTCCACCATGCGTTGTGCATCGTAGACATTCATCTGACAGCCGTATGACTTGATGTGCACCTTACGCGGCGTAGTCATCGAAATCCTGATTGGCGGCGCTCCGGGCCGCATCTCTGGTGCTTCAGATATAGATAAAGGGCCACGAAATCCAGCGACGGGGTCATTTCCGGAGCGCTCGAAAAAAGGCTTATCTTGTTGTTTATACAAGATTTTTCTGAAAACGAGCGGTCACGGGCTGGCGGTGCGCCCCTAAATGACGGCTATTTCATCGCGATTGATGCTCTGCGCAATCAAAGCGGGCAACGCCCGCATGTCGTCGATGACAATGGTGGCGCCGGCGGTGCGCAGCCGGTCGGCATCGCCGGGCCGGCAGTGGCTGCCGCCGGTAAATCCGATCACGCTCATGTCCGCGGCGCGCGCGGCGGTGACGCCGGGGACGCTGTCCTCGACCACGACGCATCGCGCCGGTGGCGTATTCATCTGTGCGGCGGCAAACAGAAACAGATCCGGGGCAGGCTTGCCGCGCTCGACCTGCATCGCGGAGAACAGATGCGGCGTAAAGCGGTCGAGCAGTCCGGCGGTGCCGAGGCTGCTGCGAATCCGCGTCGGTGTGCCGGACGATGCGACGCAGATGCGCTGGGACAATCTGCCGAGCGTATCGGCGATGTGTGGAACAGGCTTGAGTTGCTCGCCGAACACGCGGTCGATCGTGGCCTTCAATTGCGCGGTATAGGCGTCGGGCAAGGCGCGGCCGAGTTCGCTCTCGACTTCAAATCGCGCCTCGCGCGCTGAACGCCCGAGGAAACGATCATGCACCTGCTCGGCGGAGATGGTGTAGCCGTGCTGCGTCAGCACATCGGCATGGACGACACACGCCAGCGCCTCGCTGTCGACGAGCACGCCGTCGCAATCGAAGATGATCAGGTCGTAGATAGAGGAAGTGCTCAAGTCTTGTCGTCGTCCCGAGTCTTTTCGTCCAATGGCACGCAGTAAAGCTCGAGCCGGTGATCGACCAGCTTGTAGCCCAGCTTGCGCGCGATTTCGGTCTGGAGCTTTTCGATTTCCTCGGAGGTGAATTCGATCACCTTGCCGTCGCGCAGATTGATGAGATGGTCGTGATGGCTCTCGGGCACCTGCTCGTAGCGGGCGCGGCCTTCGCGGAAATCGTGACGCTCGATGATGCCGGCGTCTTCGAACAGTTTCACGGTGCGATAGACCGTCGAGATCGAGATCTTGTCATCGACCGCGACGCAGCGCCGGTAAAGTTCCTCGACGTCGGGATGGTCCACGGCTTCCGCCAGCACGCGCGCGATGACGCGGCGCTGTTCGGTCATGCGCATGCCGGCTGCGGCGCAGCGTTTCTCGATATCCGTATGCTTGCCGGGAGGCATGGATTTGAGGGCCGTCATGATGTTCGTTCCAGTGAGTGTGGCGTGTTTTGCCACCGCAGGGAGCTTACGACAAGTCTCGTTGCATCACCACGGCGTTCAATTGTTCGCCGCTGGCGTCCTTGTAGTACCGTTCGCGGCGGCCAACGACGCGAAATCCGGCGCGTTCATAAAGAGCACGGGCAGGGCGGTTGTTTTCCTCGACTTCGAGAAACACGGTTTTCAGGCCGAGCCCCGCGAGATGTCCGAGATGCGTGCGCAGCAGGTCGCGCGAAAATCCGTGCCCGCGATGCTTCTGTGCAACTGCAACCGAGAGGATTTCCGCTTCGTCTGCTGCAGTGCGCGACACGATAAAGCCGATGGTGGATCCGCCGAGCCGCAGCCGATGCGCGAGCGCGTTGCGCTCGATCAGGATCTGCTCGAATTCGTCGGTGCCCCAGCCGCGATGAAATGACGCGCGATGCAGTTGCGACAGCCGCGGCGCATCGCGCAGGTTCGCAGGCTCGACCGTGGCATCGGGCCGCTTGAAGAGTTGCGGAAACAAGCCGGTGAGAAATGCAGGGAGGCGCGGCATGCTCAAGACCGCGCGTCCGGCAGGGAGAACCCGGCCTTCGGCTTGGCGTCGGGGAGCCGCAAATAGAAGGGTTTGGGCGGTGCGGCGTCCGGTTCGGTGGCGGCGCCAAGCCATGCGACCCACGCGATATCGGGGCCGGGTTTGGGATCGACCAGGGATGGTGCGGGGACGTTGCGCGGCCAGCGATCCGCTATGATGCGCGCTGCATTGCCGACCATGCGCAGCGCGCCGAAGCGCGATGCCACGAAGGTATCCTCGATCGGAACGACGGCGGGCCGCATCAATGCTGCACCGTTACCGGCGACGACCTGAAAATAAACATGGTCGTGCCGGGCATCGATCGCGGCGACAATCGGCTGGTCTTGTTGCTCGGCGACCAGCGGCGCGACATAGGCCGACAGGGTGGTCAGGCCGATCACCGGCTTGTCGGCGGCAAGGCCGATGCCGCGTGCCGCCGAAATGCCGACGCGCAATCCGGTAAAGCTGCCGGGGCCAGTGGTGACGGCGACGCGGTCAAGCTCGAGGTAACGCAGGCCGGAGGCTTTCATGACGCGTGCGATCAGCGGCATCAACGCCTCGGCATGGCCGCGCTTCATCTCCAGCGTTTCGTGCGCGATCATGGTTCGTGCGCCGGCGTCCAGGACGGCGGCGGCGCAGTAGTCCAGCGCGGTATCGATGGCAAGAACGATCATGGAGGTCAGTCTATCAAAGGCGTCTGCTGTTTTCTTCCCCTCTCCCCTTGTGGGAGAGGATGGCGAAATCGAGCATGGCGAGATTGAGCCGGGTGAGGGGTATCAGGTTCGCTGCCGTATCCATACCCCTCACCCGCCCTCGTTGCACTCGGGCACCCTCTCCCACAAGGCGAGAGGGGAAAGAAGTGGCTCAAAACGCAATTGGCCGGGACGAAGCCCGGCCACGACGTA
>JAZKDK010000029.1:0-21791 GCA_040387615.1 Pseudomonadota bacterium | reverse complement strand
TGGCTGGGGCGGGAGGATTCGAACCTCCGCATGGGGGAATCAAAATCCCCTGCCTTACCACTTGGCGACGCCCCAATAGCGCCGAACGGTCTGCGGCAGGGTTGGACCTGAGCGCTTCACGCCGTTCGTTGTCGGAAGGTGGCGGCCGGATTTCCGTGACGGAAGTCATGAGCCGCACCGATTCACCGTGGCAGCGCAGGTCTTAGAGCATTTTCCGGCAAAGTGGAAACCCCGGTTTTCGGTGGCAAAATGCAGCCAAACACAGCTATTTTCCGCCGCAACCGGCCGCCATGGCGTCGAATGCCGCGCCGGAGCAGCGAACGATAGAGCTACCGGCCGGCGGCCGGTCAGGACAAAGCCCCCAGGCGAAAGCAGCCATGCGCCCGCGAAAATCGGCTTGTGGCGCAGTTGAGAGCCGGCCGTTTTCATGGGAAGACAACAGGGCGTCAGGCGGACCGGACAAGACCTGCCGGCGCGAGGAAAACAGACCAGCGAACAACGAGTTGCAGGCGTTCTGCCGCCTCCGGCCAATGGCCGTAGCGCGGAACGAGCCGAGCCCGAGGCCCCTGCCCGAACAGCGAGATCATGCCATGACCTACCGCGCGCCGATCAACGACATGCTCCTCTCCCTCAATCACGGCGCCGGCCTTTTGGCGGCCGTGGAAGCGGGACATTATAATGGTTACGATCCGGAGTTCTCGGCCGCAGTGATCGAGGAAGCCGGCAAGTTCGCCACCGATGTACTCGATCCGCTGAATCAGACCGGCGATCGCGAAGGCATCAAGCTCACCGACAAGGGCGTCGTCACCGCGACCGGCTGGCCCGATGCCTACAAGCGCTGGTGCGACGGCGGCTGGAACGCGGTGTCCGGCTCGGAGGAATTCGGCGGACAGGGCCTGCCGCTCGCCGTGCATTCTGCCGTCAACGAAATCTGGAGCGCGTCGAACCTCGCATTCGGCCTCTGCCCGCTGCTGACCCTGAGCGCGATCGACGCACTCGATGCGCACGGCAGCGAAGAACTGAAAAAGATCTACCTTGCCAAACTGATTTCCGGCGAATGGCCGGGCTCGATGCAGCTCACCGAGCCGCAGGCCGGCACCGATGTCGGCGCGCTGCGCACGCGCGCGGAAAAGCAGGACGACGGCACCTATCGCCTGTTCGGCACCAAGATCTTCATCACCTATGGCGACCACGACATGAGCGACAACATCGTTCATTTCATTCTTGCGCGCCTGCCCGGCTCGCCTCCCGGCAGCAAGGGCATCACGCTGTTCCTGGCGCCGAAATATCTCGTCAATGCCGACGGCTCGCTCGGCGCACGCAACGACATTTATGCCAGCGGCATCGAGCACAAGCTCGGCATCCATGCCTCGCCGACCTGCACCATGACCATGGGCGACAAGGGAGGCACCATCGCCTGGCTCGTCGGCAAGGAAAACGGCGGCATGGCCGCGATGTTCACCATGATGAATCAGGCGCGACTCGGCGTCGGCCTGCAGGGTGTCGGCCTCGCCGACCGCGCCTATCAGCGCGCGCTGGCCTATGCGCAGGAGCGTAAGCAGGGCAAGGCATTGGGCAGCAAGGGCGATGGCTCCGATCCGATCATCATGTATCCGGACGTGAAGCGTAACCTGATGCTGATGCGCGGCATGACGGCGGCAGCGCGCACCATTTGCTACGCGACTGCAGTCGCCATCGACGTGTCGCACCGCGCCACCGATCCGAAGGTGAAAGCGAAGGCTGCGGCGCGTGGCGCACTGCTGACCCCGATGGCGAAGGCGTTCTCCTCCGACATCGGCAACGAGGTCGCGGCCATCGGCGTGCAGGTGCACGGCGGCATGGGCTTCATGGAAGAAACAGGTGCTGCGCAATACGTCCGCGATGCGCGTATTCTCACCATCTATGAAGGCACCAATGGCGTGCAGGCCAACGACCTCGTGATGCGCAAGCTCGCCATGTCCGGCGGCGAAGCGGTGTGGGATCTGCTTGGCGAACTGACCGCGATCGTGAAGAAGGTCGAAGCCTCCAACGATCCGGCCTTCGGGACCACGGGCGAAAAGCTGCGTGATGCAGTTGCCTCGGTGGAGCGCACCAGCAAGTGGCTGCTGGAAAAGATCGCAAGCTCGCCTGCGGAAGCGCTGGCGGGTGCGACGCCTTACCTGCGGATGTTCTCGACCACGCTTGGCGGCTGCATGCTGGCGAACGAGGCGCTGGCCGCGCGCACCGACGAAGCGCTGCAGAACGATGCGCAGCGTTACGTCACGCTGGCTCGGTTCTTCGCGGAGAATGTCACTGTGCAGTCCGGTGCGCTGGAACGCACCGTGATGGACAGCGCGGCAGCTGTCACGGGCGCGGACGCCGTGCTGGTGGCGTAAACGCTGAATGTCATGGCCGGGCTTGACCCGGCCATCCATCTGCTTCGCAAAATTTTCTTGAAAGATGGATCACCGGGTCAAGCCCGGTGATGACGAATTCTTCTGTATCGAACCGCAGGCTAAAAACGGTATCACGCCAGCGGCTTTAGCCCCGCTTCGATTTCCCTGCGGCGCGCCTCGAGGAACGGCGGCAGCGCCAGTTTCTCGCCGAGCGTCTCCATCGCTTCATCCGTAGCGAAGCCCGGCCCGTCGGTGGCGATCTCGAACAGGATGCCGTTCGGTTCGCGGAAATACAGGCTGCGGAAATAGAAGCGATCGATCTCGCCGCTGGAATGAATGCCGAACTCGGAAAGCCGCGCCGTCCAGGCGTGATACTGCGTCTCATCCGGCGTGCGGAACGCGACGTGATGCACGCCGCCCGCGCCCTGACGCGACGCCGGCAGATCCTTCTGTTCGAGCACATGCAGTTCCGCCGCAGGCCCGCCCTCGCCCATCGAAAACACGTCGATGCGATGCTCGCCATCGGGCGAGGCGTAGTCGCGCACGCGTTTCATGTTCATCACATCCACAAGCACGCGCGCGGTGCGCGCGAGATCGGGCACGTTCAGCACGATCGGGCCGAGGCCGCGGATCTGATGTTCCGCCGGGACCGGACTTTTCTCCCAGGGATGCGCCTCGCCGCGACCGCCGTCATCGACCAGCACCAGCCGCTGGCCTTCAGGGTCTTCGAACGGCAGCGTCAGGCGGCCATCAACCTCGGTCACCTTGCCGACATGGGCGCCGAGCTTGATGAACCGGTCCTGCCAGAAGGCCAGCGTCTTTTCGCCGTTGACCCGCAACCCGGTGCGCGACACGCTGCGGGTGCCTCGATGTTCCCGCGCCGCAGGCCAGTCGAAGAAGGTCAGGTCGGTGCCCGGGTTGGCCTTCCCGTCCGCATAGAACAGGTGGTAGGCGCTGACATCGTCCTGATTGACGGTCTTTTTGACCAGCCGCATCCCCAGCACGCCGGTATAAAAAGCCAGATTGCCCTTGGCGTGCGCCGAAATCGCCGTCAAATGATGAATACCGGTCAGTTGCTGCATGGCTGTGTCCCTTCACGAAGCTGGGGCGGAAATCGATTGGCCATTATTCCTGTTCTGGCCAATGATGTAGGATGAACCAACAGGCGGCGCCAGCCATGCTGCAGCGCGTTGCCCATTCAGGGAACGACCATGACCGACCACGTAATTGTCACCGACGAGGATAGCGCGCGCATCATCACCATGCGGCGGCCCGACAAGAAGAACGCGCTGACGCAGGGCATGTACACCGCGATGGCCGACGCGATTAAATCCGCGCAGTCCGATCCGGATATCCGCAGCATCGTGATCTCCGGCGGCTCCGGCGTGTTCACCGCGGGCAACGACCTTGAGGATTTCGCGCGAGCCAATACGTCGAACGACGACAGTGCGCGCCCGATGGCCGCGACGCAGTTTCTGAAGGCGCTCGCCTACAACGAGAAGCCGCTGATCGGCGCGGTGGACGGTATCGCCGTCGGCGTCGGCACCACGATGCTGTTTCACTGCGACTACGTTCTCGCCTCAACCACCGCGACGTTCTCGACACCGTTCATTCATCTCGGTCTGGTGCCGGAGGCGGCCTCCAGCCTGCTCGCGCCGCGCACCATGGGACATCAGCGCGCCTTCTCGATGCTGGTGATGGGCCGGACCGTCACTGCGGAGGAAGCCCGCGAGGCCGGGTTCGTCAACGCGGTGGTCGCGCCCGGACATACCGAAGTCGAGGCGCGCAAGATCGCCCGCGAAATCGGTGCGCTGCCGAAGGACGCTGTGGCGCTGACCCGCAAGCTGCTCAAGCCGGCGCGGGAGGACGTACTGCGCAGGATGGACGAGGAATCGCATCATTTCGGCGAACGGCTCAAATCCGACGAAGCGCGTAACGCGTTCAGCGCCTTTTTCGCACGCAAGAAGAAGGCCTGAGTGCGTATTATCGCGCAGAATTGACGCTTGAAATCCGGATTGACCGTCATGCCCGGCACACGGGTCTGGCTACGGCCAGCCCAAGCACAGGCCTTGTGCCGGGCATCCACGTCTTTTATCCATGGTTGTCCGATGGCTAACCGGGAGCGGAACTGCTTCGATCGAAGCCGCCAGACGCTTTCATAGCGAAAGAACAGCGTTCCATGCCGACACTCTATTATCACACCTCCGCTGGCCTGAACCATGTGACCGCCCCCGGCCATCCCGAACGGCCGGATCGTCTGCGTGCCATCGAAGAAGGATTGTCAGCCGAGCCGTTCAAGACGCTGGTGCGCGTTGAAGCGCCGGTGGCCGATCTCGATGTGGTCTCGCTGTGTCACAGCAACGAATACATCGACGAACTGCGGCACATTTCTCCGAAAGAAGGAATGATCTATCTCGACGGCGACACCTCGATGTCACCGGGCACGCTGGAAGCGGCGTTGCGCGCCACCGGCGGCGCGGTTGCTGCCGTCGATGCGGTGATGAAAAACAAGCGGACCAATGCCTTTGTCGGCACCCGCCCGCCGGGGCATCACGCCGAAACCGCGCGACCGATGGGCTTCTGCTTCTTCGACAGCGCTGCGATCGCCGCGCGTTACGCGCAGCGCAAGTACGGCATCACGCGCGCCTGCGTGGTGGATTTCGATGTTCATCACGGCAACGGCAGCCAGGAAATCTTCTGGGCCGATCCGACCGTGATGTATGCGTCCACCCATCAGATGCCGCTGTTTCCCGGCACCGGCAGCACGCAGGAGCGCGGCGATCAGGACACTGTCGTCAACGCACCGCTGCGCGCCGGCAACGGCAGCCGCGAATTCCGCGAAGCCTTCGACCTTGCTATTCTCCCACGGCTGGAAGCCTTCGAGCCCGAACTGATCGTGATCTCGGCGGGCTTCGATGCGCACTGGCGCGATCCGCTCGGCAGTCTCGAATTGCGCGAAGAAGATTTCGCCTGGGTCACGCGCAAGCTGATGGAGATCGCCGACCAGTCGGCCGAGGGACGGATCGTCTCCGTGCTGGAAGGCGGTTACGATCTGCAGGGCTTGCGGGATTCGGTCGCCGTCCACGTCGCCGCGCTGATGAACAACTAGGGTTTTGTTTCATCGTCCGCCAAATTATGAGCCGTCATGCGCGGGCTTGACCCGCGCATCCATCCTCTTCAGCAGATTCTTGCAAAGCGATGGATTGCCGGGTCAAGCCCGGCAATGACAACGGGAATTTCCCGCGCTAGATTACCGCCACATTGCGCCCGCAAATCGTTTCTAGATTCGGCAGCGCTCTCACCGATTCAGGACTCGCAACTCGGAAAGCGACCATGGCCGACACTCCCCATGCGGACGTCAAGAAGCTCAGCTTCGAGCGCGCAATCGAGGAACTGGAAACGATCGTGAAGCGCCTCGAGGACGGCAAGGTGCCGCTCGAGGAATCGGTTGCGATCTATGAGCGCGGCGAAAGCCTCAAGCGCCGCTGCGAAGAACTGCTGCGCCAGGCCGAAGCCCGCGTCGACAAGATCACCACCGACGCGTCAGGTCAGGCCGCGGGCACCGAGCCACTCGACGTTCAGTAAATTCGGGCGATGCATCATCGTTACGTTTGATCTTGCTCCGGCCGTCACCGCGCAGGCGAAGACCCACACTCCTTGCAGTTAGATTCTCAGACGATATTGGGCCCCGTTTTGGCAGGTGGCCCGGTAGTTAGTTATGGATCCCCGCCTGCGCGGGGACGATATCTGAACTTGGAGCCCGCAACGGGCCAATTCAGCGCCCTAACAGCCCAGTTCCAACCTCGTTATGCCCAAAAAGTGAGACTTTTCGGCACCGCCTAACGGATTGGCATTGTTTTGGAATTGGTATAAGTCACGGGTCCGTTTCGGGCCTTTTTGGGCATTATATAGCCAGGCCGGGCGCCCCAAAATCATTGCGGATAAATTGAAGTGTCAAATTCGAGCAAGACTCCTCTCCTCGACGCTGCGCCGACGCCTGACCTGCTGCGCAAGCTGAAGCCCGAGCAACTGCGCCAGTTCGCCGATGAACTGCGGCTGGAGACCATCAACACGGTGTCGGTGACCGGCGGCCATTTCGGCGCGGGCCTCGGCGTGGTCGAACTGACCACCGCGCTTCACTACGTGTTCAACACGCCGGCCGACCGCATCATCTGGGATGTCGGTCATCAGGCCTATCCACACAAGATTCTCACCGGCCGCCGCGATCGTATCCGCACGCTGCGCACCGGAGGCGGCCTGTCCGGCTTCACCAAGCGCGCCGAGAGCGAATACGATCCGTTCGGAGCCGCGCATTCCTCAACGTCGATTTCGGCCGGCCTTGGCATGGCCGTGGCGCGCGATCTCACCGGCGGCAAAAACAACGTGATTGCCGTGATCGGTGACGGATCGATGTCCGCCGGCATGGCCTATGAGGCGATGAACAATGCCGGCGCGATGCATTCGCGCCTGATCGTTATTCTCAACGACAACGATATGTCGATCGCGCCGCCGGTCGGCGCGATGTCGGCTTATCTGGCGCGGCTGCTGTCGAGCCAGACCTATGCCTCGGCACGCGAGGCGCTGAAAAACCTTGCGCACAAGCTGCCGAAATTCTTCGAGGATCGCGCATTGCGCGCCGAGGAATACGCACGCGGCATGGTGACCGGCGGCACGCTGTTTGAAGAACTCGGCTTCTTCTATGTCGGCCCTATCGACGGTCACAACCTCGATCACCTGCTGCCTGTGCTGACCAATGTGCGCGACGCGCCAACCGGGCCGATCCTGATTCACGTCGTCACGCAAAAGGGCAAGGGCTACGCGCCCGCCGAAGCGTCTGACGACAAGTATCACGCTGTTGCCAAGTTCGATGTCGCGACCGGCGCACAGACCAAGGTAAAATCCAACGCGCCGTCCTACACCAACGTGTTCGGACAAAGCCTGGTGAAGGAAGCGCAGAAGGACGACAAGATCGTCGCCATCACCGCGGCGATGCCGGGCGGCACCGGCGTCGATATCTTCGGCAAGGCCTTCCCGGATCGCACGTTCGATGTCGGCATCGCCGAGCAGCATGCCGTGACGTTCGCGGCAGGCCTTGCCACCGAGGGTTTCAAGCCGTTCTGCGCAATCTATTCGACATTCCTGCAACGCGGCTATGATCAGGTCGTGCATGACGTGGCGATCCAGCATCTCCCGGTGCGTTTCGCCATCGACCGCGCCGGCCTTGTCGGCCAGGACGGCCCGACCCATGCCGGTTCGTTCGACAACGCCTATCTCGGCTGCCTCCCCGGCTTCGTCATCATGGCGGCGGCGGATGAAGCCGATCTTGTTCACATGGTCGCGACCCAGGTCGCAATCGACGATGCGCCGAGCGCGCTGCGTTATCCGCGCGGCGAAGGCCGCGGCGTCGACATGCCGGAAGTCGGTGTGCCGCTGCCGATCGGCAAGGGCCGCATCATGCGCGAAGGATCGAAAGTGGCGCTGCTGTCATTCGGCGCGCGCCTTGGCGAATGTCTCAAGGCTGCCGATGAACTCGATACACTGGGATTGTCCACCACTGTCGCCGACGCGCGCTTCATGAAGCCGCTCGACCTCGACATGATTCTGAAACTCGCGCGCAAGCACGACGTTCTCATCACCATCGAGGAAGGCTCGATCGGCGGCTTCGGCACCCACGTGCTGCAGGCGCTGGCCGATCATGGCGCGCTCGACGGCCACGTGCGTGTGCGCAATCTCGTGCTGCCGGATACATTCATCGATCACGACTCGCCGGCGGCGATGTATGCGCAGGCTGGTCTTGATGCCAAGGGCATCGTCGCCAAGGTGTTCGAGGCGATGGGCAAGGACAAGGCGTCCGCGACTGTGAAGCTGGCCTGACGATTACAGGCAAAGCACATCTGACAAGGCAGGACATGGCCGAACGCAAGCGCGCGGACCTTCTGCTGGTTGAGCGCGGCTTGTTTGAAAGCCGCGCCCGCGCGCAGGCCGCCATTGAGGCTGGCCGCGTCATCGCCAATGGCAAGCCGGTTCAGAAACCGTCGGAAACCATCGCAACGGACGCAGAGATCACGGCCGAGCCCGCGCATCCGTGGGTGTCGCGCGGCGGCGTCAAGCTTAGCGGCGCGCTGGAGCAATACCCGATCGACCTTGAAGATCACGTCTGCGTCGATGTCGGCGCATCGACCGGCGGCTTTACCGAAGTGCTTCTCGCCAACGGCGCAAGCCTTGTCTACGCCATTGATGTCGGTCGCGGGCAACTGCATCCAAGCCTGCAGGGAAACCCCAAAATTGTTTCGATGGAGGAAACCGATATCCGCTCGCTCGCCGGCAGACGCCTCGAGATTCGGCCCGATGTCGTGGTGATCGATGTCAGCTTCATTTCACTGAAGCTTGTCCTGCCTGCGGTATTGCCGATCGCGGCCGCGCCGACCTATCTGCTCGCGCTCATAAAGCCTCAGTTCGAGGCCGAGCGAAAACATTCCAAGAAAGGCATCATCCGCGACGAGGCGGTGCATCGTGCGGTGTGCGACGATATCGCGACCTTCACGGAATCGCTGGGTTGCACCGACATCAAGGTCTTTCCGTCCTCGATTGCAGGCGGCGATGGCAACGTCGAGTTCTTCATCGGCGCGCGGCGCGGCTAGAGATCATGACCGAACGCCTCACCATCGATCATGTCGGCCATTTCGGCGACGGCGTTGCGCTTGCCGACGGCGCAAACATCTACGTGCCCTATGCGCTCGGCGGCGAAGCCGTCGATGTGCTGCCCTCACCCGGACATCCGGATCGCCGCGCGCTTGCGCATGTGGTAAACGCAAGCCCGGAGCGCATCGATCCGTTCTGCCCGCATTTCGGCACCTGCGGCGGCTGCGCGATCCAGCACTGGCAGCCTGATGCGTATCGGAACTGGAAGCGCCAGCTTGTCATCGACACGCTGCACCACGCCGGGATCGACTGCGAGGTCGGCGAACTGGTCGACGCGCACGGCACCGGCCGCCGCCGCATGACGCTGCATGCGCGGCAGAGCCAGCAAGGCATCCTGCGCGTCGGCTTCGCGGCCGCCGGGCGCCACGAGATCATCGCCATCGATCACTGCCCGATCCTCGATCCGGCGATGCAGGGCGCAATCGAGGCCGCGAACGAGATCGCCGAATTGCTCAGGCCGGTCAGCAAGCCGCTCGATATTCAGATCACCGCGGCGGACAACGGGCTCGACGTTGATGTGCGCGGGTCCGGCCCGCTCGGCACGGCGCTGCTGACGTCCCTGTCAAAGCTCGCCGAGAAGCACAATCTCGCGCGGCTGACGCGCCACGGCGAACTGGTCATCATGCGCAAGCCGCCGGTGGTGCGCGTCGGCAAGGCGCAGGTCACGCTGCCGCCGGGTTCGTTCATGCAGCCGACGGCCTTGGGTGAGGAAACGTTGGCTGAACTCGCCTTCGCCCGCTGCAAAGGCGCGAAGCATATCGCCGATCTGTTTTGCGGGTTCGGTCCATTCGCGTTTCGCCTTGCGGAAAAATTCAAGGTGTCGGCGTTCGACAGCGATGCGGTCGCGGTGACGGCGCTGCAGAACGCTGTGAAGCTGACGCAAGGCCTCAAGCCGATCAAGGCCGAGGCGCGCGACCTGTTTCGCCGCCCGCTGATGCCGCAGGAATTGCGGGATTATGATTGCGTGGTGTTCGATCCGCCGCGACAGGGCGCGCAGGCGCAGTCACAGCAACTGGCTGCCAGCAAAATCGCACTCGCGGTCGCGGTCTCCTGCAATCCGGCGACTTTCGCGCGCGACGCACGTATTCTCATTGACGGTGGATTCAAAATCGACAGCGTTACACCGGTCGATCAGTTTCGGCACACCCCGCATGTGGAACTGGTGGCGAGATTCAGGCGGTGGTGACTTGACGCCGCAGGTCGTACCGGCGAAGGCCGGGACCCATCATCCCCGTCAGTGCATTTTGCAAAGATATCCACAACGACCCTCTTCCAACGAGAGGTCAGTGGTTATGGGTCCCGGCCTTCGCCGGGACGACATCGGATTTTTCGGGCGAGTTTCGCTTAACGTCAGCCGACGAGCTGACTACCGTCCCCACCGCTCCTGCCAGATCTTCTCGCCGATCAGGCATGAGACGCGCGGCTCACGAGCGGCGGCCGGCACGATGCGCGGCTCGGGCACCCGATGCGCGACTTCGAGCACCAGCTTGGTCCGGATCGCCTCCTTGAATTTCTCCTTGGTCTTGATCGGCACCACGAACGATCCCGCGCCGCCGATCACGCAGTCTTCGTAATAGATGTCGAGATTCTCGATATCCATGGTCGCGTAGTTGGTTTCCTTGGACATGATCGGCAGGCCGTTGATGGTGATGCCCTTGGCCAGCGCTGCGTCGCGCGCCACCGTCACCGGCTCGCCGTTGTTGTTCGGCCCGTCGCCCGAAATATCGATCACCCGGCGCAGCCCCTGATACTCGTTGGCCTCGAACAGCGGCATGGCGAAATTGATCGCGCCCGAGATCGAGGTGCGCGAGGCGCGGCGCAGCGGCGCTTTCAGGATTTCCTCGGCCAGCGCCCCGGCCGATTCCGGGCCATCGATCACGCGCCACGGCACGACGATCTTCTGGTCGGTTGAGGCCGCCCATTCGAAGTACGTCACCGCGACCTTGCCGGTCGGCCCGGTCTTCAGCGCCTGCAAGAACTCTTTCGAGGTAACCGCGAGCGCATAGCCTTCGCGCTGAAGCGCCAGTTCGTCCATGTCCATGGAATAGGAGACGTCGACCGCAAGGATCAGTTCGACATCGACCTTGGCCTCAGTTGCGGCCGGCGCGGGCGAAGGTGTGGCCGGTGCCGCCACGACGGGGACATCCCCGCCGGCGATCGCGCCCGCTACAAGCACCGCTCCGATCGAGACACACCAGCGCATGGCGGACCTCCCGTCGTTCAGATCGCAATGGTGGCACGGTCCGCCCGAACCGGAAAGCTGGAACCCGGAACCGCGCACTTCTGTACACAGCAACTCCGTTCACGGCCTTTTTCAGGGTCGGCTGCCTGATCCGGAGGCATTTACCAACATTTCACGGAATTTGTTTACGTTTCGGATCGCGGATCGCCCCTCATTGAGGACGGGCTACCGACTGGAAATTGCCATCACCGCCAAGCCTTCCCAGGCGTCGAAATCATTTCGACGGCCAAGCACCAGCGTTTGGATTCGTACCCGCGTTTTCTTGAACGGGTCAGAAAGACCTTAAAAGGACCGTTTCATGCTTTCCCGGCTCTCCATCAGAACCAAGCTTATCGCCCTCGTTTCCATCCTGCTCGTTGCCCTCACGGCCATGGGCCTTTTCGCCATCGTCGAAATGCGGGCCATTAATGCCTCCGCGCAGGTCATCAAGAATAGCTGGCTGCCGAGCGTTCGCCTGGTCGGCGAATTGCGGACCCAGTCGGCGCGCTACCGGGCGGTGCTGCGCGACTACCTGACCGAGCCGGACGAGAAGTTCATGGCAGATATCCAGCGCAATCTCGATGCCCGCGCCAAGGATTACGACACCGCGAACAAGGCTTATGAGCCGCTGATTTCCTCGCCGCAGGAAGCCGCTCTTTACAAGGAACTGTCGGCGACGTGGAAGACCTTCCGCGAAGCCGCTGACGAAGTCATCGCCCATGCCCGCAAACGCGAAACTGCGCAGGCCCGGGCGGTCAATGCGCAGCGCGCGACCGTCGCCGGCCGCAGCATGGACGCAGTGCTGACGAAACTCGTCGAGTTGAACGACAATGGCGCCGCAGCTTCCGGCCAGAAGGCCGAGAGCGACTATGACATGGCGTTCCGGATCGTGCTGGCGGCTCTGGTCGCCATGGTGCTGGCCGGGCTTTGCGCCGCTGTCCTGATCGTGCGCGATGTCGCCCGCGGGATCGGCTCGGTCCTGACCCCGATGCGCGCATTGGCCACCGGCGACCTCACCACGCAGGTTCCCCATCAGGGCGAGAGCACCGAGATCGGCCAGATCGCCGATACCGTGCAGGTGTTCAAGGACGCCATGATCGCCAAGAAGGCTGCCGACGAGGCCGCTGCCGCCGAAGCCGGCGTCAAGATGCGCCGCGCCGAAATGCTGGACAAGGCCACGGGCAGCTTCGAAGGCATGATCGGCGAACTGATCAGTTCTCTGTCGTCGGCCTCCACCGAAATGGAAGCCACAGCCAGCACGCTGACCAATGCCGCCGACAACACCCGGCAGCTCTCCAGCGCGGCGGCGAACGCATCGCATGACGTCTCGGAAAGCATCCAGTCCACCGCCACCGCCACCGAGGAAATCACCTCCTCGGTACAGGAAATCGGCCGTCAGGTGCTCGAATCCAGCCGCGTCGCCCAGGTCGCCGTCCAGCAGGCCGAGAAGACCGACTCCAGCATCGCGGAGCTGTCGCAGGCCGCCAATCGCATCGGCGACGTGGTGAAGCTCATTACCGCCATCGCCGACCAGACCAACCTGCTTGCCCTCAATGCCACCATCGAAGCCGCACGCGCGGGCGAAGCCGGCCGCGGCTTTGCGGTGGTCGCCTCCGAGGTCAAGGCACTCGCGGCCCAGACCGCAAAGGCGACCGACGAGATCACCGCGCAGATCTCGGACATGCAGATCGCCACCGGCGATTCCGTGGTCACGATCAAGGAGATCAGCGCCACCATCAACCTGATGTCGGAAATCTCAGCGACGATCGCGGCAGCGGTGGAAGAACAGGGTGCGGCGACGCAGGAGATCGCTCGCAATGTGCAGCAGGCCGCCGAGCTCAGCATGCGCGTCGCGACCAACATCACCGACGTGGACCGCAGCAACGGCGAGACCGGTGCAGCTTCAGCGCAGGTGCTTTCCGCCGCGCAGTCGCTGTCGAAGGAAAGCAATCACCTGCAGATGGAAGTGCGCAACTTCCTCTCGACGATCCGCGCCGCCTGACGCGATTCGCCTGGCGAACATTTCTGAAGCCGGCGGCGCGAAAGCACCGCCGGCTTTTTGCATGGAATTAGGCGCACAGCGACGCATGCGCTCCGCGCAACCGGCATCGGCACAAACGCCGCAAGCGAAACGCGTTTTCCGACACCGGATGCGGACAACCTTTACGAACATTTCACCTCACGCAACGAGATTGAAAATGAGCGAATCCGAATCCGTTGCAAGGCGGCCGGCGTTCGATCAGCCACCGCCGCCCCGGCATATCGCCCACGCCGCCGACCATCCATCAGTCAGAAAGACTCAGGATTCCACCATGCTCTCCAGGATGTCCATTCGCGCCAAGCTCACTGCCGTTATCGCATTCCTGCTCGTGGCCATGACGGTCATGGGACTGCTCGCCGTCCGGCAGATGCAGGGAATCCACACCAGCGCCTCCGAAATCCAGAACAGCTGGCTGCCCAGCGTACGCGTGCTCGGCGAACTGCGCGCCGGTGTCATCACCTATCGCAACGTAATCCGCGAGCACATGCTGTCGGAACTGATCGAAGAGAAGCTGGCGCAGGAAAAGACGCTGGAGCTGGTTGTCGAAAGCAACTCCAAGCTCCGCCAGGCCTACGAGAAGCTGATCACGTCGCCGGAGGAGCGCGCGCTGTACAACGAATGGGTTGAGGTGTGGGAAAGCTACAAGAAGGGCTCCCACGAGGTGATGGCCCTGTCGCGCAAGGCCGCCGGCTCATACCCCCGCGAAGCGCATGACCTGAATACGATGACCGTCAACCTGATCGGGATCAAGGCCGACGGCGTCCTGAAGAAGGACGTCGATCTCAATAACAAGGGCGCCGACGACGCCGGCCAGGCCGCCACCGACAGCTATCACGCCGCCTTCAGGATGGTCCTGATTGCGCTCGGCCTTGCCATCGTTCTCGGCTTTATCGCTGGATTCTATCTGATCCGCGACGTGACAAAGGGCATTGCCTCGATTGTCACGCCGATGAAGGCGCTCGGCGAAGGCGATCTCTCCGCCGACGTGCCGCATCAGGGCGAGAAGACCGAAATCGGGACCATGGCCGACACACTGCAGGTCTTCAAGGAAGCCCTGATCGCCAAGAAGGCCGCCGACGAGGCCGCCGCAGCCGACGCCGACGCCAAAATTGCACGCGGCCAGCGCGTCGACGGCATCACCCGCGACTTCGAAAAACTGATCGGCGAACTGGTCAACTCGCTGTCGTCGTCATCGACTGAACTCGAGGCTGCCGCCAATACCCTGACCACGACGGCAGAATCGACCGGCCGGATTTCCGGCGAGGCGGCGAATTCGTCGCAGGAAGTGTCCAGCAACGTCCAGTCGGTGGCCGTCGCCACCGAGGAAATCACCTCGTCGGTCGGTGAGATCGGCCGTCAGGTCCAGGAGTCCAGCCGTATCGCCTCGGAGGCGGTGCGTCAGGCGCAGAAGACCGACACCAGCATCACCGAACTGTCGCAGGCCGCAAGCCGCATCGGCGACGTGGTGAAGCTGATCACGGCGGTGGCCGAACAGACCAACCTGCTCGCACTCAACGCCACCATCGAGGCCGCCCGTGCCGGCGACGCCGGCCGCGGCTTCGCCGTGGTTGCTTCCGAAGTGAAGGCGCTGGCCGCCCAGACCGCCAAGGCCACCGACGAAATCAGCGCTCAGGTGGCGGGCATGCAGACCGCGACGCAGGAATCGGTCTCGACCATCAAGGAAATCGGCAAGACCATCACGCTGATCTCGGAAATCTCGTCGACGATCGCAGCAGCAGTCGAGGAACAGGGCGCGGCGACGCAGGAAATCGCGCGCAATGTCCAGCAGGCTGCATCGCTGAGCGGCGAAGTCGCCACCAGCATCACCAACGTCAGCCGCGGCGCGGGTGAAACCGGCGCCGCCTCCGGCCAGGTGCTCTCCGCTGCTCAGATGCTGTCCACCGACAGCAACCGCCTCAAGATCGAGGTCGAGAAATTCCTCACCAACGTGCGCGCCGCCTAAAGCGTAATCTTCATCACATGACAAAAACGGCGGCTTCACAGCCGCCGTTTTCTTTTGAGGCGATGGTTGGTGCTAGTTTGCGCGGGCCGAGGGCTCCGGCTGCCGCGCGCCGTGAGGCGTCTCGTCCGCCAGGCCATACACACGCTCGGCGGCGGAAAATCCCGCCACAGAGAACAGGCCGAGGTCGGTCCATCCCGCATCAACGTGACCGGCGAATTCGGTAGACGCCAGCACGGTGCGGTTAAGACGTCCGGCGATCTTCTCGATGCGGGCGGCCAGATTCACCGCCGGGCCGATACAGGTGAAATCGAGCCGGTCGCCGCCGCCGATATTGCCGTACAGCACCTTGCCCACATGCAGCGCCAGCCCGAAGCGGAAGTTGTCGAGCGTTTCGCTCTCATAGGCATAAGTCATCGCCGCCACACTGGCGCGGCACGCGCGCGCAGCCTCCAGCGCGCGCCGGCAGACGGTTTCCGTATCGCCTTCCTTGTCGCTGATCGGAAACACTGCAAGCAGGCCGTCGCCCATGAATTTCAGAACTTCGCCGCCATGGTCCAAAATCGCCGGCACCTGACAGTCGAAATAGGTGTTGAGCACATCGACCACGGCTTCGGACGACAGCCGGTCCGACAGCGGCGTGAAGCCGCGTAGGTCCGAAAGCCAGATCGCGGCTTGCATGGACTCGGTGTGGCCGCGGCGGATCTGCCCGGCGAGAATGCGTGCTCCCGCCCGCGCCCCGACATAGTTGTCGAGCAGACCCGCCGCCGTTCGCCGCAGCAGCCAGATTTCGATCATGCGCGTCAGCGACGGCAGCAGCGAGCGCAAACCGTCGATCTGGGCATCGCTGAAACCCTCGGCGTGCTGCGTCATCCAGCTCGACGCATGAATTTCGCCGTCGGACATGTGAAGCGGGAGCGCGATGTAATCGGTCGCGCCGCTGGCGCGCATCTCTGCAAGAAACGGCGAGTTGCCGACTTTCTCGTCCAGCAGCCGTCGCCGCACTTCCAGCCCCTGCTCGAACACAGTGGCGAGCGGGCTTGAGAGATAGTCGTCGGACTCCTCGGAGCCGTAGGCCATGCTGCCCATGGTCACGCCAGAACCGCGACGCCAGATGAAATTGCGGCCGACCATGTTGGGATGAAGCGTGGTGACGAATACGCCGACGCGCGACAGCGGTATGCCGCCATCGATCATGCGTTCGCACGTCTGGATCACGAACTCATCGACACGCCTTGCCGACTGCGCTCCGTTGATCAGCCAGTCCGTGACGCCCTGAAGGTTTACTGCCTGCATAGGTCCGTTTTCCGACGACAAGCGATCTGGTGTGTTAGCCCACCTGCCCGCGATGACGCAGCAGGTGATCGGCGATCACGCAAGCCATCATCGCCTCGCCCACCGGAACTGCGCGAATGCCGACGCAGGGATCGTGACGGCCCTTGGTCATGATGTCGGTGTCCGCGCCGGATTTGTCGATGGTGCGGCGTGGCGTCAGGATCGATGAGGTCGGCTTCACCGCGAAGCGCGCGACGACTGCCTGCCCGGTCGAGATGCCGCCGAGAATGCCGCCAGCATGGTTCGACAGAAACACCGGGCCGTTATTGCCCATGCGCATTTCGTCGGCGTTTTCCTCGCCGTGCAGTTCGGCGGCGCCGAAGCCCGCGCCGATCTCGACGCCCTTCACCGCGTTGATGCTCATCAGCGCCAGCGCGAGATCGCTGTCGAGCTTGCCGTAGATTGGTGCGCCCAGACCCGCAGGCACCCCTTCGGCGACAACCTCGATCACCGCGCCGATCGAGGAGCCGCGCTTGCGGATGTCGTCGAGATACTCGGCGAAGAACTCAGCCTTGGCCTTGTCGGGGCAGAAGAACGGATTGCGACCGACCTCATCCCAATCCCATGCGGCGCGGTCGACCTTGTGCGGGCCCATCTGCACCAGCGCGCCGCGCACCCTCACGTCGGGCATGATTTTCCGCGCCACGGCGCCGGCCGCGACACGCGCCGCGGTCTCGCGCGCGCTGGAGCGCCCGCCGCCGCGATAATCGCGCAGGCCGTACTTCGCCTCGTAGGTGAAGTCGGCATGACCCGGACGAAACTTGTCCTTGATCTCGGAATAGTCCTTCGAGCGCTGGTCGGTGTTCTCGATCATCAGCGCAATCGGCGTGCCGGTGGTGACCTGGCCTTTGTCCGTGTCCATCACGCCGGACAGGATTTTCACTTGATCGGCTTCCTGCCGCTGGGTCGTAAACCGCGACTGGCCGGGGCGGCGACGGTCGAGATCCAGTTGAATCTCATCGACAGTCAGCGGGATGTTTGGGGGGCAGCCATCGACCACACAGCCGAGTGCCGGCCCGTGGCTTTCGCCGAAGGTCGTGACGCGAAACATATGGCCGAAGGTGTTGAAGGACATAGGAAATTACCCGACGGGCCGCTGGGCCCCTATTCGCGAAAATTGACGTAAAGTCGTAACGCGCGGCCCCGTTAGGGTCAAATGCGAGGCGCTTAAAGTGTCACGTTAAGGAAGCATTAACTATGCTTCGTGACCTGCCCGTCGGCGAAAACATAGACCACGCCCTGCTCCACGGTCAGCTCTGCCGCGCCGACCGGCGTCTCGACATCGAGCGCCACCAAAAGCGCCCGCATCGAGCCGCCATGGGACACCGCTATCGTGTCCTGAATCAGCGAGTCGTACCAGTCGCGCATGCGGATGGTCACCGAGGCGTAGCTCTCGCCGCCCGGCGGCGGCACGCCCCATTTGTCGATCTGGCGCTCCGCAAAAACCTCCGGATGCGACAGCTCCATCTGCGGCAAGGTCGAGCCTTCCCAATGGCCGTAGCCGATCTCGCGCAGGCGATCGTCCAGCTCGTAGCCGTGCGGCGGCACGCCGAGCGCGGCGCGCAACAGTTCCATCGTGTTGCGCGCGCGGCCGAGCGGCGACGACACGAACGGCATCTTCGCCGGGGTGTGGGAATCGCGCGCGAGGATATCGACCAGCAGTTCGCCGGAGCGGATCGCCTGCTCCTTGCCGAGATCGTTCAGCGGAATGTCCTGCGTACCCTGAAAGCGGCCCGCAGCGTTCCATTCGGTCTGGCCGTGACGGACGAAGTAAACGGTGGGAGATGGCATGGGTTCGATCAGCTTCTTCCTGGCCGTCATCCTGAGGTGCGAGTGCGAAGCACGAGCCTCGAAGGATGGCGGTGCGACATGACAATATTCATTTCATCCTTCGAGGCTCGCGACACACGTCGCTCGCACCTCAGGATGACGCCCGCGTTTCGGCGACGTTATTCCTTACCGCCCAGCGAGATATCCGGCGCCTCGGGGCGCTTCATGCCCGTGACGTGATAGCCGGAATCGACGTGATGCACTTCGCCGGTGACGCCGCGCGACAGATCGGAGAGCAGATACATCGCGCTGTCGCCGACTTCTTCCTGCGTGACGTTGCGGCGCAGCGGTGCGTTGGCTTCGTTCCACTTCAGGATGTAGCGGAAATCGCCGATGCCCGATGCGGCGAGCGTCTTGATCGGTCCTGCCGAGATGGCGTTGACGCGGATGTTCTTCTCACCGAGATCGGCGGCGAGATAACGCACGCTGGCCTCGAGCGCGGCCTTGGCGACGCCCATCACGTTGTAATGCGGCATCCACTTTTCCGCGCCGTAATACGACAGCGTCAGGATCGAGCCGCCGTCGGTCATCAGATGCTCGGCGCGCTGGGTGATCGCGGTCAGCGAGTAGCACGAGATCAGCATGGAGTTGGTGAAGTTTTCCTGCGTGGTCTCAAGATAGCGGCCGTCGAGCTGGTCCTTGTCCGCGAACGCAATGGCGTGGACCACGAAGTCGATCTTGCCCCACTGCTTCTTCACCTCAGCGAACACCGCGTCGATGGTCGCCGGATCGGTGACGTCGCAATGGCCGAGCGTGATCGCGCCGAGTTCCTTCGCCAACGGCTCGACGCGCTTTTTCAGCGCATCGCCCTGCCAGGTGAACGCGAGTTCCGCGCCCTGATCGCGGCACGATTTCGCGATCCCGTAAGCGATCGAGCGGTTGTTCGCCACACCGAGGATAACGCCGCGCTTGCCGCGCATCAGGCCCATATTTTCAGCCATCAAACCAAGTCCAGATTGTCGCGTGAAGGGACGCCCCTCATGACATAGGCTCCGAGGCCGTTCAAGCCGGACCAACGGCGCAGCCCTAACCTTAACTGGCAAAAGCGCCGGAATACTCCCCGGTTTGCGGTGTTTTTCAGAGTAGAACGGCAAATGCGCCGCCGCACCGCACGGGCCCTGGATGAGCAACGATTTCCGCCATAGCGTCGAGACCATGATCCCGGCCCTGCGGCGCTACGCGCGCGCGCTGGCGCGGGATTCGGACATCGCCGACGATCTGGTGCAGGACACGCTGGTGCGGGCGCTGCGCGCGGAGAAGCTGTTTCTGGGCGGCGATCTGCGCGCCTGGCTGTACACGATTTTGACCAACCTCAATCGCAACCGCCGCCGCTCGCTGGCGCGGCAGCCGACGATGATGGAATTGCACGATACCGCCGCCGACGCCTCCGGCACCGAGGCCGAAGGCCGCGACATTTCCCGCGCGCTCGCCACGCTGGCGGAAGACCAGCGCGCGGTACTGCTGCTGGTGGTGCTGGAAGGTCTGAGTTACCGCGACGTTGCCGACATTCAGGGTGTGCCGATCGGCACGGTGATGTCGCGGCTTGCCCGTGCGCGGGCGCATGTGAGAGCCGTCATCGAGGGCGAACGCCCGGCGCTGCGGCGCGTAAAGTGAGACACGACAGGGGACGAACGAGATGGACTTGATGCGCGATGAATGGGGAGACCCGCTTTCTTCTCCCTCTCCCGTGTGGAGAGGGTGGCGCGCCGAACGCCATGCGATCGGCGCGCGGGGTGGAGGTCAACTCTGTACCATGCGTAACCTCCACCCCAATTTTTCACGACGATGATGCCGTTGCTGCAAGACATAGAAGACGAGAGACACCGCCGATGACCGACGACCACAACATTCCCGTCACCGAGGACGAGCTTCACGCCTACGTGGACAACGAACTCCCCGCGGAGCGGCGCGTGGCGGTCGAGGCCTGGCTCGCGGCGCATCCCGACGACGCGGCGCGCGTGATGTCATGGCGCACGATGAGCGATGCGCTGCATGCGAAGTACGATGCGGTTGCGGACGAGCCGGTGCCGCCTCGCCTCTCGGTCGATCAGTTGTCGCGGCCACCGCGCCGCTGGATGATGGGCGCCATCGCAGCGTCCCTGCTGGCGTTCGCCGTCGGCGGCGGCGTCGGCTGGGCTGCGCGCGGCACGGACACAACGACATCGATATTCGCCAACTTCACCGGCGATGCGCTCGATGCCCACAAGCTCTATGTGGTTGAGGTGCGCCATCCGGTCGAAGTGGCGGGCAGCGAGCGCGCGCACTTGCAGCAGTGGCTGTCGAAGCGCTGCGGTTACGAGGTTCGTGCGCCTGAACTCGATGCGACCGGACTGAAACTGGTCGGCGGACGGCTGTTGCCCGGCCCGACCGGTCCTGCCGCGTTCCTGATGTATGAGACGCCATCGGGCGAACGCTTCACGATCTATGCGTCGCGCGCTAAGACCGAGACGACGCAAATGCGCTACGCCAGCAACGGCGGCAACGGCGCGTTGTTCTGGGCAGACCGCGGTGTCGGCTATGTCGTGAGCGGCAGCACCGACCGCGACCGTCTCACACAGGTCGCGCAGATGGTCTACGACCAGTACGAGAAGGCGGGGCTGTGAGGACGCCTACCATTTACGGCCACCAAAAGGACTTGGTTAGGCAAAGAACAACGAAAACGAGCGCGCCGATACCGAAGCGCCCTTCCGCACTCCCCTGAAGCAGGCCAAATATCCCCACACTGATGCGATCATGCTTTCGCGCCTTAGTATCGAACTTTTCATTTCGTCTCATGACAGCATCTCGACTTTTGGCATGCAAATACGATTTCGGAAAAGCACCCGAATGACACCACCCAAACAATGAAGATCACGCTGATTCGGCTAGCTAAACCACCGAACTACCTACGAAATACACGAGGCGCGGCGGCTCGCAACGGAATTGATTTCGCATCGTGCGCTCAAAGCGCCACTTGCCGCCGATGTGAAAAGGGCGCGTCTGCATGACGAAACGGCAAGGTTTTGAATCTGTGCGTAGATTCGAAAAGTCGGACAACTGTAACAAATCGACGGATCGTCAAAACTTCCTTCATAAATAATTTAAGATTCATCAGGCAGCACCAGTGTTTTCGAAGTGCTGCCGCGCGCTATGCCGATAAGGTCTTCGCCACACGAGTTTTTTTGTGATCGGCAGAACTAGAAAAACGCGCGAATGGTAAGCACCACGCAGGTCGCGCAGATGGTCTACGATCAGAACGAGAAGACCGGACTGTAGCCCGGCCTTCCCCTTATTCCTTGCTGGCCAGCACCTTGTCGATGCGGCGGCCATCGAGATCGACAATCTCGA
>JAZKDK010000028.1:0-91572 GCA_040387615.1 Pseudomonadota bacterium | reverse complement strand
GGGTGTTCCACGCCGGGCGCACGAAATAGAGGGGCGTATGGGCAACGAATGGTGGGCGCGACAGGGATCGAACCTGTGACCCCCTCGATGTCAACGAGGTGCTCTCCCGCTGAGCTACGCGCCCTTAAGACCACTTGTGCCGGGATGCGTCCCTATATCGGCTTGGATCGCCGCAGGCAAGGACGGGAAACCGTGTTTTCGGGGCAAATCGCCCTCTCATGACAGCCGCCTCAGGCCGCCAGCATCTTGTTCACTTCACTGACCAATTCACGCAGATGCACGGGCTTGGACAGCACCTTGGCGTTTTTCGGCGCCTCGGAGTCCGAATTCAGCGCCACGGCGGCGAAGCCGGTGATGAACATGATCTTGATATCGGGATCCAACTCGGAGGCGCGGCGCGCCAGCTCGATCCCGTCCATCTCCGGCATCACAATGTCGGTTAGAAGCATTTCAAAAGGCTCTTCGCGCAGCCTCTGATACGCTGACAAGCCGTTGTCGTAGGACGACACCTGAAAGCCGGCATTCTCCAGCGCCTTGACCAGAAAGCGGCGCATGTCGTTGTCGTCTTCGGCAAGGAGAATTTTGTGCTGCATGGCTTGGTGTCCCGTAGCGATCCTTCAGAACCGGATCACTGGTCGTAGAATCCCGTGAATGGAGAAAGTCCCCTGCCCTCTATTTGCCTGCACGGTAGTAAATTTCGGGTGAAGGCGAAGTTCCTATTGGCAGATCGGTCAGGTTTGCGGACAATGATGTTGCACAAAACACCCGCTTTTCCGGCGAAAATGTGTTGCCCGGGCGGGCACTGTAGCAGCGGAAAAAATAGCGCCGTGGGTGCGAATGGCGAAGAAGAGAGGTGGCAATGACCCAGTTTGAGGACGAGTTGTCGCCTCCGTTCGAAATTATCGAGCCGCCGGTCTGGCGCGCGCCGATCATTTTCAACTCCCCGCATTCCGGATCGGTCTACCCGCGCGAATTTCTCGCCGCCTCCCGCATTGATGAGGCTGCGCTACGCCGCTCGGAAGATTCGTTCATGGACGAAATCATCGCGGATCTCACCGGCCGCGGATTTCCCATGGTCCGGGTGAACTTTCCGCGCTCCTATGTGGACGTCAATCGCGAGCCCTATGAGCTCGACCCGCGCATGTTTGCAGGCCGGCTGCCGAGCTTCGCGAACACGCGCTCGATGCGGGTCGCGGGCGGCTTAGGGACGATTCCGCGCGTCGTCGGCGACGGCCAGGAAATCTATTTTCAGCGCCTCGATGTCGAGGATGCCCTGAACCGGATCGAAGCGCTCTACAAGCCCTATCACCGCGCGTTGCGCCGTCTCATCAACAAGGCGCATCAGGCGTTTGGCACGGTGATTCTGGTCGATTGTCACTCGATGCCGTCGGTCGGCGTGTCGCGCGACGAGCCCAAGCGTCCCGACGTCGTGATCGGCGACCGTTACGGCACGAGTTGCGCAAGCCTGTTGCCCGACGTCGTCGAGGAAACGCTTACGGCGCAGGGGTATTCGGTCGGGCGCAACAAGCCTTATGCAGGCGGCTTCATCACCGAACACTACGGCAACCCGGCCAGCGGACTGCATACGATTCAACTCGAACTCAATCGCGCGATCTACATGGATGAGCGGCGGCGCGAGCGCGGCCCGCATTTCCGCAAAGTGGCTGATGATTTCATCGTCCTTGCCGAAGCACTGGCCGCGATTCCGCTCGACAGTCTCGGGCCGTTCCAGGCCGCAGCCGAATAGGCCGCCCCCACACGCTATTTCAGTGCGTTGGTTTTTCCTGTGCACGGCGAATCGAAAACCGGCGTCTGCTTCCCCCATCGCCGGACAAGAAAAAAGGGCCACTCGCGAAAGCAAGTGGCCCAAGTCTAGGGAGGAAACGCCCAAGGAGGGCAGCAATAACGCAAGGCGTTATCGCACCGCAACAATATGCAACCGCAGCGCACTCAGGGCAAGTATTTTTAAAGATTTAGTCATGCTCTGAATGCATAACAGACTTGCGATATAAATCCCGAAGAAATCACAAATAGATTAGTAAATACAATAGGTTATTGAAAAGTAGGTCGCCTCGAAACTGTCAAAAAGGCCCGGAATCGCACCCATGAAATGAACCAATGTTACTATCTTTAGCTCGAGAGGCTTTCGTTTTGACCTTCGCTTTGGAATCGCGAAGTAAGGAATGAACATCTGCATTAGTGGCCGACAATTAAAATACGATGCTCGCTGCGGCCGTCCGGACTCTTATTAGGGCCATGACCGGTTCGCATTTAAACTCCACGCCACTCGTAGTCGCTTCAAAGGAATCCCAGTGACGGTTATCGATTTCACCGCTTTTATCGGACGACTGGCGACCGCCTCGGGCGACACCATCCTTCCCTTCTTTCGCACCTCGCTGAGCGTCGAGAACAAGAACGCCGGACGCGACCTCGACCCGGTCACCGAGGCCGATCGCGCCGCCGAGGCGGTGATGCGCCGGATGATCAAGGACAGCTTTCCGCTACACGGCATCGTCGGCGAGGAGTTCGGGTCCGAGCGTCCCGATGCGGAATATGTCTGGGTGCTCGACCCGATCGACGGCACCAAATCCTTCATCGCCGGCCTGCCGATCTGGGGCACGCTGATTGCGCTGATGCATAACGGCGCACCGGTGTTCGGCATGATGCATCAGCCTTACATCGGCGAGCGCTTCAGCGGCGACGGCGGCTCGGCGCGTTACGAGGGGCCGTCCGGCAAGCGCAAATTGTCCGTGCGGCGCTGCGCGACGCTTGCGGAAGCCACATTGTTCACCACCAGTCCCCGTTTGATGAATGCGCCGGACCGCGCCCGTTTTGAGCGCGTCGAATCCGGCGTGCGGCTGTCGCGCTACGGCGGCGATTGCTACGCTTATTGCATGCTGGCCTCGGGTCATCTCGATCTCATCATCGAGACCGAGCTAAAGCCCTACGATGTCGCCGCCTTGATCCCGATCGTCACCGGCGCCGGCGGCATCATCACCACATGGGACGGCAAGCCTGCGCAATCCGGCGGCCGCATCGTCGCCGCCGGCGACAAGCGACTGCACGACGAGGCCTTGAAGCTGCTGAATACGTAAGGCGTTCAGTCCCCGGCTTCACACCTTCGCAAACGTCTTCAGGTGATCCGCAAGCTGCTGTACCGGCCGCGGCAATGACTGCCGGCTGCGCATGCAGATTGCCAGCCTGCGGCTGGTCCATGGATCGGCCATGCGAACCATTTTAATTCGCATGGACCGGCTGTAGCGGCGCGCAGCCGCATCCGGAATGATCGCAAGGCCGACGCCCGCCTCCACCATCTGACAGATCGCATCGAAGCCTCGAAGCCGCGCCCGTATCCGCAGGCGAACTCCAAGTTTCGCAGCCTGCATCGCGATATGATTCTGCAGCGCACTGGCCTCGGTGAGGCCGACGAAATCGCGCTCCGCCACATCGCGGAAAGCCGTCTGACGGCGTTGCGCGATCTCGTCACCCGGCGGTGCGATCAGCACCAGACGATCGTCGCAGAACGGAAAACGATCGAGTCCCTCAGGCAGCATGGCCTCAACGGCGAGACCGATATCGGCCGCGCCGGACGCCAGCGCAGTGGCGATCTCCGCACTCTCACGTTCTTCGACGTCGACGCTGATGGCGGGATACTTCGCAAGAAACGCCGCCAGCGCTTTTGGCAGATGCTCACTCGCCCCTGACGTGTTGGCGAGCATGTGAATCCGCGCCTTCAGGCCGCGCGCATGGGCGGTGAGTTCACCCTGCATCGTAGCTACCTGATGCAGCACGATGCGGGCGTGGTCGAGCAGGCTTTCACCCGCCGCAGTGAGCCGGACGCCACGCCGCTGCCGCTCCAGCAGTGGCACGCCGAGCGCCGCTTCCATGCCCTTGATACGCGCGCTGGCCGACGCCAGCGCCAGCGCCGAGCGCTCGGCGCCGTGGGTAATGCTGCGCGCTTCGGCGACCGCCACGAACAACCGCATATCCACCAGATCAAAATGCATGGCCTGGGCCCTTTACACGGCCTTCGCCAAACCCGAAGGCTAACTCCGTATTCTCCAGATTGTGCAGTTTGCGACTGCCGGTCAATGTGCGCGTCATGTCCAGCTCAATGTCAGATCCGATTCTCATTATCTCGATCGCCGCCGTGTTCCTCCTTGCGGGCTTCGTCAAGGGCACCATCGGCCTGGGCCTGCCGACCGTGGCGATGGGCCTTCTCGCGACGCGGATGCCGCCAGCGCACGCGCTCGCCATCGTGATCGTGCCTGCTATCGTCACCAACATCTGGCAGACCTTCGTCGGCCCCTATCTGCGCGACATCGTGCGCAGGCTGTGGCCACTGATGATCGCGACGATGATCGGCATCTGGCTCGGCGCGGGGCTGATGACCGGTCCCTATGCGCGCTACGGCACCATCGTGCTTGGCGTGCTGCTGGTGATCTACGCGATCATTGGCCTGTCCAAGGTCCGCTTCAGCGTGGCGCGCCGGAATGAGAAATGGGTCGGCGGCATCGTCGGATTGATCACGGGCGTCATCTCGGCGGCGACCGGCGTGCAGGTGATCCCGTCGATGCCGTTCATGCAGGCCATCGGGATGGAAAAGGACGAACTGGTCCAGGCCCTCGGTGTATTCTTCACAACGGCGACGGTCGCGCTGGCCTTCAACCTCACCAGCGCGGGATTGCTGAATGCAACGGTCGCCATTCCCGGCCTGGTCGCGATGATCGCAGCCTTTTCCGGTATGTATCTGGGTCAGCTCCTGCGCTCGCGCATGGATGCCGACACGTTCAGGCGCTGGTTTCTGATCGCCATGCTGCTGCTCGGTGTCTATCTCGCGGGCGACATGCTGGTGAAGATTTACGCCTAGGGCTTTCCGGAAAGCCCGTGCCGACGTGGCCGGATCGTGCTAGGCGTTCTGTATGATCCGAGTCACCCGCGACATCACGATCGACGAGAAAGACCTCGATATTGCGTTCGTGCGCGCCTCAGGCCCGGGCGGGCAGAACGTCAACAAGCTCTCGACCGCTGCGCAGTTGCGCTTCGATGTCAGCCGCGCGTCGCTGGCGCCCGATACCATGATGCGGCTCACAACACTGGCGGGCCAGCGGATGACCAAGGACGGCGTGATCGTCATTCATGCCCAGCGCTTCCGCACCCAGGAGCGCAACCGGGCCGACGCCATCGACCGGCTGCTGGACCTTCTGCGCGAGGCCTCGGTACGTCCGAAGCCGCGCCGCGCCACCAAGCCAACCCTCGGCTCCAAGATACGCCGGCTCGACGGCAAGAAACGCCGCAGCGACGTCAAGGCGAAGCGCAACACCCGCAGCTTCGACGATTGAGCAGGCGTGACACGCATTGAAAACTCCGGCCGCGGGCGCGACCGGAGTTCTTGTTTTACGGGAAAGGGAACAACTTGCGGGCCGTTTAACGCTTCAGGCCGCCCGCAGCTCCACCGGATGCGCCAGCCGCACCGTCGACGGCTCCGCCGGCACCCGATCCAACCGTGCCCTTTGCACCAGTCTTCCCGCCTGCTCCGACATGCGAGCCCGAACCTCCGGCGTGAGAATCAACGCCGGCACCGGTATTGGCCCCGCCGGTCACACCGGCCGGGCCGGAAACATCGCCCTGCGCGCCACCGCGAATCCGCGTGTCAGACGAAGCACCCTGCGCCAGCACGGTACCGGTCAGCATTGCCGAGGTTGCGAGTACGATCGCTGCAGTTTTTACGACCTTCATCCAGTTCTCCTTCAATGGCGACGTTCAATCCGGTTTCGTCCTGCGCGTCGCCCGCATCTGCCGGATCGATTTCGCCGAGATATCTTTCACGAACGACACAAGCGCATGCAAACTGCGTCGTGTGACCATTGTTCAGAGATTTCAGGGTCATTTCGGGGACATTCCGCCACACGCCGACCGCATATGCGGCGGTTGATCGTCCCTGTGCGCAACGGTGAAACCTGGACAAATAGATGCGGTGGAGGTTCCCTTTGATCCATCCGACCCGGTAAAATGCATCCACGCCGTATCGAGTCGCGCCAGGTCCATTTATGCCCGTTCGCCAACTGCCCATTCAGATCGTCAACCGCATCGCCGCCGGCGAAGTGGTGGAGCGGCCTGCGAGCGCGGTGAAGGAACTGGTGGAAAATGCCATCGATGCGGGCGCGTCACGTGTCGACGTTTTCACCGAAGGTGGCGGACGCCGGCGCATTGCCATTACCGACGATGGTGCGGGCATGACGCGCGACGATCTCGCGCTCTCGGTCGACCGTCACGCCACCTCGAAACTCGACGATGAAGACCTGCTGCGCATCCGCACGCTGGGTTTTCGCGGCGAAGCGCTGCCGTCGATCGGCGCAGTCTCGAAGCTCAACATCACCACCCGGCACGCCAGCGAACCCCATGCATGGGTGCTGAATGTCGATGCCGGTGACAAATCCGATGTCGTTCCCGCGGCATTGACGGCCGGAACGCGCGTCGAGGTCAGCGATCTTTTCTACGCGACACCGGCGCGGCTAAAATTTCTCAAGACCGACCGCACCGAAGCGGAAGCCGTCCGTGAAGTCGTGCGCCGTCTTGCGATGGCCCGGCCTGACATCGCGTTCTCATTGGCCGGCGAGGAGCGTGCGCCGGTGACATGGGCGGCGGCGCTGCCCGGTGCGGCGGGGCGGCTGACGCGGCTCGGCGATATTCTGGGCGCGGACTTTCGCGCCAGCGCGATTGAAGTGCGTTCCGAACGCGATGGCGTGAGTGTCGAAGGTTTTGCGGCAGCCCCGTCACTGACCCGCGCCAATGCGCTCGGGCAATACCTGTTCGTCAACGGCCGTCCGGTGCGCGACAAGCTCATTCTCGGCGCCGTGCGCGCGGCCTATGCCGATTATCTGCCGCGCGACCGGCATCCGGTGGTAGCGCTGTTCGTCACCCTCGACACCCACGAGGTCGACGCCAACGTGCATCCGGCCAAGACCGAGGTGCGCTTTCGCAACGCCGGTCTGGTGCGCGCGCTGATCGTCCATGCGCTGAAGGATGGCCTCGCGCGCGAAGGCAAGCGCACCGCGGCGAATTCGGACGGTGCCGCGATCATGGCGTTCCGTCCGGGCAGCATTCCACGTAGCGGCGGCTGGGACTGGCGGCGTTCGCCGAATTTCCCCGCGGCACCTGTCGCACCGGCTTATGCGAATGCGTTTTCGCCCAATACATTTGCCGAAGCAGCACAAGCCGCGTTCGATACCGGCGCGCCTACCGCCGACGTCCGCTATGAACAGGCGCCTTCGAGCGATCTGCTTGACCGACCGCTGGGTGCGGCCCGCACGCAGATTCACGAAACCTACATCGTGTCGCAGACCCGCGATGGCCTCGTGGTGGTGGACCAGCACGCCGCCCATGAGCGCATCGTTTACGAACGGCTGAAAGCCTCTCTCGAACGAAACGGCGTGCAGCGTCAGATCCTGCTGATCCCCGAAATCGTCGAGATGGATGAGGCCACCGTCGAGAAACTGGTCGCACGCGGGGACGAACTGGAGAAATTCGGGCTCACCATCGAGTCGTTCGGCCCCGGTGCAATAGCCGTCCGCGAGACGCCGTCGCTGCTCGGCAAGGCCGATGCCGCCTCATTGCTGCGCGATCTCGCCGAGCACATGGCGGAATGGGACGAGGCGTTGCCGCTGGAACGGCGGCTGATGCACGTCGCCGCGACCATGGCCTGTCACGGCTCGGTGCGTGCCGGCCGCATCCTCAAGCCCGAGGAAATGAATGCACTCTTGCGCGAGATGGAAGTGACGCCGAATTCCGGCCAGTGCAACCACGGCCGGCCGACCTACGTTGAGCTAAAACTCGCGGACATCGAGAAGCTGTTCGGACGGAGGTAGCCTCAGCCTCTACCCCCACCTTGATTTAAGCCGACTCAACCAATGGCCGAATCTCGAACGTTTTGACACCGGCTCGGCGTGGACGTCAGGAATCGCGGGCCCGAGCGAAAACCGCCGCAGCGCTATTCCGAGTTCTCTGTGATCGATCGAAAGACCCAGTTCCTTTGGTGAAGCAGGTGAACGGAAGTTCAGCACGATCTGAATCTCGCCGCTGGTTGTAAGCTCGTCTGGAATTGGGATGTGATGCCATGTCCAATCACGATCGCCCCGGCGCGTTGCGTCAAACGACCAGTCTGCCACCGGCACCGCATTTGCCGTCAGCGAAACATCGAGCCGGGAATGGGCGGCCGTCAGGAACGGACGAACCTGCGCACTGAAGAACAGCGCGCGCGCACCCGGCCTGATCGAAAATTTCATCTCGGCGCGCGCGCCATCCGACCATACGCCGAAGTCCTCCTCAGCCTCGCTCCATCCTTCGCCAAGGTAAAGTTGCGAGCCGAACGCTTTCGTGGCGTCCGTCAAGGGAACATGCGAGAGACGCATATCACGAGGTTGCCCGGCGAGTTCGAGCATTCCGTCGAGATTTTTTGCACAGCTGTTTTCATCGCGGAAGGAAGGCGCATTGCGATGGGCGTCGGCTTGCAGGCGCTGGCGGTCCTGTATCGCCCGCTCGATCGCATCCACCATGTCGTCAACCGTGTTCTTGCCGAACAGCACGCCCGTAGCCCGGCCCTCAGTGACGTGATCGGCGATCCACGTGCCCGCCGGAACAATGGCGACCTTCCCCATTGCCACCGCCTCGCAGAATATACCCGATACGATTCCGCGATACTCTACCGGATCGTAAGGCAGGAGAACCATGTCTGATCGCTGGATGGTAGCAAGATATTCGACGTGATTTTGTTCGGCAGGGAGAATTTCCAAATTGCGGCCCAGAAAACCCTTCTCGATGTTTCTATGAAAATCATCGCCGCCATAAGCATACTTGCAAAACCGAACGAGAAATTTCACGTCGCTGTGCCGCTGACAAATGGTCGTCACCAGTTCAACGACCCGATTCGATATCGGGCCTGATTTGCGATTGACGTGAACGTAGATCGTAAGTGATTGAGCTGCGCGTGCTTCAGGAGGCTCTGTGATCGGACCGTAGTATTTCGGAACAGGCAAATAGAACACGCGCCGCAAACCTAATTTCTCAAGATGCGGCAGGGCTTTTTGATTGTTCAACGTGAAGAATACTCGCTCCCCGCCATCTTCATTCGGAAGAGATCGGGATGCGAAATGATAGGCCCAAGCCCTGTCATTGAAATCATCCGCTTCAAAATCGAAGAATTCAGGCCCGAAGAAGCGAAACACAACAGCCGGCCGCGACGGCGCGGGCCTCGCGCGCAACCATTGTCCAACAGCGAACACCACCTGCGGCCGTGATGACGTGATCACGAGGAGATCTCGCTCCGATACGGCCGCCGCCTCAAGGTCTTCCCATAATGGGCTCAACGTGAGTTGAGCACCTGCAAAGCTCTCGAGAAAGACATCCTTTTCGATAAAAAACCAACGAACGAACGGAAGCAAAGCATGGGCACCGAGCTCTTCGGCGATCGCCGGATCAGCACTTCGGGCAATATAAATTCTCGTCTCGATGCCTCTCGCACGAGCGGCCTCGCGAAGGCCAAGGACCTGATTAAAAAAATGACCGGAATATCCAATCAGATCGAAATCGGCGATGAAGACACGAGGACTGGCGAGGGTCATCGGCCAGCCTGGCTTTGAAAAATTTTGAACAGCATCAAGACCTTCAAAGGAAGCCTCATCCGACCGCGTTTATACCGCTTCTTGATCTACCGGTGATATCCACAACGGTATGCTTCGGCTGCAGTTTCGACAACGCAGAAGCGTATTGGCCTGCATGGGATGTCACAACGACCATCTCAGCCCATTCAAGCAACGCGTGGATATCGTCGACCAGCAGATTACCCAAGCCGTCGAGCGCATCGTCCGTATAGTCATGTCGTGTCGCCTGTTCTCGCCCCCGCGACACATCAGGATCGAATGCCCGTACTGTCCGGCCTTCTTTCACAAGGCGCTGCACCAGAGCGGCAATCGGGCTTCCCCGAAGGTCGCAGACGCCGGCCTTATATGCCAAGCCCAGCACCGCGATATGGGTCAGCCCGCTACTTAATATCTCTGAGCTTGCACGAGCTATGACATGCTCGTTGCTTTCAGCGATATGAGCCAGAACCGGAACCTCCAGACCATTCGACCGGGCCCAATGCGTAAAAACGTTGACGTCTTTCGGCAAGCACGGCCCGCCGAAAGCAAAGCCGGGTTTGAGATAGGCGGTGGAAATGTTGAGATCCCCGTCAGCACAGAAGATCTCCATCACTTCATTGCTACCGACACCGGCAAATCGGGAAATCACGTCGATCTCGTTCGCGAACACCACCTTGAGAGCGTGCCAGGAATTGTCTGCATACTTGACCGTTTCGGCCACCTCGGTGCTGGTACGGAAGATTGGCGATTTGATCCCGGAGTAGATTGATGCCAGCCTGTCGCCCGTCTGCGCGTCGATCTCGCCAACAACAATGCGCGAGGGAGCGCGGAAGTCGGCAACCGCCGAGCCTTCGCGGGTGAATTCCGGATTATTGGCCAACCCAAAGCTCTCTCCGACAGAGCCGCCCGTTGTGCGCTCCAGCAGCTTCATGATGTGACCGCGTGTCGTCCCCGGCAGAACAGTCGAACGGATGACAACCGAATGAAAGGTGCTCTTCCCGGCGATAGCTTCGCCAACCCGCTGAATGACACTTTCAACAGCCGTAATATCCTGCGAGCCGTCGGTACTGCGCAGCGTTCCAACGCAGACGAACGTCACATCCGTCTCTGCAACTGCAGCGGCTAGATCAGCCGTCCCCCGCAGCCGGCCGCTGCGCCACACGTCAGCCATAAGCTGGTCGATCTGAGGTTCCAGAATGGGGGCGCGCCCTTGGGCGAAAAGATCGACCTTTCCTGAATCGAGATCGACGCCGACAACCTCGTGTCCGATTTCACACAGGCACGCGCTCGTGACGGTGCCGACAAATCCCAAACCAACAACGCTGATTTTCAATGCGGTCTCGTTTACTGGCATCAAGCATGCACGCGCAGTGCTGAAGCGTCAAAATAGATTCAAACATATCAAAATGCCGAACTTTTTTGTCAAAGCCCGGATCACATTCGGATTATCTCAACCGGCGCGCAGAAACACAAACTCTGTATCATCATAGGCGCGGCGCTCAAGCTCCTCAAAGCCCTCGGGCACGGCAAAACCCGCCGCCTTCGATTCCTCGACCACGACCAACGCCTCCGGCGTCAGCCATTTTCCGTCGCGCAGCGACGCAAGCGCCTTGTCAGCAAGGCCGCGTTTGTAAGGCGGATCGAGAAACACCAGCGAGAACGGCTCGACCGGATAGGCGGGGCCGAGGTTGGTGGCGTCGCGGCGATAGACTTTCGTGACACCGCCCAGACCCAGCGCTTCGACATTGTTGCGCAACAGCGCCCGCGCCTCCGCGCCGTTATCGACGAACAGCGTGAACGCCGCACCTCGCGACACAGCCTCGATGCCGAGCGCGCCGGTACCGGCGAACAGGTCGAGCACCCGCGCGTTATCGATCGGGTTTTCATAGGCATGCATCAGGATGTTGAACAGCGACTCGCGCAGGCGGTCCTGCGTCGGACGGATGTCATTCGACGCGGGCGAGGCGATATTTCGGCCTCTCAGACGACCACCGACGACGCGCATGTTAGACTCCGAGCATGATCTTATCGGAAAACCGGTTCCCACTTTTCCGGATCATGCATCAGTCTTCCGTGGTGTCGTCTTTGGGCTTCAGATCGCGCTTGCCTTTGTACCCGCGCGTCGGGCGGCGCGGCGGGCCATAGCCGTTGGCTTCCTCTTCGTTGCGCGCGCGCGTGTTCTCGCCGCCTGTGCGCATCACAAGCACACGACGGCCCTTCCGGTCTTCAGTCACGCTGCGCTTTGGCTTGGGCGGCGGACCGCCATTGGGCTGTTCGCCGTGGGACGCGTCCTTCACCGGCTTATCGAACTGCGCGCCGGACATGGTGAGAATCTTCTCGCCGAGCTGCTCGCGCAACACCCGCGACTTGATTTCCTCGACCTGGCCTTCCTCGATCTCGCCGAGCTGGAACGGTCCATAAGAAATGCGGATCAGGCGATTCACCTCGAGGCCGAGATGCGCCATGACATTGCGGACTTCGCGATTCTTGCCTTCGCGAATCGCAAACACGATCCAGACGTTGGCGGCCTTGTCGCGCTCCAGCGTGGCGTCAATCGAACCGTACTTGACGCCGTCGACCTCGACGCCCTTCTTGAGCTGATCGAGCTGGCCCTGGGTGACTTCGCCGTGGGCGCGGACGCGGTAACGCCGCAGCCAGCCGGTGTCCGGCAGTTCCAGTGCACGGGCAAGCCCGCCGTCGTTGGTCAGCAGCAACAGACCTTCAGTGTTGAAGTCTAGCCGGCCGATGCTGATAAGGCGCGGCAATCCCTCAGGCAGGTTGTCGAACACCGTCGGACGACCCTCGGGATCGTCGTGGGTCGTCATTAGCCCGCGCGGCTTGTGATAGAGAAACAGCCGCGTGCGCTCACGCTCCGGCAACGGCTTGCCGTCGATGGTGACCACATCGTTGGCGGTGACATCGAGGGCCGGCGAGTTGATGACGCGGCCGTTCACGGCAACGCGGCCCTGCACGATCCATTCTTCAGCATCGCGACGTGAACAAAGGCCCGCGCGCGCGACGATCTTGGCGATGCGCTCACCGGTCTTTTTCTTCTCCGGCGCAGCGCGCGGCGCGCGCTTGTCGAAATCCGGCTTGCGCTCGCGGTATTCGCCGCGCCCGCCGAATGCCGGCCGCTTGGCGAAGACCTTGCTGTCGTCCTCGTTGTCGCGGCGCGGACGATCACCGGTTTCGCTGCGCGGATGCTCCTGCCAGTCGCTGCGGCCACGCGGTGCGCGGTCGTCACGCGGCTTGTCGAAGCGCGGACGGGAAAAGCGCGGACGCTCGCTGGAATCGCGCTCATCGCGCGGCTTGTCGAAACCGCCGCCTTCGCGGCGTGGCGGACGGCTGTCACCGTCGCGTGACGGTCCGCGCTTCTGCCAGGGCTTGTCGCCACCACGATCTTCGCCGCGGCTGAAATCCTTGCGCGGTCCCCGGTCCGGCGCGCCACGCGCGGGCCGATCATCGCGGTTGAAACGCGGGCGTTCGTCGCGCTGCGGACGGTCGTCACGATTGAAGCGGGCGGGACGTGCATCACCGCCCTCGCCGCGCGGCGTGTAAGGCCGCTTCTCGCCGAATTTCTTGTCCTGGAAACGCCCCGCGCCGGCGCTGCGCGGCGCGCGGTCGTCGCGGTCACGCGGCTTGAATGACGGACGGCCCTCACCGCGATCTTCACGTGGTTTGAACGAGCGCCCTTCGGGACGATCGCCACGTGGTTTGAACGAACGTCCTTCGCCACGGTCCTCACGCGGTTTGAACGAGCGCCCTTCGGGACGATCGCCACGCGGCTTGAACGGACGACCTTCACCACGATCCTCGCGTGGCTTGAACGAGCGCCCTTCGGGACGATCTCCACGTGGCTTGAATGGACGACCCTCACCACGATCCTCGCGTGGCTTGAATGAACGTGCCTCGCCGTGATCCCGCGAGCCGAAGTCCTTACGTGGGCCACGATCCGGCCCATCTTTCCGGAAATCGTCGCGCTTGCCGGCATAGGGCTTCGCCGCATAAGGGCGCTTGTCACCGGACGGCCGCTTGTCGCCAAACTTCCGGTCACCGAATTTCTTGTCACCGCCGCGCGAGCCTGCCCCACCGGGGCGGCCTCTGCCGCCAGCCTTAAAGCCTCCCCCCGCTCCGCCTTCACGGCGCGGCGGACGGCCGTTGTTTTTATCGTTGTCGCGGGGCATGAATGATCTCTCAGGACGTTGGGCAGAATTGTGACTGTCGCACAACGTGAAATTGGCTGGCGGCACGCGCCCTTTTAAATCAGGGCGCATTTTCGCGCAAAACCGGTTCTCGCGTTTGCTGAAGACGTCGTACTAACAGAGTTTATTGCCGGAAACGAGGCATGACGGCACGATCTTTCATGGATTTGGCGCTCAAACAGGCCGAAATCGCCGAAACAGCCGGGGAAGTGCCGATCGGCTGCGTCATCGTGCGGGGCGGCTCGGTCATCGCACAGGCCGGCAATCGCACCCTCGCCGACCGCGATCCGACCGCGCATGCCGAGATTCTGGCGATCCGCGAGGCCGCCCGCGTCACCGGCAGCGAGCGCCTGACCGATTGCGACCTCTACGTCACGCTGGAGCCCTGCACCATGTGCGCCGGCGCGATTTCCTTTGCCCGCGTCCGGCGGCTTTACTACGGCGCGACCGATCCGAAGGGCGGCGCGGTGGACAGCGGCGTGCGGTTCTTCGCCTCGCCGACGTGTCATCATGCGCCGGAGATTTATCCGTCGGTCGGCGAAAGCGAAGCCGCCGCGATGCTGACGAACTTCTTCAAGGCGCGGCGCTAAAGATTACAGATTGATCTTCATACCCTCATGCGAGGCTTCCAGGCCAAGCCGCGCATAGAAGCGCTGCGCGTCCACACGCCGCTTGTCGGTTGTGAGTTGCAGTTGCTTGCAGCCGCGCGCACGCGACTTGGCAATGACCGCATCCATCATCTGTTCGCCGATGCCGAGACCGCGCAGCGAACGATCGACCCGCACGCCTTCGACCTTCGCGATCCAGCTGCCGTGATAGGATATGCCGGGAATGAAGGTCAGTTGCAGGCAACCCATCGCCGTTCCCTCGTGATCCCACACGTAAAGTGTGTTGTTGGGGTCCGCCGCGATGGCGTCAAACGCAGCGGTGTATGCCGCCAGGTCGCCGGAAAAATCCTCGCGCCCGCGCGCCACCTCATCGTCCGCCAACATTTCAACAATGCGCCGGATGTCCTCTCGCCGCGCCTCACGCAATGCCATCAATCCTGCTCCAAAAAGAATTTAAGTAATGCGTCAGCCGTTGCCTGAGGGTTTTCCTCGGCAAGGAAATGTCCGGAATCGATGACGTGTCCGCTGACGTTCGTCGCCCACCTGTGCCATGTGTCGAGCGGACTCGAGGCCGAGGAGGCAATGCCTGCACCGCCCCACAGCGCCAGCAGCGGCACGGTGATCTTGGTGCCCGCCTCGGCATCGATCTTGTCCTGCTCGAAGTCGGTATAGGCCCCGGCGCGATAATCTTCGCACGCTGCATGAATACGCAGCGGATCGCGGAAGGCCGTCAGGTAATGCTCGACCGCACGCGGATCGAACGGACTGGGCGTATCTTTCTTCGCCCAGCTTTTGAAGGTGCGACCGAAATAATCGTCAGGATTCGAGGCAATCAGATTTTCGGGCAAGGGATGCGGCTGCGCCAGAAATGCCCAGTGATAGATCCGGAGCGCGAAACCGCGATCCATCTTCGCCCAGTAATCGTAGGTCGGCAGAATATCCAGCGTCGCGAGGCGCGACAGCCGCCCAGGGTGATCAAGCGCGAGCCGATAGGCGACGCGGCCGCCGCGATCATGGCCCGCAAGGCCGAAATGCACATGGCCGAGCTTTTCCATCACCTCGACCATCACCTGCGCCATGGCGCGCTTGGTGAATGGCGTGTGGTTCTCATCGGTCTTCGGAACGTCCGACCAGCCGTACCCCGGCAAATCCGGAATCACGAGGGTGAATTTTTCCGCCAGTATCGGGGTGACGCGATGCCACATCACGTGGGTCTGCGGATAACCGTGCAACAACAGCAACGGCGGGCCTTTACCGCCGACGCGGGCGAAAATGCGGCCGCGCGACGTGCTGATCCATTCGGATTTGAAGCTGGGAAAAAGATCGGCGAGATCTGGCATGGATTCCTGAGCCCTGTTGTCGTCCCCGCAAACAAGGGACCCATACTCACTGAATTCGATGATCGAAAGTCAATCCTGCAACAACACCGCCCCGCGGCGAAAATTCAGTTCAATAACGACATTCCGTGGTTATGGGTCCTATGCGTGCACGAAAACAGCACTCGGTCAGGATTTCTGCTCCCGCGCCACCGCTTGCCAGCCGATATCGCGGCGGCAAAAGCCTTCGGGCCATTTGATGCGATCGATGGCCTCATAGGCCCGGCGCTGGGCCTCGCTGACGGTCTTGGCTGTCGCGGTGATGTTCAACACGCGGCCGCCGTTGGCGAGAATTTTGTCCCCGTCGGCCCTGGTGCCGGCGTGGAAAATTTCGACCCGTTCCACCTTCGCGGCGTCACCGAGACCGTCGATGCTCGTGCCCTTGGCGTAATCGCCGGGATAGCCCTTCGCCGCCATCACCACGGTGAGCGCGGGCTCGGGATACCAGCGCAGGTCGAAATGCTTCAATTCACCTTCGACCGAGGCCAGCAGCGCCGGCACGAGGTCTGACATCAGGCGAATCATCAGCACCTGCGTCTCGGGATCGCCGAACCGCGCATTGTATTCAATCAACTTCGGGCCATCCTTGGTGATCATAAGCCCAGCAAACAGAACGCCCTTGTACGGCATACCCATCGCCTTCATCGCGCGCAGCGTCGGCAGGATGATCTCGGTCATCGTCCGCTCGCGCACGGCATCGGTGAACACCGGCGCCGGTGAATAGGCGCCCATGCCGCCGGTGTTCGGTCCCTTGTCGCCGTCGAAGGCGCGCTTGTGGTCCTGCGCCGCAACCAGCGGCAGCGCATCGTCGCCGTCGCACAGCACGAAGAACGAGGCTTCCTCGCCTTCCATGAACTCCTCGACCACGGCTTCCGCGCCGGCGGCGGTGAACAGCGCATCGACGGCGGCCTCGGCCTCGGCCAGCGTCATCGCCACCACGACACCCTTGCCTGCCGCGAGGCCGTCGGCCTTCACGACAATCGGCGCGCCCTGTTTGCGGATATAGGCCTTCGCCGCGTCCGCATCGCGAAACCGCTCATAGGCTGCGGTCGGGATGCTGTTCGCCTTGCAGATGTCCTTGGTGAAACCCTTGGAGCTTTCAAGCTGTGAGGCAGCCTTGCTCGGCCCGAACGCCTTGATACCGGCGGCGGCGAGATCGTCGACAATGCCGGCCGCCAGCGGCGCTTCCGGCCCGACCACAACCAGGTCGATTTTGTTCATCTTGCAGAAGTCGATCACGGCGGCGTGGTTCGCCACATCCAGCGCGACGCACTCCGCGTCTTGCGCAATTCCGGCATTGCCCGGCGCGCACCACAGCTTCGTCAGCAGCGGCGAGGCCGCCATTTTCCACGCCAGCGCGTGTTCGCGCCCGCCGGAACCGATCAAGAGGATATTCATGGATAAGGGTCGAACCGGCGTTTCTGGAATGATAGAAGGGTTTAACATGATGCTTCGTCATCGCAACAGATTCGAATCCTGATGAAATCGACTGCCGCCGAACCCCTGCCCAATTCGCCGGAATTTACCGTTTCCGAGTTGTCCTCGGCGCTCAAGCGGACGGTTGAGGACGCCTATGGCCACGTGCGGGTGCGCGGCGAAATTTCCGGCTTCCGCGGGCCGCACTCCTCAGGCCATTGCTATTTCGCGCTGAAGGACGAGAGCGCGAAGATCGAGGCAGTGATCTGGAAGGGCGTCCATGGCCGGATGCGGTTCAAGCCGCAGGAAGGCCTCGAGATCATCGCCACCGGCAAGCTCACCACCTATCCGGGCTCGTCGAAGTACCAGATCGTCATCGAGGCCATCGAGCCCGCCGGCGTCGGCGCGCTGATGGCGCTGATGGAAGAGCGCAAAAAGAAGCTCGCCGCCGAAGGCCTGTTCGACGAAGCGCGCAAGCAGCTTCTGCCGTGGCTGCCTGAAGTGATCGGCGTGGTGACCTCGCCGACGGGGGCGGTGATCCGCGACATCCTGCACCGGCTGGAAGACCGGTTTCCGCGCCGCGTGCTGGTGTGGCCGGTGCGCGTGCAGGGCGAAGGCTCCGCCGAGCAGATCGCAGCCGCCATCCACGGCTTCAACGCACTGGGAGAAGGCGGCAGGATTCCGCGGCCGGATTTGCTGATCGTCGCACGCGGCGGCGGCTCGCTGGAAGACCTGTGGTCGTTCAACGAAGAGATCGTGGTGCGCGCGGCGGCGGAAAGCATGATCCCCCTGATCTCGGCGGTGGGCCACGAGACCGACGTAACGCTGATCGATTTCGCCGCCGACAAGCGCGCGCCGACGCCGACCGCGGCCGCCGAGATGGCGGTGCCGGTGCGCGCCGAACTGTTCGTCGAGGTCACCTCCTTGGAGCGGCGCGCGATGCTGTGCTGGCAGCGCGGCCAGGAACATCGCCGCAGCGAACTGCGCGCGGCGGCCCGCGCGTTGCCGAAGGCAACGGATTTGCTGAATATCCCACGCCAGCGCCTCGACCGCGCCAGTGCGCAACTGCCGCGCGCGCTGCGCGCCAACGCGCACGTCTACGAGCGGCGGCTGTCCGCGATCGGCGGACGTCTGACGGTGACGACGCTGCGTGCGCAGATCGATCGCGGCAAGGAAAAAATGGCGCGGCTGGCAACCAGCGCGCGGCGTGGTGCCGACCTGCATATCCGGCAGCGCGAGACCCGCCTGAAGTATGTCGCGCAGCTGCTTAATGCTCTCTCATACAAGGGCGTACTGGACCGCGGCTTCGCATTGGTGCGCGACGAACACGGCCAGCCGCTGCATGCCGCAGCCAATGTCGATTCCGGTCAGCATCTCACCATCGAGTTTGCCGATGGACGCATCGGTGCGACGGCGGATAGCGACGACGCAACTGCCACCAAGCCAAAGGCGGTCCCGGCAAAGCCGGCGTCGAAGCGGACCACGGATTTCGGCGTCAAAAAGGTCCAAGGCGACCTTTTTTGAGATGCTCAGTGAAATTTCGCTTTTGATTTCGGTATGATCCTTCCCGAAAACCGGTTTCCACCTTTCGGGATCATGCCTATATTTGAGCAACCTCTCCGGACGACATCTGCCGGATCCCACAAGGACAATTATCGTGCTCAATAAATTCGGGCCATCCGGCCAGGGCGAAGCGCAGGTCGAATATCTCGACGGCGATTTTCGCGTGACCTCACCCGGTTCCTACGTCCGCTGCGCCATCACCGGCGAACACATTCCGCTGGACGAATTGAAGTACTGGAGCGTCGACCGGCAGGAAGCCTACGCGACACCGGAAGCCGTGTTGCAGCGGCATTATCCGGCGCAGCTGAAGAAGGTCTGAGATTTATCTCGCGCGGGCTTTCGCCAGCCGCTCGGCCACAAAATTCCGTAACATCGCCGCATCGTCGAAATCCAGCGTAACCGGAAAGGTCGCGATGCCGTTCGCTTGGTCGCGAAAGCGGGCATCGCTGCGGATGCGCGCCATATCTTTTTCGGTGGTCAGCAGCATCAGCGACTGTGATGCCGCATCCGATACCAATTGTCCAAGTTCGTCCGGTGTAAACGGATGATGGTCGGCGAAGGATCTTTCCCCGGCCACATCCACGCCGCAGGCGCGCAACGTCGCAAAGAATCGCGCCGGATCGCCGATCCCCGCAAAGGCCAGCACACGCTGGCCGCGCAGCTTATCGACTGAGACCTCATCGGGAACAAGGCGCGCGCGCAACACGGGTGATCCTTGCCTTAACACGCGCGCAGCGATGTCATTGGCAGCATCGCCCGTACCGATCACAATCAACGCATCGGTGCGCGCGATTTGCGATTCGAGCGGCGCACGCAACGGACCCGCCGGAAACACGCCGCCGTTGCCGACGCCGCGCCCCGCATCGATCACGATCAGCGAGGCATCTTTCGCGAGTGCCGGATTCTGGAAACCATCGTCGAGCAGGACGACACTCGCACCCTGTGCGCGTGCCATCGCCGCACCGGCCACACGATCGCGCGACACGATGACGGGCACACTTGAAGTCATCATCAGCGGCTCGTCGCCGACATCAGACGCCGTATGCGCGAGGTGATCGACACGAACCGGGCCTTGTTGCGAACCGCCGTAACCCCGGCTGACGACGAAAGGTTTTTCACCCATCTCGCGCAGAAGTTTCACAAGCGCGAGCGTCGCAGGCGTCTTGCCCGCACCGCCGACGTGATAATTGCCGACGCACAGAACCGGAAGCCCGGCGGATGCGCCGTCGCGCGTCATGCGCTGCGCAGTGACAGCACCATAGATCGCGCCGAACGGCGCAAGCAGTCGCGAGATCCATGATGGCGGCCGATACCAGAAGGTCGGCTCACGCATCGGAGCCTCCTCCCTCCAGCCGCAACTGCAACAGATAGGGCTCCAGCGCGCTCAGCGTCTTGTCCAGCGCGCCACCGAGCTTGTTCACGACGCCTTCCGCCGCGCCCACCGACCGCTGCCGCGCAATCGGATTCACCAGCAGGTGCCCGAGCGATTTGACAAAATCCTCGCCGGTCTCGGCGCGGATGGCACCGCCCGCCTGATCGAGCGATTCGTAGATGTCGCTGAAGTTGAACACATGCGGCCCATGCAGGATCGCAGCGCCGAGCTTGATGCCCTCGATCGGATTCTGCCCGCCGTGCGGCACCAGCGATCCGCCCATGAACACCACCGGCGCGAGCCGGTAGAACAATCCGAGTTCGCCCATGGTATCGGCGACGTACATATCCGTGTCGGCACCCGGCAACTCGTCCTGCGAACGCACCGCCACCTGCATGCCGGCGGCTGTCAGCATTTGCGCAATGGCGGTACCGCGGTTGGGATGACGCGGCACGATCACGCTCAGCAACTGTGGCATGCGCGACGCCAGACGCCGGTGCGCGTCGAGAATGATTTCATCTTCGCCGGGATGGGTGGACGCCGCAACGAACACCAGCCGGCGCTGCATCGCCTCCTTGAGGCGTTCCAGCTTTCGCACATCCGCCGGCAGCCCTTCGACATCAAGTTTCAGATTGCCGGACGTGACGACATTGGGACAACCGAGCGCCGCGAAGCGTTCGCCATCGCGCTCGGATTGCGCAAGACAGAGGTCGAAGCACTCCAGCAGCGCCGAGATTGTGCCGCGCAGTTTCTGCCAGCGCGGAAACGAGCGCGGCGACATCCGGCCATTGATGATGACCATCGGAATGCGCCGCTCGGCACTCGACAGGATCAGATTGGGCCAGATATCGGACTCGATAAACAGCGCGAGGCCCGGCTTCCAGTGATCGAGGAACGCCGAGACGAAACGCGGCGAGTCGAGCGGCACGTACTGATGAATGACATCAGGCGGAAATCGCCGTGCGACGATCGCGGCCGACGTGACAGTGCCCGACGTCAACAGGATGCGGACGTTCAGCGCCCGCAGCCGCTCGATCAATCCGGCAGCCGCCAAAACCTCGCCGACACTCGCACCGTGAATCCAGATCAGCGGCCCTGGAGGGCGCGGCACGCTCGCAACACCGCGGCGCTCACCGAGACGTTCGGGATCTTCCTTGCCTTGCTTCAGCCGCCGCGCGATCAGCGGGGCCGCAAGCGGCGCCGCGAGGGCCGACAGCCGCCGATACGCCGCAAGCGTCGCTGGGAGCGCGCTAGGCATGGATGCCCTCGTCCGGACGGCCCACGCATTCATAAGCGCGGCGCGTCACCGCATTCAGCCGGGCTTCAAGTTCTGCACGCAGCGTCTGCATCGTCTCGGTGTCGGCGTCGCGCGGCACCCAGATCAGTTCGGCGGCGGCGATGACGCCGCGTCCGAGTGGTAAATGAATGACCGAACGGTCCCAGTTGTTGAGGCGCTTGAACCGGCTGGTGGCAATCGCCACCGGCAGGATTGGCCGGCCGGACTCACGCGCCAGCATGATGATGCCGAGTCCCGCCTTGCGCGAGACCTTCGGCACATCGGCGGTCAGCGCCATGTTGATCTTCTCGTCCAGCGTCCGCAGCATCATCTTGAACGCGCCGACGCCACCCTTGCGGTGGAACTCCGTTCCATGATCGCCAGATCCGCGCACGGTCCCGACGTTCAGGCGCTCCGCCGCGATCGCATTGATTTCGCCGTCGCGATGACGCGAGATCAAAACCTTGGCGGGATACTGCTTGAGTTTGAGGAACGGCATCATGAAGTGCTGGCCGTGCCAGAACGCGATGATGACCGGCATGTCCGGCTCGATCCGCTTGTAGACATTCGGCGGATCGAGGGTGAAACGATTGGTCCACCACACCAGCCGCAGGAATTCGGCCGCAGTTATACCCACAGCACGCTGCACCCAGCTCGAGCGGCCGAGATTTCGAAGCAAACGTTTCAATGGGACGACTTCGCATCTTGGCCCGGATCGAGCAGCCGGTGGAGATGGACGATGAAATAACGCATATGCGCGTTATCGACTGTCTGCTGGGCCTTGCCCTTCCACGCCGCATAGGCCGTGGCGTAGTTAGGGAACAACCCGACGACCTCGACCTTGTCGAGATCCTTAAAGGTCACATGATCGAGGTCGAGAAGTTCGCCGCCGATGACGAGATGAAGCAACTGCGGTTGCACAGTTTCGGACATGAATCGTTTTCCCAAAGCGGTGACCGGCACTTGAATTGAAGCACCAAACCCGGACGCAAGCATTACAAAATCGGGTTTTCCCGAAAGTGCTTGACGATATGCGCATGGCGCGCACGCCCCGCCGCCACCAGCAACCCGTGACGAACGTCGGTTTGGTTGTAAACCAGTCGCTCGCCAGCCAGTGAGGTCATTTCCCCGCCCGCTTCGTGCACGATTAAATCGGCGGCGGCAAGGTCCCAATCGCGGCTGTTCCCGCCTGCGAATGCGGCATCCAGCCGCCCTTCGGCCACCTTTACCAGCCGGAGCGCCAGCGAGCCGATACGCGGATAGAGGCTTTCGTCGTCACGCATGCCGCCGAGGCGCTCGACCAGCGGCTTCGGTCCGGCGATTTTCGGGAAGTGAATTTCCGCACCGGGCGCAGCCGCAATCGGCGCACCATTCAGCACGGTGCCCCGCCCGCGCGTTGCGAAAAAGAACTCGTCGCTGGCCGGCGCGAACACCGCGCCCAGGACCGGCAACCCGTCCGCGACCAGCGCTATCGAGACCGACCAGTCGTCCTGCCGCGCCAGATAGGCGCGGGTGCCGTCGATCGGATCGACGATCCACGTCAGCGATTTTCCGAGCCGCGAGGAATCATCGGCGCTTTCTTCCGACAGCCATCCGTAATCCGGCGTTGCCGCCCGCAACCGCGCCTCGATCAGGTCGTTGACGGCAATGTCGGCTTCCGACACCGGGGACGTCTTGCCCTTGATCCAGGTTTTCAGTTCGGTGCGGAACAGGCTGAGCGCCAGCGCGCCCGCTTCGCGCACCACGTCGGCCAGCAGCGCAGCGTCACGCGTCAGGGCAGCGTCGCTGATCATGTCGAAATCAGCGTCCGGCAATCGTCAATTCCCCGATGCGCACGGTCGGCGCGTTGACGCCGTACTTGAATGTAAGATCGTTGGCCGGAATCATCGACTTGAAAATCTCGAGCAGATGACCCGCGATGGTCACCTCGCTGACCGCATATGACAGCTTTCCGTTCTCGATCCAGAAACCCGCAGCACCCCGGCTGTAGTCGCCGGTCACGCCGTTGACACCGGACCCGATCAGGTCGGTGACGTAGAAGCCTTCCTTGATATCGGAGATCAATTCCGCCGGCGAAACCTGACCGGCTTCGAGATGAAGATTGTAAGGTCCGGGCGACGGCGACGAGGACACGCCACGATGGGCGTGGCCGGTGGTGGCCATGCCAAGCTCGCGGGCGGTGGCGGAATCGAGCAACCATGTGGTCAGCACGCCGTCGTCGATGACGGCGAGTTGTTTGGTCGCGACACCTTCTGAATCGAACGTCTGCGACCGCATACCGCGCACGCGCAGCGGGTCGTCGATAATGCGAATGCTCTTGTCGAACAGTTGCTGGCCGAGCCGGTCCTTCAGGAAGCTGGTCTTGCGCGCAATCGACGCGCCGTTGACAGCACCGATCAAATGACCGACCAGCGAATTCGAGACGCGCGGATCAAACACCACCGGCGCCTTGCAGGTCGCGACCTTGCGCGGATTGAGCCGCGCCACGGTGCGCTCGCCCGCGCTCTGTCCGACGCTCGCCGGGGGTTCGAGATCGGAGCCATGGATCGCGGAGGTGAAATCGTAGTCGCGCTCCATGCCGGTGCCTTCACCCGCAATCGCCGTCATCGAGATGCCGTGACTCGACCTCAGATACGAGCCGTGAAATCCGGTCGACGTCACGAGCACCATGCCGCCGATGCCTGCCGACGCGGACGCGCCGCCGGACTTCGACACGCCTTTGACCGCCAGGCCTGCGGCTTCCGCTTCCTGCGCCCGCCGCTCCAGCTCATCGACGGAAGGCACCTGCGGGTCGAGCAGATCGAGATTGGGAAACTGCTTCGCCAGCAGCGACGGATCGGCAAGACCGACATAGTCATCGTCAGGCGCAACCTTCGCCATCGCCACCGCGCGCTCGGCGAGCTTTGCAACATCGCCACCGATGTCGCTGGTCGAGACCACGGCCTGCCGCTTTCCGACGAACACGCGCAAGCCGACATCGTCGCCTTCGGAGCGTTCGGATTCTTCAACCTTGCCCTCACGAATCTCGACGCCTTGCGACACGCCGCGCACCGCGATGGCATCGGCAGCATCCGCGCCCGCGCGCTTTGCAGCTTCCACGAGACGCTGCGCCAGATCGCTCAGCGCGCTCTGATCAAGGAGTCCGGATGTTGTTGATTTCGGCGACGGCGATAGCGACGCGTTTGGTGAAGAGTTCACAAACAAATTCCCGAGGCTTGGATTCAAGAAACTTGGAGACGAATGCAACATATCATGAGATGTGCCTGTTTTACGCGGACTTCAAGCGTTTTCGAGGCCATTGCGAAAGATATTTCGGCGGCCTGGTGGTCCGGTTCTGACATTCGCATCTTGTCTCAGCAGCGCTCTTGCGAATGTCGGAACCAAAGGACCACCAACAGTCATAATCTCCAGCGTCCTTTCGAATCCGACGTTCGCTATGGAAAATCCCGCAAAGGGGATGCGAACGTCGGATTCGGGACACTGGCAAGGTCTCGTCAATCATCTACGCCAACGTCTCGTCAATCATGAGAACTGAAGCAATAGCAGTGAGAGACGATTAACCAGCCTTCTTAAGCGGATTCGGACACCGCTCTGGCATGCTCCTCCCATCGACCGGGAACATAATTCCGGCGTGGGAGATAAAGTCGTGAGGCGTCAATTCGGAGTCGGCGGGGTGCAACCCGTCGGGTCGAGCTGCATGTTGCAGCTCGACCCCCATTCCTTGCCTGTCAGCTTTGAAGCGCGCGATGGCCGCGCCGATGGCGGCGTCAGGCACATCGAAATCAATCGCGAGCGCGTCACCGTACGCCGTGCCGTCGGCGGCATCCGCATGGCGATCAATGTTCGTGTCCGCGATTTTCTCGGCATCGCCTGCCGCGAAACCAACGGCGGACGCGCGCTGGTCCTGGTTCACAGCGATCCGTCGCTGTCGGTGCCGCTGCTGGTCACCGCCGATGAACTGCAACTCGATCTGGCCTGGCAGATGTGGGGCGACCTGTTCGCCTTGCCGCAGATCGAAGACGAAAATGATACAACACGCGAACCGGCTCCGCGCCGCCGCCGCCGCAACATCATCAAGGATCGGCGTCCGAAGTTTCTGGTACGCCGCAAGGCCGGTCGCGCTGCGATGGAGCGATCCATTCACCGCGGCGAACGCGAGATCATCGCGCGCACTTAAGAACTGCGCAAAACGGCGTCGGCGAGCAAGCCGGCGAACAGCATCAGTCCTGCATCTCGGTTCGATTTGAACAACCGCAGACACAGCGCTGGATTGTCGATCCGGATCGTCCGCACCTGCCAGACAAGATGCGCGGCGAACGCGGCGAGCCCGATCCACGCAAGCCATTGCGATCCGCCGCGCCACAGCGCGACCCCGATCAGCACCACGGCCAGACTGTAGAAAATCGTCAGCGCCATCTGCGTTCGTTCACCAAACAGCAAGGCCGTCGACTTGATGCCGATCAGCATGTCGTCCTCGGTGTCCTGATGGGCGTAGATCGTGTCATAGGCGATCACCCACGAAATCGATCCGGCATACAGCACCAGCGCGGTGGCATCGATCCGGCCGAGGATCACCGCAAATCCCATCAGCGCGCCCCACGAGAACGCAAGGCCAAGAGTCACCTGCGGCCAGTAGGTGATGCGCTTCATGAAGGGATAGATCGCGACCACCGCCAGCGAGCAGATGCCGGTGAGAATCGCAAAACTGTTGAACTGCAGCAGGACCGCAAGTCCGATCAGCGCTTGCAGGACGAGAAACATCGCCGCCTGCGTGACCGTGACCTGGCCCGCCGGAATCGGCCGCGACCGGGTGCGCTCGACCTGTGCATCAAGATTGCGATCGGTGATGTCGTTCCAGGCACATCCCGCGCCGCGCATCACCACCGCGCCGATAAAGAACAGCACGATGACGAGCGGCAGACTGCGAACATCATGGGCAATGCCCGCCGCCAGCGCTGCGGACCACCAGCACGGCAACAGCAACAGCCACCAGCCGATCGGGCGGTCGAACCGCGACAGCCGCAGATAGGGCCGCATCCAGATCGGCGCGTGGGTATCGACCCAGTTGGCGGTCGAGTCGGCGACGGGGGCTGCGGCGTTGCTCATCGCAACCCTCCTCACTCAGAGCCAATCAGCGGGTCAGGACGTTGCCGTTCAGCGTGTCGAAGGTGCTGCCGCCGCGCTTCAATGGCTTGGCCTCGGGCAGCGATGCGGAGCCGAGCGCTTCGCTCAAGCTGGGGCCTGCCGGTCCGGCCTGAGCCTGCGACGCCGCCGCGCAAACCCGCTGCTGCAGCTGGGAGGTATTCGCGTGACCCTTCTTCATCTGGTCGCCGACCTGAGCAGGGATGCCGCACTTTTGCGCGTTCGCCTCGACGAACTTGATCATCTTCACTTCGGCTTGCGCGAAATTGCCGATCAGCTTGCAGGCCTCCTGCGGCGGCGCCTTGCGCTTGCCTGCGGCCTGAATCAGCTTGGCCTTGGCTTCCGCGTCCGCACGCAGCGGCAGGAAGCCTTTTTGACAGTCCTCGGCACCCGGCGGCGGGCCAGCCTGCTGCTGTGGCGCGCCGAAGCCACCGCCGCCAACCGGCGGAGCGCCGGTCGAGAAGGCGTTGGATGCCGGCTGCTGCCTGACCGGCGCAGCAGTCGCGCCATTGACGGGCGGAAACGGAGACGCGTTGTTCACCGGCGGGAACGGCGACGAATTGCTGGCAGGCGGCGGCGCGGCCTGCCCCGGCAGCGGTGCCGGAAACGCGCCCTGCGCGCGAACATCCGCGGCGTGCATGACGAACGTGGCGGCAGCCAGCGATGCGATAAGACGGTAGGCGGTCACGGATTCTCCTCCGGCGGGTTCCAGTGTCCTAGTGTGAGGCGGACTTGCGAACCACCACACTGGGCGACTTTTACGATTCTCGCCGCCGCTTAACAACCCGATGAATCCGGCAGCAGCGCGGCGGTCGCCACCCAATTAGCTGCCAATTTGCTGCCAATTAGCAATCATTGGGCTAGAAGTCGGAAAATGAACGGATTGGTGCCGATGCCCAAACTCGATTTTCGCAGCCCCCGGCTTTTCGTCGATGCACCGCTTGCGGCCGAAACCGGCATCGCCCTCGATCGCGACCAGTCTAATTACCTCGGTAACGTGCTGCGCCTCGCCGCCGGCGACACCGTGCTGGTGTTCAACGGGCGCGACGGCGAATGGCAAGCCAGTCTCGCGGGCCGCAAGCGGCCAGACCGCGCAGAGATCGTAAGTCAGACCCGCCCGCAGGATCATCTGCCCGATGTGCATTACGTCTTCGCCCCGCTGAAACACGCGCGACTCGATTACATGGTGCAGAAAGCCGTTGAAATGGGGGTTGCGGCGCTGCGGCCGGTCACGACGCGATTTACGCAGGCCAGCCGCGTCAATGTCGAACGGATGCGCGCCAACGTCATTGAGGCGGCCGAGCAATGCGGCATCCTTAGTCTCGCCGAAGTCCACGATCCCGAGCCGTTGGAGCGCTATTTGAGCCAGCGCGACGGAGCGCGCCTGCTGGTGTTCTGCGACGAGGATGCCCCGATCGCCGATCCCATGGCCGCCTTCGCCGGCGCGGACGGCACAAAGGGCAGCGACGTTCTGATCGGTCCCGAGGGCGGATTTGCCGAGGAGGAACGCGCATTGCTGCTGAAGCAACCGCACGTGGTGCGGCTCGCGCTCGGGCCGCGAATCCTGCGTGCCGACACGGCCGCGGTCGCGGCGCTGGCCGTGGTACAGGCGGCTCTCGGCGATTGGGGTAAACCCAGTGCACGCTGAGGTTGCATTCCGGAAGACCTCTCATTAAGCCCTTTTTCGGATCGTCGTCGAAACTCGGGTATTCCCGTGTTAAGGGACTGCCGATTCAAGCCTTTACATCCGTTGGACACCGAATAATGAGCCAGACCAGTGCCGCAACCGCGACCGGGGCCGCCGCACAGGCGGAAGCCTTGCTGCAGACATTTGCGCGGGCTGGCTACACCCATGCGCGGCCGCCGATCCTGCAGCCGGCGGAACCGTTTCTCGATCTGTCCGGCGAGGACATCCGCAAGAGCCTCTACCTGACCACCGACGCTACCGGTGAAGAGTTATGCCTGCGGCCGGATCTCACCATTCCGGTGGCGCGCGAATACCTTGCCTCCACTCGCGCCGGTGCGCCGGCAGGATTCTATTATCTCGGGCCGGTGTTTCGCTATCGCGGCAGCGCCGCCAGCGAGTTCAACCAGGCTGGCGTGGAATCCTTCGGCCGCCAGGATCGCGCGGCAGCCGATGCTGAAATGCTGGCGCTCGGCGTCGAGGCCGCAGCGGCTTTCGGTGCGAGCGTCGATATTCGCACCGGCGACGTGGCGCTGTTCGCGGCACTGATCGACGCGCTCGATCTATATCCGGTCTGGAAGCGCCGGCTGATCAAGGATTTCAACCGCAAGATCTCGCTTGCGCAGGATCTCCAGCGCCTGACGCTGGAGACCGGCAAGACGCGCAATGAATATGAAGGAGTGCTGGCGGCACTCGCAGGCTCCGACCGCAAGGCGGCGCTGGCGCTGGTCACCGATCTGATGTCGATCGCCGGCACCAGCAATGTCGGCGGCCGCACCGTGTCCGAAATCGCCGACCGCTTTCTCGAGCAATCGACGCTCAAGGGCGGCGCGTTGCCGCGCGACGCGCTGCAGTTGATCGAACGCTTCCTCGGCATCGCCGGCGAACCGGACGACGCGGCGGCGCAATTGCGCACGCTGGCCTCGGACGCGAAGCTCGACCTCAACGCCGCTATCGATCAGTTCGAAAGCCGCACCGGATTCATGGCCGCGCGCGGCATCGACACCAAGACCATCCGCTTTTCCACCGCGTTCGGCCGCGGCCTCGATTATTACACCGGTTTCGAGTTCGAACTGCACGCCAAGGGCAACAGCACGGAGCCGCTGGTCGGCGGCGGACGCTATGACGGGCTGCTGACGCGGCTCGGCGCGCGCGCGCCCATTCCGGCGGTCGGCTTCTCGATCTGGATTGAAGCGCTTTCGCAAGGGAGCGCCGCATGAGCACGCCATTCGTCGTCGCCGTTCCGTCCAAGGGACGTCTGCAGGAAAACGCCGAGGCCTTCTTCGCGCAGGCCAACCTGACGCTCGCCAAGCCCCGTGGCTCGCGTGAGTATCGCGGCACCATGACCTGTCTCGACAACGTCGAGATCGCTTATCTGTCAGCCAGCGAAATCGCCGCGCAGCTCGCGCGCGGCGCGGTGCATCTCGGCATTACCGGCGAGGATCTGATCCGCGAAAGCATCCACGACGCCGACAAGCGCGTCATGCTGATCGAAAGCCTCGGCTTCGGCAGTGCCAACGTCGTTGTCGCCGTGCCGCAGGCGTGGATCGACGTGCGCACCATGGCGGACCTCGATGATGTCGCGACCTCGTTCCGCGCCCGGCACAATCACCGCATGCGGGTGGCAACCAAATACATCAACCTGACGCGCAATTTCTTCGCCGCGCAGGGCGTCGTCGATTACCGCATCGTGGAAAGCGCAGGAGCCACCGAGGGCGCACCTGCCGCTGGCACAGCGGAGTTAATCGTCGACATCACCACCACCGGCGCGACGCTCGCGGCCAACGGGCTGAAGGTGCTCGACGACGGCGTGATGCTGCGCAGCCACGCCAATCTCGTGGCCTCACGCGAGGCCGACTGGTCGGACAGCGCACGGGACACGGCGCGGATCATCCTCGATCACATCGCGGCGAGCGCCCGCGCCCGCAAATACAAGGAAGTCCGCACTCGTTTTGCGGCCTGCAACGCCGCGCTGTTGGCCGAGGCCCACAACCGGTTCGGCGTGGTGTCGCCGTTCGGCGGCCCAACCTCGTCGGGCATGGTGACGCTGCACTGTCCGCCGGCCCAGCTTTATGCGCTGGGGAGTTTCCTGCGCGACCACGGCGCGGAGACGGTGTCAGTCGCGTCGCTGGACTATGTGTTCGATCGCGACAATCCGCTTTTCGCCAAACTCCAGACATTCCTGGGGCAATAGGATTCGGGGCTTGTGGCGGTGCAACCGGCTGTCACAGCCTCTGCGCTACCTTGGCGACAGCGCGGCGATGACCATATGATAATCAGGAACATGACGCTGAACAGTGCGAAGCGGTTTTCGGACAACGTCATGCTCCGACAAAACGCGCTATTGGAAACCGATCGATGACGCCGAGTGCCGATATTTCGAACCTGTCAGGCAGCAGCCGTGCTCCGGCCGCTCAAGGTCTGTCGAGCGAAGGCCTGTCGATTGTCGTGCCCGTCTACAACGAGGCGGCGGGGCTCGCGCTGCTGCATGAACGTCTCTGCGCGCTCGCCGGTACACTCAGGCAGGCCTACGGCCTCGCCTGCGAAGTGGTCTATGTCGACGACGGTTCGAGCGACACGACGCTAACCATTGCACGCGGCCTGGCGCCGGCGGCGCTCGACGTGCAGGTGGTGTCGCTGTCGCGCAATTTCGGCAAGGAAGCGGCTCTCATGGCCGGGCTCGATCATGCCCGCCGCGGTGCCGTGCTGTTCATGGACGGCGACGGCCAGCACGCACCCGAGCTGGTGGAACGGCTGGTCAAGCACTGGATCGTGGACGGCTACGATGTCGTCTATACCGCCAAGGCGCACCGCGACAACGAATCCGCGTTGCGGCGGCTCGGCGTGCGCACCTTCTACACGCTGATCAACTGGGGCGCGCGGCAGAAAATTCCGGAGGATGCCGGGGATTTCCGCCTGTTGTCGCCACGCGCGGCGGCGGCCCTGCGGCAACTGCCGGAGCGCAACCGCTTCTTCAAGGGGCTCGCGACCTGGATCGGCTTCAAGCAGATCCGTGTCGATTACGAGCCGGAAGCCCGGGCCCATGGTGTTACCACGTTCAGCCCTGGACGTTTGCTCGGCCTGTCGATTGAAGGCCTGACCTCGTTCTCCGTGGCGCCGTTGCGCGCGGCCAGCCTGCTCGGGCTGTTGCTCGCCTTCGTGGCCTTCCTGTTCGGCCTGTCGATTCTGTGGGAGACCGTCGTGAGCGGCAAGTCGGTCCCCGGCTATCCCTCGCTGGTGGTTGGCCTGATGACCATCGGCGGCGTACAGCTCATCATGATCGGCGTGGTCGGCGAATACATCGGCAAGATCCTGTCCGAGATCAAGGCGCGCCCGATCTACTTCGTCGCGGAACACAGCGTGAAGAACGCCGACACTTCGACCGCCGCCGGCAAGACTCCGCAGACCGCGGCTGAATGAACGTGGAGACGCCGCCGCGCCGCATCTGGCTGTGCGCCGACGACTACGGCATGAGCCCCGGCGTCAATCGCGCGATCCGCGAACTGATCGGCAAATCGAGACTCAATGCGACCTCGGTGATGGTGGTCGGCGCGGCTGTCGATCGCGCGGAGATCGATGGATTGATGCAGGCCGTCGCCGCCAATCCAAATTGCGCCGTCGGGCTGCACGCAACTCTAACTGCGCCGTTTCACCCGCTGACCATGCATTTCAAACCGCTCGACGGCGGACAATTTTTGCCCCTCGGAAGGCTCTTGCGTGCAAGCCTGCTGCGTCGGCTCGATCCGGAAATCATCCAGGCCGAACTGCTGGCGCAAATTTCAGCCTTCAAGCAGATGTTCGGGCGCGCGCCCGATTACATTGACGGCCATCAGCATGTGCAATTGTTTCCGCAGGTCCGCGACGCGTTTCTCGCCGCAGTGAAGGACGCCGCTCCCGGCGCGTGGGTGCGCCAGTGCGGCCGCAGCCTGCCGCTGGCGCAACGGCTCGATAATCCGAAGGCGCTGCTGCTCGATGTGCTGAGCGAGACATTCCGCCAAAAGACCGCCCGCAGCGGCATCGCGTTCAATCCCGGTTTCGCGGGCGCCTATGACATGGTGCGCGGCCGCGAATTCGCCGACGCGATGCAAGGCTTTCTCAATGGCCTTCCCGACGGTGGGCTGGTGATGTGCCATCCAGGATTCGTCGACGAGACGCTTGTCAGCCTCGACAACGTGACCCATCAGCGCGAACGCGAGTTTACGTTCTTGAGCAGCGACGACTTCCCGCGCTTGCTGACGACGAACAACGTCGCGCTCGACAAGCCGTCATCCTGAGGAGCGGCGCTGGGTGCCGCGTCTCGAAGGGCGACGGCGGCTCAGACAGTCATCCTTCGAGGCTCGCCGCAAAACGCGGCTCGCACCTCAGGATGACGAATGGTTCAATGCGCGCCTTAAGTCTTTTTGTCGCACCGCGATAACCGGATTTCCTAAATTTAATCCGTGCCGGGACTTAACCCGACACAATGCGGCCCTACATCATGACGCGCATTCGCATGCCGGATGCTTTTGGAGGATGTTATGACGCCACAGGAACGCCAACTCGTTGACGATCTGTTCGACCGCCTTGCGAGGCTGGAGACATCGCCACGCGAGCCGGATGCGGATGCCGCGATCGCGCAAGGTTTGCGCCGCGCGCCCAACTCCGTCTACGCGCTTGTGCAGACCGTGCTGGTGCAGGACGAAGCGCTGAAGCGTGCCGATGCCCGTATTCAGGAGCTTGAGGGCGCCGCGCAGCAGCAGCAACCCTCCGGCGGATTTCTCGATTCAATGCGCGAGGCGGTTCTCGGCACCGGCCAGAGTCGCAGCTCGGTGCCGAACGTCCGTCCCGGCGACAGCGCGCAGCGCGGTCCGATGTGGAACAGCGGTCAGGTGCTGGGACAGGCCGATGCGCGCATGGGTGCCGATCCACGCAACGCAGATCCCCGCATGAATGATCCAAGGTCCGGAAATCAGGGCGGCGGGCTGTTCGGCGGCGGCAATGCCGGCGCCGGCGGTGGTTCGTTTCTCGGAACGGCGGCGGCAACGGCGGCCGGTGTCATCGGCGGCTCGATGCTGATGAACAGCATTCGCGGCATGATGGGCGGCGGCAGCCAGCAACAGGGCTTTGGTAACACCGCGGAGTCCGGCGGCAGCAAAATGCCGTGGGACAACAGCCAGTCTTCCGGCAATCTTGCGCGCGACGCCGGTGTCAACGACGTCGGCAAGAGCGGCAGCGGTGACAGCCAGCGCCAGAGTTCCTACGATCAGGCGCAGGCCGACGCTGATCAGGACCAGGATCAAGACCAGGATGACGGCGATTACGACGACTTCGATGACGGCGACAGCGATTTAGCCTGATTGATTTCGCAACCGACAAAAGAAAACGGCCGCTGGATTCAGCGGCCGTTTTTTGTTTCGCGTATAAATGTCGCTTAGATCACGATGACACGCGTACCGACATTCACCCGGCCATAGAGATCGATCACGTCCTCGTTGCGCATTCGGATGCAGCCGGACGATACGGCGGTGCCGATGGTCCATGGCTCATTGGAGCCGTGAATCCGATACAACGTTGAGCCGAGATACATCGCGCGGGCACCAAGCGGGTTTTCAGGTCCGCCTTCCATGTGACGCGGCAGATCAGGCCTGCGCTTGAGCATTTCCGGCGGCGGTGTCCATGCCGGCCATTCCTTCTTGGCAGAGATCGTCTTCACGCCCGACCATTCAAAGCCGGGCTTGCCGACGCCGATGCCGTAGCGCAGCGCCTTGCCGCCGCCCTGCACCAGATAAAGAAACTTGTTCGGCGTATCGATCACCAGCGTTCCCGGCGCATGCCGGCCGTTGTACTCGACGACCTGTTTTTCGAACTTCGGGTCCATCCCCGGACGAACGGGCTCGATCCCGATGTCGCCCTGACGCGTATCATAGCGATATTGCGGATCCATCGGCGGCAACCCGCCGCGCGACGGCATCTGCTCGTAGCGTTGTTCGTAACGCGGCGCCTGATAGTTCGGATCGCCGGACTGACCGCCGCTGAAAAGGAACTCGATCAGCCCGCCGCCCATATTGGACCGTTCGTTGTAGGCGACGCGGATCGGCATCGGCGGCGTTGACGGAGGTTGCGCGTAGATCACGCGCGGCTCGCCCGGCATGTCTTCGTCAAATGCGAAAGCCTGTATCGAACTGGCGCCAAAACACACTGCGCCGGCCATGAGCGCGAGGGACATTTTTCTGGTCATCGACGTACTCTGCACTGTTTCGTCGTGACGCGCGGACAGCGCGCCTGAACACGCTCCATTTAGATTCTAAATCGCGTCGGTTTGGTAAACGAAACCGGGTTTTGGATTCACCACGTCGACAGGTGCGGCGTGTTCCTCGCGGTAGCGTTTATTTTCGATGAAGACGCGCGCTGCATGGTTAACCGTTGGTGTCAGGGCTTTCTGCGAAGTGACGCTCGCAGTTCCGTTTGAAACCTCGCGTTAAAAGACGGCAGGGTAGAAACACGTCATCAGGGAGTGGGGAGACCATGGCCGTACAACGCAAACGATTTCGTATTGAAAGAATTCAGTCCGGCGATATGCCGATACTCGACAGCATCGACGGCGATACCGCCGCGCCGCATCACAATCAGATCATGGGTGAACTGCGCGCCATTCGCGCACAGATGGCGTCCCATCATCACGGGCCGGTCGCCGAGCAGGACGAGCCGTCGGCGCAGGAACTGACAGAAGCCCAGCAACTCCTTGGAAGCTATCGCGCGCAGATCGAGCAGTGCGAAAAGCTGAAGGTCGAACTCGACCTGATCCACGACGCCATCAACCGCACCAAGCAGGAAATCGCCGTGTTGCACGGCAAGAGCTTCAGCGGCGACGAAATGGCGAAAGTCACCGGCGAATTGGGCGCGGTTGTCGGCGGAACCGAGGAAGCCACGCAGCAGATCCTCGAAGCCGCAGAGGCGATCGATCAGGCCGCCAGCGCGCTGAGCAAAGCGATGTCGCCGGACCAGCAGGCTCAGCTCAGTGAAGATATCCAGGAGCGCGTCGTCAGCATTTTCGAGGCGTGCAACTTCCAGGATCTCACCGGCCAGCGCATCAACAAGGTGATGACGACGATGAAGTTCATCGAGCATCACATCAACGTCATGATGGAAATCTGGGGCGGCGTCGATGCGATCAAGCAGCACGCGCCAGCCATCATCGACACCCGCGTCGGAGATGCCAAGCTGTTGAACGGCCCGAAGGGCATGGATGACGAGGGTCACGCCTCGCAGGACGACATCGACGCGATGTTCGGCTAACGCCGCTGAAAACCCGGAGCCAGGCTCCGGGTTTTGCCTTCCTAGACAGGCCGCCGAACCGCTGCGAAACACGCCAGTGCCAGCAGAATGCCTGCAATCGATATCTCAAGAGCGCCCTGATCGGACCAGCGTTCGATCACGTATGCCAGCGCGAAAGGCGCCAGCGCCTGGAGAATTTGCGCGGGCCGGGAGATTCGTCCCACCACGCGCCCATATCCAACAGCCCCGAACATCGCCAGCGGCAAGGCACCGCGCGCAATCGTCACCACGCCGTTGGCCGCGCCATACATCAGGGCGAACAGCGCCGCGATCCCGGTGGAGAACCCTGCCGTTGCCAGCAGGATGAAGGCGCAGGCCATCAGCGCCATCGAGACGCGCGCCACCCAGAGCGGATGCAATCGCCCGCCGGTCATAAAATCTGCAAACCGGGTCAGCACCTGAGCAGGACCGAACAGCGCCCCAATGAGCACGGCGGTCCCGGCATCGAGACCGCCGCGTTGCAGGATTGCAAGCAGATGCGTGGACGTGCCGGACAGCACGAAAGCATGGGCTGCAAATCCTGTGGCCATCAGAATAAACGGCAGGCCGCTCGGCGGAATGATTTTCGCCGGGGCGGCTATCGGAGCGCCCGCGACAGGCGGAGGCGGCACATGCACCGCGTGACGCGGCAGTGCGAATGCGTGCAGAGGCGCGACGATGAAAACAAGTATGCCGGCGAAAACGAAATAGGCGCTGCGCCATCCGCCGTGCTCAATCAATAAGTGGGTCACGGGCCATGCCACGGTGGAGGCGAGGCCCCCGGCGAACGTCACCAGCGTGATCGGCCGCCGCGATGCCGTCCCGAAGATGCGGGTCAGGGTGGTGAATGCCGGATCATAGAGGATCGACGCCATCGCGACGCCGAGCAGCATCCAGCCCAGAACATAGAGCCAGTATTGATCCGCGAGCGGCAGGATCAGCAGGCCCAGCGCGCCGATCAGCGCGCCGAGGGCCATCACCAGATTTCCGCCGTGCCGGTCGATCAATCCGCAAGCCAGCGGGGCGAACAGACCCGAGACGCCAAGCGCGATGGAAAACCCCGCCAGCGCCTGCGCCAGCGACCAGCCATGGGCGGCCGCAATGTGCGTCATGGTGAGCGCGGGCGGATAGAACAGGACGCCCCAGCCCAGAACCTGTGTGATGGAAAGAACAACGACCGCGCGGCTCGGGCCGGAGCTTAGCAACCTCAGCCCGGCCATTTCACTCACACGTCCCTGGCGTCGAAAATTATCCGTCCGCCAGAATCAGGTCCGGCGCCTCAGGCGCGCGGCGCGCAGCGAACGTACACCATGGTGCCATAGCGGCTGGAGGCATCCTTGTCGATAAACCGCGTCATCAACACCCGTCCGTCGAACGACACGATCTCGCGGTCCTTGTCCCCGCCGACCGGACCAGCCGGGCCGATATAATTCTTGCCGCTCTGGCTGCCTTTCAGGCGCAATTCCTGCGGCGTGGCTTCATCCGGCAGATGCATAATGACACCACCGCTGGCGCCCTGACCGATGACATACGGATTCTTGCACTGACCGCGTGCCGCCGTTTCGGTGCGGACCCGATCTTCAGGTTTATGGAATGAGGCGAGACCCCAGCGGCCGACGATCTCATCGGCCCTGATGGTGGCTGGCATCTCCGGTGCGACCCCCGGTTCCTCCACGGTGGCCTGGCCGCCGCCGAAGCCGCCAAAACCGCCGCCACCGCAGGCGCCCAGAAAACCCGCCAGCAGCGATACGCCCGCTAGCGTGACGATCTTGGAGGCGCAGGTTCGTTCGCTCACTTTGGTCATGGTGTCTCCCGGCAAGAACATGGCTGCCTGCCAAACCGACAGACCCACCGTCACACTGCGTGAGCTGACCCCCGTCAATACGCAGCGTTCCCCTTTATGGTTTCCAGATCATCCTATATTGGCCTCACCAAGGCCTTAAGAGCCTTGCTTGACAGGATCAGCGGCAACCCATATTCCGGCCTCGTCATTAGCACTCTTGGAGCGCGATTGCTAAGGGCAAGGCTTCGTCCCCTCAAGGGGTTAGCTGAGCCCATTATCCACGGCCCGCGCCCCATCGCACGACAAATCTTACCTAACCAACGCCCAAAGGACATCCGATGGCCAAGACAACTTTTCGCCCGCTGCATGATCGTGTCGTCGTCAAGCGCATCGACGCCGAAGAGAAGACCAAAGGCGGCATCATCATTCCTGACAGTGCCAAAGAAAAGCCCTCGCAGGGTCGGGTCGTCGCCGTCGGCCCCGGTGGCCGCGACGAAGCCGGCAAGCTGATCCCGATCGATCTGAAGGCCGGCGACACGGTACTGTTCGGCAAATGGTCCGGCACCGAAGTGAAGCTCGACGGTGAGGAACTCCTCATCATGAAAGAGTCCGACATCATGGGCGTGCTGAACTAAGCACACCCTTTCCATCTGCCGTCATCCTTCGAGGCTCGCGCCTCAGGACGACGGAAACGCACATCACCAGGAGTAACCCCCATGGCTGCCAAAGACGTTAAATTTTCCGGAGACGCGCGCGATCGGATGCTGCGCGGCGTCGATATCCTCGCCAACGCCGTCAAGGTGACGCTCGGTCCGAAGGGCCGCAACGTCGTCATCGACAAGAGCTTCGGCGCACCGCGCATCACCAAGGACGGCGTCACTGTCGCCAAGGAAATCGAGCTCGAGGACAAGTTCGAGAATATGGGCGCGCAGATGCTGCGCGAAGTCGCTTCCAAGACCAACGACACCGCGGGCGACGGCACCACCACCGCGACCGTGCTGGCCCAGGCGATCGTGCGGGAAGGCGCCAAGTCGGTTGCCGCCGGCATGAACCCGATGGATCTCAAGCGTGGCATCGACATTGCCGTGACCGCCGTGGTCAAGGACATCGAGAAGCGCGCCAAGCCGGTCGCCTCCTCCGCTGAAATCGCGCAGGTCGGCACCATCTCGGCCAACGGCGACGCAACGATCGGCAGCATGATCGCCAAGGCGATGCAAAAGGTCGGCAACGAGGGCGTCATCACGGTCGAGGAAAACAAGGCGCTTGAAACTGAAGTCGACATCGTCGAGGGCATGCAGTTCGACCGCGGCTATCTCTCGCCGTACTTCGTGACCAATCCCGAGAAAATGACCGCCGAGCTGGAAGACGCTTACGTGCTGCTGCACGAGAAGAAGCTCTCCGGCCTGCAGGCGATGCTCCCCGTGCTCGAAGCCGTGGTGCAGACCGGCAAGCCGCTGCTGATCGTCGCCGAAGACATCGAAGGCGAAGCTCTCGCAACCCTCGTCGTTAACCGTCTGCGTGGCGGCCTGAAGGTTGCCGCCGTGAAGGCGCCAGGCTTCGGCGATCGCCGCAAGGCCATGCTGGAAGACATCGCGATCCTGACCGGTGGTCAGCTGATCTCCGACGACCTCGGCATGAAGCTCGAAAGCGTGACCCTGAAGATGCTCGGCCGCGCCAAGAAAGTCGTGATCGACAAGGAAAACACCACCATCGTCAACGGCGCCGGCAAGAAGGCCGACATCGAGGCGCGCGTGAACCAGATCAAGGCGCAGGTCGAGGAAACCACCTCGGACTACGACCGTGAGAAGCTTCAGGAGCGTCTGGCCAAGCTCGCAGGCGGCGTCGCGATCATTCGCGTCGGCGGTGCGACCGAGATCGAGGTCAAGGAAAAGAAGGATCGCGTCGAGGACGCGCTCAACGCGACCCGTGCGGCCGTTCAGGAAGGCATCGTTCCCGGCGGCGGCTGTGCACTGCTGCGCGCCAAGAAGGCCGTCGGCCGCATCCAGAACGACAACTCCGACGTTCAGGCCGGCATCAACATCGTGCTGAAGGCGCTGGAAGCTCCGATCCGCCAGATCGCCGAGAACGCCGGCGTTGAAGGTTCCATCGTTGTCGGCAAGATCCTCGACAACAAGACCGAGACCTTCGGCTTCGACGCGCAGAACGAAGAGTATGTCGACATGGTCGCCAAGGGCATCATCGATCCGGCCAAGGTGGTTCGCACCGCCCTGCAGGACGCCGCCTCTGTCGCCGGTCTGCTCGTCACCACCGAAGCCATGGTCGCCGAACTGCCGAAGGAAGCCGCACCGGCAATGCCGGGCGGCGGCGGAATGGGTGGCATGGGCGGTATGGGCGGCATGGGCTTCTAAGCCCGCGCTCTCGCTCAACGACATCAAAGGCCGCCTGCGGGCGGCCTTTTTTATTGGCCCCATCCAAGAATCACCGCGACAATCCGGCTCGCTTTTGAGATTGTCCGGCGGCTGCGAAATTTTGATTCAGGATCGAACTCATGCGCGCATTGATGATTGGCTGCACTCTTGCACTGGTGGGCACAGGATCATGTCCGACGGTCTACGCTCAGGCCGCCAAGGACGCTAAGGCTGCACCAGCCGCGAACGAGGTGCGCTATTTCAACGCGCTGGGCGACCTGCTTGGCGAACTGCCGGTCGATGCCTTCATCAAGGAGACCCGCCAGGGCGGCAAGGTGACCTCAGCGCTGCTCGACGTCTGCTATTCCGTATCGACCCACTCGGACCGCAAGGATCGGTTCACTCTCGAGCTGAAAGTGGAGGGCGAGAAACTCTCCGGCGCCGGGCAGAGCATCGAGAACAAAACGCCCGTCACGATCAGCCTGATCCGCAAGGGCAGCAAGTCGGTTTCGTTCGACGGAAAGATCACATTGGGCGGCAATCTCACCTCGGTGTCGTCGCCTGACAACTCCGACGTCGACGAGAAGGAGTTCCAGCAGTCGCAGGTGGTCGATGACGACCTCAGCGAAACGCCGAAGGATTTTACTCAGGTATCCCCGCAATCGGTGGCGGTACGGGTCAAGCGCGAGAATTTCGCCGACCTCGTCAAAAGCCTGAAGGGCCAGAACGTGCAGATAGCCCTCGACAGCATCGCGACCGATTGCAATGCGCTGCGTTCGGGCCATCAGATCCTGCGTCTTTTCATCGATCCGGCGCGTGCGCCCGCTCTGATCACAACCTTGAAGACAGCACCGGGCGTGGTCGCAGCAGGCTGGACCTCCGGCACCTACGACATGGAACGGGCAATCCGCTTTGCCGGCGACTGGAGCCAGGGCGGACAACTGAACCGGGACAAGTTCGCGTCGACGCTGACCGGTATCGCAGCCAAGGTCATGGGCGCGAAACCGGCGACATCGACATGGAATGACGCCACCGGCGAACTCACCTTCACGCTCAAGCGCCCGAGCCAGCTGGCACCGGCGCTGGACCTGACCGAGACGCTGGAAATCACCGCGCTCGTCAGCCCCGACAAGCCTGGCGGCTCTGAGCGACTGATCGTCTGGCTCGGTGTGCCTTCCAGCAAAACCACGGATGAGACGGCCAGCCCTCAGTTGCAGTTCTCGGAGAATTCCGGCGGCGAGGAAGAGAGCACGTTCAACGACGACGACGGAATGATCAAGGCGGTTGCCGCCGAACTGAAAGGTCAGCGCTGGGACACCGACAAGGCAACATGGAAATAACCAGCCGTCCCGTGCCCGCCCGCCGCAGGATAGGCTCGTGCGGCGGTTCGCCAGTCCGCATCTGTCCTACAGCGCGCCCTGTTGCGGACTTGCGAACCAAAGCCGCACGAGAATTTATGAAGTGTCCTTTTGAATCCGAAGTTCGCTATGGAAGGCGTTGCAAAATGAAGCGAACTTCGGATTCAGGACACTAGCGCATGATGCGCTACGACGCCGTCATCATTGGCGCGGGCCTCGGCGGTCTCACCACCGCCGCGATCCTGGCGCGTGCGGGACGCAAGGTCCTTGTGATCGAGCGCAGCAATTCGGTCGGCGGTGCGGCCTCCAGCTACAAGGTCGGCGACCTGTTCGTCGAAGGCTCGCTGCATGAAACCAGCGACCCGCATGATCCGCGCGATCCCAAGCACGATCCGCTGACACGCGCCGGCGTGCTTGATGCCGTGACATGGATTCCGTCAGGCACCTTCTATGAAGTGCGCGGCGGCCCCGTCGGTCAGCCGCTCACCCTGCCCGACAATTACGATGCAGCCCGACAAGCCTTGATCCAGCGGTTTCCCGATGCACAGGACGGCATCGTGCGCCTGCTCGGCGAAATGGAGCAGATCGCGTCTGCGGTCGGCGTGTTGTCGCGCGGCGCGCGGATCTTCAAATCCCCGCAGCAAACCTTCCGTGCATTGCGCAACATGCTGCCCGCGATCCGCGACTGGAACCTGTCGCTGTCGCAGAAGCTCGACCGGGTGTTCGGGAGCAATGAGGCGGTCAAGACCGCGCTGGCCGCGAACCTGTCCTACTACCACGACGATCCGGCCACGATCTGGTGGGTGTTCTTCGCAGCGGCCCAAGGCAGTTACCTGCTAAGTGGCGGACGCTTCGTGCAGGGCGGATCGCAACGCCTCTCCAGCGCACTGGCGCGAGCTATCAAGACCGCGGGCAGCGACGTGATCCTGCGGCGAAATGCCAGCGCCATCGGCATGGATTCGAACGGCCGTATCGCAAGCATCACACACACGGCAAAGGACGGTAGCGATCGGCAGACCGTAGAGACCACGCGCGTCATCGGCAACGCCGCGCCGGAAATACTGGCCGCGCTGCTGCCCGAAGCCAGCGGCGCGAAATTTCTCGCCGCTTACGGTCATCGGCAACGATCGATCTCGCTATTCGCGCTCACGCTCGGCCTGTCGAAGCTGCCGCGCGAGCTTGGCTTCAGCAGTTATTCGACGCAGTTGCTGCCCGACTGGATGGCGACGCTGGCCGACTACGCGCAGGCCACAACGCTAATGGCCGATGAACCGGGCGGACGGATACCACCGCTGGCCATCGTCGACTATGCCGCGATCGAGTCAGGTGTCCCCGCGCCGCCTTACGTGCTGTCCGTCGTCGGGCCCGATCAGTTGTCAAACTGGACCGGCGGCGATCAGGACAGTTATCGTGCCAAGCGCGCCCGCTGGCAGGACGCCATCGTGACATATCTCGACGGACAGTATCCCGGCCTGGCGCAGGCCATCACGGCATCGACCTTCAACACCGCGCTGTCCGTGCAGCAGTATCTCGGCGCGCCGCAGGGCGCTGTCTACGGTTTCGCGCCGACACCGCCGCGTTCGCTGTTCAGCACACAAAAACGATCACCGGCGACGCCGATACCGGGACTCTATCTTGCGTCGGCCTATGCCGGATTCGGCGGCTATACCGGCGCGATCCAGTCGGGCGGGGCGTGCGCGGACATCATCCTCGGCGGACGCTGAACTGCTTAGTTCGTGCTCAGCCGGAACCGCAGCGTCGTCGCACCGATAAACGAGATGAAATCGCCCTGCCGTTTCCAGGTCGCCGCCGCGCCGAGCGCATTCAGCAACGCGTCGTCAGCCTGTGCACGCTCGGGCGTGCAGCCGCGGTCTTGCATCGCGCCCGGAACGAAAATGACGGTGTCGTTAGCCACCGAGAACTGCCCCTTGCCGGCCTTGCACCACAGATCCAGTGTGGCCTCACCCTTGTCGCCGATCTCGAGCGTCGGAATTTTCTTCGATCCCGGCTGCGGGCGAGCCTCGAGAGTCATTTCCAGTCCGAAGGGAAATTCACTGGCGGCATGGGCCGGTGCAAATCCGATGATGCTGGCCGCGAAAGCAAGACCGGCGATAGCGCGTCGCAGAACCGTCATGGTGACCTCAACAGATTTCAACCGCGCGCGGTTCTAGACGTTCGCGCCTGAATTTTCCAGTGCGCGCGCGGCTCAAATTGCGCGCGGCATGGACGGAAAAAAGGCAAAGAAAATCCCCACGGCTTGCGCCGCGGGGATGCTTTCATGCGTTCCAGCAAAGATGGTTTACTTCAACACCATTGCGGTGAACGGATAGACGTAGGCCTGCAGCATCACGAGGACGCCGACGAGACATGCCAGCACGATCGAGTGCCAGAACACGTAGCGAAGGATGGTGCCCTCGTGGCCGTACCAGTTGGTCGCGGTGGAGGCCACCACGATCGACTGGGCATCGATCATCTTGCCCATCACGCCGCCGGACGAGTTCGCAGCCGCCATCAGGATCGGCGAAATGCCAAGCTGTTCCGATGTGATCTTCTGCAGGTTTCCGAACAACACGTTCGATGCCGTGTCGGAACCGGTCAGCGCCACGCCCAACCAGCCAAGCAATGTGCCGAAGAACGGGTACAGCACACCGGTTGCGGCAAACGCCAGACCGAGGGTCGCATCGACACCCGAGAGGCGCGTCAATGTGCCGATCGCCAGCATCGCCGAGATGGTGATCAGCGAAATTGCGCAGACCTTGATGGTGCGGCCGTACTCTCCGATCAGCTTGGCGGGCGAGAAGCCCATCAGGATGCCGGAGATGATCGCCGCGATCAGCATGCCCGTTCCGGTGAACGACAGATAGGTGAAGGAGAACACGGCCCCTTCCGGCGTCGGCTTCGCAGCCACCGGGGGCACTTTATTGATCAGGTTGTGCAGATCCGGAACCGGATAGTTCCAGGTGAAGATCGCGTTCGCCCAGGTCTTGAACGACCCGGTACCCCAGATCAGCATCACGATACAGACGATGACCCACGGCAACATCGCGCTCCAGAGCTGAGCCTGCGTCAGCGGTGTCGTATCCAGCGGCTTGGCCGGTTTCATCGTCGATGACGATTCATCCTTGCCGCGCAGCACGGGCGACAGCCAAAGCTCCTTCGGCTGCCACACTTTCAGGAACAGGATGAGCGCGCCCATCGAGATCAGCGATGCGCCGATATCGACGATCCACGGATTGATGTAGTTCGAGATCACGAATTGCGGGACCGCGAATGAAACAGCGGTGACCAGAATGGCGGGCCATACCTGCATCATGCCGCGCCATCCGGCGAAGGCCCAGATCACCCAGAACGGCACCAGCAGCGAGAAGAACGGCAACTGCCGTCCGACCATCGCGCCCAGAACATACGGATCGAAGCCGGTGACGGATGCGAGGCCCTGGATCGGGGTGCCGAGCGCGCCATAAGCGACCGGCGCAGTGTTGGCGATCAGCGACAGACCGGATGCGGCCAGCGGCGAGAAGCCCAGACCGATCAGGACCGCGCCGGTGATCGCAACCGGCGTACCAAACCCGGATGCACCTTCGAAGAAAGCGCCGAACGAAAATGCAATCAGCAGCAGTTGCAGACGGCGATCCGTGGTGACGCCGCCGATCGCGCGCTGCAGCAGTTCGAAGCGCCCGGTTTCAACCGTGATGCGGTAGAGGAAAATGACGTTGAGCACGATCCAGCCGATGGGGAAAAAGCCGACGACGACGCCCAGCAACGAGGCGCGGATCGACATGCCGGCCGGCATGGTGAAAATAAAAATCGTGATGATGTTGGCAATGATCAGCGCGATGATCGCCGCGATGTGCGCCTTGACCTTGCCGCTTGCGATCAGCACCAGCAGCGTGACGACGGGGATGGCGGCCGCGATCGTCGATAGCGCGGCATTCCCCATCGGATTATAGATTTGATTCCACATTGTGGTTCCTCTCCACGTCATTGTTGGCGACGCCCGACCAGAGCGTGGTTGGTCAGGCGTCTGCATGCCGGAGAGCACAAGCGTGTGATGAAAGCCGTGAGCGCGGGCCCAGGCCCCAAAACGCTCACAATGCCAAATGAAACGGCCTCCCCAGCCTCTCGCCGTCGGCGGTATGCTAGTGTGAACACCGCACAGTGGACAAGATGTCGCAGGGCAGGTGATTTGCGACTTTAGTCTTAGCCGATCAATTTCTGGCTTCTTTTCAATATCTTAGATCGTTTTTAAGGAGAATTTTTCTGTGAATGGCATTGGCTCGACGCTCAAAACGGTGTGGCGGATTGCTGCACCCTACTTCCGCTCCGATGACAAATGGGCCGGCCTTGCCTTGCTGACCGCGGTGATCGTGATCGAACTCGCGACCGTCGGCATCAATGTGCTGCTGAACTCCTGGAACAACCGCTTCTACAACGCGCTTCAGGAGCGCAACTGGGACAGCTTCGTCTCCGAGATTCTCTACTTCACGGTCATCGTCACGATCTTCATCATCATCGCGGTCTATCAGCTGTACCTGAACCAGTGGCTGCAGATCCGCTGGCGCAAGTGGATGACCGAACGCTACCTGGGCGAATGGCTCAGCCACGCCAACCATTACCGGATGCAGCTTCAGGGCGACGCCGCAGACAACCCCGACCAGCGCATCACCGATGACGTCAAGCTGTTCGTCGATCGCACGCTGAACATCGGCGTCGGCCTGTTGAACTCTATCGTCACGCTGGCCTCGTTCGTCATCATCCTCTGGACCTTGTCGAGCGCTGCTCCATTGCATCTGTTCGGCAAGGACATCGATATTCCGGGCTATATGGTCTGGGGCGCGCTGATCTATGCGGCGCTCGGCACCTGGCTGACGCATCTGATCGGGCGCCCGCTGGTCGGGCTGGATTTCAGGCAACAGAAATACGAAGCGGATTTCCGCTTCAATCTGGTGCGCGTTCGCGAGAATTCCGAACAGATCGCCTTGCTTGAAGGCGACAGCGCCGAACGCCAGCGCCTGCTGACACGTTTCGGATTCGTAGTCGAAAACTGGCTCGGCATCATGAGCCGCACCAAGAAGATCACGACGTTCACCGCGAGTTACTCGCAGGCCTCCGTGATCTTTCCCTACATCCTCGTCGCGCCGGCCTACTTCGCCAACAAGATGCAGCTCGGCGGCATGATGCAGACCGCATCCGCCTTCGGCAGCGTGCAGGGCGCATTGTCGTTCTTCATCTCGACCTATCGCACCCTCGCCGAATGGCAGGCCGTGGTCGCTCGCCTCAACGGCTTCGAGGCCGGAATCGAGGCGGCGAAAGCGCTCGCGGCGAGCCCGGGCTCGATCCAGCCTGTTGCAACATCAGATTCAGGCGTCATCGCCCTCGACGACCTGCTGCTCACCTTGCCGAACGGCAAGCCGCTGGTGCAGACCTCCGGCTTCAAACTGCGCAGCGGTGAACGTACGCTGGTCACCGGGCCGTCGGGTTCAGGAAAATCCACCTTGTTCCGCGCCATCGCCGGGATCTGGCCGTTCGGCAAGGGCACGATCGCGATTCCCGAGGGGGCGTCTTTGATGATGCTGCCGCAGCGGCCGTATTTCCCGGTCGGCTCGCTTGCCTCCGCGATCACCTATCCCTCAAAGGACAACACCTACAGCGTGGCCCAGCTCGGCGATGCCTTGAAGCTCGTCGGCCTGCCCGCGCTGGCGGCGCGGCTGGACGAGGAAGGACACTGGAACAGGACGCTGTCGCTCGGTGAACAGCAGCGGCTCGGCATCGCTCGTGCGCTGCTGCACACTCCGCAATATCTGTTCCTCGATGAAGCGACCGCGTCGCTGGATGAGCCGTCCGAGGCGCTGCTCTATCGGCTGATCGTGGAGAAACTCCCGCAGACCACGATCGTCTCGATCGGACACCGCAGCACGCTCGAAGCATTCCATCAGCGCCAGGTTTCGATGGTGCGATCCGGTGAGCAGTTCACGCTTGGCGACGAGCGGCCTGCGACGGTGACGTAATCAATCGTTGAGCCAGTGCTGCGGCCATGATTCACGCCGCACCCAGCGATGCCAGACAAAGGCGAACGCCGTCAGCAACAGCGCGCCGGCGAGAACCGGCGCGACCACAAACGACCATGGAAGGTTGGCCGACACCACCAGCAAGGGATTGATCCCCGCCGGCGGATGAAATGTCCGGGTCACGAACATCGCAAGCACCGCGAGGCCGACGGCCGCTGCGGCCGCCCACGCCTGCGGCCCCGTTGCATGGAGCACCATCAGTCCGACCAGAGTCGCCACCAGATGGCCGCCGATCAGCGCGCGCGGCTGCGCCGGCACAGCATCGGGCGACCCAATCACCAGCACGATCGATGTCGCGAACGGAATAACGGCCAGCGGATAATTCAGCTCCGCCGACAGCAGCTCCATCACGCCGATCGCCAGCGCCGCGCCGACACCGGCAACCGCTCCGGCTTTCAACCGGTGCCGCCCTGCGTCGTCCCAAAACCCGGACGGCCTGTCTTGCCGGTTCATCTTCACAGCCAACTCGCTGTTACAGCCTGCCTCAAAGAAAAAGGGCGGCAGATTTCTCTGCCGCCCTTAGACCTTCAGATGAAGAAGATTACTTCAGAGCGCCGAGGGTCACGTCGGCCGAGAGCTTGGCGATGAACTGATCGCCGCACCACTTGGAGCCGAAGCCACCTGGGTTGATCCCGCTGAACGAACCGGTCTGCTGAGCGGTGAAGTCGCTGGTGAAGGCGTTACAAGCACCCTGGGACAGGTCGGTGCCGGAATAGCGCAGGTCGAGGGTGAAGACCTTGTAGGTGAAGCCCACGCCGATGTTCCAGGTGTTATAATCGTCGTACTTGATGCCGTTCGGGAATGGACCGGCGAAGCCTGCGGCCACAATGTTGGTGCCGTAGAACGAGTCAGAGGTGCCGAGCCACTGGCGGCCGAATTCACCCGACACGTAAGCGCCGATGCCGCTGGTGCCGAACAGGGTGCCAGGCGCGGTCAGCTTGGCGGTGACCGAAGCGTAGGTGCCATCAGCGCCGGAGTTCAGGAAGTTCGGCGAGTAGAACACGTTGCCGCCCATCGCGAAGTAGTCGTTAAAGGTGTAGTTCACCTTGCCGTAGACTTCGTAGAAGCTGACGTCCTTCTTCATGCCGTTGAAGCTCGGAAGAACAACGTTTGAACCGGGGGGGCACACAGCCGCTCCGCCTGGACCACCGAAGCTATCGATGCACTGCCCGCCTGGGTACAGGTAGCCCCAGACACCGAAGTCGAATGCGAATGCGCCGAAGGTCGGACGAATACCTGCATACAAGTCGATTTCAGCAGCGGCGCGGTTGGTGAAGGAAATGCTCTCACCGGCGACACCGGCGTAAAGCTGCAGGTTCGGGTTGATGTTGTAGCGCGGCTCGAAGTAGGCGGCGACCGAAGCGTTCTTGTTGGACTGCGTGATACCGCGGAACACATAGTTGCTCATGATCGACGCGCCGAAGGCGACGTCCCAAGGCGACACAACAATCGGTGCCGGAGCCTTGGTGTAGACCCTTCCGAGATCGGCAGCCGATGCCGAACCCAGACCCATCGCAACGGTAACTGCTGCGATCGACAAACTTACTTTCTTCATGACGATCCCCATCATCGTTTAAATCCAGTCCGATTGCCGAAGGTCCGAATGACAAGCGTTAATCGACTGCGCGGTATTCAATCTCGTGGCACCACAGTGGTGGTCAAATTCACGTGCGTGAAGCAAAAAACCCAAGCAATTGCCGCCTTTTTAGGCGTTTCAAGCCCTCCGGATGCGGTTCTGTCGCAGTGTTGCATTCCGACAACAAATTTCAGCCTCAATTGGCCACAGCGGCGGCCAGGTTCCAGCTGACACGAACGCCCCGCCGGTCCCGATACCCCAAAGACGATCCTGGTGCCGGCCCGATACTGATTCGCCCCGCCCCGAGAACCGCGGGCCCTGAAACGCCAAAAGCCGCAGCGATGCGCTGCGGCTTTACAGGGGAACCAGCGGGTCTGCCGAAGCAGACCCCTGATCTCAATTGTTGCTGTCGTCGCTGCCGGAACCGAAACCCGACGACCAGCTGGGAGTCGATGCCGGAGCCGGGCTGGACCAGCTCGATTCGGCTGCCGGAGCCGGCTCGGGCGCCGGGGCGGGAGCAGGCTTCGGGGCGCGCTTCTTGGCAGCCTTTTTTGGAGCTGCCTTTTTGGGAGCGGCCTTCTTAGGAGCGGCCTTCTTTGCAGATGATTTCTTCGCCGATTTCTTTGCCGACTTCTTCGCGGCTTTCTTGGACGCCTTCTTGGCGGATTTTTTCACGGCCTTCTTCGCGGACTTCTTGGCGGATTTTTTCGCCGACTTCTTCGCAGCTTTCTTGGTGCTCTTCTTGGCCATCAGCTTTTTAGCTTTTTTGGCCTTCGATTTCTTCTTCTTTGCCTTAGCCATTGTGGTCCTCCTGTTACCGCCAGCCACACGTTGAACCGGCGCTCAAGCACTCCCAACGTGGGGGCCCTTCATTGATCTCGTCAACAAATCCGGCCGAGGTCCGCCTGTCGCCCAATCGAGCAGTTGAATCGTATGCACCACAGGGACTGACGTTCCGTCGGCACTTTCCACCGAGCCTATCTGCACCATGCAGCCGATGTTACCGGCGGAGATAACGTCCGGCTTCGTCGATGCGATGTTGGCGATCTTCCGTTCGCGCAGTCGCTTCGCAATGTCGGGCTGGAGGATGTTGTACGTTCCTGCCGAACCGCAACACAGATGACTCTCGGGCACATCTTTCACCACGAATCCGCTCTTGGAAAGCAATTCTTTCGGAAGCTGCGTGATTTTCTGTCCGTGCTGCAACGAACATGCGGAGTGATACGCGACAACGAGATCGCTTTTGCTTTGCGGCCACGCGATATCGATGCTGGCTACGTACTCGGTCACATCCTTCGCAAGAGCCGCAATACGTGCGGCTTTTGCTGCAAAGGCAGCGTCCTCGCGCAGCATGTAACCGTAGTCCTTGATGGTCGTCCCGCATCCCGACGTGGTCACGAGGATGGCGTCGAGGCCATTCCGGTCGATCTCGTTTGTCCACACCTCGATGTTCGCCCGCGCGCGCGCCAGCGCATCGCCGTCGCGGCCCATGTGATGGGTCAGCGAACCGCAGCACTGCTCGTCGGCCACCAGCACGACCTCGATGCCGTTGCGGGTCAGTATCCGGATCGCCGCCTGATTGATCCCCGGCGAAAGAACCTGCTGGGCGCACCCCTGCAGAAGCGCGATGCGACCACGCTTTTGGCCCTCGGCGGGGAAGACCTTGCCACCGGACGGCCCCGGCGATGGCAATCGCCCCGGGGCGAGTGCAAGCATCGCACGCAGCCGGTCGAAGAATGTCGGCGTGGTCTGGCCTTTGGGTGAGGCAGGCAGCAATGCCGCGAACGGCCGGGCCAGCCGGGCTGCAATCATGCTGGCGCGAAACAGGCCGGGACGCGGCAAAACGTGCGCGAGGATGCCGCGCAGAAAGCGCTCGGACAGCGGCCTTGAATACTCGTCTTCGACCTTCACCCGCGCCTGATCGACCAGGTGCATATAGTTCACCCCCGAGGGGCAGGTGGTCATGCAGGCGAGGCACGACAGGCAGCGATCGATATGTTTGACCACCTCCTGCGTCGGCTTGCGGTCGTTCTCGAGCATGTCCTTGATCAGATAGATCCGGCCGCGCGGACTATCGAGTTCGTCGCCAAGCAGGACGTAGGTCGGACAGGTCGCGGTGCAGAATCCGCAATGAACGCAAGCCCGCAGGATCTTGTCGGCTTCGCGAATGTCAGGATCGGCAAGTTGAGCGAGGGAAAATTCGGTCTTCATGGCGTCACCGGTTCCGGATCATGCGCGCACCATCCGGCCGCGGTTCAGGATATTGCGGGGGTCGAAGCTGGCCTTGACGCGCAGGCCCAGCGCCGCGACGCCCGCCTCCTGCGGATGGAAAACATCGACGGTATTGCGCACCTGATCGGTGGCGCGAAGCAGCGTGGCATGGCCGCCGATGGATTTCAGACGCTGCCGCAGCAATGCCGCGTGTGCGTCGGCCGCCGGAGGCAGCGCCGCCCAGATCAGCCCGCCGCCCCAATCGTAGATCACGTCGCCGCCGGTCTCACGCGCCAGTGCCTGGCCGAATGCGCCACCGGACGCAGGCGGGCAAACGATCCGCCACACCGGCCAGGCGCCCAGCGAACCTGACGCCGCGAACGGCGTGACGTCGCGGATCGAAGCCCAGACCGATGCGGACACCTCGTCCTCGATCATCTCCGCCGCCCCGAATGCGGCGAGCGCCTGGCTCACCGACCCCGCGCGATGAGAGGCCGAGACGCCGATGCCCTCGAGCCGGATCAGCGTCACGGACTGACGGGACTCGCCGAGACCGGACAACGCCCCGCCCGCGGCACGGAAGATCGACGCCGGAAGGTGCGCCACGCCCGACACATCGTAGGGCGATCCGAGCGCCACGGTCATCGCCCGGTTTGCTGCGGCATCGTCAAGACCGCGCAACACCAGGGAGCGCTCGGTTTCCGCCTTGGGCATCACCTTGAGCGTCACTTCGGTCATCACCGACAGCGTGCCCCACGATCCCGCCAGCAGCTTGCAAAGGTCGTAGCCCGTGACGTTCTTCACCACCTTGCCGCCGGTCTTGAAGGACTCCCCGAACCCCGATACGGCATTCGCGCCGAGCAGATGGTCCCGCGCACCGCCGGCCTTGATCCGTCGCGGACCGGCCAGACCCGCCGCGATCATGCCGCCGACGGTGCCGGCGTCGCGCGGCGTTCCCAGCAGCACCGAGGTGTCCATGGGGTCGAACGCGAATTGCTGGTTCTTGGAATCGATCAGCGAGAGCAGATCGGCCATCGGCGCACCGGCCTGAACCGTGACGATCAGTTCATTGGGCTCGTAGGACGTGATGCCGTTGAGCGCCGACAGATCGAGCACCGCGTTGGTCGCCATCGATAAACCGATCGCGCGCTTGCTGCCGTGACCGACAATCTCCAGCGGCTGTTCGGCGGCGAGCGCATCGCGCACCGCCTGCTCCACGTCCTTTGCGTCACGCACTTTCAACGTATCCACGCCACATCCTGTCTTGTTTGCATGCAGACTTGGTCCGGCAAGCGGTTCTCGCAAGCCCGGATTATCGCCTCAAAATCGCGGAATATCAGGGAAGGCCAGCTTGCCGCCGTGGACGTGAACCCGTCCGAGTTCGGCACAGCGGTGCAGCGTCGGGAAGACCTTGCCGGGATTGAGCAGCCCTTGCGTATCGAACGCGCACTTCAGCCGCTGCTGCTGCGCAAGATCGATATCGCTGAACATTTCCGGCATCAGGTCGCGCTTCTCGACGCCGACACCATGTTCGCCGGTCAGCACGCCACCGAGCTTGACGCACAGGCGCAGGATGTCCGCCCCGAAGGCTTCCGCCTTGTCCATCTCTTCGGCAATGTTGGCATCGTACAGGATGAGCGGATGAAGGTTGCCGTCGCCGGCGTGGAAGACGTTGGCGACGCGCAGGCCGTATTTCTCGGACAGGTCGCGAATGCCGGCCAGCGCTTCCGGCAGCTTGCCGCGCGGGATGGTGCCGTCCATGCAGAGATAGTCCGGCGAGAGCCGTCCGACCGCTGGAAACGCGGCCTTGCGGCCGGACCAGAACAGCAGGCGCTCCTGTTCGGAGTTCGAGATTTGTAGTGTAGTCGAACCGCATGCCCGCGCGATCTTCTCGACGCGCTCGATCAGTTCATCGACCTCGACTTTCGGGCCGTCGAGTTCGATGATCAGCAAGGCCTCGACGTCGAGCGGGTAGCCCGCGTGCACGAATGCTTCCGCAGCGACGATCGCGTTCCTGTCCATCATTTCCATGCCGCCCGGAATGATCCCGGCGCCGATGATATTGGCGACGCACTGACCGGCGGCCTCGATCTCCGCAAAACCCACCATCAGCGCGCGCGCGGTTTCCGGCTTCTGCAGGATACGAACGGTCACCTCGGTGACGACGCCGAGCAGGCCTTCCGAGCCGTTGATGATTCCCATCAGGTCGTAGCCGTCGTTCTCGGGCGCCTTGCCGCCGATGCGCAGGATTTCGCCGGTAATCAGCACGAATTCGCAGCCGAGCACGTTGTTGGTGGTCATGCCGTATTTCAGGCTGTGAACGCCGCCGGAATTCTCCGCGACGTTGCCACCGATCGAACAGGCGATCTGCGATGACGGATCGGGCGCGTAGTAGAAGCCCTCATGCGCAACAGCCTGACTGATAGCGAGGTTGGTGACACCGGGCTCGACCACGGCCACGCGGTTGTCGAAATCGATCTCGCGCACGCGCTTGAACTTGCCCAGCCCCAGCAGCACACCGTCCGCAAGCGGCAGCGAGCCTCCCGACAGGGACGTGCCCGACCCGCGCGGCACCACCTTGATGCCGTTGTCGTGACAGTATTTCAGAACTTGCGAGACTTGCTCGGTGGTATCGGGCAGCACCACGACCATCGGCGGCTGTCGATAGGCCGTCAGTCCATCGGACTCGTAGGGTTGCATTTCCCGCGTCGTGGCGATGACGCCCTCGCCGGGAACGATCTTGCGCAAAGCGACGACGATCTCATCGCGGCGACCAAGCACCGCCTGATCCGCTTCAGGCATCATGATAGACATACGCGCGCTCCGAAACCGGCGTGTGGTGTCACGCTTTGTTGTTCTGATATATCAAGCATGTCTGGCGCGTTTTGAATAGTTCCAAAGCCTCATGGCTTCAATCGGAACTTCGCATCCGGGTCCGTGGCGCGGTCTAGCCGACCAGCGCTCCCAGTTCTCGGCGCACCGGCATGACCGGCATCACCGCCTGCACCACCAGACCGCGGGCACGGGCATCAAGAACACCGACCGCACGCAGCGCAAACAGCGTGATCGCCTGTACCGAGTCGCGCAGTTTCACCGGATCATCGATCTCGGCGGACGCCAGCGGCCCGACCAGCGATTCATGCAGCGCCCCGATCAGGGCGGTGGCGGCCAGCGCGATATCCTGCGCCGGCAGGTGCCCTGCCCGCACCGCGGCTTCGATCCGCAATTCAACCTCGGCGGAAATCTCGCGGCGGCTCGCGACCCGGGTTTCGGTAACATCGACATCGACCGGCTCAGCGAGGATGCCCCAGGCGAGTTTGCGATTCGACACCACATGCACTGCGATGGTGGTCACGGCGGCCGCCAGAGCGGACGAAGGCCCGGGAGCCGCGTCGGCGGCGCGGCGGATCGCCGTCAGTTCGGCGCGCGACACGTCGGCGATCAACTCGGAAATCAGATCGGCTTTTGACGGAAAATAGCGATAGACCGTGCCCGCCGCGACATTGGCGCGGGTGGCCACCGGCGCGATCTGGACCGCAGCCATTCCGCCTTCAGCAGCGGCGTCGCGCGCTGCCGCAAGGATGGCATTACGGCGGGCCGCAAGGCGCTTCACAACCTGATGAGTTCGCCTGTAAACCATTGACGGCGTTTATCTCCCGAAAAGAAGTGAACATCAGTTCAAAAGCGAAGACAAGCGATTCGGTGTCGCCGGATTCAAATTCGCAGTGCAGCAAAAATGAGGGAATTTCAGCCGCTGAATCCGAGTGCTCGTGCCAGCGCGGCCACCGCCATGCCAGTGATCACCGCGACGAACTCGTTGCGCCGGATGACGGTGATCGCGACCGCCGCACCGATCGCGAACAGAACGACGGCGCCGCCATTGACTGCGACCGGCAGTGACGCCGCGACAATGATCGAGCCCGGCAGCGCATCCAGCATCCGCCGCACGCGCGGGGTGACGTTGACGTACCCCATCAGCCAGTAGCCGCCGAGACGCGAAGCGACCGTCACCGCCATCATCACGGCGAATGCGATCATCACATCGGAGCGCATGAACTCGCTCATGCGCTCGCTCCGTGTTGCGGGGCTTGCGCTTCGCCGGGCGGCGGATCGTCCATCAATCCGGCGCAGGTCGCGCCCGACACAGCGCCTGCAATGATGAACCACCAGCCGGGCATCAGCCAATGCACGGCGAGCGCCACCGCACCCGACACGGCCCACGGGATCGCCCGCCGCGGACCTTTCCAGGCCGGCACCAGCATCGCCGCATAGAACGCCGGCACCACGAGATCGACGCCGTATTTCTTCGGGTCGCTCAATTGCCCGGCGAGCAGATATCCCGGCAACGACGACACGAACCAGAGGACATAGAGCACCACGCCGCCGCTGACGAAGAACGACGCGTCCGCCCCGCCGTGATTGCGATAGCGCGTGGCGGCGAGCCAGCCGCCGTCGGTCACCAGCAGCATCGACGGATAGGATTGCCACGCCGGCAGCGTGCCGAACCACGGACGGAGACTGGCGCTCATCAGCGAGAAGCGGATGTTGACGGTCAGGGTCAGCAGCGCCAGCGTTGCGATCGACGAGACTGTCAGCGTATCCGGCCAGGATGAGACCGCGACGAACTGCGATAGCCCGCCATAAACGAAGGCCATCATCACCTGCACTTCGGTGAGGGTGAAATTCTTCTGCGCGCAAAGCGCGCCGAACGCCATGCCGAAGGCAAGCGTACCCGGCAGCATCGGCGCGATGGCGACAATGCCAGGCATGATGGCGTTGCGCGACCAGTAGGCCGGTGCGTGAAAATGGTCAGGGGTCGTCGGGGTGGTCATCGATTCATCCGCGAGAAGATTTCTCCTGCGTGCGGCGATTGCGGCGACCGCGACCCATGTCCAGTTGGAGGGCAATGGCAAAAGTCCATGCAGACCGCGCGGAGGACGGACATAAGCGAAAAGAAAAAGGCCGGTTCACGAACCGGCCTTTCCCAAAAACATGTCGTAAGGCTTATGCCTGCGGCTGCGGCTCGAGACCGGCATCCGGACGCGGACGCGGCTTGCCTGCGGGCGGCACAGCCGAGGTACGCGGACCGGTCGGCTCGAGAACCGACTCGCGGTTCGGCTTCTTGCCGGCCAGCAGATCGGTGATCTCGTCGCCCGACAGCGTTTCGAACTCGAGCAGACCCTTGGCGAGGGTTTCGAGATCGTCGCGCTTCTCGGTCAGAATGCGCGTCGCTTCCTTGTAGCCTTCTTCCACAAAGCGCCGGATCTCGGTGTCGATCTTCTGAACCGTGGCTTCCGATGCGTTCTGGGTGCGCGACACCGACATGCCGAGGAACACCTCGTCCTGGTTCTCGCCGTAGGACACGGTGCCGAGTTCTTCCGACAGACCCCAGCGCGTCACCATCATGCGCGCAAGCCGCGTGGCCTGCTCGATGTCGGACGACGCGCCCGATGTCACCTTCTCCTTGCCGAAGATCAGTTCTTCCGCGACGCGGCCACCCATCATGATGGCGAGACGCGAGGTCATCTGCTCGAGCGACATCGAGAGCTTGTCGCGCTCCGGCAACTGCATGACCATACCGAGCGCACGACCGCGCGGAATAATGGTTGCCTTGTGGATCGGATCGGTCGCGATGACGTTGAGGCCGACGATGGCGTGACCGCCCTCGTGATAGGCCGTCAGCATCTTCTCTTCCTCGGTCATGACGAGCGACTTGCGCTCCGCACCCATCATCACCTTGTCCTTGGCCTCTTCGAACTCGGACTGCGTCACCATGCGCTTGTTGCGGCGCGCGGCGGTCAGTGCGGCTTCGTTGACGAGGTTCATCAGGTCCGCGCCGGAGAAACCGGGCGTGCCGCGTGCGATGGTCTTCAGATTGATATCCGGCGCCAGCGGCACCTTGCGGACATGAACCTTGAGGATCTGCTCGCGGCCGACGACGTCCGGATTCGGCACCACGACCTGACGGTCGAAGCGGCCCGGACGCAGCAGCGCGGGATCGAGCACGTCGGGACGGTTGGTCGCCGCGATCAGGATCACGCCCTCATTCGCTTCGAAGCCATCCATCTCGACCAGCAACTGGTTGAGGGTCTGTTCGCGCTCATCGTTGCCACCGCCGAGGCCGGCGCCGCGATGACGGCCGACCGCGTCGATTTCGTCGATGAAGATGATGCACGGCGCATTCTTCTTCGCCTGCTCGAACATGTCGCGCACGCGCGACGCACCGACGCCGACGAACATTTCGACGAAGTCCGAACCGGAGATGGTGAAGAACGGCACGTTGGCTTCGCCCGCAACCGCGCGCGCTATCAGCGTCTTGCCGGTGCCCGGAGGTCCGACCAGCAGCACGCCGCGCGGAATCCGTCCGCCGAGGCGCTGATACTTGCCGGGGTCACGGAGAAACTCGACGATCTCCTGCAGATCCTGCTTGGCTTCATCGACACCCGCGACGTCCTCGAACGTCACGCGGCCGTGCGCCTCGGTCAGCATCTTGGCGCGCGACTTGCCGAAGCCCATCGCCTTGCCGGCACCGCCCTGCATCTGCCGCGACAGGAAGACCCACACGCCGATCAGCGCGATGAACGGCAGCCATGACACCAGCAGCGACACGAACCACGGCACGTTGTCACCCGGCGCCTTGGCGGTGATCGACACCTTGCCGTCGTACAGGCGCTTGATCAGCGTCGGATCGTTCGGCGCGTAGGTGTGGAAGGTCGAGCCGTTGGTGAAGGTGCCGTTGATGTCCGGTCCCTGGATGACCACGTCGCGGACGCGGTTCTGGTCAACCTCGGTCAACAGCTGGGAGAATGAGATGTCCTGGGAGGCAGCCCGCTGTCCCGGATTCTGGAAAAGCGTGAATAATGCCAACAGCAGCAAGACGATAATGACCCAGAGGGCGAAATTGCGCAGGTTGGCGTTCATTGGTCTTCCTTCGTGGCCGCATGGATCGCGGCCTGATGTCCTTGGGTCTGCAACACGTTTTCGGTGCCGGTTGCATTACAATCTAGGTGCGGGGCCCCCTGATGCCAAGGGAACCTCTCGGGACTATTTAACGCATCTTAATGCCATTCCGGGTGAAATAAGGGCGGTTTGGCGCGGCTGTTTCAACAGTGGTTAAGGCAAACCAGCCATCCGCCGACGCCTTGGCGGCGCAGGGACGATGTGAATCCGGTTGTTCTGGATGCTGATAACGGCCCCGGCCAGCGTCTGCTTGAGCCGGATGCGCCCGGCCACGGACTTTCCCTTCGCTCCGGCCTGATCCATTGCCTGCAGCAGCGCCTCGACCTTGCCGAGTTCAGCCGGTCCTTCGTGACCGGCACGGTTGATCGCGCGCATCAGCAACCGCACCCGGATTTCGTCGGACAATGCAGTGAATGCCGGGAGGTCGAACCCCGCCACGGAGTTCGCGCCATCGATGCTTGCCAGATACCGCTCCGCACCGTCGGTCATGACATCGAGCGCGGCATTGGCGCGGGCAAGACGCGCCGCCAGACGCACCAGACCGCGCGCATCGGCACCTTCCGCCGCGAGCGCCGGCATCAGCGCGCGCAATCGCGGCCGTGTAAAGCGCGGATCGTGATTGGTCGGATCGTCAGCGAACGCGATACCGGCCTTGTTGAGCGTGGCGACAAGCCGCGATTTCGGCAGGTCCAGAAACGGCCGCGCCAGAATCACGCCATCGCGTTCCGATTGCCGCGCCATCGCCGCGAGGCCAGCGATGCCGCTGCCGCGCGACAGCCGCATGATGACGGTCTCGGCCTGATCGTCCTGTGTATGGGCGGTGAAGATATGCGAAGCCCCACAACTCAGCGCAGCACGGGCCAGCAATCGATAGCGCGCATCGCGCGCCGCTGACGGCAATCCTGTTTTCGGCTTTTCGCCGCGCCATTGCAGCGTGCGATGTTCGACATCGAGCTCCTTCGCGAGTTGCCTGACGCCGCGCGCCTCGCGCGCAGCCTCCTTGCGCAGGCCGTGATTGACCGTGACCGCAACCAGGCGCGGACCTTTTTTCAGCACGCGCCGCCAGCGCGCGGCGAGCCACATCAAGGCCAGCGAATCCGGACCGCCGGAAACCGCCAGCACAAGCGCCGGCGCGTTCCTCCACTCGGCGAACAATCGTTTCGCATCCTGCCCAGAAACCGGCGCGACGGCGGCTGGCTCAGCATGACGCCTGATCCCTTTTCTGCCGGTGTCAGCCATGGATTACAAAGCGTCCGTTACATCGGGAATGTCATGCGCGGGCTTGACCCGCGCATCCATCATCTTCGAGAAAGATGGATTGCCGGGTCAAGCCCGGCAATGACGAATGAACGTGCGGCAACGCTGCCTCAGCAGCCGACGCGCTTCTGCTCGCGGCCAACGCCCTGCTTCACCCCGTTCGAGGCACGGGGATATTTCCGGGTGATTTCACCGAACGCGGCGCAGGCGGCTTCCTTTTCCTTGAGTGCCGCAAGCGACTGGCCGAGGCGCAACAACGAGTCCGGCGCTTTCGCCGAAGTGTCGTACTTCGTGGTCACGCCAAGAAACACTTCCGCCGCATCGCGATACTTCTGCCGCTGGTAGAGGCTCTCGCCGAGCCAGTATTGCGAATCCGGCAGGAGCGCATCGGTCGGATATTTCTGGGCGAAGTTCCGCATCGTCTCTTCAGCAAGCGCGTAGTCCTTGCGCTGGATGTAGCCGATACCGAGATCGAACTCGTCGCGGGGCGTCGCCGATGGCGGCAACGTGGTCAACGACGCCGTCGTGTTCGGCGCCTGCTGCACCGGGCGCTGCACCGGCGCACGATTGGGATCGCGCGAATTGCCGACATTCGACAGATCGAGCGGTTCGCCTGCATCACGGCCGCCCGGCGCGCCGATCGGACCTTCGGCCAGCGGCGCCTGACCTCCCCCGAGCGCGCGCGGCACGCCCGGCGCATTGGGGCTCTGGCTTGGATCGAAAGCATCGCCGCGACGGCCGCTGCTGGCGACGGGTGCGGCAATCACCGGCGGCGCCTGACCGGCACCGGGCAACGGCGGCTGATAGCCGGGATTGGGCTGGGCTTGCGGCGCGGCCACGACATTCGGTGCAGCGGGTCGCGGTGCGGTGGCCTGATTGGGCTGAGCCGGTTGCGCGCTCTGCAGCGCCCGCAACTGCTCTTCGAGCAGGCGGTTGCGATATTGCAATTCCTCGTTCTGGCCGGTCAGCGTGCGCAACTGGTTTTCCAGCCGTTCGATGCGAAGCTCAGGATCGATGTCCTGCTGGGCAGAGGCACCGGCAGACAGCCACAAGGGAGCGGCCGCAAGGACCGCACAGACGAGAATTTGAAATCTGGATGACATTTTGACCCGAAAAACAGGAAGCGTATCGCTTTTCAAAGCGAACAAGATTGACTGTTTCAGTACGCCAAAAATATGGCTTTCGACAGCCGCGCGTTTTCGTTTGGGCATGATCTTTCCCGAAACCCTTGCGGCCCTCTGTCACGCCCGAGGGCATACTTAGGGGGCGGCACCGAAAACAAAAACGGCGCCCGCAGGCGCCGCTTTCAAAAGGTTCTCGACGACGTTCTTACGAACTGGCGTTCAGCACGGTCACCGCGCGGCGGTTCTGCGACCAGCACGAGATGTCGTTGCAGACCGCGACCGGGCGTTCCTTGCCGTAGGAGATCGTCCGCATGCGGCCGGGATCAATACCGCGTGACGCGAGGAAGCTGCGAACCGACTGCGCACGCTTCGCGCCGAGCGCGATGTTGTACTCGCGGGTGCCGCGCTCGTCGGCGTGACCTTCGATCGTGAAGGCGTAGCGGTTGTACTGCTGCAGCCACTGCGCCTGCTTGTCGAGGGTCGCTATGGCCTGCGGCGACAGTTCGGTCTGATCGCTCTCGAAGAACACGCGATCGCCGACATTGACCACGAAATCCTGCTGGCTGCCCGGCACCGCCGCGCTCGCCATGGCATCGCCGCCAACTCCGGTTTTGTTGGCGCAAGCGCCCATCGAAAGCGCCACAGCCAAAACCGCAGCCAGTTTCAATCCCTGGAGGATACGCATCTGATGTTTCATTCCGGAGCCTCCACGCTCTGGTTACTAAAGGACTGACCCGGTCTACAGCGGCTTGGTTAAGCGAACGTTCCGTCAACCTTGATGAGGCGTTGCCGGACACACTCAAATGCCACACATCCGGCAAAACCGATGCCGATGGTTAATGCGGTATGAATATGGCGCGACGGTGAATGCGCCAAGCAAAAAGGGCCCCGCCAATGGCTGGAGCCCTTTATTTTATGCGAACTCCGACTGTTCCGCGGAAATATCCTGCTAGAGCCGCTCAGGATCGTGGAGCGATGGTCGCGTGTGCAAACGGAAACTGCGGCAGGGTGAGAACCGGCGCGGCCTCTGCCCGCGGGTGGCTGCGTTCGAACAGCTTGCGCCGCTCGAAGAAGCTTGAGCGGAAATAGGGATAGCGTTCGTAAACCCGTTCACGCATGGCCGGATAATCGACGGCCATCAGGCAAATTGGCTTGGTGAGGCTGGGATAGTCCCGCGGCTCGCTGATCGACTTGTGCAGGAACACGCGGCGGTAAAATGCCTGATGCTCGCCGCGAACGCTCGCCAGTCCGATGTCCGCCGCGAAATACTCGCAGGCCATATAGGCAAGGCGCAGCGTGATGTAGGGCAACTCGGGACAGCGGGCTTCGCGGTCAGGGTCCGCAACAAATCTTGTCGGATCTACCAGCACGCGTCCCTTGGCAATTTCGGGCCCGAGCAAATCGGGAAATACCCCGAGCGACGGACAGGTCGGCATTTCCGGCGAGGATACGGTGATCCTCAACGAGCTCATCAGCACGCCGTCACGATACACACCGAAATTCCAGGAATTCGGAAGCTCGTCGTAATGGTCCTGAACCATCTGCGCCGCATTGGACTCGATCGTCCCTTCGCGCAGATAGGCGCGATATCGCAGACGATAGATCTGTTCTTTATCGGCCGGGGTTTCGGCAAGCTTATAATCAACGGCTTCAAGCGGATAGGTTAACCGCTCCGACGAACGGCTGGTCGATCGCACAGCAGAGACCATTTTCGAAGCTCCGACGAGCGATACGACGGTACCGCGTCACATGAACAAGAGGTTAATACCTTCTTAACAAAATCGCAAAGTGTTGCCGGAGTTAACCTTAACCCGTGTCAACGATCAAAGCAGTTACTTGCATTGCGGCCATGTCAGATGAAGGAGATGCATAAATTTGCGAGGCGCCGGCTGAACGTCAGCGCACTGTCTGCCGGATCGGAATGACACCCTTGGTCGATGCGCCATGCGATGCCTTCAACAGCTCGCGCACACGCGGAGCAGGCACGGGCCGGCTGAACAGGAAGCCCTGCGCTTCGGTCACGGTCCCTTCGGCGCTGATGAGTTCGAGCTGTTCGTTGGTCTCGATGCCTTCAACCACGACCGACATGCCGAGATCGGCACTGAGGCGCGCGACGCCACGGAGCAGCGTCAGCGGCCGATGATTGCCGATGTCTTCAAGGAACGAGCGATCGATCTTCACCTTGTTAAGCGGGAAGTTATGCAGATAGCTCAGGCTCGAATAGCCGGTGCCGAAATCGTCCAGCGAAATGCGAACCCCTGCTTCGCGCAGCTGCGACAGCACGTCGAGGGTCCACTGGGTGTTTCGCAACAACGACGACTCGGTGATTTCAATTTCCAGCCGATGCGCCGGCAGCCCTGACACTTCGAGCGCATAACGCACTTCGGTCATGACGTCGCGCTGATGAAATTGCTGCGGCGAGAAATTGACTGCAACGCTGACCGGATCGGGCCACTTCATGCATTCCATGCAAGCCTTGCGCAGAATCCACCGGCCCAGATCCACAACGAGACCCATGTCCTCAACGACCGGAATAATATCGGCCGGAGAAACTGCACCGCGCGTCGGATGATTCCAGCGTAGCAGCGCTTCGCATGTCGAAATGCGGCCTGACTTGAGATTGACCAGCGGCTGATAGTAAAGCTCGAACTCTTCGTGTGCGAGCGCATGGCGCAGATCCAGCTCAAGCACGCGCCGGGTTTCGACAGTGTGCGCCATCTCATCGCGGAAGAAGCAGAAGGTGCCGCGGCCATCAGCCTTGGCGCGATAGAGCGCCATGTCGGCGTTCTTCAACAGCACGTCGACGCTGGTGTCGGGCGACGTCATCGCGATGCCGATGCTCGCACCGATCTCGACCAGATGATGATCGATCTCGTAGCGCTCGCTGAGACGATCGACGATTCTGCGCGCCAGCGAGGCGGCGTCTTCCGTCGATTGAAGCCCGCGCTGGAACACAACGAACTCATCGCCGCCGAAGCGAGCGACAAAATCCTCCGGCCGCAGCAGCCGGCGCAGCCGCGCCGTGACCGCGCACAACAGCTTGTCGCCGCTCGGGTGACCGAGCGTATCGTTCACCTGCTTGAACTGATCGAGGTCGATGAACAGCAGCGCGGACAACGACCCATTGCCGGACGTCAGCATTTGCCCGATCTCGTCGCGGAAATGCACGCGGTTGGGCAGCCCCGTCAATTCGTCGAACCGCGCCATGTGACCAATTCTGGCCTCGGCATTCCGGCGCGAGGTAATGTCCTCGACCAGCACAACCATGCCGCCGTCCGCCATCGGCTGGAAAGTCCAGGCCAGCGCACGTTCCTCGGAATCCTTGGAGTAGAGCGTGACGACTTCAGCCTTTTGTCTCTTTCCGCTCTGGGAAATGATCGTGTCCGCGCTGGCTGCGGTGATCGTGCCGGCCTTGAGACACGCCGCAACCACATCGGCCGCGGATACGCCAGATCCGATGAGATCGTCCTTCAGACCCATCATGTCGCTGAAGCGATAGTTCATGACGGCAAGCCGGCCAGTTGCATCAAACATGCAAAGACCATGCGGCATGTTGTTCAGCGCGGTATCGAACTGCGCAGCAATCGCCGCCTCGCGTTCGCTGGCCTCCAGCGCCTTCACGAAAATCGAGTGCAGGCTCAGGTTGATATCCTTCAACCCGAGGAAAAACAGCACCAGCAGGCCCGCCAGCCCGATGTGGTAAAGATCGCCATGGACGGCGAGCGCGAGGGACATCGGCCCGCAGGACAGCAGGATATGGAGCTGGACGATACGCGGGCGGCCGTAATTGCGCGCAGCGCCGCCGCCGGTATAGGCGATGGTCACCGTCGTACAGAGCATGTGGGCGATCGGATCGTCAGTGCCGAGCAGCACCACCGCGCACCAAAGTCCGAGCACCCCGGCGTAGAGCATCGCGCCGACCATGTAACGCGGTTCAAAATCGGCGGCCTGTTCGGGGGTAAGAACCGTGGTGCGCTTCTCGTATTTGCGCATCTGGATCGCGCGCGCGATACCGATGGTCATGATCAGCAGTGCGCACGGCCAGATCGGAGCGTAGCCGGTCTTGAGCGCCGTCATCAAAGCCGCGGCGGCGGCACAGATAGCCCCGAACAGCATCGGCCAGGAATTCTGGCACATCGAATCGACCAGCGCCGCGTAGATTCGCGGTGGCAGTTCTTCCCGGTCGATCGGTCGTGGTTTGATCAGTTGCATAGGGGCGCGCGCACGTCCTTTTGAACGCACAGCTTTACCCGTCGCAGATGAAGTCTTTCTGAGCGAACATCGTTACCGATGCGTTGCCGCGCTCGGGCCTCAACGAAATTTGCCTGCAAATTCATCAAAGTAGGCAAGGGTTGCCGACCGGAGCAGCGCAGCTGACGCCCTTTAATACTTCATTTACGATAGCAGCGGCGACCAGGCCGGATCGGATGCGAAACCGGGCGTCGGCACCTTCTGCTCGTTGCGACCGGAAATATCCACAGAGTAGAGCGATGGCCCGCCGCCCGCTTCACGGAAGAACATCACAACGCGGCCGTTCGGCGCGAAGGTTGGCCCCTCATTGTGATAGCCAGAGGTAAGGATGCGCTCTCCCGAGCCGTCCGGCTTCATGATGCCGATCGAGAACTGGCCGCCGCCCTGTTTGGTGAAGGCGATGTAATCGCCGCGCGGCGACCACACCGGCGTCGAGTAGCTGCCTTCCCCGAATGAAATGCGCTGCGCCGCGCCGCCACTTGCGCTCATCACGTAGATCTGCGGCTTGCCGCCGCGATCGGACTCGAAACAAATCCGCCCGCCATCCGGCGCATAGGACGGCGACGTGTCGATCGCCGGCGTGTCGGTCAATCGCGTCATCGACTTGGAGCGCAGGTCCATCACGAACAGGTTCGAGTTGCCGCCCTGTTGCATGCTCATGACGATGCGCTGGCCATCGGGAGAGAACCGCGGCGAGAACGACATGCCGGGGAAGTTGCCGACGATTTCGCGCTGGCCGGTTTCCACGTTGAAGAGATAGACGCGCGGATCACCCTGACCGAATTCCATGTAGGTAATTTCCTGCGTCGACGGCGAGAAACGCGGCGTCAGCACAAGGTCCGCGCCGCGCGTCAGGTACCGCACGTTGGCGCCGTCCTGATCCATCATCGCGAGGCGCTTGACGCGGCGGTCCTTCGGACCGGTCTCGTCGACGAACACCACGCGGCTGTCGAAGTAGCCCTTCTCGCCGGTGAGACGTTCGTAAATTTGATCCGAGATGATATGCGCGATGCGGCGCCATGACTCCGGTGACGTGAAATACTGCTGGCCAGTGAGCTGTTGCGCCTGCGGGACGTCCCACAGCCGGAATTCGGCCTTGAGACGTCCGTCACCCTGCCGCGTGGCGCGGCCGGTGACCAGCGCCTGGGCATTAATCTGCCGCCAGCTCGCGAACTGCGGCGGCACGTCGATGTTGGAAATGCGTTCGATGAACGCGGCCTGGTCGATCGGCGCGAACAGTCCGCTGCGCTTCAGGTTGTTGGTAATGACCTGCGCAATGCCGGCCGCGACTTCGCCGTCACCCTGCGAGCCCGGAACGAAATTCGGAATCGCAATCGGAATCGGCTGGAAGTTGCCTTCGGTGACCGTAACGCGGGCCTGCGCCAGCGCCTTGCTGGCCGGCGTTGCCAGCAGCAATCCTGCCGATGCGGCGCCCGTCATCATCTCGCGGCGGGTCAGTTTCAGATTGGTCGTCGCGATCATCTTTGACTCGGCCTGCAACTCGTCCGGACCTTCGTTATTCAAGTCTCGCATGCTATCCAAACTTCATTCTGGCGATATCGCCGTTTCTGATTTTGGCATGACCTGCTCCGAAAACCGGTTTCCACTTTTCGGGGTCATTGCCATAGATTCTTCCTGTCACGAAAATTTTTCGGTGAATGCCGGCTCGAAGAATTTCCACTCGTCGAAATAGGCCGGAGGCAGTTTGTACGGCTGGCACTCGATGATCGCGCGCTGCGCGCTCTCCTGATAGACGCGGAAATAGGGACTCGATCCACCCGGCAACGGTACCGGCATGGCTTCCAGCGTGCCATCGCGCTTCAGCTTGATCGTGAAGACCGCCTCGACCTTCTGCGCTTCAACACCGCCATAGGGCTTTTTCCAGCAACGCTCGACCTGCTGGCGGAATATGGCGCCCCAGGTTGCCGAGTTGTCGGCGGCGCTGCCCTTGGCCGTGCCAAGCGCGGCCTGCGAATTCAGCGCGGCGCCGGTAATCGACTCTCGCGACGGATCGCGCTTGTCGAGCAGGGCTGCGATCTTCGACTGATCGAAGGTGCGCTCGGCCTTTTGCTTCTGCGGCTCCGGCGGCGTCGCCTTGGCCTGCGGCTTCGGCGGCGGCGGCTTCTTGCTCTCGTCCTTCTTCAGCGCTTCGGCGATCGGATCGACCTTCGGCGGTTCGATCTTTTTCTCGGCCGGTTTCGGCTCGTCCTTCGGCTTGTTCTCGACCACGGGCTTCGGCGGGTCGGGCTTTTTTTCGACCGGCTTTTCCTCGGGCTTGGGTGTCGGCGGCGGCGCCGCCTCAGTCACGACCGGCGGCTTCTTGTCGTCGATCTTGCCGACAGCATCGTCCACCGGCGGCTTGGCCTCGGCGACCTTCTCCACCATCGGCTTTGGATTTTCCTTCTTGCCGGTTTTCATGCCGGACATCGCCTTGGCGAACTGATCCGCGGAAATGATGTCGACTGGAACGGAGTCCTCCGGCATCGACTCGAAGGCCCTGGTCGAGAACGAGACCATGCCCCAGCCGATCACCAGGGCATGCAAAGCGACAGACGCTGCTACGGTCTTGTCGATCTTCACGTCAGTTTCCCTGCTCGACCTCGGTCACCAGAGCCACGCGCTTGAACCCTGCGGCGGACAAACGCCCCATCACGCGCATCACCGTACCGTAATCCACCTTTGTGTCGCCGCGAACAAAGATACGCTCATCCAGGCCGCCACGCGCCTGGGTAACAGCCGTCAGTTTCGGCACCAGTTCGTTCATCGGGATCTCGGTATTGTTGAGAAACACCTTTCCGGTGAGTTGCACCGAGAGCGTCAGCGGCTCTTTGTCCTGATCGAGGCTCTTGGCCGCTGTCTGCGGCAGATCAAGCGGCACGCCGACCGTCAGCAGAGGCGCCGACACCATGAAGATGATAAGCAGCACCAGCATCACGTCCACCATGGGCGTGACGTTGATCTCGGCCATGACGTTGGCGCGGCGGTAGTGACGGCGTCCACCGCCGCTCGAACCGCCCCCGATGTTCATGCCCATGACGAATATCCCAAGCCGTAGTCCACGCCGTTCACCTTCACGCGCGCTCGTCGATCTGGCGCGACAGGATCGCCGAGAACTCGTCGGCGAACCCTTCAAGCCGCTGGGCCTGCCGGTTCACCTCCGAGGTGAACTTATTGTAGAAAATTGTCGCCGGAATTGCGGCGATCAGGCCGATTGCGGTGGCAAATAGCGCCTCGGCGATGCCCGGGGCGACCACCGCCAGCGAGGTATTTTTCGAGGCGGCGATGGACTGGAAGCTCGACATGATGCCCCAGACGGTGCCGAACAGGCCGACGAACGGGCTCGCGGAGCCGACCGTCGCCAAAACCAGCAATCTGCGGTCCAGCCGCTCGACTTCGCGGGCAATCGACACGCTCATCACCTTGTCGATCCGCATCTGCAGACCGGCGAAGGAGCGTGACTGGCTCTCGAACGAGCGCTTCCATTCGCGCATCGCGGCGACAAACAAAGCGGCCATCGATTGCGTCGGCTTGGCCGCCAACGCGCGGTACAGTTCGTCGATGGACTGCCCCGACCAGAACGCCTGTTCGAAGCGGTCCATGGCCTTCTTGGTGCGCGAGTAAAGCAGCATTTTGTCGATCGCGATGGCCCAGACCCATACGGAACAAGCCAGCAGGCCGAGCATGATCGTCTTGACGACGAAATGCGCGTGCCAGAACAGCGAGATCAGCGACACGTCCGCGGAGGCCAACGGCAAGGCCGACTGCGCTACGTCTGCTGGATTCATGATCGGTATCCTCTCAAGGCAATTGTCCTGTTCACGCGCGAGCGTTGGCTGACTATGGTCGCCGCCAAGCGACGATCGTCGCAGCGAAAACGCTAACGCTGCCGATCGCCCCGTTCCGGTTTCGTGTCGCGTGGGATGGCCTGTTCCAAAGGCCGGGTCCTGAATCCCTTGCTAACGTGTCAAAACGAGGGCTGACGGCACCGCTTTAGCCCAACTAACAAAACGCTAATCAGGGTTAAGGCGGGGTTACTGCAAAGCGCTTAGGGGCGGAAATTGGCCCCGAAACCAGCTTCGTGGCGCGGCGGGGCGCCGGTTCCGCCCCGGATCATGGCGAGGGCGCGGCAATGCCCCGCAACCGTCGCACCAGCGGCTTGAGCAATTGCGGAGACACGTAGATCGGGAACTGGGCCAGCGCGAAATACAGCCAGGTGAGGCCCGGCAGCGCCCCGTCGGTCCCCGCCAGCATCAGGCCCATGTTGCGCTGGGATGCCATCAGCCCGAGCGCCAGCGCGCGCTCGTGGCCGGCCTTGCGAAACACCAGCGCGGTTGCGCCGAGCAACACGGCGAAGACTGCGAAGGCAACTGCGGTGAGCAACAGCACGCGGACGGGCTCGGCCCAGAAGCTCGCCGCCACCGTTCCCATCACGGCGCTGACGAACACCAGCAGCACGAGGATATTGAAGCCGTCGATCGGCTGCCGGTGACGGACGATGGCGTCCGCGCCGACCAGACGGCGGATCACGGCGGCAACCAAGATCGCGCCGGCCAGCATTGCGAACAGTTTCAATCCCAATGCGAGCGGCGACAGCGTCAACGCGCTTCCGAAAAACAGCCAGGCGAACAGCGGCGCGCTGAACGGCACCAGCGCCGTACTCGTCACCAGCGTGATCAGCACCAACGTCGAATCCAGCCCCATCAACGCCACCAGTGCCGGAGATGCCATCATCGGCGACGCCACCGCCTGAAGCATCAGACCGAGAAACAGATCGGGCGAGGATTTATCGAGGCCGCCCGCAAGGCCGCCGAGACCGAACAGCAGCGGAACAGCGATCGTACTCCAGAGCGTCGCACCGATCACCAACGCCGGACGCGCGATGTATCCGCGCATCGCGGCGATATCGACCCGCATGAACGAAATACAAAGTAAAACGAACACCGCCTCGGTGACATACGGCTTGAGCACTGCACCGAGCGGCGGAATCGCAATGCCGATAAACACCAGCGCTGCGATGGCGCGCGTACCCTGACGGCCGAGCCAGGCCAGCGCCGCCACAGGCATGGCAAGCGACTGCTGCATGTTTGCAGACATGATTTCTCCGAAGGGCCACGAACCGAAGGGCCGAAACTGAGGAACTATCACGGGCGGATCGAGAGGCGATGCACGCAGCGTCGCGCAACTCTGCGCTCAGCGCACGATATCAGAGCGCTATGGCAGATCGCCACGTTCCGTTGCATGAGACGGATCGCCACCAGCGGCGGCGAATGGATGTCACGCGCTTGATCATGGCATATTGATACGCATCGCTCGCCCCTGCTGGCAACCGGAAAGGCCATGAGCGAGCGTAAGGGCTGACCTGCCGGCGTGGACCGGGGATCGGCTACGACGCTCGTCCGCTTTGCTTGGCGCCCTGCATGGGATTTAATTGAAAGCATGACATCCACCGTTCCGGTCTCATCCAGTTCAACCGTCCTTCGGCGACGCGGCACATTCATAGCTGCGATCCTGATCCTGTCGAACCTGGTGCCGCTGGCGGGGATCCTGTTCTGGGGCTGGGACACCTTCGTGCTGTTGTGTCTCTACTGCCTGGAGACCGCAGTGATCGGCTTCTGGACCATTGCGCGAGTCGCAACGATGTCACGCGATCCGGGATCGGCGGCGGGGCGCAGCATTGCCGGCACGCTCGCCCTCGCCGGCTTCTTCACGGTGCATGCCGGACTGTTCATGACCGTGCACATGCTGTTTATCTACACGCTGTTCGCAGGACCGTGGACCGGGCGCATTCATGACGCGCGGGATTTCATTCGCCTGATCGTGATCGGCAAGGATTTGTGGATTCCGCTTCTGGCGCTGTTCGTGGGCCAAGGCGCGATCTTCATCAATGACGCGGTGAATCGTTTCGTGTTCGCGAAGGTGCCGCTGAGCGGAGCCGACACCGGCGCGATCATGGGTGGCTTCTACAAGCGTATCGTGATTATGCATGTGGCGATCATGGGCGGTGCATTCATCGCGCAGGCAATCGGAACCGCGGCACCGCTGATCGTGCTGGTGCTGCTCAAGATCGCGATCGAAATCCGGTTTCAGATGAATTCATCGAAACAACACTTGCTATCTCCGTAAGCGCATCCGCAAAAACAAAACCGCCCACCTCTAAAAGAGATGGGCGATTTCGTTAGCCAGTCAGGAGAGCGCTATCTCAAGGCATGATCTTGTCCGAGAACCGGTGACCACTTCTCGGGATCATGCCTATCCCTGCGGCTGCTCGTTCGGCGGCGTCGGACGCTGCTTGTGCTGCGCCATGAAGGCATCGAACTCTTCCTTGTCCTTGGCGTGACGCAGGCGATCGAGGAAGTCCTTGAACTCGGTCTGCTCTTCCTCGAGACGGCGCAGCGTCTCCATGCGGTAGTCATCGAAGGCGCGGTTTCCGCTCGACGGCGCATAGTATCCGCGGCCTTCCATGCGGCTGCGCATCCGCTCCATCTTGTACTGCATGCGCTCCATCTTGTCGGCCCAGCGGCCGTGGCGATCATGAGACCAGCAACCCATGTTTCTGCTCCAGAGTGAGTAAGCGAGAGCGGCCAGTCCGAGCGGCCACCAGATGATGAAACCAGCCACAATCAGAATGATCCGGCCGGGATGAAAGCCCGGACGCCAATCGGGGCGAGATTCGTGGTTGTCGTGATGCGGACCAGCCCAGTCCGGGCGGCCCCATCTGTCGAGACGTGCAGTGTTGGCGTTTGCGGGGTTCGCCATAAACGTCCTCCCTGAGTTTCACGCTTCCGTGAATGTAAATAACATTTACATAGATAAAACATCCGGGGATTTTGTCAAGCGGGGGCCTCCCCCGGTCAGAAAAATTATTTGGAGGGCGCGGCGTGCCGGTGCTGATCGGTCGGGAATCCGAGACCCTTGAGGTAGATCAGCACGCCCGCTTCCAGGAGGTCCTCTGGCGACATTGGCAGCTTGCGCCGCGCCGCATCGCCGCGTCCAAACAGCGACGCGATGCCATGCGACATCGACCAGATATGAAGCGCCATCATCATCGCGGGCGGACGCGGCACGCCCGGAGGCGCCATCGCCACCAGCCGTTCCGATGCCGCGCGAATGACCGCGAAAGCGCGTTCACCCGCGAGCAGCAAAGCCGGATTGCTCTCGATCGGAATGCCGGATTCGAACATTGCCGAGTAATATGCGGGATTCTCGCGCGCGAAGGCGAGATAGGCTTTGCCGATCCGTTGAAACGCCGTCGGCGTATCCGGGCGGCCATCGTCCCACGCGGCGGTGAGCTGCGCTTCGAATTGCTCGAAGCCCTGCTGCGCAACACTGGCGAGCAACTCGTCGCGATCACGGAAATGCCGATAGGGCGCAGCCGGACTGACACCGGCCGAACGCGCGGCTTCGGCGAAGGTGAAACCTGCCGGACCCTTGTTCGCAATCAGATCGAGCGCGGCCTGCACCAGCGCTTCTTTCAGATTGCCGTGATGATACCCGCCGTCACGGCGGCTCCGGTTCTTGTTCCAGCTCATTTTGCGTATCTACTCATGTAAGACTCTTTTACATGAGTTGAGCGGCGCCGTCACTAAGCCTTTGTCGCCGCTGACGAAGGTCCGCAGATCAGATCGACCGTTCCTTTGGCTATCGCTTCAAGTTCCGCGCGCGGCAAGCGGGCGCGAGAACGGATCGCCAGCGCCTCGACGGTCGACGCCGCGATCTGCGACAGGACTTGCACATTCGCCGTGGGCGATAGTTCGCCAGTCTCCACCGCAACCTGAAAACGCCTGGCGAGCGTCCGCTGCGTCGAGCCCAGCGCCTTCTGCACCAGGGGGCGAATCTCCGGATCGGCCATCGCCTCCGAGGTCGCCGTCATGACGGTGAAGCAGCCGCGCGGGCCGTTTTCACCCGCGAGATAAACATCAAGCGCTGTCGCATAGATCGTTTCCAGCATCTGCCGCAGCGTCAGCCCGGGTTCGAAGGCATGCGCGAATACCTTGGCCATCTCGGCGCGATAGCGCTCATAGGCCTTCAGAAACAGCTCGCGCTTGTCGCCGAAGGTCCCGTAGAGGCTCGGCCGGTTGATGCCCATCGCCTCGCTGAGATCATCCAGCGAGGTCGCGGCGAACCCCCCGTCCCGGAACGTATCCATCGCCTTGCCGAGCGCCACATCCGGCTCGAACGCGCGCGGACGGCCGCGCTTTTTCGGCGCATCGGGTGTCGATCTTGGTGGATTTTGCTTTTTTTGTACCATATCGCAAATAATTCTCTTGACCGCATTTAATTTATGCGGAACGGTATAAAAATCAAGGACGGACCGGTTTCAACCAAGGAGACGCACCATGAACCTCTATTTCTCTCCGCTCGCCTGTTCGATGGCAACCCGCATCGCGCTCTACGAAGCCGGCGCCGACGCCCGCTATCTCGAGGTCGACCCGAAATCCAAGAAAGTGCTGCAGGACAATTCGGATTTCTTCGCGGTGAACCCGCTCGGGCTCGTCCCGACCATCAGTACTGAGGACGGTCTCGTCCTCACCGAGAACGCCGCCATCCTTCAGTATGTCGCCGACCGTTTTCCGGATGCGGGCATCGGATCGGGCGCGGGCGTCGAGCGCAGCCGGTTACATCAGTGGCTGTGCTTCATCGGCACCGAACTGCACAAGGGTTTGTTCGTGCCGCTGCTCGACAGAAAAGCGCCAGCTGACGTCCATGCCTATACGCTTGCCAAGGGGCTTTCGCGTCTCGACGTTCTCAACAGCCATCTCGAAGGCCGGGAATTCCTGCTCGATCATTTCAGCGTGGCCGACGCCTATCTCGGCACCGTGCTGAACTGGACCATGGCGACGCCGCCGATCGATCTGAAGAAGTGGCCCGCGATCAACGACTACCTCACTCGTTTCAAGACGCGCCCGAGCGTGATGAAAGCTCTTGCCGAGGAGTTCGAACTCTACAAGGCCGAGATCGCGCGCCACAAAGCGGCTGCGTAACCGACCCGGACCACCTGACGACAACTTGAAGCGGCGGTGCATCCCCTCGCATCGCCGCCATTTTCCATCTGGACGTGATCTCTTCCGAAAACCGGTTTCCCCTTTTCAGAATTACGCCTTGAGCCGCGCCTCGGATTCTTTCAACGCGCGCGAAAACACCTTCGCATCATTGAAGGCGCGCGCCAGCACCAGCGCGCCCTGAATTTCCAAAACCGCATGTTCCGACTTGCGGCGGGCCTCGGCCTTGTCGTCGCCGGAGCGCCGGAGCGCTGCGGCCAGTGCATCGACCCAGCCGGCGAAATAGGCCCTCACCTTTTCGCCGAACAGATCGCGCGACGCGCCAAGCGCGACCACGCCGACAAGACAGACCCGCTGGCCTGATCGGAAATAGTCGTCCGTCGCGGCATACATGTCCGCGATGCCCTGTACAGGATCGGGCGCGGTGCGCAGCGGCGTGTAGATCCTGTCGACGAACCAGCGATCGATGGCGGCGAGCACTTCATCCGCCATCTGCTCTTTGCCGCCGGGAAAGAAGTTGTACAGGCTGCCCTTGCCTAATCCGGTGGCTTCGGAAATCAGCGCGAGCGTTGTCCCCTCATAGCCGTGCGCGCGGAAAACTTCGGCCAGCGATGCCAAAATGTCTCCGCGTGCGGCGTCGATCTTTGCCATTGCAGTTCTCGACGGCCGGCTCACTTCGGAACGGGCGCAAGGCCGGGACTATCCGCAGGCCGCGCACCCGGCGCGTGCCAGTGAAACCGCCGCTCTACTTCCTTGATTGCAACATCGTTGATGCTGGCTTCGCGGCGCTTCATCAAGCCGTGCTCGTCGAATTCCCAGTTTTCGTTGCCATAGGAGCGGAACCACTGCCCGGCATCGTCATGCCACTCGTACTGGAAGCGCACAGAGATAAAATTTTGATCGAACGCCCACAGATCCTTGATCAGGCGATACTCGTGCTCCTTGGCCCACTTGCGGGTGAGGAATTCGACGATCGCGGCGCGGCCCTGAAAGAACTCCGAGCGATTACGCCAGATGCTGTCTTCGGTATAGGCGAGCGAGACCTTCACGGGATCGCGCGAATTCCAGGCGTCCTCCGCCATGCGCGCCTTTTGCGCGGCGGTTTCTCTTGTAAACGGCGGCAACGGTGGACGGGACATGACGGCAGCTCCAGTTTGTACCGATAAGTACAAACTTGTACCAATCGGTACAATCCGTCAAGCCCGACATGCTGATCAGCCGATACGAGCCGTCATTGCGAGGAGCCCTTGCGACGAAGCAATCCAGCCTTTTGCTTCGCTCCGCTCGCAATGACGCTAGGCCGCGTCCTGATCGGCCTTCATGGCGATGCGTAGCGCTTTGGGGATCGGACGCGCACGGCCGCCCGAGACGAAGGCGACCTTGACCCGCGCTTCCACCAGCACGTCGTCACCGCGCCGGACTTCCTGGGCCAGTGTGATCGATGCGCCCCGAATGTCGGCGGGCACTGTGACGACATCGAGCACATCGTCCATCCGCGCCGGCTTGAGATATTCGATTTGCATCGAGCGGACCACGAAGGCGAAACCGGGCGCCTCGTTTTGTGCTTCCGCGAACAGCGCATGCTGGTCGGCGCCGAGCAACCGCAGATAGTTGGTACGGCCGCGCTCCATGAAACGAAGATAGCTGGCGTGATAGACGATGCCGGTGAAATCGGTGTCTTCGTAATAGACACGCACCTGCATCACATGCTTGCCGTCGCGGATCGATCCGTCGAGATGAATTGTCATACCCACCGTTTTGCGCAAATTGTCCGGCCCGCGCAAGCCGCTATGCCGCGCCGGACGCGGACCCGCCCAGCGTCACCAGCACGATTTCCGGAGGAACGCCCAGACGGAACGGCAGAATGCTGCAGCCCAGACCGCCGGAGACGATCACGTCGCATTTCTCGCGGCTGTGGCCATAGGCAAACTTGCCGCCGTAACGGGTGGGCACCACCGGCGACCAGCCGAACAGCCTGACCTGACCGCCATGGGTGTGACCGCTCAATTGCAAAGCCACGCGGGCGGGCACCCGCACCGCAACGTCCGGCTCATGCGCCAGAAGAATCACCGGCGCATCGTCTTTGACTTTCGCCAGCGTCGCGGAAAGATCGTCGACGCCGATGCGGCTGACTGGCCGGAAGCGTCGCGCGGGCAGATACGCCAGTTGATCTCCAAGACCCGCCAGCCAGAACGGGCGGCCGTCCTTGGTCAGGCGCTGTGCGTCATTCTCGTAAACCGGGATACCGGCCGCCTCGAGTGCACGCCGCGCAACCGTGTGGCCCTCGCCTGCGCGCTGGATCACCTTGTCTTCCCACCAGTCGTGATTGCCGAGGATCGCATGCACGCCGAGCGGCGCCTTCAGGCCCGCCAACACAGGCGCCCACTCGCTGGCGGGAATGTAACGCGTCACCTGGCGATGCCCGGCGACATAATCGCCCAGCATCACGATGACATCCGCATTCAGACGATTGGTGCGATCGACGATGCCCTGGATGCGCTCCAGCGACATCCACGGATCGCAGGCATGAAGATCAGTGATGACAGCGATCTTGAGATGAAAGTCAGCGGGCCACTGCGGCGGCGCGATGTCATAGCGCGTGACCCGCAGCCGGGCCGGCTCGACCCCGAATCCATAGGCCGTGGTCGAAGCGCCGAAAGCGCCAAGCCCAGCCATGAAACGGAGAAAATGTCGGCGAGAGATCATGAACGGTTAATCGTGATGCACCCCATCCATGCCCGTAGATTGAAGCGGAATTACGGTTCCCCGTCGCTCTCGCCTCCCCCAAACAGCCCGAACTGCGACGGATCACGCGACGGCTCGGCCAGACCGAGATGCCGAAAGGCGTGCGACGTCAACAGCCGCCCGCGCGGCGTGCGCTGCAGATAGCCGCACTGAATCAGGAACGGTTCGATGATGTCCTCGATGGCGTCGCGCGGCTCGGAGAGCGCCGCCGCCATGGTCTCGACTCCGACCGGGCCGCCGCCGTAGTTCATCGCAATCGTCGTTAGGTAGCGGCGGTCCATCGCGTCCAGTCCGGCCTTGTCCACTTCCAACGCACCCAGCGCATTGTCCGCGATCTTGCGGTCGATCGCATTCGCATCCGCAGCCGAGGCAAAATCGCGCACCCGCCGCAGCAATCGCCCCGCGATACGCGGCGTGCCGCGCGCACGGCGGGCGATCTCGTTGGCGCCGTCCGGCGTCATACCGATGTTGAGCACCCGCGCGCCGCGGGTGACGATCTTTTCCAGCTCTTCTTCGGTGTAGAAGTTCAGCCGGATCGGGATGCCGAAACGGTCGCGCAGCGGATTGGTCAGAAGCCCAGCCCGCGTGGTCGCGCCGACCAGTGTGAATTTCGCCAGATCGATCTTCACCGAGCGCGCCGCCGGTCCCTCGCCGATGATGAGGTCGAGCTGAAAATCCTCCATCGCCGGATAGAGCACTTCTTCCACGGCGGGACTGAGCCGATGGATTTCGTCGATGAAGAGGACATCGCGCTCTTCAAGGTTGGTGAGCAGTGCTGCGAGATCGCCGGCCTTGGCGATCACCGGACCAGAGGTCGCGCGAAAGCCGACGCCGAGTTCGCGCGCCACGATCTGCGCCAGCGTGGTCTTGCCAAGGCCCGGGGGGCCGACGAACAGCACATGATCGAGCGCTTCGCTGCGCTTGCGCGCGGCATCGATGAACACCTGAAGATTGGCGCGCGCCTGCTGCTGGCCGACGAACTCGGACAGGTTCTGCGGGCGCAGCGAGGTGTCGCCGATGTCGTCGGCGCGGCGCTCGGGGGTCACGATGCGGGGCGAAGTCATAGCGTATGTTTAACCCGATGCAGCGGGCGGGCAAGCCACCAGCAGAAGCTGGCCGCAAGAAATGCCAGCACGCCCAATAGTGAGAACAGCGACAACGCCTGCGCGGGCGACTGCACGCTCGGCAGGATCAGCGCGGAAGATTCGCTGGGATGAATGAACATGCCGAACACGATGAAGCCTGCTGTGGCGATCCCCGCCGCGAGCCAGGCCATCCAGATCGCATTGATGTCCGCATAGACCGCGGTCCACGCGAAGATAATCCCGGCTGCCACTGACGGCAAAAACGACGCGACAATAGCGACCGCCGCGAGCAGCCATGCCGCAAATGATGCGACCGCGCGCAACGCGTCGAGATCGGCGATGGCGAGCAGCAGTTGCAGCAGCGGCGCGCCAAGCGCGATCACCAGCAGCGAAACAATCGCGGCGACCGTCAGCGGTCCAACGACCGTGAAGATCGCGACGATGCCGATAAATCGCGCCACACGCTTGAGACCTTCGCGCCCGACGGCTGCGTCCTCCGCGCCGGTCACTTTGACAATTCCTTCAAGCCGAGCCGGATGAGCTGCGCGGTCTCGGCCTTCTCGCCTGCGCTGCGCGATGCAGTTGCAATGGCGGCAGCGGCCTGCGGCTGGCCATAGCCGAGATTGACCAGCGCGGAGATCGCGTCGGTAACGGGACGCGGCGCACGGTTGTCGTCAAGCGCGCCGGACAGATGCACCACCGCAGGATCGACATTGGCGAAAGCCGGTGTCTTGTCTTTCAATTCAGTGACGATGCGCTCGGCGACTTTCGGCCCGACACCGGGCGTGCGCGCCACCGCGGCCTTGTCGCGCAGCGCAATCGCATTGGCGAGATCGTGCGGCGGCAAGGTCGAGAGCACTGCGAGCGCCACCTTCGCGCCGACGCCCTGCACGGTTTGCAGCAGGCGGAACCATTCGCGCTCCATGTCGCTGCGAAAGCCGAACAGCTTGATCTGGTCCTCGCGGACATAGGTTTCGATGGAAAGCACGGCGGCTTCGCCGGGTTGCGGCAGCGCCTGCAGCGTGCGCGCCGAGCAATGCACCTGATAGCCGACGCCCTGCACGTCGAGGATCACATAGTCCTCTCCGTAGGAATCGATCAGGCCTTTGAGTTTTCCGATCATGCGCCGGCGACTCTCAGCTTCAGCATCGCGCTCTGGCGGTGATGTGCATGGGTGATCGCAATCGCCAGCGCGTCAGCCGCGTCCGGCGTTTTTGGGTCGGCCTTCGGCAGCAGTATGCCGAGCATGACGCGGATCTGGTTCTTGTCGGCATGCCCGGCACCGACCACGGTCTTTTTCACCTGATTGGGCGCGTATTCCGCGACCGAAATGCCGAACATCGCAGGCGCCAGCATGGCGACGCCCCGCGCCTGGCCGAGTTTCAGGGTCGACGCCCCATCCTTGTTGACGAAGGTCTGCTCCACCGCAGCCTCCAGCGGCCTGAAATCACCGAGCACCCGGGCGAGCCCTTCATGAATCGCCAAGAGACGCTCCGCCAGCGGCGACGTCTCACGGGATTCCACCGATCCGCAACCGACATAGATCAGCCGGTTGCCGTCGATATCGATCACGCCCCAGCCGGTCCGGCGGAGACCGGGATCGATTCCAAGAATGCGAATCGCGCGCGATGTCATGCCGGCATCCTACTCGAATCCGCCCCCGGCGTCCGGGGGTCACAACAGGGTCCCGCGCAGGATCAGCAGCGCCGCGCTGAAATAGATCATCAGCCCGGTGACATCGACGAGGGTCGCAACAAAAGGCGCGGATGCACTCGCGGGATCGAAACCAACCCTCTGTAACGCAAAGGGCAGCATCGATCCGGCTACGGAACCGAAGGTGACGACGCCGACAAGTGCGGCAGCAACGGTGAGCCCCACCAGCACCCAGTGCTCGCCGTAGTCGTAGATGCCGAGCTTCTGCCACATCACGACCCGCGCGAAGCCAATAGCCCCGAGCAGCCCGCCGAGAATGAGGCCCGTCGGCAGTTCGCGCAGCATCACCCGCCACCAGTCCGCCAGTTTCACATCGCGCAGCGCCAGGGACCGGATCAGCAGCGAGGTCGCCTGAGAGCCGGAATTGCCGCCCGAACTCATGATCAGAGGAATGAAGAGGGTCAGCACCAGGGCTTTTTCCAGCTCGCCCTCGAAGTGCTGCATGACGCTCGCCGTCAGCATCTCGCTAACGAACAACACGGACAGCCAGCCGCCGCGTTTGCGGAGCATGCCAAGCAACCCGATCTGCATGTAGGGCTCTTCCGTCGCCGACATGCCGCCGAATTTCTGCACGTCCTCGGTGCTCTCCTCGATGATGGCGTCGATGATGTCGTCCACTGTGACGATGCCGAGCAAATGTCCGGCCTTGTCGATCACCGGGACCGCCAGCAGATCGTGCCGCGTGATCAGACGCGCCACCTCCTCACGATCGATCAGCGGAAGTGTGGTGATGGGCTCATGGCTCGGAGCGAGAGTCAGAATCTTCGCAGATGGCTCACCCGAGATCAGCCGGCGCAGGGTCACTGCGCCGACCAGACGCCGGGTGAAGGGGTCGAGCAGGTAGATCGCATAGACGGTTTCGCGGGTCCGTTCGACCTGGCGAATATGCTGAAGCGTCTGCTCGACGGTCCAGTTGCTGGGCACGCTGACGAATTCCGTCGTCATCATCGCGCCGGCGGTGTTCTCCGGATAAGCTAGCAGGCTGACGATCGCCCCGCGGGACACGTCATCGAGCCCGGCCAGCAGCTCCGTCTTCGCAGGCTCCTCAAGTTGCTGCACGATGTCCGCTGCCATGTCGGCGGACATGCCTGCAAGCAAGGGTGCCGCGACATGACGGGGAAGCGCCTCGATGATTTCGGCCCCGAAATCCAGTTCGGGCTTGTCGAGAATTTCAATCGCGGTCTCGCGCGGCAACAGCCGCACAACGTCCGCAGCGTCGGACGGCTGGAGTTTGTTGAGAATTTCGACGGTGTCTGCGGCGTGTTCGCCGATCAGGCTCGCGGCCAGAACAGCCGCATTGAAAGCGCCTTCATGCGCTGCATGGGTATCAGTCATAGCTCACCTTCGGGTTCTGCCGGCAACGGCAGGGTCGGTGAGCTTGGAGGCGCTCTAGACCACTGGGACCGTTGTCGGCGAAATACGTGGACTGTCGCTTGGCATAGTTGATTGGTTTCCAGTGATGGGCGCCGAACGCGAGCGATCGCACCCCCGCGGCTGACATGGTCCTTCAGCGGGACGGCGTCAAGAAAAAATCTTCAGGGGGCGGTCTGGCCCTACGCGCTCATCTTGGCCGCGAGGGCGTCCGACACCTCGAAATTCGCATAGACGTTCTGGACGTCATCGTGCTCGTTCAGAAGATCGAGCAGCTTGAACAGCTTCTCGCCGGTCTCGTCATCGACCGTGATGGTGTTCTGCGGCTTCCACACCAGCGCGGCCTTGCGCGCTTCGCCGAACTTGGCCTCCAGCGCCTTGGCCACGTCGCGGAACGTCTCCTGCGACGCGAAGACTTCATGGCCGTCTGCGCTCGACGCCACATCGTCGGCGCCGGCCTCGATGGCGGCCTCCAACATGGCGTCGTCCGACCCGACCTTGGCGTCGTATTCGATCACGCCGACGCGGTCGAACATGAAGGACACCGAGCCGGTTTCGCCGAGATTGCCGCCGGACTTGGTGAAGTAGGAACGGATGTCCGACGCGGCGCGGTTGCGGTTGTCAGTCAGCGCCTCGACGATCACCGCGACGCCGCCGGGACCATAGCCCTCGTAGCGGATCTCGTCGTAGTTCTCGCCCTCGTTGCCGAGCGCCTTCTTGATGGCGCGCTCGATGTTGTCCTTGGGCACATTTTCCGCACGCGCCGCCGTGATTGCCAGCCGCAGGCGGGGGTTCATCGCCGGGTCCGGGGTTCCCAGTTTCGCCGCGACGGTGATTTCACGCGCAAGCTTGCCGAACATCTTGGACCGCATGGCGTCCTGCTTGCCCTTGCGGTGCATGATGTTCTTGAATTGGGAATGACCGGCCATCGGAAATCTCTCGGGTGTTCAGCGACGCGTTGCATGATTCCCGGGCATTGTTAACGCAACGGCCCGGCGGGGCGGCGTTATATTCCGGGACCGGTCAAATTTAAAGGCAGAACGCCCGATTTTCGGTATGGCGATACGCCAGACCGGCCATGGCAGCGGCAAAAGTTAACCATGACTTCATGCCGGGGTGCGATAATGCCTACCTATTGCACACATTTTAGAGCCCCCCATGGCGTTCGGTCTTTTTCGGAAGCGGCTGCCAGAACAGGTCAAGCCGGATATTTCCCTCGACGCGCCTGCAACGGCGCCTGAGCCCGTTGCGGCCGCCGATCACGACTCGGCCCGCGAGATTCTCGAACTTCTGGAACTTGAGCTGGTGGCGATGATCCGCCAGCTCGAGCGCGCAGCGAATTCGGTCGCCAGCGGCGCGCAATCCACAGCAACCACCCTGTCCGCCATTCGCCATCGCGCCGACGCCCTGACCGACCGTACCAGCGGCGCACAGGCCACGGCAGAAACGTTTTCGCAGGCGGCGGAAAAATTCACCCAGTCGGCCCACGGCATCGGCGCGCAGGTGCGCGACGCCAGCAAGCTCGCCGATGAGGCCAGCGCCGCGGCGCGCGAAGCCAGCCTCAATGTGGATCGGCTGCGCGAATCCTCCGCCGCGATCGGCAATGTCGTCAACCTGATCGCAACCATCGCCAAGCAGACCACGCTGCTCGCGTTGAACTCCACCATCGAGGCCGCGCGCGCCGGTTCTGCCGGCCGCGGGTTCGCGGTCGTCGCCTCCGAGGTCAAGGCGCTCGCCGTCCAGACCCAGAACGCGACGGAAGAAATCAAGGCCAAGATCGACGCCTTGCAGCAGGATGCCGCAACATCGTTCGACGCGGTGCATCGAATCTCCGCCGCTATCGACGCCATCAAGCCGGTGTTCGCGCACGTCAATGGCGCGGTGGCCGAACAGAACGAAACCACCGGCGAGATTACGCAGAACGCGGCATCCGCTTCACAGTTCATCGCCTCGGTGGGCACCAGCAGCGCCGAGATCGACAACGCCGCCAAGGAAGCCGAAACCCACGGCGAGAGCGTCGCGCAGGCCGGCAAGGCCGTGACGATGTTTGCCGAGAAACTGAAAACGCGCTGCGCAGTTCTGCTGCGTCAGAACGAAAATGAGGAACGCAAGGCCGAGCGCATGCCCTGCCGCCTTCAGATCGAGATCGCAACCGGCACCTCTCCGATCAAGGCCGAGGTGTTCGAGTTGTCCGTGGACGGCGTCTTGATCAGCGGTGCGGGCGTCGGGTCCATTCCATCGCATCAGGTGCTGAAAGCGACACTCGAAGATATCGGCGGATGCAGCATCCGCGTGACCGGGCAAACCGCCGCCGGCGCACAGGCCGAGTTCGTTTCGCCGGATACAGTGCTCAAGGACAGGATCGAAGACAAGGTCTGGAGCATTCACGACGAGTACACCGAGTTCGTGACGCGGGCGATGGAAGCCGGCGACGCGATCACAAAGATTTTCGAGAATGCCGTCGCGAAGGGCGATATCACGCTCGAGGATCTGTTCGACGAAAACTACGTCAAGATCGAAGGCACCGATCCGGTGCAGTACCGCACCCGCTTCCTCAACTGGGCCGACCGCGCGCTGCCGGAATTTCAGGAAGCCTTCCTGGCGAAGGACCAGCGCCTCGCTTTCTCCGTGGCGATCGACCGCAACGGCTACCTGCCGGTCCACAACAAAGTGTATTCACATCCGCAACGTCCGGGCGACGTTGCGTGGAATACCGCGAACGCACGCAATCGCCGCATATTCAACGATCCAGCGGGACTCGCTGCGGGCCGCAACATCCGTTCGTATCTGATCCAGAGCTATGCCCGGGACATGGGCAACGGCAAGACGATCATGATGCGCGAGATCGACGTGCCGATCCGCGTCCGGGGACGGCACTGGGGCGGGTTCAGAACGGCGTATAAGATTTGAGTTCTATCGTCGTTTGGGCGACGCTCGCGTCAACGTATGACTGTCATGGCTGACTTTCATGGCCGGGCTTGACCCCCGTGCTGACTGTCAGTCGATGCCTTTGAGCACCTCTCTACCAGAAATCCGGCACGGCACGTTCCAGCAACGGACCGATCCGTACAGCGGCCACACGCGTCGCAAGGCCCGTCGTATCATCGGTCTCAACCGCGACGCCGCTCAATGTCGCAACACCCTCTGCAGGCTCGAAGCGACCCGCCGGATAGCCGCGCTGAAAGCGCCCAAGCGGTTCCTCGCGCTGCATCCCGATGATGGATTCATAATCTCCCGTCATGCCCGCGTCGGTCATATACGCCGTACCTGCGGGAAGAATGCGGTGATCCGAGGTCGGCACATGGGTGTGCGTTCCGACCACAAGACTGGCGCGGCCGTCGCAGAAATAGCCGATCGCCTGTTTTTCGCTCGACGCCTCGCCGTGAAAATCGACAACGACCGCATCCGCGACCTCGCGTAGCGGACACGCATTCAGTTCGCGGTCGATGATGGCGAAAGGATCGTCGAATGGCTGCATGAAGACGCGGCCGATGCTGTTGATGACCAATGCGCGCTTGCCATTCCTGGTGTCGATCAGCGCTGCGCCACGGCCGGGCGTACCCGGCGGAAAATTCGCCGGACGGATCAGGCGCGGCGCGCGCTCAATGAACACCAGCGCCTCGCGCTGATCCCACGAATGATTGCCCAGCGTGATCGCGTCCGCGCCGGCTTCCAGCAATTCATGATAGATTGCCTCGGTGATGCCGAAGCCACCCGCGGCATTCTCGCCGTTTACAACGACCAGATCGAGTTTCCAGTCGCGGATCAGACCCGGAAGAGTCTCGGTCACAGCCACCCGGCCGCTGCGCCCCACCACATCGCCAACAAATAGAATGCGCACCTACAAACTCCGCAGATCGATCAGTTCGCGTTCCGTTAGCACACAATCGAGCTGCTCGTCGTGCGGAAGTCGCGGCACCGTTTCGATTTCCTGCACTGCAAACGCCACGCCGATGACGGTTATCTTCTTGATGGACCGCAGATCCTGCAAGGTGCGGTCGTAATAGCCACGGCCATAGCCGATGCGATGACCGGCGCGATCGAAGGCCGCGAGCGGCACCAGCAGGATATCCGGATCGACCTCATCCGCATCGGACGATGGCTGGAATATTCCGAACGGACCGCGCACGAGGCCCTCGTCAGGCTGCCACGCGCGAAAGATCAGCGCCTGATTGCGCGCGATGATGACCGGCAGCGCCAGCGTGAGGCCTCTGTCCGCAAGTGCACGCATCAATGGATACGGATCGAGTTCGCTGTTGATTGGCGAATAGCCCGCAACGACGGCCCCCCGCGGCAACTCCACCGGCAACGCGGCCCGCGCAATTGCCGCCGCGGCATCGGCGCGCGCTTCAACGCTCAGCGCATCCCGCTGCGCCAGAGCGCTCCGCCGGAAATCGTCTTTCAGATTTGCGAGGAACTGATTTCCATCCACTGCGGGAAGTCCCTGTCACCTTATCCCGCACAGGAGGGAGGCGGAGGCGAAAAAGAAAGTGCGAAGCCACGATGGCCGTTGAAGCACTCGATCCCGGAGCACCTACGAAAGTAGGTGGGCACCATGTGACCGGATCCACGGACCCGGTCAGGGACAGTTCCCTGAAGGATCGATAAGGCCCCGGGGATATTATGGCTTCTGACGCGCGACGCAGCCTCGCCCAACCAATGTAGTCACGATCACGGCGGAGCGCCAGCGGCACCGCCGTCAATCGTCAGCCGATCGCGATCCCGTTGCGGGCCGGGCGATTCAGCGCTTGCGTCATTTTCTCAATCCGGTCGGAAGCTGAATTGAGCGCGTTGGCGACGGCCGATTGGGTGGCCCGGGCGCGGTCCGCCGCGACGACACGGACATCGCGCAGGGCGTTCAGTTCTTCCTCAAGGGCGCGGATACGCTGCCCGGCATCGACCAGTTCATCGGCAACCGTCAGCGCAGCCATCACGGTCAGACGCCCGTCGCCGATCTCGCCGAACTTGCCGCGCAGGCTGGCGATGCGGGCTTCCAGGCTTTCCGCCAGCCGCAGCAGCCGGCTTTCCTGCCCAGCCTCGCAGGCCATGCGATACTGTCGTCCGTTGATGGTGACGTTGATGTGGCTCATGGCGATTCTCCCGAATCGATCACCGAGCGAATGGTGTCGATGGCGACGTCGAGACGTTCCGCGATCTCGCGATTGGTCCGCTCCAGCGCCCGCGAGCGCACCAGCGTTCCGTCAAGTTCATTGGCGAGGCGCGAACGATCGACGCCAAGCGACTGGATCCGTGCGCCCAGATCGTCGTCGATGCGATCTGATTCCCGGCGCCGCTCCACGGCACTTTCAAGCGCGTCGAGCGCCGCCGCCAGCCGGCGGGTGGCGAGTTCGATGTCGCTCACACCCGCCGGCGCGGGCTCTGGATTGGAAAAACCGTTGGCACTGCGGTCGGTCATCACGGAACGGCAGCCTTTTTGACTCTGGCCCGGCTTGGAAAAACGGCGAACCGGCAAGCATTTAGGCGGGTAAATTTACGACCCGGACGAGCGGCGCGCAACGCTGGCCGAAAGCTATGCACACAAAGCGAAAACTCCCAGCAGAAAGGCCGTAATGCCCTTGGACTCAAGGGTTTCACGATGCTATCCACCCAGCGAAAGCTTCCCCGGCCGTGGCATTTTTGAGACATGCGGCCACTTCCCACACCGAATTGTCAGGCGGACCTCCCATGACTGTGCGTGTCGATCCCTCCCGTATGGCCAATGCGATTCGCGCGCTCGCCATGGATGCCGTCGAAAAGGCAAAATCCGGCCATCCCGGCCTGCCCATGGGTGCAGCCGACGTCGCCACTGTCCTGTTCACGCAGTTCCTCAAATTCGACGCCACCGACCCGACCTGGCCGGATCGCGACCGCTTCGTGCTGTCAGCCGGCCACGGCTCGATGCTGCTGTATGCGCTGCTGTATCTCACCGGCAATTCCTCGATGACCATCGAGCAGATCAAGAATTTCCGTCAGCTCGGCTCGCTGACGCCGGGTCATCCGGAAAACTTCATCACGCCGGGCATCGAGACCACCACCGGTCCGCTCGGCCAGGGCATCGCCACGGCCGTCGGCATGGCGCTGGCGGAGCGCCGTATGGCGGCTGAATTCGGCGGCGACATCGTCGATCACCACACCTACGTGCTCGCCTCCGACGGCGACCTGATGGAAGGCATCAGCCAGGAAGCCATCGCGTTCGCCGGACACCTCAAGCTCAATAAGCTGATCGTGCTGTTCGACGACAACGGCATTTCCATCGACGGCGCTATCTCGCTGTCGGACTCCGTCGATCAGGTGAAGCGTTTCGAGTCGGCCGGCTGGGCCGCCGAGCGTGTCGATGGCCACGATCCGAAGGCGATTGCGGATGCGCTGACGCGCGCGCAGAAATCCGACCGTCCCACCCTGATCGCGTGCAAGACCACGATCGGCTTCGGCGCGCCGAACAAGGCGGGCTCGGAAAAGTCCCACGGCTCTCCGCTCGGCGCGGATGAAATCGCAGGCGCCCGCAAGAACCTGAAATGGGATTCGGCACCGTTTGAGGTTCCGCAGGATATTCTCGACGCCTGGCGTGCAGCGGGATCGCGCGGCAAGGACGCGCACGCGGCATGGACCAAGACCATCGGCACCAAGGATGCCGGCGCGCGCGCTGAATTCGAGCGCCGCATGAAAGGCGAGCTTCCTGCCAAGGCACTCGCTGACGCCGTGGCAGCGATGAAGGCTTCCCTCGCCGCGAGCCCGAAGGACATCGCGACCCGCACCGCCTCCGAGCAAGCGCTCGAAGTGCTCTGCGCGGCGGTGCCCGAAATGATCGGCGGTTCGGCGGATCTCACCGGCTCCAACAACACCCGCGTCAAGGGCATGGTCGCGATCTCGGCCAACAACTACGGCGGCCGCTACGTCAACTACGGCATCCGCGAGCACGGCATGGCAGCGGCCATGAACGGCATGACGCTGCATGGCGGCCTGATTCCGTATTCGGGCACGTTCCTCGTGTTCTCCGACTATCTGCGCCCGGCGCTCCGCCTCGCAGCGTTGATGGGCGAACGCGCGATTCACGTACTTACCCACGATTCGATCGGCCTCGGCGAAGACGGCCCGACCCATCAGCCGGTCGAGCATCTGGCGGCGCTGCGCGCGATCCCGAACTGCAACGTGTTCCGGCCCTGTGACACGGTCGAGACGCTGGAATGCTGGCAACTCGCGCTCGAAGCCAAGGATCGGCCCAGCGTGCTGGCACTGACCCGTCAGAACCTGCCTCAGCTCCGCCTTACAAACGACGCCGACAACAAGTGCGCCGCCGGCGCCTACGAAATCTCCAAGGCAGACGGCGAGGCGAAAGTCTCGATCTTCGCGTCCGGCTCGGAGGTCTCGCTGGCGGTTGAGGCGCAGAAGCTGCTTGCCGCGCGCGGCATTCCGACGCGGGTGGTGTCCGTGCCCTGCATGGATCTGCTGCTGGAACTGCCTGCAGCCCAGAAAGCCGCGATCATCGGCAAGGCGCCGGTGAAAATCGCGGTTGAGGCCGCGATTCGTCAGGGCTGGGATGCGGTGATTGGCTCCGACGGCATTTTCGTCGGCATGGACGGGTTCGGCGCCAGCGCCCCCTACAAGGAACTGTACCGGCATTTCGGGATCACCGCGGAAGCGGTGGCCGAGGCCGCGCAGGCTGCCCTGAAGGCCTGATAACCCTGCTAGTGTGGTGGTTGCCAGTCCGCAACGTTTGCCCAGCACGCCCATTTGCGGACTGGCGAACCAAAACCACACTAGAATTATGTCTTCTAGTGTCCTTTTGAATCCGAAGTTCGCTATAGAGCGGGCTGCAAAACGAGGCGAACTTCGGATTCAGGACACTAGAACATTCGGGATTCAGGTGATTGCATCGTGGCGCTATTCGGGGCAAAAACCGCCTCGAAAATCGTCATTTCCGACCTAATCGAGGAGAAGTTGAATGGCAGTTCGTGTCGCTATCAATGGATTTGGCCGTATCGGCCGCAATATTCTGCGGGCCATTTATGAATCCAAGCGCACGGACATCGAGGTCGTCGCCATCAACGACCTCGGCCCGGTCGAAACCAATGCCCATCTGCTGCGCTATGATTCCGTGCATGGGCGTTTTCCGGGCACCGTGACGGTCGATGGCGATTCCATCAATCTCGGCAATGGCAAGATCAAGGTCACCGCGGTGCGCGATCCGTCCACCCTGCCGTGGAAGGATCTCGGCATCGACATCGCGATGGAATGCACCGGCATTTTCAGCGCCAAGGCCAAGGCGTCGGCGCATCTGACCGCGGGCGCCAAGCGCGTGCTGGTTTCCGCGCCGTCGGATGGCGCAGACGCGACCATCGTTTACGGCGTCAACCACGACAAGCTCACCAAGGATCACCTCGTCGTCTCGAACGGCTCGTGCACCACGAACTGCCTCGCGCCGGTCGCCAAGGTGCTGAACGACACCGTCGGCATCGAGACCGGCTTCATGACCACGATCCATGCCTATACCGGCGACCAGCCGACGCTGGACACCATGCACAGTGACCTCTACCGCGGCCGCGCGGCTGCGCTCTCGATGATCCCGACCTCCACGGGCGCTGCGAAGGCCATCGGTCTTGTGATGCCTGAGCTTGCCGGCAAGCTCGACGGCGTCTCGATCCGCGTGCCTACCCCGAACGTCTCCGTGATCGATCTCAAGATCGTTGCCAAGCGCGCGACCACCAAGGAAGAGATCAACGACGCGATGAAGCGCGCGGCTGCCCAGGAACTGAAGGGCATTCTCGGCACCACCAGCGATCCGAACGTGTCGATCGACTTCAACCACGACCCGCATTCCTCCACCTTCGCCTTCGACCAGACCAAGGTGCAGAACGGAACGCTGGTGCGCGTGCTGTCGTGGTACGACAACGAGTGGGGCTTCTCGAACCGCATGGCCGACACCGCCGCGGCGATGAGCAAGCTGATCTGATCTCACCGGCCCTCGCCGCAACCCGTTAGTCGCAACGAGTCCTGATGTCTGGATTTCGCACCCTCGATGATGTCGACGTGAAGGGAAAGCGCGTGCTGCTGCGCGTCGACCTCAACGTGCCGATGGACAACGGACGCGTGTCCGACACCACGCGTCTGCAGCGCATCGCCAAGACCATCATCGAACTGTCGGAAGCCGGCGGCAGGGTCGTGATCCTCGCGCATTTCGGCCGGCCCAAGGGGCCGGACCCGAAGGAATCGCTCAAGCCTGTCGCGACAGCGCTCGGCTATGTCCTGTTGCGGCATGTCGAGTTTGCACCCGACTGCGTCGGTCCCGTTGCAGAGAAGGCCGTCGCCGCAATGAAGGACGGCGAAATTCTCTGCCTTGAGAACACCCGCTTTCACCCCGGCGAGGAAAAGAACGATCCGGCGTTTGTCGCACAGCTTGCGAAGCTCGGCGACATCTGGGTCAATGACGCTTTCTCCTGCGCGCATCGCTCGCATGCCTCGACCGAAGGTCTTGGCCGCGTGCTGCCCGGCTATGCCGGCCGCACCATGGAAGCCGAACTCGAAGCGCTCGGCAAAGCGCTTGAGGAGCCGGTGCATCCGGTAATCGCCATTGTCGGCGGCTCGAAAGTCTCGAGCAAGATCGATCTGCTGGAAAATCTCGTCAGCAAGGTCGATGCGCTGGTGATCGGCGGCGGCATGGCCAACACCTTCCTGCATGCGCAGGGCGTCGATGTGGGTAACTCGCTCTGCGAAAAAGACCTCGCCACCACGGCGCTGCGTATCCTCGTCAAGGCGAACTCCACCAACTGCGCGATCATCCTGCCGGTCGATGCTGTGGTCGCCGAAAAGTTCGAAGCCAACGCGCCCTCGCACGCCTATGGCCTCGACGCCATTCCCGCCAACGGCATGATCCTCGATGTCGGCCCCCAGTCCATCAAGCGGATCGATGCGGCCATCGACGACGCCGCGACGCTGGTCTGGAACGGTCCGCTGGGCGCATTCGAAATGTCGCCGTTCGACCGCGGCACGGTTCAGGCCGCCAAATATGCGGCAGCACGCACAAAGGCCGGCAAACTGGTGTCCGTCGCAGGCGGCGGAGACACCGTTGCGGCGTTGAACCACGCTGGCGTGGGCAAGGATTTCACCTACGTTTCGACCGCCGGCGGCGCCTTTCTTGAGTGGATGGAAGGGAAACCTTTGCCCGGCGTCGAGGTTCTTAGAGTACGCTAAATTTCAACGGATCTGGCGCCCTTGGCGCTGCCTTCACGAACGCGGAGAACCCATGGCTCGCATCACGTTGCGTCAATTGCTGGATCATGCTGCTGAGAACGATTACGGCGTGCCGGCGTTCAACATCAACAACATGGAACAGGCGCTGGCGATCATGGAAGCCGCCAGTTCCGTCGATGCGCCGGTCATCATTCAGGCGTCGCGCGGCGCGCGTTCCTACGCCAATGACGTGATGCTGAAGCACATGATGGACGCGGTGACGGAAATCTATCCGCAGATTCCTGTCTGCGTGCATCTCGATCATGGCAACGAACCTGCCACCTGCATGACCGCGATCCAGGCCGGGTTCACCTCGGTGATGATGGACGGCTCGCTGAAGGCCGACGGCAAAACCCCCGGCGACTGGGACTACAATGTCGGCGTGACCAAGACCGTTACCGACATGGCGCATCTCGGCGGCATCTCGGTGGAAGGCGAACTCGGCGTGCTCGGCTCGCTGGAAAGCGGTGAAGGCGAGAAGGAAGACGGTCACGGCTTCGAGGGCAAGCTGTCGCACGATCAGTTGCTGACCAATCCCGACGAGGCCGTGAAGTTCGTCAAGGAAACCCAGGTCGACGCGCTGGCGATTGCGATGGGCACCTCGCACGGCGCCTACAAGTTCACCCGCAAACCGGACGGCGACATCCTCGCCATGAACGTGATCGAGGAAATTCACCGCAAGCTGCCGAACACGCATCTCGTCATGCACGGCTCATCGTCGGTGCCGCAGGATCTGCAGGAGATTATCAACAAGTTCGGCGGCCAGATGAAGCCGACATGGGGCGTGCCGGTCTCAGAGATCCAGCGCGGCATCAAGCACGGCGTGCGCAAGATCAACATCGACACCGATAACCGCATGGCGATGACCGGCCAGATCCGCAAGATTCTGAGCGAGAACCCCAGCG
>JAZKDK010000027.1:0-7198 GCA_040387615.1 Pseudomonadota bacterium | reverse complement strand
ACGCCCAGAATCTGGAAACCGTGAACACCTACGAGGGCACCCACGACGTGCACGCCCTCATCCTCGGCCGCGCCATCACCGGCATTCAGGCGTTTTCTTAAGAACGCTTGATCGCGTGAGGTGCAAGCTTGAGCGATAACGACGATATTCCGTTCAACCGGGATTTTCCACTCGTGCCCGGCGTCGTGGACGAAGTGGTGCCAGGCGTGCGGCGCGTGTTGTGCGGCAATCCCAGTGCGTTCACGTTCACCGGGACGGTGAGCTACATCGTCGGTCGCGGCAAAGTCGCCATCATCGATCCAGGCCCTGCCAACGAGGCCCATGCGCAAGCGCTACTCGATGCGGTGCGCGGCGAGACCGTCACGCATATCCTCGTGACTCACACCCACAACGATCATTCACCCGGCGTCGCCCGCATCAAGGCCGCGACCGGTGCGATAGTGTACGCCGAAGGCCAGCATCGTGCTTCGCGTCCCGCCTATGCCAGCGAAACCCGCGCCACCGAATCCGGCGGTGATTGGGAGTTTCGCCCGGACGCGATCCTGAAAGATGGCGACGTTGTTGTTGGCGACGGTTGGCAACTGGAGGCCATCGCAACACCGGGACACACCGCCAACCACCTGGCCTTTGCCTGGGCTGAACGAAATCTGACGTTCGTTGGCGATCATGTCATGGGCTGGTCGACGTCCATCGTGGCGCCTCCCGATGGATCGATGGTCGATTACATGGCGTCGCTCGAGAGGCTGGCGCTGCGCGACGAGCAACTCTATTTTTCCGGCCACGGGCCGGAAATTCCGGATGCTGTGCGGTTCGTGAAGTTTCTCATTCGTCACCGCAAGGCCCGTGAGATGTCGATCCTTCATCGGCTAGCCAAGGGCGAGGCTGACATTCCGACCATCGTGCGCGCGAGCTATATCGGCATCGACCCGCGGCTGGTGGGCGCTGCCGGTTATTCGGTGCTGGCGCACCTTGAGGATCTCGTTGCGCGCAATGTCGTGGCCACCAACGGCGACCCGACCATCGAAGGCACCTATCGCTTGGTAGCGCCCTTGGCTTGAGGCTTGGCCGGCGTGATCAGTTTTTTCACCGGCTGCGCTGTATCTACCGCATCGTTCAGCTCTTCCGCGAACTTGATGATACGCGCCGCGTTGGTGCCGAGGTCATGCTCGAAATAGCGCGAGGATGAGCGAAGGTCGACACGCGCGCCGTCGCCGTCGGGCATGATGCGGATCGCCACATCCTCGCGGAAACCCATGATCGGTGTTCTTGCCACGGCCTCGATACGGCCGATGCGCTGGGGAGGCTGCGGCGGGCGTTCGTCGATCACAAGCCATTTATGCCGGTCCACCAGATGCCGTGCCATCTCGTAGGCCTTCAGCACTGGCACGTCGATGTTGATCGGTTCGACGTCGGGATAGGCAGTGCGCTGCTGTTCGGCGGAATAGAGGCCCGCATAGACCGCTGGATTTGCGCCGTCGCCGGCGCGCAGCCGCGCCAGTGCCTCGAACCGCGGCGGGTCGATTGGATCGGTGGTGATGTCGTGAATGGCCGGTAGCGTACGGAACTGAAAGGCGAGATAGGCCGGGTAGGCGAGGATCGCGGCGTCGATCAGGAAGGCCAGCAGGATGCGGCTCATCCCTCGTGAGCCGTTCTGCCAGATGGCCGCAAAAGCCGCGAGGCCGACCAGGATCGAAAGACCGGCGCAGGCGAGCGCACCGAAGAATGTCGTCAGTGCCGGCTTGAAGTCGAGAAATCCGAACCGGACGATGACGACCGCCACGATCGATGCGACCAGCGAAAACACCGCAAGGCGTCGCGACCACGACGCGAGAGCGGAGGTCGGCTCCATCTGGTAAGCGGCGGCAATTCGGCGGGCCATGCCTCGAATCCATTCCCTGCGCCGGGCTAAAAGGGGCGCGCCGGTGACCTAGCGCATTTTCAGGGCCGGTGGGAAGCTCGTTTAAAAATCAGGCACGAAAATGCCCGGCACGAGGCCGGGCATTACGTCGGGTCAACAACCTCAGGCGGCTGCGGTCGGGAACTGGTAGTTCTTGAATTGATCCCGGAGCGCGGTCTTCAGGATCTTGCCAGTGGCAGTGTGCGGAATGGCATCCACGAACTGGACGTCATCCGGCATCCACCACTTCGCGATCTTGCCGTCCATGTATTGCAGGATCTCGTCACGGCTTGCCTTCTGCTCGGGCTTGAGCTGCACGATGAGCAGCGGCCGCTCGTCCCACTTCGGATGATGGACACCGATGACCGCGGCTTCCAGCACCTTCGGATGGCCGACGGCAAGGTTTTCCAGATCGATCGATGAAATCCATTCGCCGCCCGACTTGATAACGTCCTTGGAGCGGTCGGTGATCCGCATGTAGGCGTCGGCATCAACGGTGGCGACGTCGCCTGTGTCGAAGTAGCCCTTGTCGTCGAGGATGTTGGTCTCCACACGATAATAGGCTTTCGAGATCGCCGGGCCGCTCACCTTGAGGCGGCCGAAGGTCTTGCCGTCCCACGGCAAATCCTTGTCGGCATCGTCGGTGATCTTCATCTGCACGCCGAACGGCGGATAACCCTGCGTCTGCAGAATATCGAGCCGGGGATCGCCGGTGAGGTTTGCGAACGGCGGCTTGAGCGCGCCGACGGTGCCGATCGGGCTCATCTCCGTCATGCCCCAGGCATGGCGAACCTCGACGCCCTGATCGACGAAGGCCTTGATCATCGAACGCGGCATCGCCGAGCCGCCGCAAATCAGGACTTTGAGATCCGGCAGCGTCTTCTTCTCGGCGGTCATGTATTGCAGCAGCATCAGCCACACCGTGGGCACGCCGGCGGTATAGGTCACCTTTTCGGTGGAGAGCAGTTCGTAGACCGATGCGCCATCGAGTTTGGCGCCGGGCATGACAAGCTTGGTGCCCATGGTCGGTGCCGAGAACGCGATGCCCCAGCTGTTGGCGTGGAACAGCGGCACCACCGGCAGCATGGTGTCGCTTGCACGGGTGCCGAGCGCGTCGGTGTTGTTGGCCATCAGGGCGTGGAGAACGTTCGAGCGGTGCGAATAGAGCACGCCCTTCGGATCACCGGTGGTGCCCGATGTGTAGCACATCGCGGCCGCGGTGTTTTCGTCGAACTCCTTCCACTGGAAGTTGCCATCGACCTCGGCGATCCATTCTTCATAGGAGATCGCGTTCTTCAGGGTGGTCTGCGGCATGTGAGCCTTGTCGGTGAATACGATGAAGCGTTCAACGGACGGCATCTTGTCGGCGATTTTTTCCAGCAGCGGAACGAAGGTGAGGTCGGTCATCATGATGCGGTCTTGCGCATGATTGACGATCCAGACGATCTGGTCCGGGAACAGTCGCGGGTTCACGGTATGGCAAATGGCGCCGATGCCCATGATGCCGTACCATGCTTCGAGATGACGCCAGGTGTTCCATGCGATGGTGGCGACGCGGTCGCCGATCTTGATGCCGTGCTTGTCAAGCTGCTGGCCGACTTTCAGCGCGCGGGCACGAATTTCGGCGTAATTGGTGCGATGGATAGGCCCCTCGACCGATCGCGTCACGACTTCCTGTTTGCCGTGAATAGCCGCTGCGTGATCAATAATCCGATGACACAACAAGGGCCAATTTTGCATCAATCCAAGCATTCGGTATTCCCTCCTGAAGACGTTCTTTTTTGTTGGTGTGTCGGTGCTCCCCGAAGGGATTGGAATGAACTTTAGCGCGGACCACGCGGCCCGCAAATGGCCTTCTGACTGGCATGCCAACGGGTGGTGGTCGCTGCTCGCCATTTTGGCCTTTGCTGGGGTTCTTATCTGCATGGCTTCGGTGGACGCATACGCCAAGGTACCACTGCCGCGGCCGCGCCCTGCCGAATCCCCGGCAACGGACAAGGCGCAGCAGGACGAGGGCGGTACAACCGATCAGCAGCCCGGAGAGGCCAAGCCGCCCGAACTTTCGGCCTGCAGGCAGGCGCTGACCGAGAGCATCGCCATCGCCCCCTCGATCCCGTCCATCAAGGGACCCGGCGGATGCGGCGGCGAGGACCTCGTCCGGCTGGAGGCGATCGTGCTGTCGCCGACACAGCGGGTGACGCTGAAGCCTGCTGCAATCCTCCGCTGTACGATGGCTGCCGCGGTCGCGGACTGGGTCCGGACCGATATGGCGCCATTGGCGGCAGGGCTGGGTACCACGATCAGCGAACTGGATAACTTCGATTCATTCGACTGCCGTGGCCGCAATCGGGTCAAAAACGCGAAACTTTCCGAACACGGGCTCGCCAATGCGCTGGACTTGCGCGGCATGAAATTCGCCAATGGCAACACGTTGTCGCTGACAGACCGCACCGCGTCACGCGAAACCCGCGAAAAGGTGCTGGCTTCGGTCTGCGCGCGATTTACCACCGTGCTTGGGCCGGGCTCGGACTGGTATCACGAGGATCATATCCATCTCGATCTCGCCCAGCGGCGCAACAACTACAAGCTCTGCCAGTGGGGCGTGTATGATCCGCTGCCGGCGGTTGCGCCATTGATGCCGGCTGTGCGGCCAGAGGAGGCTCCTCCGCGTGTCACCGCCGAGGAGAAGGCCAAGTCCGACGAGTCCTCAGAGGAAGTACCGCCGGCGGCTTCAGGCGGCGAGGGCGACAAGCCTGCGACATCTGCCAAACCGCGCCGCACGCTGTCTCGGCAGACCAGCCCGCAATAAAAAAGCGCCGGACCAGCCGGCGCCTTTGATGAAATCAATACGAAGCGATCAGAACGGTCCGGCTCCGCCGCCCGCCCCCTGCAGCGCCATCTTCGAATTGAAGGGCGAGTCGCCCTGCTTGGGTTCGAGCACGACCACCACACTGCCTTGTTTGGCGCGGCTGTAGAGATCGATCACATCCTCGTTGGTCATGCGGATGCAGCCCGAGGAGATCGATGCGCCGATATACTCCGGCTGGTTGGTGCCGTGAATGCGGAACAGGGTGTCGCGGTTGCCCTGATAGAGATAGAGCGCGCGCGCGCCGAGCGGATTGTCGGGGCCGCCAGGCACTGACTGCGGCAAGCCCTCGATGCGCTTGTGGATGTCTGCGGTTGGGGTCCACTTCGGCCATTCCTGCATGTTGCCGACGCGGGCGATGCCGGAGAACGCAAGCGCTTCTTCGCCAACGGTAATGCCATAGCGGATCGCCTTGCCACCATCGAGGACGTAGTAAAGGTAGTGATTGTCGGAATCCACGACGATGGAGCCCGGCGTTTCCTTGCGATGATAGTTCACGATCGCGCGCCGGAACGGCTCGGCGACGGCAACCTTTTCATACTTGGCCTTGGCCAGAAGTTCCTTGTCCCGAGGCTTCAGGCTTGCCTCCGGAGACCTCTCGTAAGTGGTCGATGTCGCCTGCATGCAGCCGGCGAGCGAAAGACCTGCGAGGAGAACGATAATTTTTGAGCCGAACGAGGACATTCCGAAGTTCCAATGGGCGCTGGGCGTGTCTTCACACCGAATCTAGCCGGAAGATGCTTCCGATTTGTTACCTCTTATTTGCGCCGAAACGGGCCGTTTTTCCAGCGCTTCAGCAGCGGTTTTGCTATGCAGCACGCTACCTGTGGCATTTGAGCCTCAGGGACAGGGGCGGAAAAACCAGTGCGTGCCCAAATGCGTGGCAGACCTATGGATTTTAGATATTCAGGGGCCCTTGAGCCGCCGCGCTCTGGAGCCCGATCCGAAATTTGTACGGCGAATCGCTCCACTTCATGAAGCCGGCACACTGAGCCGCAAAGTTCACCTTCTGTCGGATATCAGTTGGGGCCTGTCGGATTTCATTCCTGCCTCCAGTCGTTCTCCGTGATCCCGCAAGCCCGCCCGTGCTTGGCTTTGACGCGGTGGTGCCGTTCATTCCGCAGAAGATGAAACACCGCCCTTGCGTGGCCGGCCTGGCCTGTGGGTGCCGAAATCCCCGCTGTGTAGCTCTTCGTGACATCTGTATGTCTCGCCGCCGCATCGGTGGGATTCGGAGAGATTGCACTTTCAGAAAAGATAGACGACACGTTAGTCGCGAAAGAGAAATCCGGGAGTCGTCTATGTTGTCGGTCTTCGTTCCTACTGCATCAGCTTTGAAGAAGCTCGACAATGTTGAGGCCGATGCGCTGCCGCCGAACGCGATCTGGATCGACATGAAGACGCCATCGCCCGGCGAGGACAAGGCGGTCGAGAAACTGGTCGGGATCGAAATCCCGACCCGCGAAGACATGCAGGAAATCGAGATTTCCAGCCGCCTCTATGTCGAAAACGGTGCGCGCTACATGACCGCGACCCTCATGTGCGCCGCGGATTCCCAGGCGCCGCGCACCACGCCGGTAACCTTTATTCTGACCGATCATCGCCTGGTGACCGTACGCTATGACGAGCCGAAGCCGTTCGCCCTGATCGCCGCGAAGCTGGCGCGATCATGCTCGCCTAACATGACAGGTGACGATCTGCTGCTCGAACTGCTCGACGCCGTGATCGACCGCTGCGCCGATATTCTGGAGCGTGCCGGCGCGGACGTGGACAGTGTGTCATCGCAGATTTTTGAGCCGTCCGCGGAGCGCGGGCACGCCCGCACTTACTCGCAAATCCTGCTGACGATCGGCAAGAAGGGTGACCTGACCTCGAAGGTGCGGGAGAGCCTTGTTTCGATCGGCCGGCTGATTTCGTTCGTTACGGTCGAAACCGACAACGTACGCTGGAGCAAGGAACAGAAAGCCCAGTTCAAGACGTTGCAGCGCGACGTCTCATCGCTGACCGATCACGCCTCGTATCTGTCGAACAAGATCACCTTCGTGCTCGACGCCATGCTTGGCGTCGTCAATCTCGAACAGAACAACATCATCAAACTGTTCTCGGTGATGGCGGTGGTTCTGATGCCGCCGACGCTGATCGCGTCGATCTACGGCATGAACTTCAAGATGATGCCGGAACTGGAGCAACCCTGGGGCTACCCGTCGGCGCTGATCGCGATGCTTGTCGCGGCGATAGGGCCGTACCTGTTTTTCAAATGGAAGCGGTGGCTCTAAGTCTAGGCATGATTTTTCCGAAACCGGTTTCGATTTTTCGGGATTATGCCCTAGCTACTTCGCGAGCTTCGCGATCGCCGCCTTGATCGGCCGCGCGGCGATGTCGTAATCGGCCCACGCCTTTGTCTTGGCGAGCAACGCCGGCACCGTTCGCAACGT
>JAZKDK010000026.1:26540-97535 GCA_040387615.1 Pseudomonadota bacterium | reverse complement strand
CGCGCGAGGTGGTGAAGCGCGCGCTTGAACTGTCCGCCACCGCCATCATTCTGGTCCATAATCATCCGTCCGGCGATCCGACGCCATCGACCGCCGACATCCAGATGACGAAATCGATCATGTCGATTGCGAGCCCGCTCGGGATTTCCGTGCACGATCACATCATCGTCGGAAAGAACGGCCACGCCAGCCTGAAAGGGCTGCGGCTGATGTAGGCATGATCCCGAAAAGTGGGCACCGGTTTTCGGAAAAGATCATGCCCAAAGATAAGCGCTATTGCCGCGTCAGCAGCAACGGATCGGCGCTGTCGGGGACGCGCCGCCACTGGGCATTGTCGTCAGCCTCGAAGCGCCAGATCTCGCCTTTCGCCGACAGCAGCAGCAATTCGCCGCGCTCGATACGCCACACGGTCGGCGCGAAACCGGTCACCATCGGGTCGCATCGCGGCTTCAGGAACACCGCGAAATTTTCCGGCGAGGTTTCGGTATTGGTCAGCGTCAATCCGCAGATCGATTTTCCGCTTCCACGCACCATTGCCCAGTCGCCGATCAGTTGATCTGCCGATTTCGACAGAGCGCGTGCGGCAGCGAGATTCTGCAATAGATAAACACCTTCTCCCTGACGAAGACCTTCGAAAATCCCGCTCTCGACCTCGGTTACATCGATGACCGACTGCCCCGTCGCATCCTGCAGCCGCACGATATCGAGACCCTTCACGCTCCACGCCACGATACTCTTGGTGAAGGGCAACGTGGTGCTGCACCCCTTGTCGAGTTCAAGCTTCGAGCCTTGCGGGCCGGAATCGCCCTTGAGTGTGATCACGCAGGTCTTGTCGCGGCCCGCCGTCGAAAGCTCCCACTGCCCGACCATTTCGCTCGTGAGAGAGCGAGCGTCCTGCGCCATAACGTTCGGCGCGCTCAGAATCACTACAGCTAATGCAAGCAGGCCAACCTGCCAGTTCAGCCACGATCTCATGAGTTCGAACGTCACGGCGCGGGTCACGATCATCAGCGGCCCTTCAGCGGTGTCTCGGCGATCGGCGTCAACGGCGCCTTGCCCGCGAACCACAGCTTAAGATTGTCCACCACGAGTTGATCCATTGCATTGCGCGTGGTCACCGACGCCGAGGCGATATGCGGCAGCAGCACGACATTCTGCATCGTCTTCAATGCATCCGGCACCTGCGGCTCAGCCGCGAACACATCAAGGCCTGCTGCCATGATGGTGCCGTCCTTGAGCGCGGCGATCAGCGCATCCTCGTCCACCACCGATCCACGGGCCACGTTGATCAGAACGCCGCGTGATCCAAGCGCCTTGAGCACGTCGGCGTTGATCAGCTTTGCGGTCGATGCGCCGCCCGGCGTGATCGCGATCAGCGTATCGACGTCCTTCGCCATCTCGATCAGGTTGGGATAGTGCTTGTACGTGACGCCCGCGGCCGGATTGCGCGAATGGTAGACCACCGGCACCAGCGACGCATCGAGACGACGCGCGATGGCCTGGCCGATGCGACCCATGCCGACCATGCCGACCTTGCGGTCACGCAGCGAGCCGGGGCTCAGCGGAAAGCTTTGCGTGGCCCAGTGTCCTGCTCGCAGATAGCGGTCCGCCTTGATGAATTCACGAACCGTCGCGATGAGAAGACCAAGTGCGGTGTCCGCGACTTCTTCGGTCAGCACGTCCGGCGTGTTGGTGACGATGATGTTGTGCCCGGCGGCGTACTTAAAATCGATATGGTCGTAACCGACACCGAAACTCGAGACGATCTCGGTCTTCGGAAGCCGCGCCAGCATGACTGCATCGGCCTGCACCAGACCGGTAACCGCAACACCGCGAATGCGCCCTGCGATGTCCGGGGTCATGCGGCTCAGGTCGTGCTGGTTTTCGAATTTGTGAAGCACGAAGTTCGCGGGAAAACCGTTATCGACCACCGGCTTCGACGGGCCGTAAATCAGCACATCGACCTTTTCCTGAGAGCCATTCGCAGCCATTAATTTTCCTTTCCAAGCGCACTTTCGTGCCAGCGTCGTAGCACAAGATACGAGGCCAGCGAGAGGCCCAAATAGATGACAATTCCGGCAATCGAGAGCAACAACAACGCCGCGAACATCCGGGGAATGTTGAGCCGATAACCAGCCTCCGCAATCCGATAGGCCAGCCCGGAACCCGCCCCGGCCGAACCTGCCGCGATTTCAGCAACCACAGCGCCGATCAGCGACAATCCTCCGGCAATCCGCAGGCCCCCAAGAATATGCGGCAGCGCAGAAGGCAGCTTCAGGCGGCGCAGGGTCTGCGTCCGCGAGGCACCGTACAGCTCGAACAGGCCGAGCAGATTGCGATCGACTGAATTAAGCCCGAGCGTGGTGTTGGACAGCACCGGAAAAAACGCCACGATCCAGGCGCAGACCACGACCGCCAGATGCTGCGGAAGATAGATCAGCAGCAGCGGCGCGATCGCAATCACCGGTGTCACCTGAAGAATCACCGCATAGGGCAACAGCGCATATTCCAGCCATTTCGAGCGGCTGAACAACACCGCGAGGGCGATGCCGCCGACAGCAGCAGCGACAAAGCCCTGAACCGTGGTCAAAAGCGTCGTCAGCAACGATCCGAACAGGATCGGCCAGTCCTGTATCAGGGTCGAGAACACCACGCTCGGTGCCGGCAAAACATAAGCCGGAAGGTTGTTGATGCGGACCACCGCCTCCCAGATCGCCACGCCGGCGGCGAGCGCAACCAGCGGCAGGACAAACTTCAACATACGGGCCGGTGACGTGTCGCGTGGGGTCATGCGGCAGCCCCGGCAGTGCTGGCCTTCGCAAGCGCTGCGGAAACATCACGGCAGTGCGCAGCATATTCCGGCGACGTTCGAAAATCCTCGCCGCGCGGCTCAGTTGCATCGATACGGAAGTCATGCACGACGCGGCCCGGCCGCGGCGTCATGATCAGTACGCGTTGCGACAGATACACCGACTCGAAAACCGAGTGCGTGACGAATACGACGGTCTTGCGCAGCTTGCGCCACAGCGTCAGCAGATCGTTATTCAATTTGAAGCGTGTGATTTCGTCGAGCGCGGCAAACGGTTCATCCATCAACAGAATGTCCGGATCGGTTACCAGCGCCCGCGCCAGCGAGACCCGCATCTTCATGCCGCCCGACAGTTCGCGCGGATAGATATCCGCGAACTCCGTGAGTCCGACCTGCGCGAGCGCCTGATTGACGCGCGTGGCAGATTCGCTGCGGGACACATGCGCGAGATCGAGCGGAAGCTGGACGTTATCGCGCACCGTCGCCCACGGCATCAGGGTCGGCTCCTGAAACACAAACCCGATGTTGTGGCGTGAACGATCCTGCGGATCGCGCCCCGCGACACGAACGCGACCGGATGTCGGTTCATTTAGTCCGGCGATGATGCGCAAGGCTGTCGACTTGCCGCAGCCGGACGGCCCGAGCAATGAGACAAACTCCCCGGTACGGACAGTCAGGTCGAGCGGGCCGAGCGCGACAACGCCGTTGTCGTAGACCTTGGTGACATCGCGCAGCGATATCGCCGCGCCACCCGGAAATCCGTCTTGCACATCATCGGCCTCAAGAATGGACATGCCGGAGATTCCGTCGCGGTCAGTTTTTCGGCCGCAGGTTGAGACCCACGGCCTTGTTGACGAAACGCAAGGTGTAGGCCTTGCGATAGTCGATGTCGCGCCGCGTCACGCCGGCGCGAACCATCTTGCCGAAGAACGTCACCATACGCTCGTCGCTTATCGCGCCGATGCCATCCTTCAGCGTATCGCCGGAATCGACGATGCCGTACTGCTTCATCTTGTCGACCGAATAGGCAAGCAGATCGTCGGTCATGTCCGGATTGGCCTTCTTGATAAGCGCGTTGCCGGGGCGATTGTCGCCGTAAAGATAAGTGTACCAGCCGATCACCGAGGCATCGACGAAGCGCTGAACCAGATCGGCCTTCTTTTCGGCATAGACGGTTCGCGTCTCGATCAGCGTCGAATAGGCGTTGAAGCCATAATCGGCCAGCAGGATGACTGTCGGCTTGAACTTCGCCTGCTTCTCCACCGCGAACGGTTCGGACGTCACATAGCCTTGCATCGCACTTTTCTTGTCAGCCAGGAACGGCTGCGCGTTGAACGTATAGGGTTTCACGTTCTCTTCGCTGAACCCGTATTCGGATTTCAGCCACTGGAAATAGGTCGGCATGCCTTCCTTGGACACGAACAGCGTCAGTGGCTTAAGGTCTTCGAGCTTGGTGACCTTGGATTCGGGATGCGCCAGGAACACCTGCGGATCTTTCTGGAAGATCGCGGCGACCGCGACCACAGGCACGTTGTTCGCCACCGCATCGAACGATTGCAACGTGTTCGCGCTCATGAAGAAATCGAGCTTGCCGGCGATCAGCTGGATGCGGTTGTTGACGTTGGGGCCACCGGGAACGATCGTGACGTCGAGGCCGTAACGCGCGTAGGTGCCGTCCGCCACGGCCTGATAGAATCCGCCATGTTCGGCTTGCGCGACCCAGTTTGTGCCGAACGAAACCTTGTCCAGCGGACCGGGCGTCTGCGCATCTGCCGGTACTGCGGTCATCGACCACAAAGCGATCCCGATGACGAAAGCGCGCAGCAAGCGGCTGGGTGGCATGATTGGACTCCGTGGAGTGTTTTGCCCATGATGGGCATCGCAAAGCTACTCTGCTAATTGATTCAATGAAACGCCTGTTCGAAGAAACCCGCCCACGATGACTATGAAGCCGCCGCACGACTGGACCGCGATTCGCTCGTCCGCCATCGACAAGGCCGAGAGCTCTCGCTGGATCGCTGTGCTGCCGCTGGCGGCCACCGAACAGCATGGGCCGCATTTGCCGTTCGAGACCGACACGCTGATCGCCGAGGCCTATCTCGCGCGCGTCCGCGCCGCATTGCCGGACGATCTGCCGGTGACATTTCTGCCCATCGAGCCGATCGGCATTTCAACCGAACATACAGCCTACCCGGGTACGCAGACGCTACCCACGGACGTCGCGTTGAGCAAATGGATGACGCTCTGCGAGACCGTGGCGCAGGCAGGCATCCGGAAACTCGTCATCGTCACCAGCCACGGCGGCAACAGCGCGGCGATGGCGCTGATCGCGCAGGATCTGCGTGCAAAGCACGAGATGCTGGCCGTCACCACGAGCTGGAGCCGGTTCGGCGCGCCGGACGGATTGTTCTCCGCAGATGAACTGCGTTTCGGAATTCACGGCGGCGCTGTCGAAACGTCGATCATGCTCGCCGCTTTTCCCGATCAGGTGAAAACAAACCGGATCGCGAATTTCGAATCCGCTGAACAGGAGATGGTGAAGGAGTTTCGCTGGTTGTCCGCGGGACGTCCCGCGCCGTTCGCGTGGGCGGCACAGGATCTCAATCCGCAGGGCGCAATCGGCGACGCAACGATGGCCACTGCAGACAAGGGCCGTGCGCTGCTGGATCACGGTGCACGGGCATTCGTCGAACTGCTGCAGGATGTCCGAAAATTCGATCTGGCAAGATTGGCAAACCGGCCACAGACCTCGAATTGAAATCAAGTAACATATTGAAAATATTAGATTTTTAAGCTCTGTAATTTTTCACGACGATTCTTCGAACCGAATCCCGACAGCTCACCACCAATTGGCATGCGGTCCACACGGCCCGCCCCAAACAAGGATGGAGAGTTTCATGTCGATCAAGACCAAGATTGCCGCCCTCGCAGTTGCTGCTCTGACCCTGACCGGTGGCATCGCCGCTACCACCCAGGAAGCTCACGCCGGCAAGTTTCATCATCACCATGGTGTCGGCATTGGTGTCGGCCTCGCCGCTGGCGCGCTGTTCGCCGCTGCTGCCGGCAATGCTTACGCCAACGACTATTACGGCTATCGCCGCTGCGGCTGGGTTCGCCAGTTCGACGCCTACGGCAACTACATCGGCCGCGTTCGCAGCTGCTACTGATCAGAATCAAAGTTGAGTTCGGCGCGACGCCTCATCCACGCCGCGTCGACCCAAGGACCCGCCCGGTTGTCCCCCCGGGCGGGTCATTTTGTTTTTCTTGCATCATCCAATACACAGAACTAAGCCGTGTCCGCAGTGTCGTCTGATTGTCACGCAGCAATGTCATGGCTTGCGCGAGTGGATTTCACCCGCCAGGCAAACAGCTGCTCATAAGCGAAACGAGCACTTGAGAACCACTCGCAAATACAGCCAAATGTCAGGAAGCTTGGTCCTTTCTGGTCCCTCCACCCGAAGATGCGATTCCGCGCGCGTGCCGTTTCATGACCCAGAGCCGACGCCATACATCGATCATGAAAGGCGCAGTCGCCGGACTTGCGTTGGGAGCGGCGTCGGTTGATCTCGCCCAAGCTGCTGATGTCGTCATGCCTCTCAAGGCGTCGCGTATCGCGCCAGTTTTCGACTGGAGCGGTCTCTATGTCGGAGGACACGTTGGCTATGGCGGCGGCAGCTTTGGGCCCGGCACCAATCCATTGCCGCAGCAAGGCATCTTCCTGCCGCACAGCATCACAGGCCTGATCGGCGGTTATCAGGCGGGCTACAATCTGCAGCTTGCGAACAAGTGGGTGCTCGGGGTCGAAGCCGACATCTCCTTCACGAGTCCGCTCGATCGTCCCAAACTCGTGCTTGCGCCGTTCAACACGACTTTTGATTACTTCGGTACGGTACGCGGCCGCATCGGCTACGCCTTCGGGACGTGGCTGCCTTACGTGACCGGCGGCGCGGCGTGGGGACGCACCCGTGTCGATCTCAATGACGCAGACGGCGAAATCGTCGGTAACAAATCCCGGATGCATCTGGGCTGGGTTGCCGGCGCCGGCGTCGAGGTCGCGCTCGGCGGCAACTGGTCAGGCAAGGCCGAGTACAATTACATCGATCTTGGCGCGCGCACCTATGGACTCGGCGACGTGCCGCTCCCTGACGTGCGGGTCGATCCGCAGGTTCACGCCGTCAAGTTCGGAATGAACTACCGGCTCTGGGACACGCCGCCCTGGATCGCGGGCAACGCCGCGATCAAGCGGCCAGCGCTTCCTGAATCCACTGACTGGAACGTCCACGGTCAAACCACGCTGATCACCCAAGGCTATCCCGCCTTCCGTGCCCCCTATCAAGGCGTGAACAGCCTGCCCGGCGCCGGACGTACGCGAGAGACCTGGACCGTCGGCGCGTTTCTGGGATGGCGGCTGTGGGAGGGCGGCGAGTTCTACTTCAATCCCGAACTCGCGCAGGGTTTCGGCATTGGCAATACCTTGGGCCTTGCTGGATTCTCCAACGGAGAAGCGCAAAAGGGCGGCGCGGAATATCCGAAGTTTCGCGCGCAGCGCTACTTCTTCCGCCAGACCTTCGGTCTCGGCGGCGAACAGGAATACGTGGCGGATGCTGCCAATCAATTGCCGGGCAAGCGCGATATCGATCGCGTGACCGTCACGGTCGGACGGTTCGCCGTGGGCGATTACTTCGATGGCAATTCCTACGCGAAAGACCCGCGTATCGATTTCATGAACTGGGCGATGTGGGCGTCCGCCGCCTACGACTTCCCGGCCGACCTGCCGGGGTTCACACGCGGTGCCGTCGTTGAACTCAACCGCAAGGATTGGGCGATCAGGGCCGGTCTGTTCCAGGTGCCGTCGCAGCCCAACAGCGATGTGCTCACCTTCAAGACCGGCGGGGCGGTGGTCGAGTTCGAGGAACGCCACACGATTCTCGATCAGGCCGGCAAGCTGCGCCTCGGCGTGTTCGCCAACCGCGGCAACACCGCCAATTATCGCAATGCGCTCGGCATCAGCACGGCAAACCCCGGACTCGACATCAACGATATCGTCATCGGCGAGCGGCGCGAACGATCGAAGTACGGTTTCTACGTCAACGCCGAGCAGCAGGTCGCAACCGACGTCGGCATCTTCGCCCGCGCCAGCTGGAACGATGGCCAGAACGAAATCCTCTCGTTCACCGACATCGACCGCAGCGTGTCGGGCGGCATTTCGATCAAGGGCAGCTATTGGGGCCGACCCACCGACACATTCACATTGGGCGGCGCGGTCAACGGTCTGTCCGGCGCACACCGCGATTTCCTCGCCGCCGGCGGCAAGGGTCTGCTGATTGGCGACGGCCGGTTGAATTACGGCACCGAACGCATTCTCGAGACCTACTACGCGCTGGCGCTCAACAAGGCGTTCACCTTCACCGCCGACTACCAGCTGATCACAAATCCCGCCTATAACGCCGACCGGGGACCTGTCTCGATCTTCTCAGGCCGCCTGCACGGCGAGTTCTAGACGCTTCGCACGACGGCCAGCGGGGGCGGCGCCGCGACCGGTGCGAAGGACTCCGCTTGCGCGAATGCCCAGGCATGGAAGCGCGGGTTCTCGACGTGGCCTTCAAGCAGTTCGCCGGGACGAAGCTGCGGATAAAGCCGCGCGAACGACAGCACCTCCGTTCCCGAGAGACGATGCGAGAAATGGATTGGCCGGATCTCCTGCGGATGGCTGAGGCCGGACGCCGCAATCAACTCCGCCAGCGCGTGCAGGGTCGCGCGATGATAATTGTAAACACGCATGGTCTTGTCTGGCACCACCAACGCGCGGTTACGTGACGGATCTTGCGTCGTCACGCCGGTCGGGCAGCGATCTGTGTGACAACTCAGCGATTGAATGCAACCCAGAGCGAACATGAAGCCCCGCGCCGAATTGCACCAGTCCGCGCCAAGCGCCATGGCGCGCGCCACATCGAACCCAGTCGCGATCTTGCCGGCTGCGCCAATCCGGATGCGATCTCGCGCATTAATCCCGATCAAGGCGTTGTGCACGAAGCTGACGCCCTCGCGCATCGGCATGCCAAGGTGGTCCATGAACTCTGCCGGGGCTGCACCGGTGCCGCCTTCATTGCCGTCGACCACGATGAAGTCCGGATAAATCCCGGTCTTGACCATCGCCTTACAGATCGCAAGGAACTCCCAGCGATGACCGATACAGAGCTTGAAGCCCACTGGCTTGCCGCCCGACAGCCGCCGCATCTCGCCGATGAACTGCATCATCTCGATCGGAGTTGAAAACGCCCGGTGATAAGCCGGAGAAATGCAATCCTCGCCCACTGCGACGCCGCGAATGCGTGAAATCTCCTCGGAAACTTTCGCCGCAGGCAGCACACCGCCGTGGCCCGGCTTCGCGCCCTGGCTGACTTTCAGTTCAACCATCTTGATCTGGTCGTCGCTCGCAACCTTCGCGAAAAGTTCAGGGTTGAACGTTCCGTCGGGATTGCGGCAGCCAAAATATCCCGATCCGATTTCCCAGATCAGATCGCCACCGTTTTCGCGATGATAGGGGCTGACACCGCCTTCACCGGTGTCATGCGCGAAATTTCCTTTTTTCGCACCGGCATTGAGCGCACGCACGGCGTTGGGGCTGAGCGCACCGAAGCTCATGGCGGAAATGTTGAACACGGAAGCCGAGTACGGTTTGGTGCAGTCCGGCCCGCCGATCGTGACGCGAAAAGGTGTGTCGGCCAGCGGCTTCGGCGAGACCGAATGGTTCATCCATTCGTAGCCTTGCGCGTAGACATCTTCCTGCGTGCCGAACGGGCGCTTGTCGAGAACCATCTTCGCGCGCTGGTAGACCACGGCGCGCGTATCGCGGCTGAACGGCTTGCCGTCCTTTTCGCTCTCGAAGAAATACTGCCGCATCTCCGGCCGGATTTCTTCGAGCAGAAAGCGGATATGCGCGGAGATCGGATAGTTGCGCAGCACGGCGTGGCTCTTCTGGAGCATGTCGTGAATGCCGAGCACCGACAGCGAACCGAAAATAGTGATCGGAATTGCAAAGAGAAAAATGTGCTTGAAATCGTAGTAAATCGCCGCAGCGACCAGCAGCGCGGTGATGATAATACAGAGCGTCAGGATGATGAAACGAGGCGATAACAGCAACGTGAGATTCTGCATAAAAACCTCGCTGAAGAGTCCGGCAGATTGCTCCGATGTCGGCCCGCATGTTGGCGCGTTTTCCGGCGCAGGCCGATATCGCAGCATGAACACCTACGATGGACGACAACTATACACCAAACCTTGAGCTATCCACATCAACGTGGCGTGGATGCACGGAGGGGATTGACGTGATCCCGTCACATCGCGCGGATAAGACTGTGTCCTCGGCGTGCTGCAGAGCAATATTCCAACCCGCCACACGCGCCATTTCCGACAGCAATCAGTGCTGATGGGGACGCATCTCGCCGGGGACGCCGCCCTTCTCAAGACCGCCATCGGCGATCCACGCCTCGGTCGTCTTGATGGCCCGCGCGATGTGGTCGTCCGTGCGGGTGAAGTCATAGGGTGAGCCGACCAGCGGGCACAGCGGCGGCACCACACAGTATTCAATGCTGGATTCCAGATACTCCAGCTCGGTGGTCATCTGCCGCGCAATCAGCAGTGTCAGTGCGTGCAGGGCCGTCGCGACGGCTCCCACCGGCGGATCCTGTCCCGCGCAGGCAAATCCCGTCGGCATGATGATGAGCCGCTGTGCGCCCTTCTGGATCGCGACGCGGATCGGCGTATTGCTCGAGATCGCGCCGTCAGCCAGAAAACGGTTGTTGTGTTTCACCGGTGCGAAGGCCCCCGGAATCGCCGTGCTGGCCACGATCGCCTCCGCCGCAGAACCTTCGGAAAGCACCACGGTCTCGCCGGACACAATGTCGGTCGTCACGATATGAACCGGAACAGCAGCCTCTTCCAGCTTCTGGTACGGAAGATGATCCTCGATCAGCTTGCGAACGCCCTCATGCGAGATCAGAAAATCCCGCCGCCACAAGAATGATGCAAACGAGAACAGTGACACGGGAAACACATCGTGCCGCGTCAGCCCGCGCCAGATGTCCGCCAGTTTCTTGACACCATCCAGCGTCGGCGAACCAGCATAATAGGCCCCGTTCATTGCTCCCACGCTCGATCCGACCACGAGATCGGCCGTGACGCCATGGGCCACGAGAGCCTGCATCATCCCGACTTGAATCGCACCAAAACTTCCGCCGCCTGCGAAAACGAAAGCCGTCGTCTTTTTGGTATGACCATCTTTCCCGTGCATCGAGCCTACAGCAGCTTTCGATTCACTTCATATCGCAACCCGCAGGCGCCATCCGTGCGGGTGCGCTGGTTTATACCAATGCGCAGACGGGACAAGCAATCAAGATTGCTTGTTCGTCCGGCAGGCAGATATCTGTGACCGACCGAGCGCTGCACTCTGGCCGCTCGCCGGTGCGGAAAGACTTTTTGCTTTTGAAGCCTTCCACCGCGCGCTGCCTCGATGCGGCGCTGGCATTTGGTGTCGGCCGGATCGATTCTTACTGTTCTACCAGATAGAACGTCATTCGATTATTTGCGTAGGGCAAAAACTCCTTACACTGTTTTCGCTGACCGGTTCACGCGCCCGGGTGGGGGAGCGTTAACCGGCGAACGAACGTTTCGGATTTTTGTGCAGCGCGACGGCGTCGGCCTTGTCGCTCGCCTGCGGATAAAGCTCGCGCACCATCGGATCGTGACCGGGGATCACGCGATCGGGATGACCGGCAAGACGTTCGACAGTCTTCCAGCCCTCCATCATGTCACCGAGATTGTAGACGATCGGAAATGGATTGGCGCGATGCATGTTGCCGTAATAATGCGCCGCATCGGATGCCAGCACCACAGGCCCGCGCTCGGTCTCGACACGCACCACCTGGAGTCCGTCCGAGTGTCCGCCCACATGATGCAGCGTCACCCCCGGCGCGATCTCGTCACCGTCATGAAACACAACACGATCGCTGAACACATGGCGAACCATCAGCGTAACATCTTCGGCCGAAAACGGATGCCGCAACAGGCCGTGGCACATGCAGCGGCCGGTCGCGAAGCTCATTTCGCGATCCTGCAAATGAAACCGCGCATTGGGAAAGCGATCGAGGTTGCCCGCGTGATCGTAATGCAGATGCGTAATGACGACGTCGCGAAATACTGTCCGGCCTGACGCCGAACCGCTCCAGCGCCTCTGCGGGATTGATCGTCAGGCTGCGCGACCGCTCGAGCGCGGCGACATCGTTGAAGCCGGTATCGACCAGAATGTCGCCATCCTTGCCGCGGATCAGCCAGACGAAATAATCGAGATCGGTGCCTTCGTTGTGAACATCCGGTGTCAGATAATTCTGGTGCGGCTGGCGTCCCGTCATCGTGGCGTAACGGATGGCGTAAATCTCGCTGTGATGGGCCAAGGCATTCCTCGTCGGCTGTTGTTTTGCCGACACTCTGCACATCGTCGGCCATTACGACAAGCCGCGGAGGGAAATGGCCCGCCTTAGGCCAGCGCCGTCGTATAGATCGTCATCGCGCCGATCCCGATCGTGATAACGCCGACAGCAGCCTGAAGCCCGCGATTGGCCCACGTCAGCGACCTTGCAGAAACCGCTAGCGGCACCGCGATCACGGTCGACAGCGCGCCCATCCCGAGCATCGAGCCAATCCCGAACAGCAGAATGTAGAACAGGCCATGCAGCGGATTTGCGAACTGCGACACGACCAGCACCAGCAGCGCTGCCGAGCCCGCCATGCCGTGCATCAGTCCGACCAGCAAGGACCGCCACCGGAAACCATGCGGATGGTCATGACTGCTGCGCTGGTGCGAAACGGAGTCCGCACCATGACTGTGAAGATGAAGATGCGCGGTACCGTCGCCGTGGTGATGCTGATGAAAATGCGCGCGGTCGCGCCATAGCCGCCACAACACGTGCGCGCCGAGCCCGACCAGCATGATGCCGACGGCGGTCTCCAGCGGACGAGCAAGACGTTCCGGAATCGCGTAACCCAGAAGGATCGCGGCACCGGCAAAAATGAACAATGTAATCGTGTGACCTAGCCCCCAGGTCAGCCCGTGCTTGACGATGTCCCTGACGCTCGATCGCCGGGCAGCAATGCTGGACACTGCTGCGATATGATCGGCCTCCAGCGCATGCTGCATCCCGATAAGAAAGCCGAGGCCTAGAATTCCGAACATTCGCGTGACGATCTCATGTGACGGGCGCGACCTTAGAGACTATTTCAACTGCGTTGAAGCAGACTTTTTACAGGCATGATCATACCCGAACACCGGTGCCCACTTTTCGGGATCAGGCCCTAGCCGATACCGGCCCGCTGCAAAGCTTTGTCAAAACTGGCCTGCGAGCGTGAGGCGAACAGCGAACGGCTCGACCGGATGCAACACGCGATCCATCACGCCGGTCTGACAAACCGCGGGTGGCGGCGGAGCACCGGACCTGCATTGCGTGTACAACGCATCGGTCTTCAGCAGCGACCCGTAGGCATAGGTGATCTGGTCGGACTTGCTGTCGGTCAGGTTGTAGGCGTCGAGTTGGATGCGCCAACCGTTGTCGAACCGGTAGCCGACCTGTCCATTGAGCAGGCCCGTGGCCAGCGATACGAACGCGCCGTCTTCGGTGAGCGGGCGCGGCCCGAAGTAGCGATAGCGTAGCGCGCCGAACCAGCCGGTCTTCTCGCCGAGCCTGATCCCCGCCGACGCGATCATGTTCGGCGCCCCGGGAATGAAATTACCCGGCCCATTGCCAATCTGCGCTTCCGGATAACCTGCCAGCTCGGCATAAGCCGCTGCCTGCGCAGAATTGTCGCCGCGAAATCGCGCATGGGTGATGGCAAGATCGCCATCAATCTGCAACCACGACACCGGCTTGTAGTGATTGGTCCATTCCACGCCGTAGCGGCGACTCGGACGACTGGGCTCCGTGTCACCCGCATCGCCGACGAACAAGATCTCCGACGCGGAGTCGAGCAGAAACAGGCTGACCGAACTGTCGAGACCGGGAATAAATCGCGTCCGGATGCCGACTTCGGCCCCTCGCGTCTTGACCAGGAATGGCGACGAATCCACCGGCCCGCCGTCAGACGGCGATTCCCTGATGGTCACGCCGCGCGCGTCGTTGCTGTGAAAGCCTTCACCCGCGTTGAGGAATAATTCGGTCTTGGCGAACGGTCCGAACACAACGCTCAGCTTCGGACTGCCGATCGAGGCCGTCGCGTTGCCGGAATTCGCCGGCGTCAGCAGCGAATGCACGTTGGTGGTGTAGAAGTCGCCGCGATAGCCGAGTGTGGTGCGCATCCAATCCGTCCAGTGAACAGTATTCTGGATGAAGAGTCCGACGCTGCCCTCCTTTACTTTGTCGTTGCGCGTACCGGACAGGAACTGCCGCTGGTAGGTGTTCGACAATCCTACCTTGATGTCATCGTAGCGGCTCTGGACGCCGATTTCGGTCTGCATCGGCCGACCAGCGACTGCGTGATTGAACGTATGCGAAGCATTCACGCCGGCGAGAACACGATCGTCGCGCTGATGAAACTGATCGCCGAAATCGGGATTGTCCAGGAAGAAGGTGAAGTTGTTGTAGAGATCGAGCGAGCTTTTGATCGCGTAGAAATTGATCTTCGAAGATCCATCCTTGTCGGTCTGCGCCCAGCGGCCGGACAGCGAGAAGCGATCGGAGCGTCCGCCATCGGTCGGATCAAGCGCGCCGTAACGACCGACAATCCCTGATGTGATTGCACGGAGCGGAATCTGGTCGGTCGAGTTCCAGCGATTGGAATAGGCCATGCCGGTCAGCGAAAGTCCGTTGGCCGCATTGCCTTCCGTGTAGCGCACCACGGCGTTCAGTTTGCGCAGCCTGTCGGGATTATCCCACGGGCCGTTATAGGTATTGGCCTCTCCGGCTATCAGCAGGTTGCCTTCGCCCGCCTTGGTCGATGTGACCCCGAATGCCCGCCGGTAACCGAAGCTGCCGACGCTCGCCAGCGCCATCGATTTCTGGACGGTGTCGATCAGTCCGATATGCACCGAGCCAACCGACGAGAAATCTCCCTCATCGGCGAAATACGGTCCCTTTCGCACATTGACCGATCCGATCAGTTCCGGGATCAGGAAATTCAGATCGGCATAGCCCTGTCCGTGGCCATGGGTGCGCATGTTGACCGGCATACCATCGATCGAGATCGCCAGATCTGTTCCGTGATCCAGATTGAAGCCGCGCAGGAAATACTGATTAGCTTTGCCGTCGCCGCTGTGCTGCGTGATGATGAGACCGGGCACAACTTCGAGCGCCTCGGCCGGCCGCGAGAACGGCCGCGCGTTGACGTCTTCGCCGGTAAAGTTCCTTTCGCTGGCAGATGCAACCGGCGCGTCCGATGCCGCATCAGAGGTTGCCGCCGTCACGCGGGATGCCGCCGCGCGCTGCTGTTGGACGCGGGGCGCAACCACATCGACAGTCGGTAACGACGTCGATGCGACCAACGTCTCCGCGTTTTGAGCAAACGCACCCTGCGGCGCAGCGATCACCCCTGCGACCGCAATCCCGACCGCTCGCGATGTCCGGCGAAACGTATGCGCGCGCGAACGCAAGCGACGGCAATTCGCTGCCACCTCGCGACGCCCTGAACTGAACCGTTGAATTGAAATGCCCCCGCACGTCGATCTGAACCGGCGGAACACGCTGACACGCGCAGTATGATATTGTCAATAATTCATCATACTTACGCAAGAATCCGGCTTCGGGGCCATCGGCCTGGGTGGTTGAAGCGGCGAAAAACCCGGTTGCCGGGGGCGGCCCCTTACATGATGATGCATGATGATTATGAGCGATACTTTGCCCGCGAAGCATCCGCTCAAGTCAGCGATCCGGAAACATCCGGCAAAGATAAGCGCCGCCACAAGGTGACGCATCCAATATCCCGGGAGGACATGACGTGACTCTGAAATTCGGTCGATACATTTTATTTGCGCTTCTGACGTGCTCGTTCGTGGCGGCCAATAAGGCCGAAGCCCAAACGTGGCCGGAGAAGCCGATCGTCTTCGTTGTGCCGTTCGCGGCAGGCGGCGGCACCGACGCCTTCGCCCGGCCGCTCGCCGCCCAGCTCGACACGCAACTGGGAACACGCGTGCTAATTGAAAACCGCGCAGGCGCGGGCGGCACCGTGGGCGCATCACAGGCGTCCAAGGCCGCACCGGACGGCTATACCTTCTTCGTCGGCGCAGCGCATCACGCCATCGCCCCGGCGATCTATCCCAATCTCGACTATAATCTTGAAAAGGATTTTGTGGCGGTGGCGCTGATCGCGCGGCCTCCGCAGGTCATCGTCGTCAATCCCGGCAAGGTCGACGCAAAAACCCTCCCCGAATTCGTCGCTTATCTCCGCGCCAATCCGGACAAACTCAACTATGGCTCCGCCGGCGCCGGCACCACGCATCATCTCGCCGGCGAGTTGTTCAAGATCCTGACCAAGACGCGCATTCAGCATGTACCCTATCGCGGCGCGGGCCCGGCGATGGCCGATCTCGTCGCCGGTCACGTGCCGCTGGTGTTCGACGGGTTAGGCTCGTCCGCACCGCAAATTCGGGGCGGACAGTTGCGCGCGCTTGCAGTTGCGGCTCCGGCGCGGGTCCCGGGCTTCCCCGACATTCCCACTGCCGCGGAAGCCGGTGTGCCGGGATACGAAGTGGCGACCTGGTATGGCGTCTTCGCGCCCAAGAACACGCCGCCGGCGATCGTTGAGCGCATGACCAAGGAACTGCAGAAGGCCATGCAGACGGCGACGATCAAGGACGCATGGGAGCGCAACGGCTCTGACGTTCCAGACGTCACGGGCGCGGCGTTCGCAGCTATGGTGGCTGCGGAAACCGTGCGCTGGCAGAAGGTTGTGACAGAGGCAGGTGTGAAGCTGGACTGACGCAAGATCACCTCGCGCAAAGTTCCCAGTCCAGCGTGATGCTGGACTGGGAAGCGTGACAACCACGAGTGAACGGCCTTCGGATTTTTGGAGGTTGTTGGCGATCCCGGGAAGACTCGAACTTCCGACCTGCGGTTTAGGAAACCGCCGCTCTATCCGGCTGAGCTACGGGACCGGTCGCATCCCTCGCGGAGATTGCCGCAAGAGCGCTTAAAACTTTCGCAATTCCATACCAGAGGGCGCGCACTACCGCCACCCTGCCTTCTAGCCATATCGAGACAGTCAGCAGGTTGCAGCGCGTAAGGATGTATTATTCCACCAATCCGGAACATCTCGTGAATCAGCCCGGCTCCCAACATGAAGGACGCCCGATGCCAATTAAGGTCAATGCTCTCGATCATCTTGTCGTCAATGTCACCGACGCCGAAAAATCGGCTGTCTGGTACGAGCGCGCGCTAGGCATGAGCAGGCAGGATTTTGATCCGGGCAACGGCTATGCGAAACGGATTGCAATGGTATTCGGCGATCAGAAAATCAACCTGCGGCCGGTCACCACGGGCAAGGTCGAATGGTTCACTGCAGATCACGAAGCGGCCGGAAGCGACGACCTATGTTTCCTGACGGCGGCGACACCGCAGCAAGTTGTCGATCATCTGAAAAGCTGCGGCATCGCCATTGAGGAAGGCCCGGTTGAACGACACGGCGCACGAGGGACGTTGAATTCCGTCTATTGCCGCGATCCGGACGGAAGCCTGATCGAAATCGCGTCATACAAACGCTAATGACGGGCCGCAGCCACCGCCACCCTGCCTTGTAACCGTCATGTCGAAACACTAGTCTTCACCCAGGGCGGGCGTTCGACAGGAGATAACGATGGGTTTGCTCGACATTCTCAACGGCATGCAGAACGGACCTCGCGGTCCAAGCGAGCCAAGCGCACCGGGCGAAAGCAGCGGCGGGATGTCGCCAATGACCATGGCGATCCTTGCTCTTCTTGCCTACAAGGCGGTCAAACACATTGGCGGAAGCCAGTCCGGGGCAAACCCGGCGGGCAACGCGCCGGCACCATCCACACCGACGCCGCTGCCCGGAACGACAACGGCCAGCACCGGCGGACTTGGCGGCGCGCTTAGTGGTGGTCTTGGCGACCTGATGAAAGGCCCGCTCGGCGGAGCCCTCGGCGGATTGCTGGCAGGCGGCGCGGCCGGAAGCGTTCTCAGCGGTGGACTGAACGATCTGCTCAAGCAGTTTCAGGAAAAGGGTCAAACCGAGACCGCGAATTCGTGGGTCAGCCCAGGTCCTAACAAGCAGATCTCACCCACCGACCTCGCCTCCGCGCTCGGTGCGGACCAGATCAGCACGCTGACATCGCAGACCGGCCTGTCGCGTGATGAACTGCTTGCGGGTCTCGCGAGACAGTTGCCCGACGTCATCAATCAGTTGACGCCTGACGGACGGCTGCCAACAGAGCGCGAAGCTTCGCGCTGGATTTGACCGGCGTCACGACCGGCGTGGAGTGATTTTTCGCTCCACGCTGACCGGCAGGCGGCTCTTTGAATTCAAGCACGAAGGATACCAGCAATGCTTTACGTTCTTTTCGTCGGATTGATCGCGGGCTTTATTGCACGGCTTTTGTCACCCGGTCCGAACAATCCGACAGGTTTCATCCTGACGATGGTTCTCGGCATCGCCGGCGCATTTCTGGCAACCTTCATTGGTCAGGCAATCGGCTACTATAGCCCGAGTCAGGGCGCGGGCTTTATCACCGCCACCGTCGGCGCGCTGCTCGTGCTGTTCATCTGGAACAGACTGGTTGCGCGCGGGGTCGTCTCCGACCCCGGCAACAAGATCTAAGCTGCGGGTCCACGGACTCGCTGCTCAGGTGCGTTTGGGCAGGAGGGCCGGCCCCAGATGCACGCCGGCATCGATACGCACGATCTCTCCGGTCATGCTGCGTGATGCCGGGCTGGTGAGAAAGCAGACAAGCTCGGCAACATCCTCCGCGGTGGAAGCGACCTGAAGCGGCGATTGCTCCGTCACCATGTTCCGAATCTTCCCGGCCAGTTCGGGACCTCGGCCTTTGGTGAACCAAGGCGTATCGATATAGCCGGGGCAAACTGCATTAACGCGGATCAACGGCGCCAGCGCGCGCGACAACGAAAGGGTGATGCTGTTCAGCGCGCCCTTGCTTGCGACATAGGCCACCGATGATCCGATGCCGGCGATCCCCGCAATCGACGAGACATTCACGACCGACGAGTTGCGGCCGGACTGCTTTGCACCGGCTTCCAGCAGCGCCCGCGCTGCGCGGACCATCTGAAACGGCCCGATGGTGTTGACCGCATAGATGCGCTGGAAATCGTCGGCTGAAAGGCCATCGAGATTGCCGTGATCGACATGCTTGGTCGTGCCGGCATTGTTGATCAGACCATTTAGCTGCCCCCACGGCGCGGCGGCGGCCACGATCCTCTTGCAATCCTCGTCGCGCGACACGTCGCCTTGCACCACCACAACTTCGGCGCCGGCGCTTCGGCAGAGATCGGCGGTCTGTTCAGCCTCCTTCTGGCTCGACGAATAATTGATGACGAGGCGCGCACCCTGCTTTGCCAGCAATGCGGCGGAGGCCGCGCCGAGGCCCGATGCTGAGCCCGTTACAATTACCGTCAGTCCATCCTTGGCCATCTTTTATCCTTCTTGCGAGGCTGTGTTGCGCGCGCAATCTAGCGGCCAATTTCCGGCCGCAACAGCGATTTCGTGCCAGCCGGGAGCGCGAATGGCAGGTGCGCAAACGCCGCTCCAAGGTCGCGCAGACGAGATCAGCCCGAGGCTGTTGCTTTTCCGGCAATCAACGCATCGACGATGGTAATGCCTGCGCCCTCTTCGTGCACCCGGACCGGGTTGATCTCGATCTCCGACACACGATCCTTCAACGCAACGGCAAGCTCGGACATCCGGGCAATCAGCCCTGCCAGCGCCGCCGTATCGGCTTTCGCTGCTCCGCGAAATCCATTGAGAAGCGCCGCCGATTTGAGTTCGCCGATCATCGCGATGGCTTCTGCCTGATCGACCGGCGCCGGCCGATACACCACGTCCTTGAACAGTTCGGTCGCAATGCCCCCAAGCCCGGCCATGACGATCGGGCCGAACGTCGCGTCGTTGACGGTGCCGACGATCATCTCGACGCCGTGGCGCGCCATCGGCCCCAGAAGCACGCCCTGGATATCGGCATCAGGCTTGAACCGGGATGCGTTCGCAATCAAATCGCTGAACGCCGCGGCCGCTTCATCGGCATCACGAATGTTGACCCGCACGCCGCCGGCTTCGCTCTTGTGCGGGATATCGCGCGACTGAATTTTCATCACTACCGGGAAATCCATGCCGAGCACGGCCGCAAGTTGGGTCTTGTCATGCACCAGACTTTCCTGCGGCACCGTAATTCCGGCGTCGCGCAGCAGGGCCTTGCTCTCATATTCCGAGAGGCGTTCGGGCACGCCCCCTTCAGGAAGCGTCAGGCGCGATGAAGCAATCTCTGCGTGGGGCAAAAGTGTAAATCTGCTCCGGCTGACAAGGCGGCTGACCGCCCGGCCCAGCGCAGCGATGCCGGAAAACGCTACGATACCGGAGGCAGCCAGCTCCGTGCGCGCGAACTGCGACGGCAAGGTGTAGGTGAAAAACAGGATCGGCTTCCGCTGGGCATCGATCAGCGGCTTGATCTCATCCCGCTTGACCGGAATGCGCGCTTCGCTCGCCAGCGACACGACGACGACAATCGCATCGATGTCATCGGATTGCTCGAGCAGTTCGACAACCTTCTGCAAGCCCCCGCTATGAACTGCCTGCGCCGTGATATCGACCGGATTACGCGGCGAACCGTAAGATGGGATCAGCGCGCGAACCTGCGTCTGCAGCGTTTCGGAAAGCTCCGGGATCTGCAGGCCTTCCGCCGCTAGCGTATCCGCCACCCACGCGCCCGCGCCGCCGGATACGGTGACGATGGCGACGCGATCGCCGCGGGGCAGCGGTGCGGTGGCGAACGCCGCAGCGATCGCAACCGCCTCATCGAGATCGTTGGAAACGATGAAGCCGTATTTGGCGAACACGGCATCGTAAGCAGCCGTCCAGCCCGCCATGCTCGCGGTGTGGGACGCCGCCGCACGCTCGCCTGCTTCGGAACGGCCAACCTTGGTGACGATCACCGGCTTGCCGGCTTCTGCAGCGCGCCGCGCCGCCGACACAAACATCTCGGGATCGCGGATGCTCTCGATGAACATCAGGATCACGTCGGTGTCCGTGTCCTGCGCCATGTAGTCGAGGAATTCACCGGCGGCGAGGTCGGACTCGTTGCCGGTGCTGATGACATTGCTGACGGCGACGCCCATCGCCTTGGCGCGGTTGTAGATCGCAAAACCAATCCCGCCGCTCTGGGCGATGATACCGACACGGCGCGGACTTGCCAGCACCCGCGGTGCGTCCGGCTTGATATCGACAGTTGGGCTGAACGTCGCAGCGATGCGCTGTGGTTCGTTGTAGAAGCCTTCGGCGTTGGGCCCTGAAATGCGCATGCCTGTGCGTTTCGCAAGTTGCGCAATCTCGGTCTGGATGCCGGCACTCTCGCCGCCCTCCTCGGCGAAGCCTGAGGAAATGACGATCGCATTCTTCGCCCCCGCCGCCGCGCATTCCTGCAGAACTCCGAGAACTGCGCGCGCCGGAATGATCACGATGGCAAGGTCGACCGGCGCTCCAATCGCAGTGATCGATGGATAGCAGCGAAGATCGCCGATGCTCTCATAGGAGGGATTGACCGGATAAATCTCGCCAGAGAATCCGTTCCTGCGCAGAAACGTCAGCAGCATGCCGGGAATTTTCTTGTCGTCCCGCGACGCGCCGATGATTGCGATGCTCTTTGGAGAGAAGAATGTGTCCAGCGGGTGCTTCGGCACGTCGCGGCTCAAGCAACGATATGAAAGTCGACGCCGCCGAGTCCGAATGAATTTCCGGTCACCGCATGGCCTCTTTCCTGCGCGGCATGAAGCACGGCGGCCGGGTCGCGAACACGAAAAGCGAGCCCGCTCATGATCTCGCTGTCGCCTTCAACAAACCGAATCCGGCAATTCACCAGAACAATCTCGGTGCCCGTCGCGGGAACACCGATGATGCGGCTCCAGTGTTCCGCAAGCCCGCGCGGATCGGGGCTTGTCAGGACGACTTCAGTTAGCGCGGTCGTCACATCGTCGCGGATAGACTTGTGCCAGTCGGAGCCGGCGGGTGGATAGGCGCCACGAATGTTGTCGCTGTCCGTGGTGTGATTGAACTCGATGAACGCGGCGCGGCAATCGCGGGGATGGAGCTGGACACCGAGATAAGGCGGGCGATCGATGACATGAGAGGTCCGCACCTTCATGCTTTCAGCATTGGCCTGCCGTTCGCGCGGATCGGGACAGGACAGGATCGCCATGTAGCCGCCACGACCGCCAGTCTTGTCGATGAACCGCCCGGCGGCGGTGCCGTCACGAAAAGGGGCAACGACCTCAAGCAGGATGGTGTCGACCGGGAGTAGCGCGTTTTCCAGGCCGTAGCGCGCGACGTTGGGGTCGCGATAACAGACCGCTAGCCCCATGATCGCGGCGATGTCGCCGATCACCGGCTCGAGATGCGGCGCGACAAGGCAGATTTGCCGCATCCTCATTGTCTCAGTCATGCTGGCGCTCCAGTGTCGCTCTTGTTCTTTGATAGACAAGATCTTCGGCGAGCATGATTCCCGAAAGCCCGCGCCCGGATCACACTTTAGTGCCCCTTGAACACCGCGGTGCGCTTTTCCATGAAGGCTTTCGCGGCTTCGCGATGGTCGGCGGTTTCTGAGCAACGGGTGTGATGTGCGGACTCGGCGTCGAAACAGGCTTCCAGCGACAGGGTTTCCGCGTTGTTGATGTTGCGCTTGATGTAGCCCAGCGTGACGGTCGGCCCCTGCGCCAGCGACATGGCAAGTTCCGTCGCGGCATCGGCCACGTCGGCATCCGGGACAACTTTCGTGACCATTCCGAGCGCAAGGGCTTCCTGCGCGGTGAGAACAGGCGACATCAGATACAATTCGCGCGCCTTGGCACTGCCCAGCATCTGCGTCAAGAAATAAGTGCCGCCGTAGTCGCCGGAGAAACCGACCTTGGCAAACGCCGTCGTGATCTTGGCCGAGGCACCGGCGACGCGCAGGTCGCAGGACAGCGCGATCGACAGGCCCGCGCCCGCCGCGGCGCCATCGATCTGCGCCACGACCGGTTTCGGCAGTTCATGCAGCAGCCGCGAGACTTCCATACCGCGCCGCAGATTGGCGCGCTTCACCTCATAGGTAAGCTCAGACTTGTTCTCGGCCATCGACTTGACATCTCCACCGACACAGAAAGTGCCGTTGGCTCCGCGCAGAAGCACCGCGCGAACCTCCGTGTCGTCCGCCGCCCGGCGCACCGCCTCGATCAGGTCCGCCGACATTTCCGCGTTGATCGCGTTACGCCGCTCGGGACGGTTCATCGTGATCGTCAACAGACCGCGATCGAGACTCTGCAGAACTGTGCCACTCATGGAGATATCCTGTGTTGGATCATCAGCGAGCGCCGGCCAAAGCCGGCGCTCATGACAGATTTACTTCTTGATCAGCGGGCAGCGCGATGCGTCCAGCGACTGGAAGGCCTGATCACCGGGGATGGTGGCGAGCAGCTTGTAGTTGTCCCAACGCGCCTTCGATTCCGACGGCTTCTTCACCTCGAACAGATACATATCGTGGGTCATGCGGCCGTCTTCCCGGATCTTGCCGCCCTTGGCGAACATGTCGTTGATTGGCGTCGACTTCATGACCTTCATCACAGCGGCGGAGTCGGTGGTGCCCGCTTCCTTCACCGCCTTGAGATAGTGAGTGACCGAGGAGTACACGCCTGCCTGCGCGGAGGTCGGCACGCGCTTGATCTTGTCCATGAAGCGCTTCGAAAATGCGCGCGTCTCGTCATTCAAATCCCAATACCAAGCTTCAGCCAAGACGAGACCCTGCGCGGTCTCAAGCCCGATGCTGTCGATATCGGTGACGAAGGCGAGCAGTGGTGACATCTTCTGCCCGCCCTTCATGAGGCCGAACTCCGCACCCTGCTTGATTGCATTGATGGTATCGCCGCCGGCATTCGCAAGACCAACAACTTTCGCCTTCGATCCCTGCGCCTGCAGCAAGAACGACGAGAAGTCCGAGGTGTTGAGCGGATGCTTGACGGTGCCGAGCACCTTGCCACCCATCTTGGTCACAACGGCGGACGTATCCTTCTCAAGATCCTGTCCGAACGCGTAATCGGCCTGAAGGAAGTACCAGCTATCGAGTCCCGCCTTCACGGCGGCAAGGCCGGTCGAGTTCGCCTGCCCGAAGGTATCGAACACATAATGCACCGTGTAAGGACCGCACGCCTCGTTCGTCAAGCGAACCGAGCCCGGGCCATTGAACATGATGATCTTGTTGCGCGTCTTCGCGATTTCGTTGGCCGCAAGCGCGGTCGCCGATGCCGCAACGTCAACAATCGCCTCGACACCCTGATTGTCGAACATATCGCGGGCGATACTCGACGACAGGTCCGCTTTGTTCAGGTGATCCACAGCGACGATCTCGATCTTGCGGCCGAGCACTTCGCCGCCAAAATCCTCCGCCGCCATCTTCGCCGCAGTCTCGCTGCCGACGCCGGTGATGTCGGCGTAGAGACCTGACATGTCGAGAATCGCTCCGAGCTTCAGCGGCGGCTTGCCCTGCGCCATGGCGGCGCCTGAGCCGAACACGAACGCGGATGAAATAAGAGTTGCGATAACTTTCTTCAATGTAGTCTCCCGTTATGGCGCGCCTTCGCCGGCGGCATCTTCCTTGGATTTCATCATGACGCAACGATGCGTCAGCGACAAGGCCACGCGGCCTTCGCCCTTGACTCACGCCGGTGAAATTACAAGTTTGCGCAACCTCGGCCCCGTTTCGCGGGCGCGCGTTTCGCCAGACGGAATAGCATGCGGATTTTGATTACCGGAGCGGGCGGATTTATCGGATCCGAACTTGTGCGTGCGCTGTTGAGTACGGGCCGCTTAATCGACAGACACGGAGTCTCGCGCGCGATCGATCGCGTATTGCTGGTCGATTCATATCTTACCACTGGCTCAGACAGCCGGGTTGAACGACTCCAGGGCGACATATCGGATGACGCCGTTCTGCAGCGTATCGCTGACTGGCGACCGGACAGCGTGTTCCACCTCGCCGCTATGCTCACCAGCGCAGCCGAAAAGGAGCCTGACCGTGCGCTGCATGTGAATGTTTCAGCGCTGGCACAGCTCATCGGCATGGTTGGCTCGCAGACAGCGCCGCCGAAATTCATTTTCCCAAGTTCGATCGCCGTTTTTGGCGGCGCACTGCCCGATGTCGTGAGCGACGATCTGGCTCAACATCCGCAAACGTCATACGGCACGCACAAGTCGATCGCGGAGTTGATGCTTGCGGACGCCACCCGCCGCGGCGAGATCGAGGGCCGGTCGCTGCGGCTGCCGATCGTTCTGGTTCATCCCGGCCCGCCGACGTCGTCGGTCTCGGATCGCGTCGCTGCCATCGTCCGCGACTCCGTCGCGGGACGTGATGCCACCGTCCCGCTGAAAAGCGAAACGCGCATTCCGGTCGTATCCGTTGCCGCCGTCGTTGCGGGGCTGATTGCGATGCATGACGTCACGTCCGCGAAGCTCAACGGCGTCACCGCGATCAACCTTCCAGCTCTCACGGTGAGCATGGCGGACATCGTTGCCGCTCTGGAGAGAACTGTGGACCCACAGCGCCTTGGAAAAATCAATTTCGCGCCCGACGCGGCGCTGGAAGCCATCGTCGATAGCTGGCCGAAGGGGTTTGTGTCGCGCACGGCCTCCGCCGTCGGCATTTCAGGCGATGACAGCTTCGAGGGCATCGTGCGGCACTACATCGCGAGTCTCGGGAATGAATGACACGACGACATCTTCACCGGATATCTGCATCATCGGCGCCGGTTCGTCGGGCGTCGCAGTTGCAAAGGCATTGCGCGACCGGGGACTTTCATTCGACTGTTTCGAGAAGGGATCGAACCTCGGCGGTATGTGGCGTTACGAGAACGACAACGGCCTGTCCTGCGCCTACCGCAGCCTCCACATCGACACCAGCCGCAACAATCTCGGCTATCCGGATTTCCCCATCTCCGCCGACCAGCCGGATTTTCTGTCGCACCGACAGTTGCTGACCTATCTCGAATCCTACGCGAATCATTTCAAGGTGCGTTCCGCGATCGTGTTCAATACCGAGGTGACATCCGTCGAGAAGACTGACGACGGGCGATGGCGGGTCGTAACCGGTGATGGCCGCGTGCGAAACTATCGCGCGGTCGTGGTCGCGAACGGACATCTGTGGAATCCACGCTACCCGTCATTTCCCGGCGCATTCGACGGCGTCGCTATCCATTCCAGCGAATACCGCACGGCTGCACCGTTCGATGACAAGAATGTTCTGGTGGTCGGTATTGGCAACTCCGCCGTCGATATTGCGGTCGATCTTTGCAAGCGTGCAAAGAGCGTCGCGCTGTCGACGCGAACCGGCGCTCACGTGATGCCGAAATACATGATGGGAATCCCAACCGACCGCTGGTCGGCATTCTTTTCGCGCAAGCTGAAGTTCCCGACGCTGCTGACGCGAATGATCATGGCGCGGCTGGCTTACTTCGCCGTCGGGAATCAGCGCCGGTTCGGCATTCCAAAGCCGAAACATCCGATGTGGCGCGAGCATGCGACCATCAGCCAGGAGTTGCTGCCTTATATCGGGCATGGCTGGATCGGCATCAAACCGAATGTCGTAAAACTCGCCGGCGACGCGGTCGAGTTTGCGGACGGATCGCGCGGTCCATTCGACGCCATCATCTACGCGACGGGGTACAAGACAACATTTCCGTTCCTGACGCCGTCGCTGTTTTCGGTGACGGATGGCAAAATGGTCGATCTGTACCGGCGAATGACGCCGCCCGGCCTGCCCGGGCTATTTTTCGCCGGTCTGATCCAGCCGATCGGCGCAACAATTCCGCTGGTCGAAGTGCAGGCGCGATGGATCGCGGCCACCCTTGCGGATAGAATGACGCTGCCCTCCGCCACCGAGATGGCGCGCGAAGTCAAATCGCACCATGAGCAAAAGCAGCGGACGTGGCTGAACTCGGCACGCTATACTCTGGAAGTGGACTTCAAAAGCTACGCAGGCGCGCTTCGCAAGGACATGGAGCGCAATCAGGCAGGCCTCTGATGGCGAGATGCCGATGAGCAGACGCGGGGAGCGTATCGCAGGATTTGCGGTAGGCGTCGCGTTGATCATCTGTACTTGCGCTCAACCGGCGCTTGCCGCATGCGAGTTCGCGCTGCAAGGCGATGGCCGCGTGAGCAGCGTGCTCGATGCGAAAACCTTTCGGCTTGAGGACGGACGCGAGGTGCGCCTCGCCGGGATCGAGCTTGCTGCAGGCAGCACGGACAGCGGCAAGGCCATGCTGACGGCGCTGATCGAAAGCCGCGATGTCTCACTGCATGGCGCTGACGACACGCCGGATCGCTACGGGCGCCAACCGGCATTTGTCGCCCTGAAGGGATCGGTAACGCCGGTCCAGTTCGAGATGCTCTCGCGCGGCGAAGCCCTGGCATCGCCCACCGTCAGCGACCCGGCATGTTCCCGCGCGCTGCTGGCCGCCGAGGCTGTCGCGCGTGCGGCAAGACGCGGCATCTGGACCGGTTCCGCTGCCTTAAAAAACGCGGAAAGCACCGACGATATTTTGGCTCGATTGGGACGCTTTACTGTGGTGGAGGGGACGGTTTCGTCGGCCCGGCTGGCCGGCGCGACATTTTATGTCAATTTCGGACGCCGATGGACACGGGACTTTGCCGTGACTATTTCAAGGCGCATGATAGCGTCTGTCGAAGCGGCTGGAATTGACCTTAAGTCCCTGAAAGGCAAGAGAGTTCGAGTTCGGGGTTGGATCGAGAAGCGTGGCGGGCCGAGGATCGAAATCACCCACGCGGGGCAACTCGAGTTGATCGGCGCAGCTAGGACGATCCCGGGCGATCTGGCCGTAAGGGAACTTGTGCCTGAGGATGAGGGTAAATAGAGACGTGGCGGCATCTGCAAGCCAACGAGACCCACGGAGCACCCGCCGCGTTTTCGCGGCGGCGGCTCTGTGCGCCTCGTTTGCTCTAAGCGCCTGCGGCGATCTCGGCCGATTCCAGACCGCATCAAACCCGAGCTTCGCGCCGATAAAGCCGAACAAGCCCGCGGCCCAGACCCCGGCCACTGAACGAGAGCACAGCCGCATTCTCTCGTCCTATGGCGGATCCTATGATGATCCGCGGCTGGAAGCGCTGATCACCAAAACCGTCGATCGTCTCGTCGCAGCCTCCGAGCGGCCCGATCTCTCTTACAAAGTGACGATCCTGAATTCCGGCGCGGTCAACGCCTTCGCGCTTCCGACCGGGCAGCTATATGTGACCCGCGGGCTGATCGCGCTCGCCAGCGATACATCCGAACTGTCGTCGGTGCTCGCGCATGAGATGGCGCACGTGCTGGCCAAGCATGCGGCGATCCGCGAGGATCAGGCCAAGCAGGCTGCGGTCGTGACCCGTGTGGTCGCCGACATGGGCAGCGACTCCGACATGAGTGCGCTGGCGCTGGCGAAGACCAAACTGACGATGGCGAGCTTCTCGCGCGCGCAGGAGTTCGAAGCCGACGGAATCGGTGTCGGCATCGCGGCGCGCGCCAAGTTCGATCCGTTTGGCGCGTCTCGTTTCCTTACCGCGATGGAACGCAACGCCGCCCTGAAGGCCGGCCGTGCGCCCGCAGACCCGCGCTCGCTGGACTTCCTGTCCTCACATCCGGCGACACCGGAGCGGGTGCAGAACGCACAAGCCAGCGCGCGTCAGTATTCGTCGCCGGAAGGCGGCGAGCGTGATCGTGACGCCTATCTGTCCGCGATCGATAATCTTGTTTACGGCGAAGACCCGAGCGAAGGCTTTGTGCGCGGACGGCGCTTCCTGCATCCGAAGCTCGGCTTCACGTTCCAGGTTCCGGACGGCTTCGTGCTTGAGAATACCGCGCAGGCGGTCGTCGGCGTGCGCGAAGGCGGCACGCAAGCGATGCGCTTCGACGTGGTGCGCGTTCCCGCCGAACAGACGCTCGGCGACTATCTTAATTCTGGATGGATGGAGAATGTCGACAAGGCCTCGACAGAGGACATCACCATCAACGGCTTCCCGTCCGCGACTGCGACGGCGGGCGGCGATCAATGGCAATTCAGAATCTATGCGCTGCGCTTCGGCAGCGATGTCTATCGCTTCATTTTCGCGACAAAGAAGAAAACGCCGGAAAGCGATCGCGGCTTCCGCGACACGGTGAATTCGTTCCGGCGCCTGACGCTGGCCGAAATTCAGGCTGCCCGGCCGCTGCGGATCAAGGTCGTCACCGCACAGCCTGGCGATACCGTGGAATCGCTCGCGCACCGGATGCAGGGCGTCGATCGACAGGTCGACCGTTTCCGTGTCCTGAACGGCCTTGAGGCCCGCTCAACCCTCAAGCCGCGCGAGCGTGTCAAGATCGTGGTGGACTGAACCGCCGGATATGACCATTCAGCAAAAAAAGCCCGGCACGATGGCCGGGCTTTTTCATTCCAGTTATTTACCTAAGGCCGATCAGGCGGCTTCGTCGGCAGATACCGAGTCGTCGCCGTCGCCATCGTCCGCGTCATCCGCTGTAGCGTCCGCACCTGCGTCAGCTTCAGCCTTGGCGCCGCGACGCGGGCTCTTGGCAAGGTTCGCTTCGATCTCCTTGACCGCTTCAGTCTCGGTGACGTGCTGAACGACAGCGATTTCGCGCGACAGGCGATCGAGTGCTGCTTCGTAAAGCTGCCGCTCGCTGTAGGACTGCTCGGGCTGCGATTCGGAGCGGAACAGATCGCGCACCACTTCGGCAATCGCAACGATGTCGCCCGAATTGATCTTCGCTTCGTATTCCTGCGCGCGGCGCGACCACATGGTGCGCTTGATGCGTGCGCGGCCCTTGAGGGTTTCCAGCGCGCGCTTGACGAGCGAGGGATCCGACAGCTTGCGCATGCCGACATTGGCGACCTTCGCCGTCGGCACCCGCAACGTCATCTTGTCCTTGATGAAATTGATCACGAAAAGCTCAAGCCGCGCACCTGCGATTTCCTGCTCTTCGATTGCGAGAATCTGGCCGACGCCATGCGCCGGATACACCACGAACTCGTTGGTCTTGAAGCCCTGACGCTGGGTCAAAGGCTTCTTCGGCTCCTCCACGCGCGGCGCAGCAGCAACCGGTTTCGCGGCCGGCTTGCCGGCAACAGTCTTCACAGGGGCCTTGGCGACAGGGGCCTTCGTCACCGTCTTCGCAGGCTTCGCAGCGGACTTTGCGGGAGCCTTCGCAGACGGCTTTGCAGTTTTTTTATTGGGCATTGTGCTTCTTTTGTTTTTTGAGGTTGGGGCGGATGCGCGAGCATCCTTTTTCGACGCGCTGCGAATCGCAGACGTCTTCTTGGTGCCCTTATCCTTGGAACCCTTGTCGTTTGTTTTGGAGTTCTTTTTATGACGCGATTTGTCTGACACAGCGCCTATGCGTGAAACTGCCACGCCCCTGTTCAATGGTTTCTCGGGAACCCATCGGGACCCTAAACGGCGGGCGAAAGGGGTTCAGCTCTAGAATGTGCCCAAAATAGCACATTTCCCGCAAAAATCAATGATTTATGGCCTGTGGCACGCGCTGGCGGCCCTCGCCGGCAACATTCCTCGCCGGTAGGGTTAAAAGTTATCCGCGATACCGGGCCACGCGATCCCGGCCCAATGGCCCCGACAGGCCAAATCAGTCGCCGGAACCCGGGTTGGCAGAAAAGTATTTGTCGAACTTGCCTTCGACGCCGTCAAATTCCTTGGCGTCGCCCGGCGCATCCTTTTTCTGGGTAATGTTCGGCCACGACTTGGCGTAATCCGCATTCACCTCGAGCCATTTTTCAAGGCTGGGCTCGGTGTCAGGCTTAATCGCATCTGCAGGGCATTCCGGCTCGCACACGCCGCAGTCGATACACTCGTCCGGATGGATCACCAGCATGTTCTCGCCCTCGTAGAAGCAATCCACGGGGCAAACTTCCACACAGTCCATGTACTTGCACTTGATGCAGTTTTCAGTGACGACGTACGTCATCCAAGGCTCCGGAAGGTCCAATTTTCAGGTTTGGCGTAGCGCAGGATCTGCGGCGCTGCAAGGGACGCCGTCATGGCCACTCTTGGCAATTAGTCATTCCGGGGGCGATTGCAAATCGAGGTAAATGGTCCGCGCGGCGGCAGCATCTCCGCGCCGATCCGTAAATCCGGTGATCTTCAGAATACGCACTCGGGCGTCGAGCGCGATCGTCAGCACCTCGCCTGCCTTCACGGCATGCCCCGGCGATGTCTGTCGTGCTCCGTTGATCCGGACGCGACCCTTGGCGACCAGGGCCGCAGCATCCGTCCGGGTTTTCACGACCCGCGCATGCCACAGCCACTTGTCCAGGCGCTGCCGATCCAAATTATTCCTTGCGGGTACCCGCGAGCTGCTCCTTGAGCGCCGCCAGCTTTGCGAAAGGCGAGTTCGGATCCGCGGGACGATCGCGTTCGCGCGGAGCGGCACTGGTCGCGTAGGTCCGGAGCGCGCCGCCACTGCGATCGCGATCATCCTTGCGCCCGTCCCGGCCGCGCTTGTCGAACTTGCCTTTGCCGCGATCCTGGCCCCGATCCTGATTGCGGTCCTTGCCCTTGAAGGGTTCACGCGGCGGACGGCCGCCGCCCTTGTCATCGCGCAGCGGACGCGCCTGTGCTGCGTCAGCGCCTTCTGCGGCAACAACAGGAGCATCGCCGCGTGGACGGCGATGTTCATTGTTGCGATCACGGCGATGACGGCCATGGCGCTCGCGCTTGTCGCCATCGGCGGCAGCTTCACCTTCGACTGCCGGTGCGGCGGATTTATCCGGCCCCTTGTAGCGGCTGCGGTCATGACGCGGCCGGCGTTCCTCTGAACGCCCGCCTGGCCGCCAGACTTCGACCAGCACCGGTTCTGCGGCGACGGCTTCGGTTGCTTCAGTTGCCGCAACCTCGGTCGCAACAACCGGTTCGGCGGAAGAGTCAACACCGGCGGCTTCAACTGCGGGCTCCGCAGTTTCCGTGGCGGGGACGAACTCTACCTCCGGCAACAGCGTTGCGGTCGCATCACCAGTCGCGGCTTCCGCAGAAGCGGTCGCCTCGCTGGTGATGTCGGTGATCGAGTCCGTTGCCGCTGCGGGCTCTGGCTCAACAGCGACCGGCTCGGACGCCGCAACCGCATCGGTCGCGACGCTTTCCGATTCAGCGACGGCTTCAGTCGCCGCCTCTGCACGGGCTGCAGGCGGCGCAACCTCGACCGGCAGCGGCGGCCGCTTTTCCATGCGGTAGCCAAGCGCCTTCAGGATCGAGGCAAAATCGTCACCGGCTGAACCGGTCAGCGACGTCATGGCCTGCGTCGCGATGAATGAGCGGCCATCGAACGCGCCTGCCGGCTTGTCGCCTGATGAGCCGGGACGCCACGACAGCGCTGGACGAATAAGATCGGCAAGGCGCTCCAGAATGTCGACGCGCACCGCGCGGTCACCACACAGCTTGTAGCCGAGCGTCCGGTAAGCCTCCTGATCGAGCGCCTTGTCGGCAGGGAACGATGTGCGCCCACTTGCCGCAAGATGCTGCGCGCCGGTCAACGCCGACCAGTCGGTGTTGTCGCGCTTCAGCGCCCAGAGCAACGACGCCAGTCCGCGCGCCGCAGGCTTCAGCAGCGCAGGGAGGAAAATGTGATAGGCACCGAAACGCACGCCGTATTTGCGCAGGCTTGCGCGCGACGGCTGATCGAGGTCCTTCATTTCCGTGGCGATCTTCGACCGTTCCAGCACACCGAGCGCTTCGATCAACTGGAAAGCGATGCCACGTCCGATGCCGGTGATGTCTTCGGCCTTCGACAGTTCGAACATCGGGCCAAGAATTTTTTCGATATGTGTCTTGAGCCACAGATCGAGCCGCGTCTGCACGGCCTCGCGTGACGGCCCGGTCAGGCGCTCGTCGGCGATGATGCGAATGCGGGGATGCAGCACATCGTCGGCCGCAACCAGTTTCGCAACAGCGTCGCCGGTCCAGCGCAATGTCCCGTCGGATGCCAGCACGAACTGATCGTCCGGCGCATTCGACAGCTTTTCGGCGCGCGCGTCGATCTCGCCCGCCAGCGCCTTTAGTGCAGCGGCCTGCAAGGCCTTGGCATCGGAGCCCGCCTCGGCCGACTCCGGCGCGAACATGAATCCATCGAGACGGCCAATCATATGGCCCTCTACGATCACTTCGCCCGTCTTCCCAATCTCAGTATTCAGCATCGTGTTTTCCCGCAAGCGGCGCATCAATACACTGGTCCGGCGGTCAACGAAACGCTCAGTTAGCCTTTCATGCAGCGCATCTGACAATTTATCCTCGACGGCGCGGGCAATTGCCTGCCAGCGCTCGGGATCCACCAGCCAATCGGGACGATTTGCCGCGAATGTCCAGGTCCGGATCTGGGCGATCCGGGCCGATAATGTGTCGATATCGCCGTCTGTGCGGTCGGTTTGCGCGATCTGGGCCTCAAACCAGTTGTCCGGAATCCGGCCCTTTCGCATCAAAAACCCATACAGCGTGGTGACAAGCTCGGCGTGGGCTGCGGGCGACAACTTGCGGTAATCGGGGATCTGGCACGCCTCCCACAGCCGCTCGACGGCGGCGGCGCCCTTGGCCATGTCCCGAACATCCTCATCGCGTGCGGCATGGTCGAGCACGCGGATGTCCTCGGCGATCGGCGCGCGCGTCAACACTTCGTGGTTCGGGACCAGCGCGAGCGACACCTGAAGTGCGCCCAGAGACGAGAAATCCAGCCGCGTGTTCCGCCATTGCAGCATCTTGACGCTGTCGAAGGTGTGATTCTGGAGCGCATTGACCAGTTCAGGCTCGAACGGCGCGCAGCGACCCGTGGTTCCGAATGTACCGTCGCGCGTGGCCCGGCCGGCGCGGCCCGCGATCTGCGCAAATTCCGAAGGGGTCAGCCGGCGGAACTGATAGCCGTCGTATTTTCGATCCGACGCAAAGGCCACGTGATCGACGTCGAGGTTGAGGCCCATCCCCACCGCATCGGTAGCGACGAGATAGTCGACGTCGCCGGACTGGAACATATCTACCTGCGCATTGCGGGTGCGCGGCGACAAAGAGCCCAGCACAACGGCTGCGCCGCCATGCTGCCGTTTGATCAACTCAGCGATGGCATAGACTTCATCCGCTGAGAACGCGACGATCGCGGTGCGCCGCGGCTGCCGCGTGATCTTGCGATCACCGGCAAATTCGAGCTGCGACAACCGTGGTCGCGTGACGATGTTGGCACCGGGCAGCAGCCGTTCAATGATCGGCCGCATGGTCGCGGCGCCAAGCAGCAGGGTTTCGTCCCGCCCGCGCCGGTTGAGAATCCTGTCGGTGAAAACGTGACCGCGCTCCAGATCCGCAGCGATCTGGATTTCATCCACCGCCAGAAACGACACGTCGAGATCGCGCGGCATCGCCTCGACAGTGGAGACCCAGTACCGCGCTCTGGGCGGCTTGATTTTCTCCTCGCCGGTAATCAACGCAACCGCGTCCGCTCCGGCCCGCGCGACGATCTTGTTGTAAACCTCGCGCGCCAGAAGCCGCAGCGGCAGACCGATGATTCCCGACGAATGCGCCAGCATTCGCTCGATCGCCAGATGGGTCTTGCCGGTATTGGTTGGACCCAGCACCGCAGTGACCCCGGCGCCGGGAGCACGCTCATTCGAAAACAGCGGAGCAGAAGACGACAAGGGCATAATCAGAAGGTCCGCATGACGCACACGACGCGGACGCCGCAGCCAGTTTGAAGGAAGTGTCTCACAATGCGACGTATTTCACGCCGTAACTTAAGATTTGGAACGGTTAAGGAACGAAAGAAGCCCGAATCGCTGACTCGCGGTGTGATGGCTCCGACGACATCAACATGTCGCACAATCCGCCGACCAACAATACTATATGGGGTTTGAAGATGCTCCGCGCATGTCGCGATTGGGATGAAATCGTTAAATCCGGAGTCGAATCGGATTGGCCGGAGAGTCAACACGATTCATGGTGAGATTCGCCGCTGAATCATCGAAGCTGCCGAGGCCAAAGGCTGGATCGATCGTCAGTTGGTCGAGTTCGTCTTGGCGGTCTTCTGGACCGAAACGAATTCCGTGGCCTCGATCATGCCGGTGCCGAGTGGCGTCGGGATGGTGATCCTGAAAGGCGCCAGCACGCGCGTTCCGGCAATGGGCGCGAACCAGATTTCCATGTTGCGCTGAGCCGCGACGTACTTGATCGAGGCGCGATCCGGGATGTAGCCCGCGACCGGCGTGAAGTAGACCGCGCAGACCACGACCGGACCGTGGTAGCCTTTTTCGGCCTTGACCGTTTCCATGCGCTTGTAGTCGAGCTTGAGATCGTAGCGCATCCTGCCGTCGAACACCGACAGTGTCTTGCGGCAAGCTTCGGGGCCAACCGGATCGCCGGTGCCGGCGACTTTGAGAAGCGAGCCCGTCATCGGATCGAGAACGTTGCGGCGATGTGCGTCTGTCACCGGAATACGATCCGGGCTTTCCGGTGGCTGCGGCTCGATCACCGAGTCCTTCACATTGCCGCCGCCCAGCGCGATGCGAATGACTTCGGCTTTCTTTCCGTAGTTGACGGTCGAGATGTAGCTCAACGGAGCGAATTGACCCGCCACAATGCGGCCCTGCGCAGTCCCGGTGCCGTTGCCGCCGCCGATAGACTTCATAAGTCCCGTGGTCGCGCCGCTGACCGCAGCCGAATACTGATCCTCGGAGACGTCGACGATCCACGCGCCCTTGCCGATTGGAAGGCCGGCCAGTGAGGCCTCATATTTGGCGTCCAGACGTCCCTGTGCGCTCGCGGATCCGGCGGGCATAACCAAGGCCGTGCAGACGGTCAGCGCACCCAGCAGGCTGAACTCGGGCGCAGCGATCCAGGAGCCATTACTGGCAATTTTTGGGAACCGGGGCGTGTCCACCGACGAAAATCCTGTTGCACAATGACCGGCGATTGACCGGCGCCACCGGGCACGGCGTCGGCGGGACGATTATCCCGCATAGGCCGCGAAAGTCGTTATCGAAAGCCCGTCCTATCCTGTCTGGTCAGGGATTACGTCGATTATATGTTAGGAAATCACTGGTTTGACGGGGAAAATTGTCATTTTCGCCAAGGGCGGCCAGTCCCAGAACCTGCAAGATAAGCCGCTGAAATAGCCTCCCAACCTTGACGCTGGGCGGCTAGCCCCTTATAGCTCCGTCGTTCCTGAAATGGACGGTTTCAAACCCCCACGCGATCCCCTTGAGGGCGGTCCGGGGCGACACAAGATTTCGCCAAAGGATTACACTATGTCTCGGCGCTGCGAATTGACGGCCAAGGGCCCTCAGGTTGGCCACAAGGTCAGCCACTCGAACCACAAGACCAAGCGCCGGTTTCTGCCGAACCTGTGCAACGTCACGCTGATCTCGGATGCGCTCGGACGCTCGGTGCGCCTGCGCGTTTCGACCAACGCACTGAAGACGGTCGACCACCGCGGTGGTCTCGACGCCTTCCTGACCAAGGCAAGCGCCGACGACCTGTCGCCGAAGGCACTGGAACTGAAGCGCCAGATCGAAAAGAAGAAACTCGCCGCAGCGAGCTGATTTTTCGATCCGCATATCGATTTTAAAAAGGCCGGGTTTTGACCCGGCCTTTTTCGTTGCGCACTCCCGGCCTTACGGATCGGCCAGCCGGCCTTACGGATCAGCCAGCGTGAATTGCAGCAACAGCGTGCGCTGAATCATCGAAAAATTATCGTCAGAGACCATCGTCAGCACGGTTTCACCGTCTTCGGTGACGTGCGCATCGATGCCCTCCATGTTGTCGATCTCGTATCCGAGATCGACATCGAAGATGGTCGGCCCATCGATCACTGCATCCGGGACAACGGATTTGATCGGAATGCGGCGAATGCGAATACCGACACCTTCGAGCATTGAGAACTTTCGTTCCAGCAGCAGCAGATCGCCCGACGGCAGCAGGACCGCGTCGCTGATGTCGAAATTGTTGGTGCGCTTGGCCGTAAACTGCCCGGGCGACGGTCCGCCGATCAGGAAGCACAGGATGTTCCCCGACGGATCGAGCCCACGCTCCGAAATCGCAATCAGGCTCCCTGCAAGCGGCTGTCCTTTTGGGACAAACACGAGCGCTTCAAGCCCTTTGTTAAAGGGCAGCTTGGCGACGCCCGGAGGCACCGGTATCACCTCGCCTCTCGAGCGGGTGCCGCCCTTGCCGAAATCAAACCGGACAATCTGATTGACGCGCTCGAAGCCCACATACGCCGTGGACCCATCAAACGCGAGCGACTCGCTGTCAAACCAGCCACGCGCGGTGATCTTCCTGCCGTCGCTATCCAGCATCGGCGCGGATTTCACATCGGCCAGCCCCGTCATGCGTTTGCCCCGATAGACGATGCGTCCGGTAAACCAGTTCCCCTTGTCGCTGATCGCGATGAACTGCTCGCCCTTCTTGTCGAGCCGCAATCCCGACAGGCCGCCGAACCCGCGAAACGAAGATGTGAGGATGAGCCCGCTGCGAAACTCCAGCGCGCCATAACGAATGTGGGTCGGATCGCGCGGATCGAACGATTCGATCGGGCGCGCCTTGACCTCGACCGACGACGTTTGCGCGTTTGCGGGCTCAGTCGCGATCATGCCGGCCGGAAGCGCCGCCATGGCGTTCTTGAGAAACCGCCGGCGGTTGAGTTCGGGCGTCATGTGTCAGGAATGAAGTCTGCGTCGGCGCGAAGGCGACGAAGTCTCGACATGCGTTTCGCTAAACAATTCGGCCAGCTTTTCCGTGATCGCCCCGCCGAGTTCTTCCGCGTCAACAATGGTCACGGCGCGTCGATAGTAGCGTGTGACGTCATGACCGATGCCGATGGCGATCAGTTCGACCGGCGAGCGGGTTTCGATTTCCTCGATGATGTGGCGCAGGTGCCGCTCAAGATAATTGCCCGGATTGACCGACAGTGTCGAATCGTCGACCGGCGCGCCGTCCGAAATCATCATCAGAATCTTGCGCTGCTCGGACCGTCCCAGCAGACGCTTGTGCGCCCAGTCGAGCGCCTCGCCGTCGATATTTTCCTTGAGCAGGCCTTCGCGCATCATCAGGCCAAGGTTCTTGCGCGCGCGCCGCCATGGCGCGTCCGCCGACTTGTAGATGATGTGGCGCAGATCGTTGAGACGGCCCGGATTGGCGGGCTTGCCCGCCGCCAGCCACGCCTCGCGCGACTGACCGCCCTTCCAGGCGCGCGTGGTGAAGCCGAGAATCTCCACCTTGACGCCGCAGCGTTCCAAGGTCCGCGCCAGAATATCGGCGCAGGTTGCAGCAACGGTGATGGGCCGTCCGCGCATCGAACCGGAATTGTCGAGCAGCAGCGTCACCACCGTATCGCGGAAGGTGGCTTCCTTCTCGTGCATAAACGAGAGCGGATGGTAGGGATCGGTGACCACACGCGACAGCCGCGCGGGATCGAGAATGCCTTCCTCGAGATCGAATTCCCATGCGCGGTTCTGCTGCGCCATGAGCTTTCTTTGAAGCCGATTGGCCAGCCGCGCGACGATGTGCTGCAAATGCGCAAGCTGCTTGTCGAGATAGCTGCGCAGCCGTTCCAGTTCGTCGTGTTCGCACAGATCTTCCGCCGAGACGACCTCGTCGAACTTCGGCGCAAAGGCGTGATATTCGGGTCCGCGCGGCTCGTTGCCGCCACGGCCAGGCGGGCGGTGCGACTCACCGGGCGTCTCGTCCTCGCCCATTTCATTGTCGTCGAAGGCATCGCTGGCGGACGCCTGCGCGCTCTCCATGGCGTTTTCCGACATCTCCTCGGTGGAGGACTGCGACTGATCGGCGCTCATCTCCTCCGCCGATTCGCCCTCCGGCGAACCGTCCGCACCGGACTGGTCCTTCTCGCCGTCGCGGTTCTCATCCTGATCGTCGTCTTCGTCCTGATCCGCGTTGCGGTCGTCGCCAAGCTCGAGCGCCTGCAACAGGTCGTGAATCGCGTCGCCGAAACGGGCCTGATCCTCGGTGAAGTTCTTCAGAATATCGAGGCGCGGGCCGATCTTGTCTTCAAGGACAGGCCGCCAAAGATCCACCATCTTGCGGGCCGCAGCCGGCGGCGCGAGGCCGGTCAGCCGTTCACGCACCATCATCGCCAGCGCATCGGCCAGCGGCGCGTCGGCGCGGTCGGTGATCTCGTCGAATTTGCCGCGATGGAAATGATCGTCGAGCATCGCGGTAAGATTCTTGGCGACGCCGCTCATACGCTTGGCGCCGATTGCCTCCACGCGGGCCTGCTCGACAGCGTCGAACACGCCGCGCGCCTGCGGATTGCCGGGTGCCAGCTTGCGGTGAACCTTCGGATCGTGACAGGCGACGCGCAGTGCAATCGAATCCGCATGGCCGCGCACGATGGCCGCGTCCTTGCGGGTTAGTTTTCGCGCCGGCTCTGGCAGCCGCGCCTTGCCGGGCGACAGGCCCGGACGCTCGGCGGCAAACGTCACTTCAAGTTCAGGCTGCTTGGCGATCGCGCGCAAGGCCGACGTCACCGCGCGCTTGAACGGCTCCGTCGGCGATTCCTTCGACCCGGTCCTGAACTTGATATTGGACGTGCTCATGCAACCTTTCCTCCCCGTTCGACGGGGAGAGGAAAATCCTAGCTCAGCGCGACATTAACGGCGGATTCCGGCAGCTCCGCATTGAAGCAGCGCTGATAGAACTCCGCCACCAGCGGACGCTCAAGCTCGTCGCACTTGTTCAGGAAGGTGACGCGGAAAGCAAAACCGATGTCGCCGAAGATTTCGGCGTTTTCCGCCCAGGTGATCACCGTACGCGGGCTCATGACCGTCGACAGATCACCGTTGGCAAACGCGTTACGCGTGAGATCCGCGAGGCGAACCATCTTGTTGACGATGTCGCGTCCCGTATCGGTGCGGTAATGCTTCGCCTTGGCGAGCACGATCTCGACTTCCTCGTCGTGCGGCAGATAATTCAGCGTGGTGACGATTGACCAGCGGTCCATCTGGCCCTGGTTGATCTGCTGGGTGCCGTGATAGAGGCCCGAGGTGTCGCCGAGACCGATCGTGTTGGCAGTCGAGAACAGGCGGAACGCCGGATGCGGCTTGATGACCTTGTTCTGGTCGAGCAGCGTGAGACGGCCCGACACTTCGAGCACGCGTTGGATCACGAACATCACGTCCGGCCGTCCGGCGTCGTACTCGTCGAACACCAGCGCGACATTGTGCTGGAGCGCCCACGGCAGGATGCCGTCACGAAACTCCGTGACCTGCTTGCCGTCGCGCACGACGATGGAGTCCTTGCCGACAAGATCGATACGGCTGATGTGGCTGTCGAGGTTGACGCGCACGCACGGCCAGTTCAGCCGCGCCGCCACCTGCTCGATGTGGGTTGATTTGCCGGTGCCGTGAAAGCCGGTGACCATGACGCGGCGGTTCTTCGAGAACCCGGCCAGAATCGCGAGCGTGGTGGCGCGGTCGAAACGGTAGTCCGAATCGACGTCGGGCACATGGGGATCACTGTTGGAATAGGCAGGAACCTCGAGATCGCTATCGATACCGAAGACCTGACGAACCGACACTTTCATGTCGGGGAGGTTTGTGGGTTCCTGGGATAGAGTCGTGGCGGCGCTCATCAATCCTCCGTGGTCCCGGATGCTCCCGAAACCAGACGTGCTTGCTGCGGGTGGGGTGCGTGCTGCAACGTAGCAGACAGATGCCAATGGCAGAAGCCCACCGCGCAATGAAAGTTCCATCGTATTTTCATTGAGATAAGCCGTTTTCGCAGCTTTGGTAGGTCTGCCCTGCGATTGCCGGGGAGCGCCCCGGATTCGGAGGGCCTCAATGGACCGTTTGCAGCGGGTATGCGGTGTATGCTGGATTTCCCTGGAATCGCGCCAGCATCGGACGTCAGGTGAATTTGCACCTCCACCAACTGATCGGCTTCGTGTCGCTTCACGCCGCACTGGCCTATACAGCGATTTTCCTCGCTGCATTTCTGGAAGCCGTGCCCATCCTGGGGTCGCTGGTCCCGGGATCGACGGTGATTCTGGCGCTCAGCGCGCTGGTCCCTGCCGGCAGTCTCCACCTGACACCGGTGCTTGCCGCAGCGACCGCCGGGGCGCTGCTGGGGGACGGGCTCGCCTACTGGATCGGTCGCGTCAGCCAGCGCAAGGTGCTGACCTCCTGGCCGATGTCGAATTACCCGCTGCTTGTGGCGAAGAGCGAAGCTTTTTTCCTCCGCTACGGGACGCTTGCGGTGTTTTTTGCCCGTTTCGTCCCTCCGGTTCGCGCTGTCGTGCCGATTACCGCCGGCGCGCTCGGTATGCCCCCGCAGCGCTTCTACCCGGTCAACGCGGCAGCCGTCCTGTTGTGGGCATCCTTGCACGTGTTGTCAGGCGCACTGGCCGGCTCGGCCGCCGAACAATGGGGCATGAAAATCGAGCACTATGGATTGCCGCTGGTGGGCGGCATCATCGCCATCGGGACGATCGCGGTGGGTGTGTATCACTGGCGCAGCCGGCGCGAGGCGAACGGGAGGGTTGGGTGAAGCGAGCCGCTTTGGTGAAGCAAAACGCGGAACGCAGCAGACCTTTCACCGATCGCAATGTGGCGAAGGTGTTTGACGCCTATCCCAACACCATTCGCGCGAAGTTGATGATGCTGCGCGCGATGATCCTGGAGACAGCGGCAAACATCGACGGCGTCGGCCCGCTTGAGGAAACACTGAAGTGGGGCCAGCCCAGCTATCTCACCGCGGAGTCCGGCACAGGCAGCACGATCCGGATCGACCGCGTCAAACCGGGCGACAACCGCGTCGCGATGTATTTCCATTGCCAGACGGATCTGGTCGCGACATTCCGTGAACTGTATCCGGCGCAGATGGAATACGGCGGCAACCGGAGCATCCTGTTCGATGCCGCGGCCAGGATTCCTGAAAAAGCGCTGCGCCACTGCATCGGGCTAGCGCTGACCTATCGCGCGCGCAAGGGCGCTTCGCAAAACAAAGGCGCTTCGAAAAACAAGTCAGCGTCGGCCAGAAAGCCGGCTTCGGCAAAGAAGGCGGTTTCAAAGAACAAGCGTGAACCCGTCACGCCCGGCGCTCAGGACGCGCCGCGCACGACCGTCTTGAGATAGTTGTAGGCCTTGATGATCTCGATCAGGCGATCTTCGGTCGAGCGATCGCCGCCGTTGGCATCGGGGTGATGCTGTTTCACCAGCAGCTTGTATTTCGCCTTCACGGTTTCAAGCGTGGCGTCGGGACCAAGGCCCATGACAAGCAACGCTTTCTTCTCGGCGTTAAAAATCTTGCGGGTCTCGGCCTTCGGCTCCTCGGCGTTAGCGCCTGGACCCGGCCGCCACTTTCCGCGCCCATTGAGTTCGCTAAACATGTGGAAGGGGTCGGAGGCACCGTCGAGATCGAGGTCTGCCTTGCCCTTCTTGCCCTTGGTGCCGCCATTCGCGCCCATCTTCCACGTCGGACGATGGCCGGTCAGCGCATCCTTCTGGTAGCTGGCGACCGCATCGGGTGCCATGCCCTGGAAGAAATTGTAGCCCTGATTGTATTCGCGAACGTGGTTGAGACAGAAATGCCAGTATTCCTTCTCATGGCCGCGGCCCTTGGGCGCGCGATGTCCGCCCTTGTTCTTGCAACCGGGTGCTTCGCACATCACAGCTTCCTCGCGCGCAGCAGCCTGCTGCTTCGCGCTCAGCTTGTTGGGCTTGATGCGGATGCTGTCAAAGAACTTGGATGAGTCGATGGCCATGGTGAATATGACGACGCCTTGTGAGAAGCTGCAACTCTTGACGCGAATTTTCGCGAGCGCGGATTATACATCGCCGCGACGGTAAACCGCAATTGAAACGGCTATTGACCTCGGCGAATAACGCACGATATTGCGCGGATCATGACGACCAAAGACACTATCACGAACAAGTTGACCGAAGCTTTCACCCCGGAAAGCCTCGACGTGGTCGACGAATCCCATTTGCATGAGGGCCACGCAGGCCACAGGCCGGGCGGCGCAACGCATTTCAGGCTCTATATCGTGTCGAAAGCGTTCGAAGGGAAGAGCCGGATCGACCGCCATCGCATGATAAATTCGCTGCTGGCTCCGGAACTGTCCGGCTCGGTCCATGCACTGGCGATCCATGCCTATGCACCGGATGAAGGCGGCCGCCGCCCCGCGCCCGCAGAAGCCTGCAAGCACTAGCCCACCAGCCGTCTGCTAAAATGCGGTTCCCGCCTTTGGCTTCTTCTCAGGCGTGTCGCTCTCGCGCGGCAGCGGCACGATTCGCAATGCCGTGATGCGGTTTCGTTCCCGCCGGAGCACCCGGAAACGGAATCCGTGAAACGTGAAGCTCTGGCCGCGATCCGGAATTGAGCGAGCCTCGTGAATGACAAGACCGGCGATGGTGGTCGCTTCCTCATCCGGCAGATGCCAGTCCATCGCGCGATTGAGATCGCGGATCGGCACCGAACCATCAACCACGACCGAGCCATCCGGCTGCGCGCGCACACCCGCGACAGCCACGTCATGCTCGTCCGAAATGTCGCCGACGATCTCTTCCAGAATATCTTCCAGCGTCACGAGGCCTTCGACTTCGCCGTATTCGTCAACCACCAATGCGAAGTGGGTCTTGCGGCGGCGAAATGCCTTGAGCTGCTCGGACAAAGGCCGCATCTCAGGCACGAACCACGGCGGCAGCGCGATCGCGGCAACATCGACCTTGGAGAGATCCCCGTCGGTCGTGCGGATCGCGCGAAGCAGATCCTTTGCGTGCAAAACGCCGATGATGTTCTCGGGCTTCTCGCGCCACAGCGGAATGCGGGTGTATTCCGATTCGAGAATTCCACGGATGACCGCGTCAGGCGGCCCGTCCGCGTTGACGCTGACCATCTTGGTACGATGGACCATCACGTCGGACACAGCGAGGTCGCCAAAACGGAAAACATTCTGGATGTACTCGGCCTCGCCACTCTCCATCTTGCCGTGCTCGGCCGATTCCTCCACCAGCCCTTCGATTTCGGAATCGGTGAGAATTTCGTTCTGCGAGGATTCCTTGACGCCGAGCATCCGCAAAATTGCGCGCGACGCACCGTTCAGCAGCCAGTTCAGCGGATAAAGAACGAGATAGGAAGCATACAGCGGATACGCGATCCATTGCGAGACCGGCACGGGCTGCCTGATCGCGAGCGTTTTCGGCACCTGCTCGCCGATCACGATATGCAGCGAGGAGAACACCAGAAAGCCGGTCAGGAACGCCGTGAAGTGCATTGCTGACTCCGGCATTCCGAGCGGCTCGAGAACAGGCTTGAGCAATGCCGCGACGGTCGGCTCGCCGACCCAGCCGAGACCAAGGGAGGCCATGGTGATGCCGAGTTGGCAGCACGCGAGATAGGCTTCCACATTGCCCATCATCTTCATCAGCAGCCGCGCGCCGAAGCGGTTCTGCTCGGCCATCGCCTTGACGCGAAACCCGCGGCTTTTCACCAGCGCAAACTCAGCCGCCACGTAAAATGCGTTGGCGGCGAGCAGAAGGATGGCAATGAGCAGATTGACAGCGGCTGAATTCATGTTTGTTCCGCGACTGCCTCGTCGTTACGTGGCGTTTTCCCGGCAAGACGTCCCGGCACCACGCGCCCAGACAGCATCGCCTTCATCCTGATAATTTTTCTTGAAGGAAATCGCGAACCGTTGATGGATCGACGTCGTTGACGATCACCGCCTTGCCGATCTGTTCCAGCAGAATGAAGGTCAGCCGCCCGCGCTTCACTTTCTTGTCCTGCGCCATCAGCGTGAGCAGCGTGTCGGCATCCGCGAGACCTTCCTGTTGAAAGCCTGCAATGTCCTGCAATCGTGTCGGCAAACCAACGGACGCAAGGTGACGTTGCACGCGCGCGGCGTCGCTCGCCGGGATCATGTTGAGATGCGCCGAGAATTCCGCGGCCAGCACCATGCCGACGGCGACGCCTTCACCATGGAACAGCCGGTCGGAGAAGCCCGTCACAGCCTCAAGCGCGTGGCCGAATGTATGCCCGAGATTGAGCAAGGCGCGGTCGCCGGTCTCCCGCTCGTCGCGCGCCACGATCACCGCCTTCGCGCGGCAACTGGCCGCGATGGCGCGCTCGCGTGCTGCGCCCCCTGTAAAAATCTCGGCATGATTGGCGTCCAGCCAGTCAAAGAATTCCAGATCGCCCAGCACACCGTATTTGGCGACTTCCGCATAGCCCGCGCGAAACTGGCGCGGCGACAACGTATCGAGCACCGCCGTGTCCGCGACCACCAATACCGGCTGGTGAAACGCGCCGACGAGATTCTTGCCGTGCGGCGAATTGATTCCGGTCTTGCCGCCCACCGACGAGTCGACCTGCGCCAGCAACGATGTCGGCACCTGCACAAAGTCGATGCCCCGCCGGACAATCGACGCCACAAACCCTGCAAGATCGCCGATTACGCCCCCGCCGAGCGCAACCACCAGATCATTGCGCTCGATCTTCGCAGCAATCAGCGCTTCGGAAACATCCTGCAACACCGCGTAGCTCTTTGACGCCTCGCCCTCGCCCACCACGATGCGCGAGGACGTAATGCCGGCGTCCGCCAGCGCAGCTTCGGTTTTACCCAGCCAGTTTTTTGCAACGGTGTGATCGGTCACGATGGCGACACGCGCACCGGGCCGCAGCTTGGCGATGCGGTGGCCGAGCGACGGCAACACATCGCGGCCGATGACGATGTCATAGGCGCGATCGCCGAGGGCAACACCGACGGTCACCGGATTTGTCGTCTTGAGTGGGGCTGTCATCATGTTTCGCTTGAGGAAGAGGATGCCGCGCCGCCAGATAGCAGATACGCAGAAAGCGCGTCGAGACATTCATCGACGATCTTCTCGTGCGGCACGTCGCGCGACGCAATCGACAGATCGGCGAGTTGATAGAAAGGACTGCGTTCCCCGATCAGACGCTCGATGGTCGCGGCCGGATCGGCGGTTTGCAACAGGGGCCGGTCCGCGCGGCGCTTGACCCGCTTCAGGATCACGTCGCCATCCGCCTGAAGCCAGAGCGAGACGGCCTTGTCGCGAATCCGGTTGCGCGTGTCCTCGCGCATGAACGCTCCGCCACCGGTCGCAATGACGCAAGGACCGCTTTCCAGCAGGCGGGCGATCACGCGCGCCTCGCCGTCGCGAAAGTATGGCTCGCCATGCTGTGCAAAGATTTCGCTGACGCTCATGCCCGCATGCGCGATTTCGATTTCATGATCGGCATCGAGAAACGGCATGTGAAGCCGCGCGCCAAGACGGCGTCCGATGGTCGATTTGCCCGATCCCATCATGCCGACAAGCACAATCGGGCGGCCACCCAGGGCGGCGACAATGTCGGCCTCCTGGGTCGTCCCGTCCTGATGTCTGGCCGCGGTCTCGGTCATCTTCTAGGGCTCTGCGAGCCGCTGGTGCGGCTGAGAAGTCACCTATACTACTCCTCCTGTTACCGCCGCTAGAGCGAACCTCTCGCCGCTGGAGACTCTTGCCGAAACTGCGCGAACATGTTGGTACTTTGGAGCCGCTGAACAGCCGCGTTCCGCTGGTTAACATGCCGTCCGAGCCGGCAAACCGATGGTAATTTCGAGGCCTATTCGATGCCCACCCTGTTTCGCTTCCTGACGGTCGTCGCGGTGCTCGGCGGGCTGATCTATGGCGGCATCTTTGCGCTCGCCAACTTCGTCAATCCGAAGCCACGCGAGATGACTGTCAGCGTTCCGCCCGATAAATTCCTCAAGCGATAGACGGCTGGAGGATCATGGCGACCGACAAATCCTCCGACACCCGGCTGACCGCCCTGTTTCTCGACATGCTTGCGGCCGAACAGGGCGCAGGCGTCAACACGCTCGACGCCTATCGCGGCGATCTCGAAGACCTGTCTGACTTTATCGCCCGGCGCAAATCGACCTTCCAGAAGGCCGACACGCAGATGCTGCGTGATTACCTCGGCGATCTCGACGACCGCGGGTTCAAATCGTCGAGCGTCGCGCGCAAACTGTCATCGACGCGGCATCTGTTTCGCTTTCTTCTGAGTGAGCGCGTGCGCGCGGACGATCCGGCCGCGATCCTCTCCGGCCCGAAACGCGGACGCGCATTGCCGAAGGTCTTGTCCATCGCGGATGTCGACCGCCTCTTGACGCAGGCGAAGGCATTGGCGGAAACGCCCGAGCAGTCGCCGCTGCAAAAGCTGCGCGCGCTGCGGCTCTCCTGCCTGCTCGAAATCCTGTATGCGACGGGACTGCGCGTGTCGGAACTGGTCGCGCTGCCGCTGTCGGCCGCACGGCGTGACGCCCGGATGATTGTGGTGCGCGGCAAGGGCAACAAGGAACGCCTCGTCCCGCTCAACGAAACATCGAAGCAGGCCATGGCGGACTATCTCGCCGCGCTGGAAGCCACGCATCGCGAACAAAAGAAAACGGCCACGGTCTCGAAGTGGCTGTTTCCATCATCGGGCGAGAGCGGCCACCTGACGCGACAGCACTTCGCACGCGACCTCAAGGAGCTCGCAGCGGCGGCCGGCATCACGCCACGCCTCGTCAGCCCACATGTTCTGCGCCACGCCTTTGCGAGTCATCTGCTTCATAATGGAGCCGACCTGCGAATCGTCCAGACGCTGCTCGGACACACCGACATCTCCACGACACAGATCTATACCCATATTGTCGAGGAACGATTGAAGAGTCTGGTGCGCGATCTGCATCCGCTGGCAGACAAATGACCCATTGAAAAGCACCAGTGTGGTGGTTCGCAAGTCCGCATCGTTCTCCAAGCACGCTCCGTTTGCGGACTTGCGAACCGAAACCACACTGGAATTACATTTGGCTAGTGTCCCTTCGAATCCGAAGTTCGCTATGGAAAATGCCGCAAAACAGGGCGAACTTCGGATTCGGGACACTAGCAATATCGGCACTTTTCACCGCGGCGCTTGACTTGGGACCGCTTCTTGACTTGAAAGACGCACCAGACGTTGCCCGCAGCTGAAATATCCGTTTTAGACGCCCTTCGCCTGAACGCCCCAATCCCTATATATTTGCGACATGCCGGATCCGATGCGCAGTTATCTTGATTTTGAAAAGCCTGTCGCCGAACTCGATTCCAAGGTGGACGAGTTGCGTGCGCTTGCCGCCAGCGGCAGCGACATCAGCGAAGAAGTGTCGCGCATCGAAGAGAAGGCTGCGCAGGCCCTCACCGATCTTTATGCCGATCTGACACCCTGGCAAAAAACCCAGGTCGCGCGCCATCCGCTGCGGCCCCATTGCGTGGATTACGTCAAGGAACTCATCACCGAGTTCACGCCGCTTGCAGGCGACCGCAAGTTCGGCGACGACGAAGCGCTGATCGGCGGCTTCGGCCGTTTCAGAGGTGAGAGCATCTGCTTGATCGGCCAGGAGAAGGGTTCGACCACCGAAACCCGGCTCAAGCACAATTTCGGCATGGCCAAGCCCGAGGGCTATCGCAAGGCCGTGCGGCTGATGGAAATGGCGGATCGTTTCGGCATTCCTGTTCTGTCGCTGGTCGATACGGCAGGCGCCTATCCCGGCATCGGCGCCGAGGAGCGCGGACAGGCGGAAGCGATTGCGCGATCCACCGACGCCTGCCTCAATCTCGGCGTGCCCAATGTCGCGGTCATCATCGGTGAAGGCGGCTCGGGCGGGGCTATCGCGATCGCCACGGCGAACCGCGTGCTGATGCTCGAACATGCCGTGTACAGCGTGATCTCCCCGGAAGGCGCAGCGTCGATCCTGTGGCGCGATTCAGCCAAGGCGCAGGAAGCCGCGACCAATCTCAAGATCACCGCTCAGGATCTCGCCCGTTTCGGTGTGATCGACACCATTTTGAAAGAACCGGCAGGCGGCGCTCACCGCGACCCTGCGGCGATGATGGCCCGGACCGGCGACGCCGTCGCACAGGCTTTCAACGACATGCGAAGCCTTGATTCCAAGGCGGTGAGAAACCAGCGCCGGCAAAAGTTCCTCGATATCGGCCGCAAGCTCGGCTAGCGCATCGCCCGACCCAAAACGGCCGGTAACGGCCGAGATGCCTGATCATGGCTTTTTCTGGACAAGCCTGTTCCGGCCACAGCCGTTTTTCACCAATCTTTTGATTTACTTAGCGTTGACCATAACGCGGTCAATGCCGCCCGGTTGCGGCTGCTTCGGCTTGCGACCGGGAGCCCTTAAGGCTAATAATCGATCAATTGCTCACGCACGTTTTTAGCCAAAAAGCGAACGCTGCTTTTACGACGAAAACACGTGCGACCTGTTTAAACGGACAGTGTTTTCCGGCCGCCTACTGTGCGCCACTTTGCCGGAAGATGATCTGCCACCGGTCTTGGGGTCTAGTCTTCTTGTGGTCTGGTCTTGGGTCTAGCCGGAGTATGGGGATTGCCGATCTGCCGCGGAGTCTTGCATTGATCGACCGCACGCACATTCGCGGGCTTGTCACGTCGGCTGCCCTCGCGGCTGGCGTTTTGCTGTCGGCTTGCAATGGCGAGCAACTCTCGCCCAGTTCAAAAGCCAATCGCCCGATCCCCGACAAGCTGCTTGCCGACATCGAAACCAAGAACATGGACAAGGCGTCGCCGCTGCTTGTCCGTCTGTTCAAGCAGGAAGCCGAACTCGAGGTCTGGAAGCAGGACCGCAGCGGCAAGTTCGCGCTACTCAAGACCTATCCGATCTGCCGCTGGTCGGGAGACCTCGGACCCAAGATCAAGGAAGGCGACCGGCAGGCCCCTGAAGGCTTCTATTCGATCACGCCGGCGCAGATGAATCCGACCTCCGCCTATTTCCTGTCGTTCAACATGGGCTACCCGAATGCCTACGACAAGGCATGGGGCCGAACCGGATCGCAGTTGATGGTCCACGGCGATTGCTCGTCGCGCGGCTGCTACGCGATGACCGACGAACAGATCTCCGAGATTTACGCGCTCGGCCGCGAATCCTTCTTCGGCGGCCAGAACGCATTTCAGGTGCAGGCCTATCCGTTCCGCATGACGGCGCAGAACATGGCCCGTCATCGCAACAGTCCGCATATGGCGTTCTGGAAGATGATCAAGGAAGGCAACGATCACTTCGAGGTCACCAAGCAGGAGCCGAGGGTTGATTTCTGCGAGAAGAAGTACGTCTTCGACGCGGAGAAACCCGCAGGCTCGAGCCGTCCGCTCGCCTTCAACGCATCCGCCCAGTGCCCGGCCTATCAGGTTTCGCCCGAAATCGCCGATGCCGTTCAGGACAAGCAGCGCCAGGACGAACTGAAAACTGCGCAACTGATCTCGCGCGGCACCCCGACCGCGCGCTCGCGCGCCGGCATCGACGGCGGCATGCATCCGGTGTTTGCATCCAAGCTGCCGGAAGGCGAATCCGCGATCGACAGGGACGTGACCGACTACGCCGTCGCATCCAGTCAGCCTGCGCCTGGCACCGTGCCCTCGCATGCGACCATTCCAAAGGCGCCGGAAGCCGCGCCGTCGTTCAGCTTCGCCTCATCCAGCTCCAACAGTGAGCCGATGGTGGCGGTCACAAGCACCACTCCGGCTGCTCCGCGCGCGGCGCCAGCCAATGCCAGCACAAGCTCGTCGGAAGGCTTCCTGAGCAAGCTCTCGCGCACTGTCGGCCTGCGCGGCTCAGATCCCGAGCCTGCCGTTGTAGCCCCGAAACCCGTTGCAGCCCCGGTGAAGCAGAAGGCAAAGTCCGCCGAACCGACCAGGATAACCAAGAGCGAGCCACCTCGGGTCATCCCGCTTGATCGTCAGCAAGCGCAGGCCCAGCCCAAACCTGCCACTCCCGCCCCTGTCGCGACAGCAGCGCCCGCGCCGCAGCAGTCGCTGGCGGGAGCCCAGCCGGCGGTGCCCGCGAATTCATTCGACAGCCGCTGGTCGACGGTCCGCTAGGACGGAGCAAAGCTCAACGAAAAAAAACGCCGGTCATTCGCCCGGCGTTTTTTTGTTGAGTGAGCCGCGTCAGTTCAGGCGCGCTTGTCAGGCATACTTGCCGTGGCAGTGCTTGTACTTCTTGCCGGAGCCGCACGGGCAATCCTCGTTGCGGCCAATCTTGCCCCACGTCGAAGGATTCTGCGGATCGCGCTGGGCAGCCGGGACAGGCGCAAGCGCAGCCTGCGCAAACGCCATGTCGTCCTCACCGGTATTCGGATTGAGCTTGTGCGCTTCCATCTGCGGCAACTCGGGCTGCTCATCCGGCGGCACGATTTCGACGCGCACCAGCTGCGCTGTCACCGCTTCGCGAAGGTGCGCGATCAGGCTCTCGAACAGATTGAACGCTTCGGACTTGTATTCCTGCAACGGATCGCGCTGGCCGTAGCCGCGCAGCCCGATCACCTGCCGCAGATGATCCAGCATCACCAGATGTTCGCGCCACAGATGATCCAGCGTCTGGAGCAGGATCGATTTTTCGACATAGCGCATCACGTCCGGCCCGAACTGCGCTGTCTTCGCCGCCATCAGTTCATCGACGCGCTTCTCGATGCGCGCCAGCATCTCCTCGTCGGCGATGCCTTCTTCCTTGGCCCATTCATCGACCGGAAGATCGAGATCGAGGACACGCTTCAGTTCGTCCTTAAGCCCGGCGACGTCCCACTGCTCGGCATAGGCGTGCTCGGGCACGTGCTTGGCGACGAGGTCATCGACCAGCGCGTGGCGCATGTCGGAGACGGTCTCGGCGACGTTCTGGTCGCGCATCAGGTCGATGCGCTGGTCGAAGATCGCCTTGCGCTGATCGTTCTGAACGTCATCGAACTTGAGCAGGTTCTTGCGGATGTCGAAGTTGCGCGCCTCGACCTTCTGCTGCGCCTTCTCGAGCGCCTTGTTGATCCACGGATGGATGATCGCCTCGCCTTCCTTGAGGCCAAGACGGGTCAGCATGGTATCGAGCCTATCCGATCCGAAGATGCGCATCAGGTCGTCTTCGAGCGACAGGTAGAACTTGGTGCGGCCAGGATCGCCCTGACGGCCGGCGCGGCCCCGGAGCTGATTGTCGATGCGCCGGGACTCATGACGTTCCGAACCGATGATGTAGAGGCCGCCCGGCTTGGTGATGGTCTTGGCCGGCTTGCTACCCTTGGCAGGCTCGATCTCGATCACCTCTTCGGACTTCAGAACCATCTCGCGGAAGCGCTCGATGTCGGCCTTGATCTGCTCGATCTTGGCCTGCTTCTCCGCTTCATCCGTAATGTCTGCAGTCTCGATCGCGCCGCGCATTTCCAGCGAGCCGCCGAGTTTGATGTCGGTGCCGCGGCCCGCCATGTTGGTCGCGATGGTGATCGCGCCCGGCACGCCCGCTTCGGCGACGATGTAGGCCTCCTGTTCGTGGAAACGCGCGTTCAGCACGGCGAACAGTTTGGCCGGCTTACCCGCGCGCGCGGCGGCGTAGAGCTTCTCCAGCGCCTTTGGATTGCCGAAGTCGATCTGCTTGTAACCGTTCTTGGCGAGATACTCGCCCAGCACTTCCGATTTCTCGATCGAGGCGGTGCCGACCAGCACCGGCTGCATGCGCTTATTGGCCAGCTCGATTTCCGCCAGAATGGCGCGATGCTTTTCCTCGGCCGTGCGATAGACCTCGTCGTCCTCGTCGAGACGCGCGATCGGCACGTTGGTCGGAACTTCGATGACTTCGAGCTTGTAGATGTCGAACAGTTCGTCCGCCTCCGTCGCCGCCGTACCGGTCATGCCGGCGAGCTTGTCGTACATGCGGAAATAGTTCTGGAACGTGATCGAAGCCAGCGTCTGGTTTTCCGGCTGGACAGGCTGATGTTCCTTGGCTTCCAGCGCCTGATGCAGACCTTCCGAATAGCGGCGGCCCGGCATCATGCGGCCGGTGAATTCGTCGATGATGACCACTTCGCCGTCGCGGACGATGTAGTCCTTGTCGCGCTGGAACAGCGAATGCGCGCGCAGCGCCTGATTGATGTGATGGACGACCGAGACGTTCTCGACGTCGTAGAGCGAGTCGCCCTTGAGCTGACCGGCCGCCTGCAGCAGGTTCTCGATTTTCTCCATGCCGGCCTCGGTCAGCGTGACCGTGCGCTGCTTCTCGTCGACCTCGAAGTCCGCCAACTTCTCCAGCTTCGGAATGTAGGTGTCGATGGTGTTGTAGAATTCCGAACGGTCATCGAGCGGGCCGGAGATGATCAGCGGCGTGCGCGCTTCGTCGATCAGAATCGAGTCGACTTCGTCGACGATGGCGAAGAAGTGCCCGCGCTGGACCATGTCCTCGAGCCGGTACTTCATGTTGTCGCGCAGATAATCGAAGCCGTATTCGTTGTTGGTGCCGTAAGTGATGTCCTTGGCGTAGGCTGCCTGACGTTCCGAATCGTCAAGTCCGTGGACGATGACGCCCGTGGTCATCCCGAGGAAGTTGTAGACCTGCCCCATCCATTCGGAGTCGCGCTTGGCGAGGTAGTCGTTAACGGTCACGACGTGGACGCCGTTGCTGGCCAGCGCGTTGAGATAGACCGCAAGGGTCGCCACCAGCGTCTTGCCTTCGCCGGTTTTCATCTCGGCGATGTCGCCTTCGTGCAGCACCATGCCGCCGATCAGCTGCACATCGAAATGGCGCTGGCCAAGGGTGCGCTTGGCGGCCTCGCGAACCGTGGCGAAGGCCGGCACGAGCAGATCGTCGAGGGTCTTGCCTTCGGAGAGCTGTTTGCGGAACTCGGCGGTCCGCGCCTTCAGCGCCTCGTCGGACAGTGCCGCGATCTCAGGTTCCAGCGCGTTAATCGCGTCGACGCGGGATTGATATCCCTTGATCCGCCGGTCGTTTGCGGAGCCGAAAAACTTGCGGGCGAGCGCGCCGAGCATGAAAAAATCCTGTCTTGCAGTTTGGCCTCGCGGCGGCGATTACCGCAGCCCAAGACCATAATGAGACCCGTATGAGGCGTATCTCCGGAATTGCGTGCGGGGACAAACCCTTGCGCGAGTCCTCGAGAGTGAGTGCGGGAAGCGAATTCCGAGGTTCACCCGCTCGACCGCGGCAAAGCCCCGCGGCAGCCAGGCGCGCCTGCGGGCAGAGATATGGGCCGTCCAAAGCCTTGTCAACGCGCGAACCTGTCAAGGATTTCATGATTTTGGCGGCTTTTTCGCGTTGCTTCCGGATCGAGGTTGGGCGAGTGTCCCGCCTCCCCAACCGCTCAGTGATCCGGTTCTGCCGGATACGGGATGCCAGACTTTGACCATAAAGGATTTTCCATGACCGTTTCTCCAAACTGCACGGCCCCTCTCAGCGGACTGGGCGTGCGACCTGGACTGGGACTCGGACTGAGATTTGGACTTCTGACGAGCGCTGCGGCAGCTTGTCTCACAGTTGTGATGGCAATCGGCCAGCCGCTGCACGCGCAGGATGCGAACGCGGTGATCGCAAAGGTTAACGGCGCCGAAATCCGCCAGAGCGACCTTGCTGTGGCCGAAGAAGAGCTGGGACCCAGCCTTCAGCAGATGGACCCGTCGACCCGCCGCGAGAATCTGATCTCGTTCCTGATCGACATGAAGATCGTCGCCAAGGCAGCCGAAGCCAAGAAGATCGCCGATACGGCAGATTTCAAGCAGAAGATCTCCTTCGCACGTGACCGCCTCCTGATGGACAGCCTGCTCGCGACCGAGGGCAAGACCGCGGTCACCGACGAGGCCATGAAGAAGGTCTATGAGGAAGCGACCAAGCAGGTTTCGGGCGAAAAGGAAGTTCACGCCCGGCACATCCTCGTCCCGACCGAGGACGAGGCGAAGGCGATCAAGGCCGAACTCGAAAAGGGCGCCGACTTCGCCAAGCTCGCGAAGGAAAAGTCGAAGGATCCGGGCGCGGCCGATGGCGGCGATCTCGGCTTCTTCACCAAGGAACAGATGGTGCCGGAATTCTCGGCCGTCGCCTTCGCGCTCGAACCCGGCAAGATTTCGGACCCGGTGAAGTCGCAGTTCGGCTGGCACGTCATCAAGGTCGAGGAAAAGCGCGACCGCAAGCCGCCGGATTTCGAGCAGGTGAAGGGCCAGATCCAGACCTTCGTGGTGCGCAAGGCACAGGCCGATTACGTCACCAAGCTGCGGACCGAAGCCAAGGTCGAGCGCCTCGACAAGCCGGCGGACCCTGCTGCTCCTGCCGCAACGCCGGACGCCAAGGCCGCCCCGGCAGCCAAGACGCCACCTGCGAAGAAGTAAGCGTCACAGTTTCGTCATCTGACACGACATGGAATGCCCGGCCTCGCGCCGGGCGTTTTCATTTCCGCCTTTTGATTTCTCCTTGCGATTCATCTGCGCGTTGCGTTTGATGCGCCGCTGCTCAAACACCGGATTGAAAATCAATGTCCACCGCCGTTTCCCCGCTCGCCCCCACCCACGTCCCCGACATGCCGCGGATCGACGGCGTGCGCCTTGCGACGGCCGCCGCCGGCATCCGCTACAAGAACCGCACCGACGTGCTGCTGGCGCTGTTCGACAAGGGCACCACGGTTGCGGGTGTGTTCACCAAATCGAAATGCCCGAGCGCAGCAGTCGACTGGTGCCGCGCCAAACTCAAGGGCGGTGAAGCCCGCGTGCTGGTGGTCAATTCCGGCAACGCCAACGCCTTCACCGGCAAAACGGGCAAGCAGGCGACAACGCTGACTGCTTCAATCGCCGCCAAGGCGGCTGACACCACCGCAGCCAAAATCTTCCTGGCCTCCACCGGTGTGATCGGCGAACCGCTCGACGCAACCAAGTTCAACGGCGTGCTCGACGATCTTGCGAAAACCGCAACGCCCGAGGGATGGGACAATGCCGCGCGCGCGATCATGACCACGGATACGTTTCCAAAGGTCGCGACCGCGACCGTCAAGCTCGGTAAGGCCAAGGTCACCATCAACGGCATGGCCAAGGGCGCGGGCATGATCGCGCCGGACATGGCGACAATGCTGGCGTTCGTCTTCACCGATGCACCATTGTCGGCGGCCGTGCTGCAATCGCTGCTCAAGGCCGGCGTTGAGGATACGTTCAACGCGGTCACCATCGACGGCGACACCTCGACCTCGGATACGCTGCTGGCCTTCGCCACCGGAGCGGCAGCCGCCCGCGGCGCACCGGTCATCAAGCGCGCCAGCGATCCGCAGTTGAAGGCCTTCACCAAAGCGTTTCATGGCGTGCTGGCTGACCTCGCCGAACAGGTCGCCCGCGACGGCGAAGGCGCACGCAAGCTGGTCGAGGTCGTTGTCGAAGGCGCGACGTCGAAGACGTCCGCACGGAAAATCGCGATGTCGATTGCCAACTCGCCGCTGGTGAAAACCGCAATCGCGGGCGAGGACGCCAACTGGGGCCGCGTTGTGATGGCCGTGGGCAAGGCGGGCGAACCGGCCAACCGCGACAAGCTGTCGATCTCGTTCAACGGCATCCGCCTCGCCAGCAAGGGCGCGCGCGACCCCTCCTATGACGAGGCGGAAGTCTCCGCGCTGATGAAGCAGCCGAAAATCCAGATCAAGGTCGGGCTTGGTCTGGGCAAAGGCCGAGACCGCGTGCTGACCTGCGATCTCACCAAGGAATATGTCGCGATCAACGGCGACTATCGCTCGTGATCAAGCTCACCCTCGTCGTCGCCTGCGCGCTGATCGACGCGGACAACCGCGTCCTGATCGCGCAGCGGCCCAAAGGCAAGACGCTCGCGGGCCTGTGGGAGTTTCCCGGCGGCAAACTGGAGCCCGGTGAGCGGCCAGAACCGGCGCTGATCCGCGAACTCGCGGAAGAACTCGGCATCACGGTGGAGGAGCCATGTCTGGCGCCGCTGACGTTCGCCAGCCACGGTTATGAAACCTTTCACCTGCTGATGCCGCTCTACATCTGCCGGAGATGGGAGGGCACCGTCACAGCGCGCGAGGGCCAGCAACTCGCATGGGTGCGCTCCAACAAGCTGCGCGACTATCCGATGCCGCCTGCGGACATTCCGCTGATCGCGCACCTGACGGATTTGCTGCTGTAATTATTTTTGCTCGCGCGCCTTGTTCACCGCATCGGCCAGCGACATCTTCGCCGAACCCGGCTTCAGCGGCTTCTGCTGACTTTCATGCGGCGCCCATCCGGACAGCCAGACGATATCAAACGTCGCACGGATGCGCCCGTCGGGATCGGAAAACCGCTCGGCGTAAATCTGCGCCATCTTAAGAAACGTGGCACGGCGCGACGGCGTCCGGCGGCGCTCATTCAGAATGTTGGTCGCGCCCATGCGCCGCAAATCCTGCATCAGTGCAAACGCGTTGTCGTAGCGCACGACAATGCGATCCACGTCGGTCACCGGCAATGCAAATCCCGCGCGCTGCAGCAGCGCACCGAGATCACGCAGATCCGCGAACGGCGCCACGCGCGGCGACACACCGCCTTCCACCTCGGATTCCGCCGCAGCAAACGACTGCCGCAGTTCAGTCAGTGTTTCGCCACCGATCATCGCGGCGAGAAACAGTCCGTCCGGCTTCAGCGCGCGGCGGATTTGCGCCATCACACCCGGCAAGTCATTGACGAACTGCAGCGCCAGCGCTGAGACCACGAGATCGGCTGAGGACGGTGCAAGCGCCAGTGGCTCGGCGTTGGAGATCGGCAGCGCCACCGCGCGCAACTGCCTGACGCTGCCCGTGAGCGCGCCGCGCACCTGATCTCCGGGGGTGCCGAGATCGATGCCGTCAGAAAACTCACGGAGCACCGCCTGTTGCCGCTCCGCCATGTCCTCCGCCACGCGATCAAGCAGGAAGGACGCGGCTCCCTGCCGCGACGCGCGGGTCTGCCGATCGCGCAACAGAGCGCGGTCGAACAGGCGCGGCGGCATATCTTTCGGTGACGAGGTCATGGCCGTAGGTACGCTCTTGGAGACTGGTCTGGCAATTCCCTGCGAGTGGAACTAGCCTCTGATCGCGGGGAAGATCATGTCGGGGCTCGATCAGGCATCGCCACATCCTTCAGGCCGGTTGCGCAGCCGCTTTCTTGGCACGCTCCGAGCCTGCAGCTCCACCCTCACCTCGCTCCCACGGCTTGCCCTCGACATCGCCCTCCCGACGCTTTGCGTGTCGTGCCGCGAGCCTGTCGCAGGCGAAGGCGTTTGCGCGGCTTGCTGGGCCAAGCTGTCGTTCATCGCACCGCCATTCTGCGCACGGCTCGGCATTCCGTTTGTCTACGATCCGGGACCGGGCCTGCTGTCGATGCAGGCCATCGCCGATCCGCCGGCCTATCAGCGCGCCCGCGCCGCGGTTCGCTACGACGAGGTGGCGCGGACGATGGTCCACGCCCTGAAGTATCAGGATCGCACCGATCTGGCGCCGACCATGGGCCGCTGGATGGCCCGTGCCGGTCAGGAACTTCTCAGCGATGCCGATGCGCTTATTCCGGTGCCGCTGCACTGGCGGCGTGGCTGGAGCCGCCGCTACAACCAGTCCGGCGCGCTGGCGGGGGTGATCGGCAAATCCGCGAATCTACCTGTAATCGGCAACGCTCTCCATCGTGTGCGGCCAACGCTGCAGCAGGTCGGCCTGTCCCGATCGGATCGTGCACTCAACGTGCAGGGTGCGTTCAAGGTCCCGCCGGAGAACAAATCCACCGTGCAGGGGCGCCGGATCGTACTGATTGACGACGTTTTGACCTCCGGCGCGACAGTTGACGCCTGCGCACGCGCGTTGTTGCGGGCTAGGGCTGCGTCGGTGGATGTGCTGGTGTTCTCGCGGGTTGTGGACACGCTCCAGACCCCCATATAATTTGAGTCCTTCCCGTTCCGTAAAGGCAAGTCGTAAAGGCAAGTCATGGCTGCACTTATCGAGATCTACACGCGTCCCGGATGCGGCTATTGTAGCGCTGCGAAATCGCTGCTGACGCGCAAGAACGCTGCCTTCACCGAATACGATGTCGCGGTCGATCCAAGCTGGCGCGCGGAGATGGTCGAGCGCGCCAAGGGCGGCGCGACGTTTCCGCAGATCTTCATCGACAAGCAGCATGTCGGCGGCTGTGACGATCTTTACGCGCTCGACCGCGAAGGCAAGCTCGATGGCCTGCTCGCCGGTCAGAAGGTATCTTCATGACAACCATTGAAAGCGGCGCTCCGTTCACAGCAGCCATGGTGCAGATGCGCACCGCGATGCTGCCGGAGACAAGCCTCGCCCAGGGAATCGCGCTGATCCGTGAAGCCAAGGACAAGGGTGCGGACTACGTCCAGACGCCAGAAGTCACCAACATCATTCAGCAGAACCGCAAGGCGCTGTTTGAACTGCTCGCGAGCGAGGAAGACGACCGTTCGCTCAAGGCCTATCGTGAGTTGGCGCGCGAGTTGAAGATTTACCTGCACATCGGTTCGCTCGCGGTGCGCGCCAATCCCGAGCGCGCAGCAAATCGTTCGTTCCTGATTGCGCCCGATGGCAACATTCTCGCCAGCTACGACAAGATCCACATGTTCGATATCGAACTCGACGGCGGCGAGAGCTACCGCGAGTCCGCCAACTATCAGCCGGGCGAAACCGCCGTTATGTCGGATCTGCCCTGGGGCCGCATCGGGCTGACGATCTGCTACGACGTGCGCTTTCCCGCGCTCTACCGTGCACTCGCCGAAGCCGGCGCGTCCTTCATCACGGTGCCGTCTGCATTCACGGTCAGAACCGGCGAAGCCCATTGGAGCACCCTGTTGCGTGCCCGCGCCATCGAGAACGGCTGCTTCGTCTTCGCGGCTGCGCAGGCCGGCAAGCACGAAAGCGGCCGCGAGACCTATGGCCACTCGCTGATCGTCGATCCCTGGGGCGAAATCCTCGCCGAAGGCGGCGTCGAGCCCGGTGTGGTGCTGGCGAAAATCGATCCGGCGAAAGTCCAAGCGGTCCGCAAGAGCATTCCATCCTTGCAGCATGGCCGCCGCTTCGGCCTCTCCGACCCGAAGGCCGGACCGGAGCATCTGCATCTCGTGCGGGGATCGGTATGATCCGCTATGCGCTGCGCTGTGACCGCGGCCACGCGTTCGAGAGCTGGTTCCAGAGTTCGGCGGCTTACGACAGCCAGCACAAGCGTGGGCTCGTTGCCTGTCCGGCCTGCGACTCCACCAAGGTCGAAAAAGCAATCATGGCGCCGCGTATCGCGCGCAAGGGCAAATCCAAATCGGCACCGGAGCCCGTAGCAGCCCCCGCCGAGGATACAGCATCGACATCGCTGGTGATGGCGCCGCAGGAGCGTGAGCTTCTTTCAAAGCTGAAGGAACTGCGCGACCACGTGCTCAAGAACGCGGACAATGTCGGCAACAAGTTTCCGGATGAAGCCCGCAAGATGCATTACGGCGACATCGAGCATCGCGCGATCTACGGCGAGGCAACCACCGAAGAGGCCCGCGCGCTGATCGACGAAGGCGTCGAAGTGGCACCTCTGCCGGTCCTGCCGGGCGACCGGAACTGATTTTTATTCGGGCATGATCTTTCCCGAAAACCAGTTCCCATTTTTTGGGGATCGTGCCCTAGCCCGCCACTAGCATTGCGACACCAAGCAGGATCAGCGCAATACCGGAGATTTCCCGCAGCGATATGGCCTGCTTCATCGAATAATAAGCCACGCCTTGCGCGAACAGCACCTCGACCAGCGCCAGCGTTCGTACATTCGCAGCAGCGGTCAGCGCGAAGGCGAGAAACCAGAACAATGAAGCGAATGATCCCATGAAGCCTGCGAACATCGACGGCTTCCAGAGACGAAAGATGGCGGTCATCGTTCCGGACACGCGCACGATCAGCCAACCGGATAGCACGATGGTTTGCATCAGCAGCGTCGCCACCAGTGTCAGGCTCGCCGCGGTGACGAAACTCACCCCCGTGACATTGAGAATGGCACCGCGATAACCGACCGCCGACAACGCGAAGAACGCGGCCGCAACGAGACCAAGCACCGTGGGCTTCAGGTTGCCGAAGCCCTTCATGCCGCCGGGCCGCAGCGCGGTAATCACCACACCGATGGTAGCAATCAGAATGGCAGCGACCTTCAACACCGTGAGATGGTCCGCGAGAAACACGAAGCCGAAGATCGCCGCCTGAATCGCCTCGGTCTTGAGGTAAGCCGTCGTCACCACGAACGAGCGCTCATTCATGGCCATCAGCATCAGGGCGGTGGCGAGAATCTGCGCCATGCCGCCGACCACCAGCCACGCCCAGAACCCGGTCTCGGGCCAGGACAACCGGTCACCGGTGACAGCAAGAATCAGTCCGAGAAAAACCAGCGAAAACGGAAACCCGAACAGAAAGCGGATATGGGTCGCCCCGAGCGTGCCAAGCTGGGCCGTCAGCCCGCGCTGCATGGCGTTGCGCACGACCTGACCCGCTGCGGCCAGCAGCGTGAAGGGGATCCAGAGCCAAATGAGCTGGGTCATGATGCGGGGTGAGACCAGAGCAGCGGGAGCGCCGCATTCTTTAAGGCCTAGTCAGCAGCCTGCGGTCAACCGGCACGATATCATGCCGGCGTTGCATGCACCTGGTCCTAGGTCGCCGCTTCGGCGACCAGCATGTAGTTCACGTCCATATCGGACGACAGGCTCCAGCGGTCCGCGAGCGGATTGTAAACCACGCCCGCCTGATCGCTGATAGCGAGCTTGTTGCGCTCCAGATGGTGCGTCAGTTCCGCCGGCGTGACGAACTTGTCCCACTGATGGGTGCCGCGCGGCAGCCAGCGCAGAACATATTCCGCTCCCACGATCGCCAGCGCAAAGCTCTTCCATGTCCGGTTGATGGTCGATGCGACCATCATGCTGGTCGGTTTGAGCAGCGCGGCACAGCGGTCGAGGAACATCCCGACATTGGCAACGTGTTCGACCACCTCCATCGCCAGCACGATGTCGAAACGCTCGCGCGGGTCCATCTCTTCGATGGTGGTGCAGCGATAGTCGATGCTGAGATGGCCCCGCTCGGCATGAAGTTTGGCGACCGCGATGTTGGTGTCCGACGGGTCGACGCCGATCACCTGCGCGCCGAGCCGCGTCAGCGGTTCGCACAGCAGTCCGGCTCCGCAGCCGATGTCGAGGATGCGCAACCCGGACAGGCAGTTCAGGCTCTTCGGATTGCGGTCGAACTTGCGGCACGCCGTGTCGCGGATATAGGCCAGCCGCAGCGGATTGATCTTGTGCAGCGGCGCCATCTTGCCCTTCGGGTCCCACCACTGTTCGGACAGCTGCGAGAACCGCGCGACTTCGCCGGGATCAACCGTGGACGCAGATGGAGAATTTGTAGTCATACCGAGATGTTGTCCGATTGCCGCCTGTCGAGCCGAAGAACTTTGCGCGCTAGCGAGCCGTGATGTGGTTACGGAATTCGACCGGCGCACCAATCATCTTTATCGTCTTGGTGCCCTCCCCGACACCATTAACGGTGACATCTCCCCACCCAAAAATCCGGCCCGCAATGCTCTGGGTAACGTCGACGCTTTCGATCTTATCCAAACTCATCTCGAAGGTCTGACGCTTGATGAAGCCTTCCTTGTGAACCAGCCGCAGCGAGGTCACGTCCGTTTCCGTCGTCCAGCGCTGGAACCAGGCCCGGAACAGCAGCGCGCCGCCCAGAAGCGCCAAAAGCGCGCTCACCGCCAGCAGCGGCAAGATAACCCCGCCGCCCGACCCCACCAGACAGGCCCCGGCGACCGCCAGGCACGCCAGACCCGGGACGTAGATGATTCCGTGAATCGTGGTGGAATAGAGAATCTTCTCGCCTGGTTGAAGGATATCGTCGATATAGCGGCCCATTCCCGTCCTGTGTTGCTTGCTCGCGACCCGATGGGTATGTATAGCCGCCTTTTCGGGGCCGTGCTGCCGTTTTGCGCGGAACTGGCTCCTTACTGACAACCAGCCTGATCGGGACCGCGCCACTAGCCGCGATAAGAGTACATGGGCCGCCTTGTAATGAAATTCGGCGGCACGTCCGTCGCCAACATCGACCGCATCCGCAATGTCGCGCAGCATGTGAAGCGCGAAGTCGATGCCGGTCATGACGTCGCTGTCGTTGTGTCGGCCATGTCCGGCAAAACCAATGAACTGGTGGCCTGGGCGAGCGAAGCCTCGCCGCTGCACGACGCGCGTGAATACGACGCCATCGTCGCCTCGGGTGAATTGATCACCGCGGGACTGCTCGCCATTGTGCTGCAATCGCTCGGCATCCAGGCCCGCTCCTGGCAGGGCTGGCAGATTCCGATCCTGACCAGCGACGCGCATGCGTCAGCGCGCATCACCGGGATCGACGGCAGCGAACTGATCAAGCGATTCAAGGAACGCAAGGAAGTCGCTGTCGTCGCCGGCTTCCAGGGCATTCATCAGCCGACGGGACGCGTGACCACGCTCGGGCGCGGCGGCTCCGACACATCCGCCGTCGCGATCGCAGCCGCGATCCAGGCCGAGCGCTGCGACATCTACACCGATGTCGACGGCGTCTACACCACCGACCCGCGCGTGGTGCCGAAGGCGCGGCGGCTTGAGAAGGTCGCGTTCGAGGAAATGCTGGAAATGGCGTCGCAGGGCGCCAAGGTGCTTCAGGTCCGCTCTGTGGAACTGGGCATGGTTCATAACGTGCCGGTGTTTGTGCGCTCGAGCTTCGACAAGCCGGAAGACATCGACCCCCACGGCACGCCGCCGGGAACGCTGATTTGCAGCGAGGAGGAAATTATGGAGAGCCAAGTCGTTACCGGTATCGCCTTCTCGAAGGACGAAGCCCAGATTTCCGTGCGCCAGATCGACGACAAGCCCGGCGTGGCTGCGGCCATCTTCGGCCCGCTGGCGGACGCCAGCATCAACGTCGACATGATCGTGCAGAACGTGTCCGAGGACGGCAAGACCACCGACCTCACCTTCACCGTTCCGGCTTCGGAATATTCCCGCGCCAAGGACACCATCGCCAAGGCGCGGGACAAGATCGGCTACAAGGCAATGGATTCGGCCACCGACGTCGCCAAGGTCTCGGTGATCGGCATCGGCATGCGAAGTCATGCCGGCATCGCCGCGCAGGCCTTCAAGGCGCTGTCGGAGCGCAACATCAACATCCGCGCCATCACCACATCCGAAATCAAGTTCTCGCTGCTGATCGACGCCGCCTACACCGAACTCGCGGTCCGGACACTGCATACGCTTTACGGGCTGGATCAGGCCTAAACCTCATTCTACGCGGTCCGCCGCCGCGGCATTATGCCGAGGTCATTTTGCTGGACTGCCTCTCATCTTTTGGCAGGTGTTTTGCTTGGCAAAACGCGCCTCAATTCGATATAGCCTCAGGATAAGGCACCCGCGCCCGCGCCTCCGATTCTGGACCGTCAGACACGTCCCGAATCCGGCGAAGCGGTCCACGCGAGACCTGAAAAGTCGTTATTTTACTGCTAGTTAACGCTATCGCAGCCGGTCACAGGCCGCGCTGGAATTGCGGGTAAGGATGTCAACGAATGCGGAGCGCGCTGGGAGGCCCCCGCGTCTTGCTGAGACGGCTCCGCGAAGTGATGGCCGAACAGGTCAGCGCTCAGGAACGGCTCGACAAGATCGTGGTGCTGATCGCCGCCAATATGGTGGCGGAGGTCTGTTCGACCTACGTGCTGCGCGTCGACAACACCCTTGAGCTCTATGCCACCGAAGGTCTGAACCGCGACGCGGTCCACCAGACGGTGCTGAACGCCCATGAGGGCCTCGTCGGTCTCGTTGCGTCCGAGGCGACGCCGCTGAACCTGTCGAACGCCCAATCGCATCCAGCGTTCTCGTATCGCCCGGAAACCGGCGAAGAAATCTACCATTCGTTCCTCGGTGTGCCGATCCTGCGATCCGGCAATACGCTCGGCGTGCTGGTGGTGCAGAACCGCGCTCACCGCACCTACGTCGAAGAGGAAGTCGAAGCGCTGCAGACCACCGCCATGGTGGTCGCGGAAATGATCGCCTCGGGCGAGCTATCCGCGATCGCCAAGCCCGGTGCCGAACCCGCCGCGCGCCATTCGCTGCACAAGGCCGGTGCGGTCCTGTCGGACGGCATCGCGCTTGGCCATGTCGTGCTGCACGAACCGCGCGTCGTCATCACCAACTACATCGCCGAAGATCTGCCGAAAGAACTCAAGCGGCTGGATACTGCGATCCTGAAACTGCGCGCCGATCTCGACCGCATGCTGGAGCGCGGCGATGTCGCCGAGGGCGGCGAGCACCGCGACGTGCTCGAAGCCTATCGCATGTTCGCCAACGACCAGGGCTGGCAGCACAAGCTGCACGAAGCGGTCGCGACCGGCCTCACCGCCGAAGCCGCCGTCGAGCGCGTGCAGTCCGACACCCGCGCCCGCATGCTGCGCTCGACTGATCCCTATCTGCGCGACCGCCTGCACGATCTGGAAGATCTCGGCCACCGCCTGATGCGCCAGCTCGTCGGACAGGATCACGCGCCGTCCCGCGAGCAGTTGCCCGACAATGCGATCCTGATCGCGCGCTCAATGGGCCCGGCGGCTCTGCTCGATTACGACCGCAAGCGGCTGCGCGGCCTCGTGCTGGAAGAAGGCACCGCCAATTCACACGTGTCGATCGTGGCGCGGGCGCTCGGCATTCCGGCGGTCGGCGAAGTGCCGAACGCCGCGGGCATCGCCGATCCCGGCGACGCGATCATCGTCGATGGCACTTCGGGTTCGATCTACATCCGCCCGTCGAACGAAATCCAGTCGGCCTATGCCGAGCGCGTCCGCTTCCGCGCACGCCGGCAGGAACAGTACCGCGAGCTGCGGGACAAACCCTGCGTGACCAAAGACGGCCAGCCTGTCGATCTGATGATCAACGCCGGTCTCGTGATCGATCTGCCTCACATCGACGATACCGGCTCGTCAGGCATCGGTCTGTTTCGCACCGAACTGCAGTTCATGGTCGGGCAAAGCCTGCCGCGCACCAGCGAACAGCTCGCTCTCTACCGTTCGGTGCTGGACGCCGCCGGCGACAAGCCGGTCACCTTCCGCACCCTCGACATCGGCGGCGACAAGGCGCTGCCGTATATGGACACGATCGTCGAGGAAAATCCGGCGCTGGGCTGGCGCGCAATCCGTCTGGGGCTGGACCGGCCGGGTCTGTTGCGCGGTCAGATCCGTGCACTGCTGCGCGCCGCTTCCGGACGTTATCTGCGCGTGATGTTTCCGATGATCTCGCAGGTCGACGAATTCGATCAGGCCAAGCTGGTGATCGAACGCGAACTGACCTACCTGCGCCAGCACGGGCACACGCTGCCCGAGCGCGTCGATGTCGGCACCATGGTCGAAGTCCCGGCGCTGCTCTATCAGATGGACGAACTGCTCAAGCGGGTCGACTTCGTGTCGGTCGGCTCGAACGACCTGTTTCAATTTTTGTTCGCGGTTGATCGCGGCAATTCGCGGGTCACCGACCGCTTCGATACGCTGTCGGCGCCGATCCTGCGCGCCTTGCGCGACATAGCGAAGAAGGCCAATGCCGCCGGCAAATCCGTCTCACTGTGCGGTGAAATGGCCTCGCAACCGCTCGGCGCGCTGGCGCTGATCGCGCTCGGCTATCGCTCGCTGTCGCTGTCGGCGACCGCGCACGGTCCGGTAAAGGCGCTGATTCTCGATCTCGACGCCCAGAAGGCCGAAGCCATGATCACGCCGTTGCTGGATGCGCCGGCCGGAAGCGTCTCGATCCGCAGCAAGCTGATGGAATTCGCCGAAGCCGAAGGGCTTTCGTTGTAGCGGCGCTTCCGGACCTTTCCGAAGCCGCCGTTGAATTCACCCTTGATTGATCGAGACCCATGACCACGCTGCCCGAAGCCAAACTCGATACATTGCTGGCGCGTCACGCTTCGCTCGAAGCCGAACTGCTCGGACAGGTGAACTCGGAAACCTATGTCCGCATCACCCGCGAACTGAGCGAACTGAGCCCGGTGGTCGACGCCGTGAAAGCGTACCGCTCGGCGGTCGATGAAATCACCGGCATCGATGCACTGATCGCCGACCCAGCCATCGAGCCCGACATGCGATCGATGGCCGAGGGCGAACGGCCGCAGCTTGAGGCGCGCCGCGACGAGCTCGCGCAGGATATCCGCGTCGCGCTGCTGCCCAAGGACGCGATGGACGAGCGCAACGTGGTGCTCGAAATTCGCGCCGGCACCGGCGGCGATGAGGCTTCGCTGTTCGCAGGCGACCTGTTCCGCATGTATGAGCGTTTCGCATCGCTGAAGGGCTGGAAGGTCGACCTGATCTCCGCCTCCGAAGGCACCATGGGCGGCTACAAGGAAATCATCGCCGAGGTGCAGGGCCGCGGCGCGTACGCCAAACTGAAATTTGAATCCGGCGTGCATCGGGTACAGCGTGTGCCCGACACCGAAACGCAGGGCCGTATCCACACCTCGGCAGCGACGGTCGCAGTGCTTCCCGAGGCCGAAGAGGTCGACGTCGCCATCAAGAACGACGACCTGCGGATCGAGACCATGCGCGCGCAGGGCGCCGGCGGCCAGCACGTCAACAAGACCGAATCCGCGATCCGCATTACCCACATCCCGACCGGCATCGTTGTGATGATGCAGGACAGCCGCTCGCAGCATAAGAACCGCGCCAGCGCGATGAACATCCTGCGTTCGCGCATCTACGATGCCGAACGGCAACGTCTCGATTCCGCGCGCTCCGCCGAGCGCAAGGGCCAGGTCGGCTCCGGCGACCGCTCTGAGCGCATCCGGACCTACAATTTCCCGCAGGGCCGCGTCACCGACCACCGCATCAACCTCACGCTCTACAAATTGCCGCAGGTGATCGCGGGCGACGCATTGGGCGAACTGGTCGACGCACTGACCACCGAGCATCAGGCGGCGCAAATGGCGGAACAGGGCGGCGTGTCGTGAGCGCCGGCGGCCCGTTCGCCGGACTGACCATCGAAGCGGCGCGGCGCGCATTGGCATCACAACTCCGAACCGGCGGCTTCGAATCGCCAGATCTCGATGCGCGGCTACTGATCGGCGCGGCGCTCGGTCTCGATCACACCGGGCTCGCAACGCAGGCTTCGCGTCTGATTACCGGCGCTGAGGAAACAACCATCGTCTCTTTCGCGCAGCGCCGGATGACGCACGAGCCAGTCGCCCGCATTCTCGGCCACAAGGAATTCTGGGGGCTCGATCTTCGCCTGTCGGACGCCACACTGATCCCGCGTCCCGATACCGAAACCGTCGTCGCCGCAGCGCTTGAGGTTTTAGCGAGCAATGCCCGTGCAACGAAGGCGCTTCGCATTGCCGATATCGGCACCGGCTCCGGCGCCATTCTGCTGGCGCTGCTTTCGGAGCTTACCGATGCCACGGGGGTCGGCACCGACATCAGCATGGCAGCACTGGCGACCGCCGAGTTGAATGCACAACGGCTTGGTCTGGTCGGCCGGGCCTCGTTCGTGCAATGCGACTACACAGCGGCGCTGTCCGGCCCGTTTGATCTGATCGTGTCGAATCCGCCCTACATCCGCTCCGCGGATATCGCTACGCTCGACCGCGATGTCCGCGACCATGATCCGCATCTGGCGCTCGACGGCGGCACAGACGGCCTCGACGCCTATCGCGCGATCACGCCTCAGGCAGCGGCCCTGCTCGCTCCAGAGGGGGGTCTGATATTCGAGGTCGGACACGATCAGAGCGCGCAGGTGAGCGCGCTGATGCGCGCGGCGGGATTAACCCTGTCATCCCCGCCGAGGGCCGATCTGGGCGGTATTCATCGCGCCGTCATGGGGCGAAAAACGGCGTTTTAAAGGGGGTTCGGCCCAGAAAAAACCTCTTGGAATATCGGCCCGGAGCGACTACGTTCCGGCCACAACATCGGTTCAGGGTCGTGGCCCCCGTTCAGAAATGACGGGTCGAAGCCAGAAATCTCGAAAGGGATGCCCGCCGAGTGAAAGGTTCCAAAAAGGCAGGTCATGACGAGCGCGAAGGCTGAAAGAGCTGCGCTGCTTGGGACCGCGAAGCGAACGAAAGCCTGATATTGCGCTTGTACACTCAACTGCAAAACATAGCGCCTGTTGGCTCAGGCTGATCCGGCCCAGATGGCTCATTGCCTTCGGGCATTTGGAGAACGCGTCTTTGTTGAACGCGAAGTATGAAAACCACGGTCTGAATATTTACGGTATCGCCGCCTGCGCGAATGCACTGCGCCGTGTCCGCACATCAATCACCACGATCCAGAATCGGTAAAAGGCACCACATGAGAAACGGCCCGAATAACAACAAGCGCATGCGCAGCCGGAACAACAATAATAATAACAACAACAATAACAATAACCGGCGCGGCCAGAACCCGATGACCCGGGTGTTCGAGTCCAACGGACCGGACATCAAGATTCGCGGTACCGCTTCTCACGTCGCAGAGAAATATGTCCAGCTCGCGCGCGACGCGCGCTCGTCCGGCGATCCGGTTGCCGCCGAGAACTACTACCAGCACGCCGAGCACTATTTCCGGCTGATCGCCGCGGCGCAGGAGCAATTCCGCCAGAACCAGCCGCAGCAGCAGCCGATGCCGCGCGCCGATGGCGATGCACTCGACGACAACGGCGACGAAAGCGACAGCTATTCCAACTTCGGCGCCGAACCCGGCTTTGCACCAGGGCATCAGCCACAACCGCAACCGCAGCCGCAGTTTCAGCCGCGCGAACAACAGCCATTTCCGCGTGAACAGCATCAGCCGCGTGAGCAGAACTTCCGTGATCGCGACAGCCGACCGCAGCCGCAGCCTTCCACACCGCCTGCCGAAGGCGATCAGGTTGACCGCCTTCCGTCCTTCATTACCGGCGGCGCTCAGCCGCAGCCAACCGGACCCAGCGAAGGTAACGTCAATCCGGGTAACGGCGAGCGTTTCGGTCATCGCCGCCGGCGTCGTCCGCCCGGCCCGCGTCCCGAAGGGGCCGCTCAGCCTCCGGCGGAAACGGCCAGCGAGTAAGCCAACGCCATCTGATGCCATGCCCATGATGGCATGTCCGTAACAACACAATGGCCCGCCCGAGCACTCCTCAGGCGGGCCATTGTGATTCAAGCAGCTATTCAGCCGGCTGCGGGCCGATCATCGCGCCGCGTCGGCGTTGGCAGGAGAACAGGCGGCATCGACGGAATGAGGCGCGTGCGTTCGCGGTGTGCCGGGATCGCGCGATAAACCTGCTTCGACGCTTCAACGATATGAACGCCTGCGAACGGCGACGACACTGCAGCACTCATCCGTTCCCAGGCCATCGCCGAGCGCAGCACCCACCCGCTCTGGAAGGGCGGCACGAACAACGCTTCGCCCCATGCCGTCGGCGTGAACCATGTCTGCCGCAGCAGTTGCGTGATCTGCGAACGCGAATACGGGCGACCATGCCCGAACGGCGTATTGTCGGTCCGCGTCCACACGCCGCGCCGGTTGGGAATGATCGCCATCATCCGCCCGGATGGAGCGAGGACACGCCACACCTCACGCAGAAGCCCTTCCGGGTCGTCCGATATTTCCAGCGCATGAACCAGCAGGATGCGATCGACCGCGGCATCCGCCAGCGGCAATGAAAATTCATCGACCAGCGTCGACAAAGTGGGGCGCGCCGTCGGCCATTTCAGGACACCCTGGGCAGCAGGCATCAGCGCGATGCACCGTTCGGCATCCTCGCGAAACAGGCCGAGATAAGGCGTCGGATAACCGAGCCCTGCGACACGCAAGCCGTCCGCGTTCGGCCAGTGTCGCTGAATCCCGCGATTGATCAGCCGCCGCGCCACCGCACCGAGGCGCTGCGAATAGAAATTGCGAAGATCGATCACATCGATTGTCATGACGCTAGTGTCCCGAATCCGAAGTTCGTTTCATTTCGCAGCACGCTCCCAAGCGAACTTCGGATTCGAAAGGACACTAGAAAACTATAGTTCTAGTGTGGCTTTAGCTCGCAAGTCCGCAAAAGACCGTGCCGTAGAAATGATGCGGACTTGCGAGCCGCCACACTAGCCTATCACGGAGAACAGCGCCGCGCAGCGGCCGCTAGGCGATCTCCGGAACGG
>JAZKDK010000026.1:0-26440 GCA_040387615.1 Pseudomonadota bacterium | reverse complement strand
AGCCTATCACGGAGAACAGCGCCGCGCAGCGGCCGCTAGGCGATCTCCGGAACGGCGTTAACGTATTTCACTCGCGAATAAGGGCGTGTTAGCCTGCGTTATTCTCGATGAATGGAGACGTCATGGCTGCCGAAATCCGCCTATTCCCCTGCCTGTCCGATAATTTCGGCTATCTCATTCACGATCCGGTCACCAAGGCGACCGCCTCTATCGACGCGCCGGAAGCAGGCCCCATCATCAAGGCCTTGCAGCGCGAAGGCTGGACGCTGACCGACATTCTCGTCACTCACCATCACATGGATCATGTCGGGGGGATCGACGAACTCAAGACAAAGTATAATTGCCGGGTGGTCGCGCCGCACGACAAGGCCGCTGCGATTCCGCTTGTCGACGAACGCGTCAAGGAAGGTGCCAGCGTGAAGGTCGGCAACCTGAGCGCACGCGTGCTGGAAACCCCGGGCCACACCCTTGATCATATCAGCTACGTGTTTGACGAAGATCGTGCGCTGTTCTGCGCCGATACACTGTTCTCGATCGGCTGCGGCCGTGTGTTCGAGGGGACCTATCCGATGATGTGGGAGTCGCTGCTGAAGCTGCGCGCGCTGCCTAACGACATGCGCGTTTATTGCGGCCACGAATACACCGCGTCCAACGTCAAGTTCGCACTCGGCATCGAGCCGAACAATCCGGCGCTGAAGGCCCGTGCCGAGGAAGTGGCGAAACTGCGCGCCGCGAACCAGCCGACGATTCCAACCCTGATCCGTAACGAGAAGGAAGCCAACACGTTTCTGCGCGCGGACGTTCCAGCCGTCGCGGCCGCTGTTGGCCTCGCGGGCAAAAGCCCGGCAGAGGTTTTTGGCGAGCTGCGCGAGCGCAAGAACAAGGCATGACGAACGTCAAAGCCGAATTGACCGCGCGCGACGTTATCGCGCGGCTCGGCCTGAAGCCGCATCCCGAAGGCGGGCACTATCGCGAGACCTTTCGCGATCCGCACACCATCGACGGTAGCCGCGCGGCATCCACTGCGATCTACTTCCTGCTGGCGCGCGGCGAGCGATCGCACTGGCATCGCGTCGATGCCGTGGAAATCTGGCATTACCATGCAGGAAGCACATTGACGCTGCGGATTGCCGAGGAGAACGGCGAACGAGCGATCCGGCTCGGCCCCAATCTCACTGCCGGCGAGCAACCTCAGGCTACCGTCCCGGCTCATGCTTGGCAGGCCGCGGAAAGCACTGGCGACTGGACTTTGGTCGGCTGCACCGTCGCGCCTGGATTCGACTTTGCAAAATTCGAGCTGGCCCCGCCGGGCTGGAAGCCAACCTAATGATTGGGCATGATCTGGTCCGAAAACCGGTTTCCACTTTTCGGGATCATGCCCCTCGTTTGACGATCATGTCCTTCGCCGCGATCAATCCGCCGCCCGCAATCAGTGCGGCCGCGATGGCGAGCGTCGCGGTTGGCTTCGCAAAGCCCGCGAGAATCAGAAACGCGGTCGACAGCAGCGGCGTGGCATAAGACGCAGCCCCCAATACGCGAATATCGCCGCGCTTCATGCCGATGTCCCACACGAAAAACGCAATCCCCACCGGCCCGATCCCGAGCGCCACAATGGCAAGCCATTGTAAGGCGGTCTCCGGCCATACCGTCGTTTCAAGAGCGAAGTGGCAGAGCGCCGCCAGCAGCGCCGTCGCAAAACAAAAGCCGGCAACGGCATCGGTCGGCACCGCCGCGAGTTTGCGCGACATCACCGAGTAGCCTGCCCAGACGAACGCGGCGACAAAGGCTGCGACAAAGCCGGGAATATGCGCAGGATCTGGTGACGACCCGCTATTGCCGGCGAACAGCAAGATCGTCCCGGCGAAGCCCAAAACCGCGCCGACAATATGATGCGGCGCCAGCCGCTCGCCTGGCAGCAGCGACGAAAGCAACACGATCAGCAACGGCCAGAGGTAGTTCAGCAACCCGGCTTCAGCCGGCGGTGCGAGACGCAGGGCGATAAAATACAGCGCGTGATAGCCGAACAGACCACCGATGCCGATCAGCCATACCGCAAGCGGTTGCCGCAAGGCGCGAATGGCCGACGGACGCCACAGCCAGGTCGCGGGACCGACGCAGGCACCGATGGCGAATGTCATCGCGAGCAGTTGAAACGGCGGAATGCGGCCCGTCGCGACGGTGAGCGCGGCAAGCAGCGACCACATGAGGATGGCGGCAAGACCGATAAGAGTGGCGGTTGAAGACGTCATCGCGGATCAATGCCATTCAACCCGCGACAACGCCATATCAGGAAGCGGATTTCCGCTATTCGAGGATCGACGTCTTACTGCAGGTATTGTCCGCCGTTGATGGTCATCGTCGACCCTGTGACGAAGCCGGAATCGTCGGAGGCAAGGAATACCACGGCACGCGCGATTTCTTCCGGCTCGCCCAGGCGGTTAACAGGGATCTGCGGAATGACATTTTTCTCAAGCACGTCCTTGGGCACGGCCTGCACCATCTCGGTATTGATGTAGCCGGGGCAAATCGCGTTCACCGTGATTCCGCCGCGCGCATTCTCGAGCGCCAGCGCCTTGGTGAATCCGATATCACCAGCCTTCGCCGCCGAATAATTGACCTGACCGAACTGGCCCTTCTGGCCGTTGATCGATGAGATGTTGATGATGCGCCCGAACTTGCGGCCACGCATGCCCTCGATCACCTGCCGAGTCATGTTGAACAGTGAACCGAGATTGGTGTTCATCACGGCGTTCCACTGATCGAGCGTCATCTTGTGGAACGGCACGTCGCGGGTAATACCGGCATTGTTGACGAGGACGTCGATCGGACCGATATCGGCTTCGACTTTCTTCACGCCGTCCGCGCACGCATCGAACGCACCGACATCCCACTTGTAAACGGGAATTCCCGTCTCGGCCTTGAATTTCGCTGCGGCTTCATCGTTGCCGGCATAACTCGCCGCAACCTTGTAACCCGCAGCCTTCAACGCCTTGCTGATCGCAGCGCCGATGCCGCGCGTTCCGCCTGTTACCAATGCCACGCGTGCCATATCAGGTATCCCCTCCGCAGTTCACTGAAGTGTTTTTGGAAAACAAGTATTCAGGCCAATTGCGATAACAGCAAGAAAAAATGCCCGGCAAACTGCCGGGCATTTTGATTTTGTATTGTGCAGTGCGTTCAGAGAATTTTATCGTTCAACACACAATGCAATGCCCATGCCGCCACCGATGCAAAGCGTCGCAAGGCCCTTCTTGGAATCGCGCTTCTGCATTTCATGCAGCAACGTCACAAGAACGCGCGCACCAGACGCGCCGATCGGATGACCGATGGCGATCGCGCCGCCGTTGACATTGACCTTGGCGGGATCCCATCCGATTTCCTTGTTCACGGCAGAAGCCTGCGCGGCAAAGGCTTCGTTCGCCTCAATCAGATCGAGATCGCTCGCCTTCCAGCCAGCCTTCTTGAGTGCGGCGCGAGACGCCGGGATCGGGCCGGTGCCCATGATCGACGGATCGACACCCGCCTGCGCCCACGACACGATGCGCGCGAGCGGCGTCTTGCCTTCCTTGGCGGCCTGCTTGGCGGTCATCAGCACCAGCGCAGCAGCGCCATCGTTGATGCCCGACGCATTACCCGCGGTCACCGAACCATCCTTCTCGAAAGCCGGCTTCAGCTTGGCCATCGCATCCATTGATGCACCGTGACGCGGGCCTTCGTCCGCTTCCACGACAATGTCGCCCTTGCGGGTCTTGACGATGAACGGAACGATTTCATCCTTGAACTTGCCGGCCTTCTGCGCCGCCTCGGCCTTGTTTTGCGAACCGACGGCGAACTCGTCCTGCTGCTGCCGGGTGATCTGGAACTGCCGCGCAACGTTCTCGGCGGTATTGCCCATGTGGTAGCCGTTGAAGGCATCCCACAGGCCGTCCTTGATCATGGTATCGACGAAATCGAGCGCGCCCATCTTCACGCCAGCGCGCAGATGTTGAGCATGCGGCGACATGCTCATGGATTCCTGGCCGCCGGCGACCACGATTTCGGAGTCGCCGTTCATCAGAGCCTGATAGCCCAGCGCCACCGTGCGCAATCCCGAACCGCACAGCATATTGACGCCCCAGGACGGGCTTTCCACGGGAATGCCGGCCTTCATGGCCGCCTGCCGGGCGGGGTTCTGTCCCTGAGCAGCGGTCAGAATCTGACCCATGATGACTTCGGAAACGCGCGCGGGCTCGATGCCGGCCCGCTCAAGCGCAGCCTTGATGGCGACCGCGCCCAGTTCATGGGCCGGGGTGTTGGCGAATGCGCCGTTGAAGGTGCCGACCGGGGTGCGGGCAGCGCTGACGATGACGACACCGTCTGACATGGACATCTCCTGATTTTGAAGTCGAAGGACCTGAGGCCGCGGGAAGCCGCCGGAGGACCGGCGGGCTTTGGCTGTATCCTCTTAACCTAGCCTTCTGGTGTCAATCGGCCAAAGGCATTCTGCCGGTTTGGGAGGCGGTTCCCCGGTCCGCCCCTGCCCTGACATTAACCGTCCTGCACAAAACGGTAGCCGTACCTTTCTGAAAGTGCTTAGTTTATTGCGATGCATTGTTTGCACTGCCCTCGACAACGTCCTCCGGTTCCTCTTTTCGCTAGGTATGTGTGAGTCCATGGCAAAATCCGACCAGCCCATTACGATCAAAAAGTACGCCAATCGGCGCCTCTACAACACCGGCACCAGCACGTATGTGACGCTTGAGGACCTCGCCGCCATGGTGAAGGAAGGCGAAGACTTCCTCGTTTATGACGCGAAGACCGGCGACGACATTACGCGCTCGGTTCTGGCCCAGATCATCTTCGAGCAGGAGAACAAGGCCGGCCAGAACCTGCTGCCGACCACCTTCCTGCGCCAGTTGATCCGCTTCTACGGCGACAGCATGCAGATGATTGTTCCGAAGTATCTCGAACAATCCATCGATACGCTGACGCGTGAGCAGGAGAAGTTCCGCAAGCAGATGACCAACACCTTCAGCATGACGCCGTTCGCGCCGCTGGAGGAACACGTTCGCCGCAACATGGAAATGTTCGAGCGCACGTTCGCGATGTTCAAGCCGTTCGGCGCTCCCGTGCGGAATCAAACTCCGTCCGCTGAATCGCCGCCAACCGCCAGTGAGCCCGCTGAGGCGGACATCGACGATCTCAAGCGTCAGATGAAAGAGATGCAGGATCGTCTCGAGCGGATGTCCAAGGAATCGGAAAGCAAGAGCTGAACGAAACCTGACCTGCCAGCACGACGTGGCGGCAGGTTCTGCCGCCACCGCCGACTTCAGCTTGCGACTTCAGTTTACAACGTTCAGTTTGCCGCCGCCGCGGGCTTCGTGCCCTGCAGCGGCGTTTTTACAGCGGCGGCCGCCCACGGCTTGGTTATAGACGCCAGCCCCGTCAACCGCCCCTGAATGTAATCGCAGCCCCAGCCCTGCAACAGCTTGGCCGACTCCTCGTCCTGCACCCACTCGGCAACCGTCTTGATCTCAAGCCGGTGCGCAAGATCGATCAGCGTTTGAACAAATGCGCGATCGTCTGCGGACCGCGCGATGTTCTGCACGAACGCGCCGTCGATCTTCACAATGTCCACGCCGAGCTTTCGCAGATTGCGGAATGACGTGTAGCCCGCGCCGAAATCGTCGATGGCGATGCGGCTACCGAAATTCTTCAGCCGCGTGACAAACCCGCGAACGTCATCCAGATCCTGAATGGCGACGGTTTCCGTGATTTCGACGATCAGCCGCTCGGCGACGCCAGGATAGGCCCGCATCAGCGACTCGATACTGGCCCACCAGTCGGGGTCCATCGTCGTCTCGGGCGAAATATTCAGGCTGAGCTGTGCATGCGGCGCGTCCGCCAGTTCGGCGACAACGAGTTCGAGTACCCGGTGGTCGACCAGCCGGATCAAGCCGAGTTTCTCGGCGACCGGGACGATATCCGGCGACAGCGAATACGCGCCGTCCTCCTGCCGCATCCGCACCAGACATTCGTGGAAGGCGGGCTGCCGCGAAGCGGTCGCCACAACCGGCTCATAGGCCATTACGATGCGGCGCTCGTTCAGCGCAGTGACGATTTCATCGGTAACGCGGATGTTGACCCGGCGCTGGGCCTCGCGCTCGACATTCGGACGCCACACCATCAGCGAGCCCCGGCGACGCGCCTTGGCAATATCCAGCGCTTCCTGGGTCCGGCTCATCGCCTCCTCGACCGTGCTGGCGTGGCGCAGCGCATTGATCGCACCGATCGACGCGGTCAGTGCAACAGGTCCGGATTGCGTCGGCACAACCTCGTCGCGGATTCCCGCGAGAAAGCGCTCGGCGGCGACATGCATGTCATCGACCGAACAGTTCTTCAGGATCAGTCCGAATTTATTGCCCGAAAACCGCCCGAGCACATCGCCGCCGCGCAATCGCGCACGAATACGCTTGGCGACTTCGAGAATGACCTGATCGGCGATCTCGTATCCGAAGGCGTCGTTGATCTGCGCAAGATGATCGATACCGACCAGCATGAAGGCGAAGGAGGAACGGAAGCGGCCTGCCTCTTCGATGGCCTCGGCCAACGCCGCCGTCAGGCGGGTGCGGTTAAATTCGCCGGTGAGCGGATCGTCCTGCGACAGCTTCAAGAGTTGCTCGTCGTGAGCATGGCGTTCGTTGTTGATGCGGATGATACCGTGTGCGCGAGACGGCCTTCCGTCCGCGCCGGCAAACCAGCGGCCGCATTCATCGATCCAGAGCACCGGCGACGACGTGCTGGCACGTAGCCCGTATTCGATCTGGTAGGGCACGCCCTCGCCGCTGTCGTTCGCCGTCGAATTCAGCACGGCATCGGTGCGGATGCCGCGCATTGGCTCGATCAGCTTGGAGAACTCGCCTGCCTTCAATAAGGCCGGTTGCGGAATATCGCGAAGCACGGCCGCGGCATTGTCACTCCAGTGCAGGGTGTCGCTGGCGATGTCCCACGAAAAGCTGACCTGCCCGAGGGTGGCGAGAATATCGATTTCAACGATCGGTTCGGCGCGGCGCACAAGGGAAGCGTCTCCGGACGCCGCAGCAGACCCGGAAAGGAGCGAAGCTTGAGCCGGTTTAATTGTCAAAGATGCCTCGTTCCGGGACGGCGTGGGTGATTCGACACCCAAGAGTAAATCGTCGGACGCCCATCAGCCTAGGCCAACTTCCTGAACAATCCGACAAACCGCTTTGTTTTCAATGTCCGGGAGACGGTAACAAATTGCCAACCACGTCCGGCACGACCCTTGCGATGTCACATGGAGAAGACGCTTTGCGTCCCAAAATGAGACAGGCAGCGACCAACGATGATCGTTTCAGGCATCACATCGAAGACCGGACCTCATCTGCTTACGGGGTCTTCCGCGGCACGCGCTGGCTCGCAGACAGAGCCGGTCGCGAGCTGCGCGCTGGTGCCCGTCGAGCGGCCTCTCCAGGCTTCAGCGGTACGGGTGGCTCGCCCGGATGCATCATTCGTGGCGCATCTGATTGCGATGGCTGAGCAGGCCCCGCAGACGAGGACCTTGCGGCGGGAGACGCCCACCGTCGCGCGCGGCGCTTATGCGCGTACGACAATGCAAGGCGCGGACGATCACGGCCGGGTGTTGTCGCAGACCGCCTAAAGCCGGCTCAGGGCTTCGGCGGCGTTTTGACCGCGCCATCTGAGGTACTGTCCGACACGAGATCGCTGACATTCCAGTCGGAAATCCTCCGCTCCGGAACAGGCGCAACGCCGTCGGAATTGCGGATCACGGCGAGGGTCGGCACCGGCTTCGGCGCAACGTCAGGTTCGGGCGCAGGCTGCGGCGATGGAAATACCGGTTCAGCCGGCTTCACATCCTGATGTATCCGATCGAATGACGGCTCGGCCGGTGCATGACTGGCTGGAACGGGCGCTGGCGCCGGTGCAGGTTCGCGCTCGACGACGGCAGGCACCACCGCTGGCACGCGGCGATGCCGGTTGCGGAAGCCGATCGAGACGCCCGCAAGAAACTCCACGATCATCAGCACGGTCAGCAGAAAAAACGTAGATGTGCCGAACGGCGCAAGCAGCAGAAACTCGGCCACCGCAGCGCCCGACGCGATCAGCGACAGCAGATGATCGGTCAGGTACCGCGCACCGGGCCGCGCGGCTTTCACGACTTCGAACAGCAGCAGAACGATGCAAAGCGCGAGCAGCGCGTCGCCGAAAGTCGGCGACCACTGGACACCCGACATCAGAGTCACGCTCGCGATCGGCGCGGTGAACACCACGCCCGGCATCAGGAACACGAAGATGTTGTAGATCGCGAACGGAATCAGAAGCAGCGGAAAACCGATCATCGTCGGCGAGCTCTCTCTGAAAATGTATCCTGTGATGCGCTCGTCATCACATGCGTCTGTGGCGTTCTTGTGAAGACGCGTTAGCGCGCTTCCGCCAACATCGCGGCGGTCGCGCTGCCAGGCAGCGCGACGCGATCCGGACCTTAGTCCTTCTTGACCTTCAGGACCTGGCGGCCCTTGTACATGCCGGTCTTGAGGTCGAGGTGATGCGGACGGCGCAATTCGCCCGAGTCCTTGTCCTCGACATAAGTCGGCTTCTTGAGCGCGTCCGCCGAGCGGCGCATGCCGCGGCGGGATGGCGAGGTTTTCCTGCGTGGAACGGCCATGGGATCGTCGTCCTCTAAATCAAGGCTCACCCGCCGGGCGGGGGCTCTCCAGAATTCGGATTGAGGCCGCGCTTATAGATGAAGGTTGCCACGAAAGCTAGACCGATGGCGGCGAGAAAATTGGCCAAAAACGCCCAAAATCAGCGATTTCGCTCCCAGCAGTCGGAGATTTCCGCCGACTGGGCCCGGACCACGTAAGTCCCCGCCATCCGCCGGACCCCAGGTCCCGGATTCCGGGCGCTCCGGGTCACCGGATTGGGCAGGATCGAGGTCAAAAGAGCCGCCTCGCGGGCCGAAAGCGCCGACGCCGGGCGGCCGAAGGCATAATTCGCGCCGGCCTCTGCGCCGAACTGGCCATTGGGGCCTAGCTCCGCCACGTTCAAATAAAGCTCCAGAATGCGCTTTTTCGACAGCACCAGATCGACCCACATCGCCAGCGGGAACTCTAGCGCCTTGCGGACCACGCTCCGGCCGGGCCAGAGGAACAGATTCTTGGCCACCTGCTGCGTGATCGTCGACCCGCCACGCGCGACCTCGCCGTCCTGTGCATCCTCAATGATGGTCCGGACCGAATCCCAGTCGATGCCGTGATGAAAGCAAAATTTGGCATCCTCGGCGGCGACCACGGAACGCGGCAGTGCCTCGGACATCTCGTCGAGATCGACCCATTTGCGGGTGACGGTTTCGCCCGTGAGATATCGCCCGATCATCAACGTCGAGATGGGATGTCCGGTGCTGTAGATCGGCGTCAGCACATAGGGCAGCAGCAGAAGCCCCAGCACCACAAGCACAACCGCACGGATCAACCGCCGCATTCAGGCTACAGCCCCTCGATGCTGACGAGACAACCGTCTCGAATTTCGACGTCGAAATTGACATAGGCAGGCATGGGGGCTCCCGTCTGGAGATCGGCCGGGTCGGACCCGTTTAGCTAGCAGAAACCCTTGGCCCTGCTCTAGCCAAATCCCCGGCGGGATTGAGCTTTGCGGAATTGACGCGGGCGATGCCATGACCGATTGTCCGCCGAAATTTGCGTTCCTTTGGAGTTTTTAATGACCACCGGCACTTCACCACAGGATTTCATGAAACGGCTCGATGCCACGGCGGCAGACACCGAGGCGCTGCTGACGCGCCTTCTGTCGGACAAGCCGCTGGCCGGCGAGATCGAGCGGCCGCACCGGCTGATGGAAGCGATGCGCTATTCAAGCCTCAATGGTGGCAAGCGGCTGCGCCCTTTTCTGGTGGTGGAAAGCGCTGCCGTGTTCGGCGTGTCGCGCGACGCCGCGCTGATGGCCGGCGCTGCGCTCGAATGCATTCACTGCTACTCGCTGATCCACGACGACCTGCCGTCGATGGACAACAGCGACCTGCGGCGCGGACGGCCGACCTCGCACAAGAAGTTCGATGACGCCACCGCGATCCTCGCGGGCGACGGGCTTCTCACCATCGCCTTCGACATCATCACACGCGACGAGGTTCACAAGGACCCGACGGTGCGCCTGTTGCTGACCCGCGCGCTCGCACGCGCCGCCGGCGTCGGCGGCATGGTGGGTGGACAGATCATGGATCTCGCCGGTGAAGGCCGCTTCGGCGACCCCGAGCCGCCAGATGTCGCCAAGCTGCAGCAGATGAAAACCGGCGCACTGCTCAAATACGGCTGCATCGCGGGCGCACTTCTCGGTCAGGCGCCGAAGGATCAGTACGACGCGCTCGACGCCTATGGTCACGCGCTCGGCGAAGCGTTCCAGATCGCCGACGATCTTTTGGACGTCGAAGGCGACGCCGCAGCCCTCGGCAAGCCTGCCGGACAGGATGCCGCTGCGGGCAAAACCACCTTCGTCACGCTCCTGGGAATTGACGGCGCAAAGGCGCGCGTTCGCGATCTCCTGAAGCACGCCGATGCTGCGCTCGCACCGTTCGGCGCAAAGGGCGACGTCCTGCGCGCGACCTCGCGATTCGTCGCCGAGCGGCAAAACTAGAGAGGCACCAGAATGTCGGGCAAGAAGAGCGGCGACCCGTATCTTCTTCGCCTGAAAGGCATGCCGAGGCCGGTACGCATCGTGCTGGCCCGGCCGCGGACCTTTATCGCCTTCGCGATCGGACTTGCCTCGCTGCTGTTTCTGCCGCCTTCATGGCGCCTCGCAACGCGCCTGCTCGTGGCATGGGATATCTTCATCGCGATCTACATGATGCTCGCCTATGTGACGGTGTTCTCATGCGGGACCGACGACATCCGCCGTCAGGCCGCGCGGCAGGATGACGGGCGTTTCTTTATCCTCATCATGACTGGTCTCGGCGCCTTCGCAAGCATCGCCGCCATTGTGGTCGAACTCGGTGTCAAACCGCAGCAAGCGCCGCAGCTTGCACTTGCCGTCGTGACCATCGTGCTGTCGTGGGCGATGATCCACACGACATTCGCGCTTCACTATGCACACGATTACTATCGCGGCACTGAAGCGGGTGGCCTTGCTTTCCCCGGCAACGACGAGCCGGACTACTGGGACTTCGTCTACTTCTCGTTCGTGATCGGCATGACGGCGCAGGTGTCCGATGTCGGCATCACCGACAAAATCATCCGCCGGACCGCCACCGCTCACGGCGTGATCTCTTTCATCTTCAATACCGCGCTGGTGGCCCTGATGGTCAATATCGCGGCCAGCGCCATATGATGATCGCTCCATGGTAACGACTTTTCTGACCTTTCTTCTTGTGCTCACCGCACTCGGGGCTTCCGCGACGCTCGCGAAACGGCTCGCAGTCGCACCCGCCATCGTGTTCCTGATCGTCGGAATCATTCTGGCGTTCCTGCCGGGATTTCCGCGCATCGAGATGAAACCGGAAGGCATTCTGCTGCTGGTGCTGCCGCCGCTGATCTATTCCGCCGGCGTCTCGATGAGCTGGCGCGAATTCAAAGCCAATCTTCGTCCGATCAGCCTGCTGGCGATCGGCTGCGTAATCTTCACCACGGTCATGGTCGCCGCGGCCGCGCACTATGCGCTCGGGTTACCCTGGAGCGTCGGGTTTGTGCTCGGCGCGATCGTGTCACCGCCGGACGTCGTCGCGCCACTCGCCATCGCCAGGCGATTGAAACTGCCACACCGTATTCTCGTCATTCTCGAAGGCGAAGGACTGGCGAACGACGCGACTGCTTTGATCCTGTATCGTTTTGCGGTGCTTGCGGTCAGCACGGGCACGTTCTCGCTGGCTCCCGCAACCGGAACCTTCATCGCCATTATCGTGTGTGAGATCGCTTTCGGCATCGTCGTGGGCTGGCTCAGCCTGCGACTGCGGCAATGGGCACACGATCCGCGCGTCGAAATTTCGTTGTCGCTGCTGACGCCCTACCTGGCTTTCTGGGTCCCGGAGCATTTTCATGGATCGGGCGTGATCGCCACCGTCGTGACCGGCCTCTATGTGAGCTGGAATGGCCCGCTGCTGATTTCATCGAAAACGCGACTACAGGGCATCTTCTTCTGGGACTTCGTGATCTGGCTGATCGAGGGCGTGCTGTTCCTGATGATCGGATTCCAGTTGCGGCTGCTGATGGAAAAGTCGAAGGCGCTCCCGGTTGCTGAAATTCTTACTGCCGTCGCAATCGTCTCCGCGATCGCCATCGTGGCGCGCTTCCTGTGGGTTTTTACCGGCACCTACCTGCCGCGCCTCCTCAGCAAGCGGATCGCCTCACACGATACCAAGCCGCCGTGGCGGTACATCGTCGTTATTGGCTTCACCGGAATTCGCGGTGTGGTGTCACTTGCCGTTGCGCTGGCACTGCCGCTGACATTGCCGAACGGGCAGGACTTCCCTTACCGCGACCTTATCCTGCTGGTGACCTTCGGCGTCATCATCGTCACGCTGGTCGGCATTGGATTGACGCTTCCAATACTGGTCAGGCTGCTCGGCCTGTCCGATCACGGGCGTCTTGAGGCGGTCCGCGAACGGGAAGCCGAGATTTCAGCACGGCGGGAAATCCTCGAATCGGCGCGCGGTTCGCTTGACCGGATCATCAAGGAACGCAACCTGCCCGAAGGGCTCGCCAGATTTCTCGAGGCGCGTCACGAAACGCGCATGCGCGCGCTGCCCGAACCTCCGAGGGAAGAAGGCCAGGTCACACCAGCGACACAGGGCGCCTCGCTGGTGCGCGAAATCATCACGATCGAGCGGACGTGTCTTCATAGGCTGCTTCGCGAGGGAAGGATCACCGACGAAACACGCCGGCGCATCGAGCGCGATCTCGATCTTGAAGAAGCTGTGGTCGATAACCGCGAGAAGAACGGCCCGCTGTGATGGCGGACAGCCTTGCATCATACGCCGCCGCTAAAAGCTATTCCGCAGCAGTCACGGCCGGAGCCTTGGCTCCAGTGCCACCGTAACGTTGCTCGATATAGTCGATCACCAGAGCCTTGAAGTCGGTCGCGATGGTCGGACCGCGCAACGTGCGGAATTTCTGACCGTCGACGAACACCGGTGCGGCAGGGGTTTCGCCTGTTCCCGGCAGCGAGATGCCGATGTCGGCATGCTTGGACTCGCCGGGTCCGTTGACGATGCAGCCCATCACCGCGACGTTAAGTTCCTCAACGCCCGGATAGCGCGTCTTCCAGCTCGGCATTTCATCGCGGATAAAGCTCTGGATGTCGCGCGCCAGCTCCTGGAACACCGTCGAGGTGGTGCGGCCGCAGCCGGGACATGCCGCCACCAGCGGCACGAAGGTGCGGAAGCCCATGGTCTGAAGAATTTCCTGACCGACCTTCACCTCAACCGTGCGGTCACCACCGGGCTCCGGCGTCAGCGAGACGCGGATGGTGTCGCCGATACCGTCCTGAAGCAGAATGCCGAGCGCCGCCGACGACGCGACGATGCCCTTCGATCCCATGCCGGCTTCGGTGAGGCCAAGGTGGATGGCGTAATCCGAGCGCGCAGCGAGTTCGCGGTAGACCGCGATCAGATCCTGCACGTTCGACACCTTCGCCGAAAGAATCATGCGATTTTTCGGCAGACCGATTTCTTCGGCGCGCGCCGCTGACAACAGCGCCGACTGAACCATGGCTTCGCGCGTCACCGCGCGGGCATCGATCGGATCGGGCGACTTCGCGTTCTCTTCCATCAGCTTGGTCAGCAATTCCTGATCGAGCGAACCCCAGTTCGCACCGATGCGGATGGTCTTGCCGTGCTTGAGCGCCATTTCGACGATGTCGGTGAACTGCGTATCGCGCTTGTTCTTGAAACCGACATTGCCCGGATTGATGCGGTACTTCGACAGCGCCGCGGCGCAGGCCGGATGATCGGCCAACAGCTTGTGGCCGATGTAGTGAAAGTCGCCGATCAGCGGCACATCGATGCCGAGTTTGTCGAGCTTCTCGCGGATATGGGGAACGGCAGCAGCGGCTTCGTCGCGATCGACCGTGATGCGAACCATCTCGGAGCCGGCGCGCGCAAGCGCCGCGACCTGCGTGACGGTGCCTTCGATGTCCGCGGTATCGGTGTTGGTCATCGACTGCACCACAATCGGTGCGCCGCCTCCGACCTTGACGTTACCGACCGTCACCTGAACCGTCCGGTGGCGCCCCTTGGGGCCGGCCTGGATTTCCTTGGTCCGCTCTTTCAGATCGCTCACGTCAGAATCTCTTTTGCGCTCAAGTATCGGATTTGGTGGCGGGAAGCAGGGGATCGCCTACTGCCTCGCCGGGGCGGTTTACCAGATATAGGCCCGCCATGACCAGAAGGGCAGCCCCCGCAAAAGCCAATGTCAGGGTGTCATGCATCACGAAATAGCCCCCAATGACCCCAAACAGGGGCGTCATAAAGGTAAATGACGACAGTTTGCTGGCCGAATAGGTCTTTATGAGAAAGATCCAGATCAGGAATGTCGTCCCAACGATCCAGACCGCCTGGTAGGCCATCAGCGCCCAGGCAACCGGCCCCGGCATATGGGTGATGCTCTCGCCGGAGACAACCGCCCCAAGCGCCAGAATCGGGATTGAAACAGCAACCTGATAGGCCAGTGTCTTTTCGGCGGGCGCCTGCAGCAGCGGCGTCGCCTTCACCACCAGCGTGGTCACGGCCCACAGAATGCCGCCGCCCATCACCAGGATGTCCCCCAGAATGACCTTGGCATCCACGGACGGCTGCGGCACGCCGATGGCCAGCGCCACGCCTGCGAACGACAGCGCCAGACCGCTCCACTGCAATGGGCTCAATTGTTCGCCGAGAAACCGCTTCGAGCCGAGCGCCACGACAAACGGCGCGACGTAGAGAAACACCACGGCTCGCGAAGCCGTGGTGTACAGCAGCCCGCGGTAGATCAGGATGAATTCGACCCCGAAGAAAAGCCCGGCGACCAAGCCCGCGCCGAGTGTGCCGTCACGCCGGAACAGCGGCACGCCACGCAGCCACGCCACTATCAGAATAATGATCAATCCGCCGCTTGAACGGATCGTGGCCTGCAACAGCGGCGGAATATGCGGAAGCGCCAGTTTGACCGCAATCTGATTGAAGCCCCAGCTCAGGCACAGCATCACCATCAGGATGATCGCCGTCGCACTCAACGGACGCCCCGCTGGCGCAATCTTCAAGCTGTCTGACGACATGGCCCCCCGCGTCCGGCTTTCCGCCGTGTTATTGTTTGGTCTATGCGGCTCGCTGACAGTGTGCGCAGGTACCGGTGATTTCCACCACCGACAATTTCGGCGCGAACCCCGTTCCGCGCGCAGCTTCATTGAAACTTTGCGCCAGAGGCGCGGCCGGAATTTCGCCCACCGATCCGCATGTCTCGCAAATCAGAAACGCCACGACCGCTGTCTCGTCGTGATTGTGCGCGCAGGCCAGAAACGCGTTGCGGCTTTCAATGCGATGGACCAGACCGTTGTCCATCAGGAAATCCAGTGCGCGATAAACCGTGATCGGCGCCGGACGCGGCATTGTCTTGGCCAGTTCGTCGATCACTTCATAAGCGCCCAGCGGCCGATGGCTCGACAGCAACGCGCCCAAAACCTGCCGCCGGATCGGCGTGAACTTTTGACCGCGGCCGTTGCAGACCTTTTCGGCATGCGAAAACGCATCCTCGGCGCAGCGACCGTGGTCATGATCCGGGGCAGGGAAAATCGGCTTCGCTTGTTTCATTCGATCAATATGTAGTGCGGTTACCGTGATTCCGCTCATAATTTCAGCGGCGTAGACTGCCAGGATATGATGCGATGCAATATTTTCTATTGCATCGCATCATAAAAGTCCCAAATCAGGTGTCTACAACGGATCCAATCGATCCTCAGGCGACCGAATTGTCGCATCATTTCAGAGAGAAAGAAGCTCATGGCGACCACTCTCAAAACCTATCTCGACAATCTGACGCCATGGAACTTCTCCGGCACGCGCAAGCCAAGCGCGGCCAAGAAGATCAACCTGGCGCTTCAGGGTGGGGGATCGCACGGGGCATTCACCTGGGGCGTGCTTGATCATTTCCTTGCCGACGGCCGGCTGGAGATCACCGGGATATCCGGAGCATCCGCCGGCGCCATGAACGCCGTGATGCTCGCCGACGGGCTGACCCGCGGCGGACCCGAGGAAGCGCGCAAGCGGCTGGCAGCATTCTGGCGCGCAACCAGCACCGGCGGAGACTTGCCGCCGGTCCAGCGCGCCATAACCGACCGGATGTTTTCGATGATGCCGTTTGCGGCCACGCCGATCCAGAACTGGTTCGAGGCAATGGCGCATTACTTTTCGCCCTACGAACTCAACCCCCTCAACATCAATCCGCTGAGCCAGCTCATCGAACGCTTCGTCGATTTCGATGCGCTGCGCGCCAACACCGACCTCGCGCTCTATATTTCAACCACCAATGTGCACACCGGGCGGCTGCGCATCTTCGCGAATGAGAAAATCACCGCGGATGTGGTGATGGCCTCGGCCGCGCTGCCGTTCATGTTTCGCGCGGTCGAAATCGACGGCGTGCCCTACTGGGACGGCGGTTACATGGGCAATCCGGCGATCTTCCCCTTTCTGCAGGCGACGGACGCCGAAGACGTTCTGGTCGTACAGATCAATCCCGTATCACGCGCGACCACGCCGAAAACCTCCGGCGAGATCATCAACCGGCTGAACGAAATCACCTTCAACTCGGCACTGATCTCCGAATTGCGCACGATGGATTTCGTCAATCAGCTGATCGACGACGGACGATTGCCGCGCGGCACGGGCAAGGATCAATACCGCAGGCTCAACATCCACCGCATCGATCTTGGCGGGCTCGGCACCCGCCTCGCCGCGTCCAGCAAGATGAAGACCGACTACGAGTTTTTTGAAGTGCTGCACCGGGCCGGCATACGCGCGGCCAAGAAATTCCTCGACGCCCACTTCGACGACATCGGCTGCCGCAGCACTATTGACCTCGCTGCGGAATCCGGCGTCGAATGGGCATGACAATCCAACGTTCTGATAAAAGCTGGATGACTGTCGGGCCGGTGCAGAGCGCCAAGCTGCGCGCCGACCACGCGCAGTGATGGACAAGGTTTTCAAAAATCGAACGGGAGGCAAATGCCTCCCGTTTTCTCAATCAGCTCAGTTCAGCTTCTCGATCACCATCGCGGCACCCTGCCCGACGCCAACACACATGGTCGCGATGGCGAGCTTGCCGCCGCGCTTTTCCATACCGTGAACCGCGGTCAGCGCGAGACGCGCACCGCTCATGCCGAGCGGATGGCCGAGCGCGATGGCACCACCATGCGGATTGACGAAATCGGCATCGTCCTTGACGCCAAGCTGACGCAGCACTGCAATGCCCTGCGAGGCGAACGCTTCATTGAGTTCGATCAGGTCGATGTCGGTGATCTTGAGACCGAGACGCTCGAGCAGTTTGCGCACTGCCGGCACTGGCCCGATGCCCATGACGCGCGGCGCGACGCCTGCGGATGCAAATCCGAGGATCTTCGCGCGCGGCGTGAGACCATGCTTCTTCACGGCCTCTTCCGATGCGAGGATCATTGCCGCCGCACCGTCGTTGACGCCGGACGCGTTGCCAGCCGTCACCGTACCGGGATTGCGCACGATCGGTTTGAGCTTGGCCAATCCTTCAAGCGTGGTTTCCGGGCGCGGATGCTCGTCCTTGTCCACGATGGTCGGACCGGCCCGGCCGCCGGGCACTGTGACCGGCGTGATTTCCTCAGCGAAATATCCGGCTTCAATGGCCTTGCCCGCGCGCTGCTGCGAGCGGATCGCGAAAGCATCCTGATCGGCGCGCGAGATCTGGTAATCCTCGGCGACATTCTCACCGGTCTCCGGCATCGCATCGACGCCGTATTGCTGCTTCATGAGTGGGTTGATGAAGCGCCAGCCGATCGTCGTGTCGTAGGTCTCCACCGTGCGCTGATACGCTTCGGATGCCTTGCCGGTAACGAACGGCGCGCGCGTCATGGATTCAACACCGCCCGCTAGGGCGAAGTCCATCTCGCCGGCGCGGATCGCGCGTGCGACGCCACCCACAGCATCCAGACCTGACGCGCAAAGCCGATTGACTGTCATGCCCGGCACTGTTTCCGGCAGCCCGGCCAGCAACAGCGCCATGCGCGCCACGTTGCGGTTGTCTTCTCCGGCCTGATTGGCGCACCCGTAAGACACTTCTTCGAGCGCAGACCAGTCGGCCTTCGTGTTACGCGCCATCAAGGCCTTGATCGGCACCGCGGCCAGATCGTCCGCGCGCACCTTGGCCAGCGATCCACCGAAACGGCCGATTGGCGTTCGCACTGCATCACAAATGAAAACATCACGCATGGTCGTTCTCCCTGAAATTCGCTCGGACTTGATGGCGTCCGCCCCGGCTGCCGCGAGTTTTAGGAAGCACGGCGCGGAACGTCAAATAATCGATGGCCAAAACGGGTTCGCCAGCCGGCAGGGCGGCCATGCACCAGCCGTCTCAAAGCGTGGAAAACGCACCGCGCAATTCCACCGTGCGAAAGAACTTTGCTAATGTTCGCTCCATGACCATCCATTCCACGCCTCCCGCATCGCCAAATCCCGAAACCACCTCCCCGGAGGCAGCCGGGCGCGTCACGCCGATGATGGAACAATATCTGGAGATCAAGGCGGCCAATCCGGGCCTGCTGTTGTTCTACCGGATGGGCGATTTCTACGAACTGTTCTTCGAGGATGCGGAAATCGCCTCGCGCGCGCTCGGCATCACGCTCACCAAGCGCGGCAAGCACGCGGGTGAAGACATTCCGATGTGCGGCGTGCCGGTGGAGCGCTCCGACGATTACCTGCACAGGTTGATCGCGCTGGGTCATCGCGTCGCGGTCTGCGAGCAGACCGAGAATCCCGCCGAGGCGCGCAAGCGCGGCAACAAGAGCGTGGTGCGGCGCGACGTCGTTCGTCTGGTGACCCCGGGCACGCTGACCGAAGACAATCTGCTTGACGCCAAGGCCAACAACTACCTGCTCGCCATTGCACGTGCCCGCGCCTCGTCATCCGCCGGTGATCGGATCGGGTTGTCGTGGATCGACATTTCGACGGCTGAGTTCAGCGTCACCGAATGCGGCGCTGCCGAACTCGGCGCGACGCTGGCACGCATCAATCCGAATGAAGTGATCGTCACCGACGCGCTGTATTCCGACCCGGAACTGGCGGCGCTGTTTCGCACCCTGGCTGCCGTCACACCGGTGACGCGCGACATTTTCGACGCCGCTACCGCCGAACGGCGGCTGTGCGACTACTTCGCCGTGGCGACCATGGATGGTTTCGGCGCGATGTCGCGGCTGGAAGCGACCGCCGCCGCCGCCGCCGTGACTTACGTGGATCGCACACAGGTCGGCAAGCACCTGCCGCTATCGCCACCAGCACGCGAGGCCGCCGGCACCACCATGGCGATCGATCCCGCCACCCGCGCCAATCTCGAACTGACCCGCACGCTGGCCGGCGAGCGGCGTGGATCATTGCTCGACGCCATCGACAGCACGGTGACCGCCGCCGGATCGCGGCTGCTGGCACAGCGTCTTTCCGCGCCACTGACCGACAGTGCGACCATTTCCCATCGGCTCGACGCCGCTGCGATGTTTGCGAACGACAGTGCTGTCCGGGACGATTTGCGCGGCATCCTGCGTGCCGCGCCGGATATTTCACGCGCGCTGGCGCGGCTATCGGTTGGACGTGGCGGTCCGCGCGATCTCGCAGCCTTGCGTGATGGAATTCTGGCCGCTGACAAGGTCCTGGACCGGCTGTCGCGGATCGAGAAGCTTCCACGTGACATTTCTCTGGCTGTTGAGGCGCTGCGTCGCCCGTCCCGCGATCTCGCGCAGGAGTTCTCACGCGGCCTGGCGGATGAATTGCCGTTGTTCAAGCGCGACGGCGGCTTCGTGCGCGCGAGCTATGAAGCCGCGCTGGACGAGACCCGCAATCTGCGCGATGCCTCGCGGCTGGTGGTTGCCGCGATGCAGGCGCGCTACGCCGACGACACCGGCGTCAAGGGCCTCAAGATTCGCCACAACAACGTGCTCGGCTATTTCGTCGAAGTTACCGCGCAGCACGGCGACAAGCTGATGGCCGCGCCGCTGAATACGACCTTCATCCATCGCCAGACGCTAGCCGGACAGGTCCGCTTCACCACGACTGAACTCGGCGAAATCGAAGCGAAGATCGCCAATGCCGGCGACCGTGCGCTCGGCCTCGAACTGGAAATTTTCGACCGGCTGTGTGCACGGGCCGTGGCGGCAGGCGACGATCTGCGCGCCGCGGCGCACGCCTTTGCGCTGCTCGATGTGACTGCCGCACTGGCGAAACTCGCGGTCGACGAGAATTACACACGGCCCGTGGTCGACAATTCGCTGAAATTTTCCATCGAAGGCGGACGCCATCCGGTGGTCGAGCAATCGCTCAAGCGCGACGGCCAACCCTTCATCGCCAATGCCTGCGATCTGTCGCCCGGACCCGCGCAGTCATCCGGACAGATCTGGCTGCTGACCGGTCCGAACATGGCCGGCAAGTCGACGTTCCTGCGGCAGAACGCGCTGATCGCGCTGATGGCGCAGATCGGCAGCTTCGTGCCGGCAAAACTTGCGCATATCGGCATCGTCGACCGGCTGTTCTCCCGCGTCGGCGCCGCCGATGATCTCGCGCGCGGACGTTCGACCTTCATGGTCGAAATGGTGGAGACTGCGGCGATTCTCAATCAGGCCGGCGAACGAGCGCTGGTCATTCTGGACGAAATCGGCCGCGGCACCTCGACATTTGATGGACTCTCGATCGCATGGGCCTCGATCGAGCATCTGCACGAAAGCAACCGATGCCGTGCACTATTCGCGACGCATTATCATGAACTGACTGCACTGTCGGCCAACTTGCCGCGGCTGTTCAACGCCACCGTTCGCGTCAAGGAATGGCAGGGCGATGTGGTGTTCCTGCACGAAGTGCTGCCGGGTTCGGCAGATCGCTCCTACGGCATTCAGGTTGCGAAGCTTGCGGGCCTTCCAGCGGCCGTGGTCGCACGCGCAAAATCGGTACTGGCGAAACTCGAAGCGCAGGATCGCGGCACTACGGCACGCGCATTGGCGGACGACCTGCCGTTGTTCGCGGTGCCGTCCCGCGCAGCAGCCGAGCCGCAGCCACCGAGCGCCGCAGATCAGCTTGCCGAGGCGCTCAGCGCAATACATCCCGACGAGATGTCGCCGCGCGAAGCGCTGGAGGCGCTCTATGCATTGAAAGCAAAGTTGCCGAAGTGACGAACGTCACACCCGATTGATCGACACATGCGTCTTTGGGCCGTTCTTGATGGTCTGATAGACCACGCAATAGCGCTCGGTCAATTTCAGAAGCTGATCAAGCTTGTCCTGCGGCGCGTCGGTATCGACATCAAAACGGAGGCGAATTTCCGCAAACCCGACCGGCGCTTCCTTGTCCACTCCAAGCGTGCCGCGAAAATCGAGATCGCCTTCAGCAGTCACGTTGCCGGATTTCAGCTGCGCGTCGATGGCGGTGGCAACCGATTTCAGCGTGACACCGGCGCAGGCCACCAGCGCTTCGAGCAGCATGTCACCCGAGCACAGTTCAAGTCCGGAGCCGCCGGTTGCCGGATGGAGTCCGGCAATGGCCGCAGCAGCCTTGCCGGTTTCGACCTTACAGGACAGGCCTTCGCTATCGAGCGAGCCCTTCGCCTTCAAGGTAATGAACGCGGCCTTAGGATCGGATTTATAGCGATCCTTGATCGGCGCCTGCATGGCGCGGAGTGCGGTTGAATCCATTTTCTCGTTCTCCGTTTCCTCAGCACCAACAATGCCGCGTGCAGCTATTCCGCCTTATATCCCCTCGCCGACCGTCAGCAAATCATCCGCCGGGCGCATGACACGATTGAGCGAACGATCCAACGACGCCAGCACCTGATGCTTGACCGCCTCGAAGGCAGCTGAGGCCCTGTCGCGCGGCCGCGTCAGGTCCACTCTGATTTCCTCGAACAGCCGCCCCGGCCGTGGACGCATCACGATCACGCGGTCCGCCAGCACCACAGCTTCATCGACGTCGTGCGTGACAAGAACAAGCGTCGGCTTGGTATCGGCCCACAGATCAAGCAGGTGATCCTGCAGGTCGGCGCGCGTGAAGGCATCGAGCGCGGAGAACGGCTCATCCAGCAGCAGCACTTCAGGAGACGGGACGAGTGCCCGTGCAATCGCAACCCGTTGTGCCTGCCCGCCGGACAGTTCGCGCGGCCAGGCACCTGCTTTGTCGGCGAGGCCTACCCGCGCGAGCGCGCGTGCAATCCGGCGCTGCCGTTCCGCGGACGGCAGATGACCAAGACCAAAGCCGATATTATCCGCAACGCTGAGCCACGGGAGCAGCCGGGGTTCCTGAAAAATGATGCCGACCTTTTCGTTCGGCGCAGTAATCGAGACAGTGTCGAGCGTGACGGAGCCGGTCGTCGCGCGATCGAGCCCGGAGATCGCGCGCAGCAATGTGGATTTTCCGCAGCCCGAGCCACCGATGATGGCGACGATCTCACCCGGCTGAATGCGTGCGGAGAAATTCTCCAGCGCATGGACGCCGTTCGGATAGGTCTTGCCTACATGATCGAGGACGAGCATCAGATGCCCCCCGCATGTGCACTGAAAGAATCCTGCCAGCGCAGGAACGGTGCCGCGATCAACTGGATCAGCCAGTCGGTGAGCTTGCCGAGAATCGCGAACACAATGATGGCGGCGACGATCTGTGCCGGTTTACCGAGTTGCTGGCCGTCGGTGAGCAGATAGCCGAGTCCTTCAGATGCACCCATGAACTCGGCGGCGACCACGAACATCCAGCCCAGCCCCAGACCCGAGCGCAGCGAAATCACATAGGCCGGCAACACCGCAAGAAGAAGAATCCGCCGGATCATCGCGAATCCGCTGAGGCGGAAGATGCGGCCGACTTCGACGATCTTGCGATCCACACTTAGAATAGCGCCCGTGACGCCGAGATAGATCGGAAAGAATACGCCGACCGCAATCAGTGCGACCTTCGATGTCTCGAAAATTCCCAGCCACAGGATAAACAGCGGTACCCAGGCAATCGAGGGGATCGCACGCAGCGCCTGCAAGGTCGGATCGAGCAGCCGGCGCGCCAATGTCCAGTAACCGCAGATCGCGCCGAAGATCGTCCCGGCCAGAACCCCGAGACCAAAGCCCGCGCCGACGCGGCTCAGTGTCGCGACAATATGCCGGCTCAGTTCACCACTCGCGGACAGTTCGACCAGGGTCTGCCAGATGCGGCTCGGCGGGGGCACCAGCCGCCCGTTGGAGTAACCGAAACGCACGGCGAGTTCCCACGCCAGCGCGACCCCGAGCGGCAACAACAGACCGATTGCAGGACGCACGAACCGCCGCAGACGAGCGGGAGGCGATCCCGCAGTCTCCGCGATTACGACCGGTGCTGGCGTGTCGAGTGTCATGGTCATAGCAAAAACCGCTTATCGCAGAGGATTGCAAGGCGGCATTCCGCGCCGCCGGACTTTCGGCATCGCCATGCCCGACCCTATGCCGGTCATGAGATTTTGCGCTCCGTCTCAGTTCGTCGGCAAAGGCACCTGATCGTCAATCAGCGCATCCACTGTCGCTTTCACGTCGACACCGGGCTGGATTACACCAGCCTGCTGAAGCGCAAGACCCGCGGCCAGGATCGACTCGCGCTGCGGCGCGCCGATCCGGTTGTGCGTGAGTTCAGTCCGTTCCTTGAGCTGCTTGTCGACCACGGTCTCCGGCAGTTTGGTCACCGCGATAAACCCGCGCTTGAGTTCGTCGTAATTGGCCAGCGAATACTTGCGCGCTTCCTCGTAGACCGCGAGCACACGCTGAACGATCTTTGGATTGTCTTTCAGGAACTGTTCGCGGACGTTGAGGATGCCCCAGGTGTTGGCTTCGGGCTTGCGGAAGAACAGCTTCGCGCCATCTTCGATCTCGGCCTGCGCCATCATCGGATCGAGTCCGGCCCATGCATCGACGTCGCCGCGGATCAGCGCGGCCTTGCCGTCGGCATGCTGCAGCAGGACCGGGGTGATGTCCTTGTCGGTCAGGCCGGCTTCAAGCAATGCACGAACGAGGAAGATGTGCGGGTCGGTGCCACGTGTCACGGCAACGCGTTTGCCTTTCAGGTCGCCGACCTTCGCGATCTTGGAGTCCTTGCCCGTCACCAGCGCGGTCCATTCGGGACGCGAGTAGACATAGACCGACTTGATCGGGTTACCGTTGATCTTCGCGACCAGGGCAGCCGAACCTGCCGTCGACCCGAAGTCGATAGAGCCTGCGTTGAGAAACTCAAGCGCCTTGTTGGAACCTGCCGATTGCACCCAAACAATCTTGATTCCGTCCTTCTCGAATTCCTTTTCGAGCAGGCCCTTCTCTTTCAGAATGATGGAGACCGGATTGTAGGTCGCCCAGTCGATGGCGATCTGCTTCGGCGCGTCGGCGGCAAACGCCGCGCCGGGGGCAAACACCGTGCCCAGGACAAGGGCAGCCAAGGCACGTCGTGATGGTCTGAACATCGTCGTCTCCATGTGGATGACCGGGATGAACCGCGGTCAGGACGGGTGCATTTCGAGGGAGCAGGCCGGCGATCGTCGCCATTCCCATGACTAAAAATCACTATGTTTTTCAATTACTTATTTGATATCGTCAACGAGAAAAAAACCATGCGGATGCAGCCCGTGAGAGAACCAGCTTTCAAAAATTGCGAGAAAAACAGAAGGGACGGCTCTTTCCGCCGCAATCCGCTGATGACACCGCTGCTGCCGTCCGTTATCCGAATGGAATGGACAGCGTGACGGCCAAGATCCTCCCCGATCCCGAAGTGCAATTCGATACCGCGCGTATCACCGGCGAGATCGACGCGCTTGCGCAAAAGCATGGCGGCAAAGACGACCTGCTTCGCGCCGCAATCACACAATTGCTCAAGGGTGAGCTGGCGCGGGCGCGCGAGGCCGCGCAGGCACAACTGCTGAAGGATCGTCACGGGCGGCGATGCGCCGAGCGGCTTTGCTTTGTGCAGGACGAGATCATCCGCATCCTGTTCAATGCCGCGACCCGACACCTTTATCACTCGCCGACCCCGTCGGACTCCGAACGCATGGCCGTGATCGCCACCGGCGGTTACGGACGCGGCCTGATGGCGCCCGAGTCCGACATCGATCTGCTGTTCATCCTGCCTTACAAGCAAACCGCGTGGGGCGAGCAAGTCGCCGAGGCAATCCTCTATTGCCTGTGGGACATGGGACTGAAAGTCGGCCACGCCACCCGTTCGGTCGATGAATCGATCCGCCAGGCGCGGGGCGACATGACCATCCGCACATCGGTGCTGGAAACCAGATTTCTGACCGGCGATCAGGCGCTCTACGACGAACTCGTGACGCGCTTCGACAGAGAGGTCGTGCAGGGCACCGCCGCCGAATTCGTCATCGCGAAGCTGGCGGAGCGCGAGGAGCGGCACCGCCGCGCGGGTCAGTCACGCTATCTGGTCGAACCCAACGTGAAGGACGGCAAGGGCGGCCTGCGCGACCTGCACACGCTGTTCTGGATCGCCAAGTACGTTTACCGCGTCAGCAATAGCGAAGACCTCGTGCAGCGCGGCGTGTTCGACCCGCAGGAATATCGCACGTTCCGCCGCTGCGAGGATTTCCTGTGGTCCGTTCGCTGCAACATGCACTTCTTCACCGGCCGCCCTGAAGAACGGCTGTCGTTCGAAATGCAGCGCGAGATCGCGCAGCGGCTCGGCTACACGTCGCATCCCGGCATGCAGGATGTCGAACGCTTCATGAAGCACTACTTCCTGATCGCAAAGGAAGTCGGCGATCTCACCGCGATCCTGTGCGCCAAGCTTGAAGATCAGGAAGCCAAGCCTGCGCCGGTGTTGAGCCGGATGATGGCGAAGCTTCGCCCGGGCCGCAAACGCGGCCGCGTTCCCGGCGGCGAAGATTTTGTCATCGACAACAACCGCATCAATCTTGCCGCGCCTGACGTGTTCAAGACCGATCCGGTCAACCTGATCCGCATCTTCCGCCTCGCGCAGAAAAACAATCTGGCGTTTCATCCCGACGCCATGCGCGCGGCGACGCGGTCGCTCGGCCTCATCACGCCGAAGCTTCGAGAGAATCCCGAAGCCAACAAGCTGTTCATGGAAATCCTGACGTCGAACGATGCCGAAACGGTGCTGCGGCGGATGAACGAGGCCGGCGTGCTCGGCCGCTTCATCCGCGCGTTCGGACGGATCGTGTCGATGATGCAGTTCAACATGTATCATCACTACACGGTCGACGAGCAT
>JAZKDK010000025.1:0-22897 GCA_040387615.1 Pseudomonadota bacterium | reverse complement strand
GCGCATGAAGTACAAGGGCATCATCTGCGAGAAGTGCTCGGTCGAAGTGACGCTGTCACGCGTCCGGCGCGAGCGCATGGGCCATATCGAACTGGCCGCGCCCGTCGCGCACATCTGGTTCCTGAAGTCGCTGCCTTCGCGCATCGGCCAGCTGCTCGATATGACGCTGAAGGATCTCGAGCGGATTCTCTATTTCGAATACTACGTCGTTCTCGAGCCGGGTCTGACCGCGCTCAAGGACCGTCAGCTGCTGTCTGAAGAAGAATATCTCCGCGCGCAGGACGAGTACGGCCAGGACAGCTTCACCGCCATGATTGGCGCAGAGGCGATCCGCGAATTGCTGAAGGGTCTGGAGCTCGAAAAACTCGATGCGCAGTTGCGCGTCGAGATGCAGGAAACTGAATCCGACATCAAGCATAAGAAGCTCGCCAAGCGCCTGAAGATCGTCGAAGCATTCCGCGTGTCCGGCAACAAGCCGGAGTGGATGATCATGACGGTGGTTCCGGTGATTCCGCCGGACTTGCGTCCGCTGGTGCCGCTCGATGGCGGCCGCTTTGCGACCTCCGACCTGAACGACCTGTACCGCCGCGTCATCAACCGCAACAACCGCTTGAAGCGGCTGATGGAGCTGCGTGCGCCGGACATCATCATCCGCAACGAAAAGCGTATGTTGCAGGAGGCTGTCGACGCACTGTTCGACAACGGCCGCCGCGGCCGCGTGATCACCGGCGCCAACAAGCGTCCGCTGAAGTCGCTCGCCGACATGCTCAAGGGCAAGCAGGGCCGCTTCCGTCAGAACCTGCTCGGCAAGCGCGTCGACTATTCCGGCCGTTCGGTCATCGTGGTCGGTCCGGAGCTGCGCCTGCATCAGTGCGGCCTGCCGAAGAAGATGGCGCTCGAACTGTTCAAGCCGTTCATCTACTCGCGGCTTGACGCCAAGGGTCTGTCCACCACCGTGAAGCAGGCGAAGAAGCTCGTTGAAAAAGAGCGTCCCGAGGTCTGGGATATTCTCGACGAGGTCATTCGCGAGCATCCGGTGCTGCTGAACCGCGCGCCGACCCTGCATCGTCTCGGCATTCAGGCGTTCGAGCCTGTGCTGATCGAAGGCAAGGCGATCCAGCTTCATCCGCTGGTCTGCGCGGCGTTCAACGCCGACTTCGACGGCGACCAGATGGCCGTGCACGTTCCGCTGTCGCTTGAAGCGCAGCTGGAAGCACGCGTCTTGATGATGTCGACCAACAATATCCTGCATCCCGCGAACGGTCAGCCGATCATCGTGCCGTCGCAGGACATCGTGCTGGGTCTCTACTATCTCTCGATCCTGCGCGAAGGCCTGCAGGGCGAAGGCAAGGTCTACCGCGACATGGCGGAGATCGAGCACGCGCTGTTCTCGAAGGTCATCCACCTGCACACCAAGATCAAGTATCGGTGGACCGGCATCGACGAGGAAGGCAAGACGATCTCGAAGATCTTCGACACCACTGCCGGCCGCGTCATGCTTGGGCAGGTTCTGCCGAAGCACGGCAAGGTGCCTTTTGACACCATCAACAAGCTGATGACGAAGCGCGAAATCTCCGGCGTGATCGATCAGGTGTACCGTCACTGCGGTCAGAAGGAGACGGTGATCTTCTGCGACCGCATCATGGCGCTCGGCTTCTACAACGCCTTCAAGGCGGGCATTTCGTTCGGCAAGGACGACATGGTCGTTCCACACGGCAAGTGGAAGATCGTCGACGACACCCGCACGCTGGCGAAGGACTTCGAGCAGCAGTACAACGACGGCCTGATCACGCAGGGCGAGAAGTACAACAAGGTGGTCGACGCCTGGGCGAAAGCCTCGGAGAAGATCGCCGAGCAGATGATGAAGGAAATTTCGTCCGTCAAGAAGAACTCGAAGGGCGAAGATTCTCAGATCAACTCGATCTACATGATGGCTCACTCGGGCGCGCGCGGTTCGCCGGCCCAGATGCGTCAGCTTGCCGGCATGCGCGGCCTGATGGCCAAGCCGGACGGTTCGATCATCGAAACGCCGATCGTGTCGAACTTCAAGGAAGGCCTCACGGTTATGGAGTACTTCAACTCCACCCACGGCGCCCGTAAGGGTCTCGCGGATACGGCGTTGAAGACTGCAAACTCGGGCTATCTCACCCGTCGTCTGGTGGACGTGGCGCAGGACTGCATCATCACGCAGGACGATTGCGGCACCAAGCTCGGCATCAAGATGCGCGCTATCATTGACGCGGGCACGGTCGTTGCTTCGCTGGCGTCGCGCATTCTCGGCCGCACCGCGGGCGAGGATCTGCGTGATGCCGCCACCAACAGAGTAGTGGTCAAGCGCGGAACGCTGATGGAGGAGACGCACGTCGACGCCATCCAGCAGGCCGGCATCCAGGAAGTGAAGATCCGCTCGGCGCTGACATGCGAACTGGTCAACGGCATCTGCGGCAAGTGCTACGGGCGCGATCTCGCCCGTGGTACGCCCGTCAACCACGGCGAGGCTGTCGGCGTTATCGCCGCGCAGTCGATCGGCGAGCCGGGCACGCAGCTCACCATGCGTACGTTCCACATCGGTGGCGCGGCACAGATCAACGAGCAGTCGTTCATCGAGTCGAACTTCGACGGCAAGATCGTCATCAAGAACAAGGCGATCGCGACCAACAGCGAAGGTTTCAACGCTGCGATGGTTCGCAACATGGTCGTCGCGGTTGTCGATCCCGACGGTACCGAGCGTGCGACGCATCGCATTCAGTACGGCGCGCGCATGCGCGTCGACGATGGCGATATGATCAAGCGCGGCCAGCGCATCGCGGAGTGGGATCCATACTCACGCCCGATCCTGACCGAAGTCGAAGGCACGATCGGATTCGAGGATCTGGTCGAAGGTCAGTCGATCTCGGAAACGCTCGACGAATCCACGGGTATCGCAAAGCGCGTGGTTATCGACTGGCGCACGAGCGGCCGTGGCGCGGATCTGCGTCCCGCCATCGTGGTCAAGGGCAAGGACGGCAAGGTACTGAAGCTCGCGCGTGGCGGTGACGCCCGCTACATGCTCTCGGTCGATGCCATTCTGTCGGTGGACGTGGGTGCCAAGGTCAAGGCCGGCGACATTCTCGCCCGTGTCTCGACGGAAAGCGCCAAGACCCGCGACATCACCGGCGGTCTGCCGCGCGTCGCTGAACTGTTTGAAGCCCGCAAGCCGAAGGATGCCGCCATCATCGCGGAAATCAGCGGCACGATCCGCTTCGGACGCGACTACAAGAACAAGCGTCGCATTTCGATCGAGCCTGTCGACAAGAACGAGGAGACTCGCGAGTACCTCATTCCGAAGGGCAAGCACATCCATCTGCAGGACGGCGACATCGTCGAAAAGGGCGATTTCATCGTCGAAGGCAATCCGGCGCCGCACGACATTCTGGCGATCAAGGGCATCGAGGAACTCGCTGCCTATCTGGTCAACGAAATCCAGGAAGTTTATCGGCTCCAGGGCGTGCTCATCAACGACAAGCACATCGAAGTGATTGTCCGTCAGATGCTGCAGAAGGTTGAGGTCACCGATCAAGGCGAGACCGACATGATTTCGGGTGAGCAGATCGACAAGATCGAGTTCGACCAGATCAACGCCAAGGCGAAGGACGAGGGCAAGAAGATCGCAACCGGAAACCCGGTGCTGCTCGGCATCACCAAGGCAAGCCTGCAGACGCGGTCGTTCTTCTCGGCAGCGTCGTTCCAGGAGACCACGCGCGTGCTCACCGAAGCTGCCGTCAATGGCAAGGTGGACCCGCTCGAAGGCCTCAAGGAAAACGTCATTGTCGGCCGTCTGATCCCGGCCGGTACCGGCGCCTCGATGGCGAAGATCCGCGAAGTCGCAACCAAGCGCGACAAGCTGATCCTCGATGAGCGCGAGAAGCAGGCGGCGATCACGCCGGCTGCTCCGGAAGCGGAACCGCTGGCTTTGCCGCCTGCGGAATAGTTTTACGCCAGTTGGCGTGTCAGCCATGAACAAAAGGCCGCCCCTGGGGCGGCCTTTTTGTTTATGATGAGGAAATTTTTCAGCGCGCTGAGTGTCTAACTTACTGTGACTGTCTCCCGGCTTTTCGCCGGGTTCTGATACTTCGAAGTTTTCGATTTGATGTTTCGCGATATCGCGGGGACCATTTGCAACAGCACGAGCGCCTCATAGCGGCGATTGAAGCGATATACGCCGCAGCGGCCGATCCATCGCGGTGGCCGTCTGCCCTCGAAATCGTCACAAAATGCTTTGACGATGTCGGGGCGATCCTCATCTATGGAAGGGATGACGGCAGCTTTGGCGTCATCGAATCCCCTTCGATCAGGGAGGTCAGCGCCGAGTACGCGCTGCACTGGAGCGATCGCGACATCCGGGCGATCCGTGCGCGCGAACGCGGCTATTTCTTCAAGCGAGACATCATTACGGACCGCGATCTTCTGACGCCTGAGGAGATGGAGACCGATCCGTTCTACAGCGACTTTCTGCGGCGGCATGGCTTGAAATACTTCGCCGCGGCGACCGTCTCCCCGGACCCTCACATCGAAGTGGCTTTGAGCGTGCAGCGCGCGATCGGCCGCCCCGAATACACGGAAGATGAGCTGAAGGTGCTGGAGCAGCTTGCTCCTCATGTGGAAACGTCGCTGCGCCTGAGCATTCATTTGATGGACGCCCAGGCCATGAATTCCGGGATGGGCACGGCGATGGCCCGCATCGGTATCGGCGTTTTCGCGCTGGATTCAATGGGCCGCGTGGTGTCGTCCAACGCCGCATCGCAGGCGCTGCTTGGCGATGGCTTGAACATCGTGAACGACCGGCTGGTGCTGGCAAATCCGGCAGCTAGCGGGGAAGCGATGGCCGCGATCCGGAATGCACTGGATGACGACCGCATCATACTCGCCCAGGAAACCAAGCCGATCCTGGTTCATCGCCAGCATGCGAGCCGGCCGCTGGCATTGTACGTGCTTCCGATCCCGGCAAAGAGTTCCGGGAACAGCTTCCTGATCCGGGCGCGCGCCATCGTCCTCTTGATGAACCCGACAGCGGACGGTGTTCCAGATCCGACGCTGATCCGCGACGTTCTTGGAGTCACGCTCGGAGAAGCCCGGATTGCTGCGCTGGTTGGCTCGGGGCTGTCGCCGAAGGACGCTGCGGAGCGGCTCGGCATTGCCGAGGAGACCGCCCGCTCGGTTCTGAAGCGGGTGTTTTCCAAGGTCGGCGTGTCGCGTCAGAGCGAGCTTGCCGCCATGATGGCAAGGCTCGTGATCAAGTAACGCCTCGTGGCTAAATAGAGATTCTCTGTCGAATAAGCCTAAGTTGGCAGAAGAATTGCTCTATTGGCAGGTAAGCCAAATAGCTTTCACCCATTTGGGGGATGAATAATACCGTCGCGTTCTTAGTCTGTGGCCATTCTGTGACCAACCAAGACGTGCGAACGATTTGGGGCAGGGCATACAAAACGGCGCGATTAGTTTGAAGCCATAGGACATGATCGCCTCGCGGCGATTATTTTGGTGTTCGTGGCTCCGGATAGTGAGTTTTATCTTCAATGGGTCGGCTTTGCCGGCCCATTTTCTTTCCGGATGGGTTTCGCTCCGCGGAACCAAGCGGCAGACCCGCTCCGGATTTGCGGCTTCCAGCCCCAGCGGATTCGGCCGAAAGGTTCGATAATTGCCACCTTTTAAGCACTTTCCGGCTTTTTCGCTCCGGATCGTGGTTTGTTCATCTTCCCTTCAGATGAAAAACGCATTTGTTTAGGCAGAGTTAGACCGGCGGTAATTTCCAAAACGCCGGCGAGGGGCGAAAAACAACATGCTCGATCTGGCGATAGTCGGCGGTGGCCCGGGCGGGCTGATGAGTGCGTGGTACCTCAAGAAGAAGCTTGGGGCGCTCTGCCGCATCACGATCTATGAAGCCTCCGATCGCGTTGGCGGCAAGATCCTGACCAAGACGTTCGACACCGCGCCCGCCATGTACGAGGCAGGCGTCGCCGAGATCTACGATTACTCGATGACGGGGCCGGACCCGCTGCGGGAACTGGTCCAGCACTTCGGCCTGCAGACGATTCCGATGGACGCCGAGCAGGTGCAGCTCGACGGTGAACTGCTCGACGACGTGCCCGGCATACGCCGCAAGTACGGCGCGCAGACTGCGAAGGCCATCGAAGACTTCCGCAAGCTCTGCGCCGGCATGGTGACGCCGCTCGAATATTACGAGGGCGTCGGCGCGCACGACAACGAACATCCGTGGGCTTACATCAGCGCCGAGGAATTGCTGGATCGCGAAGTAGCCGATCCCGTCGCCAAGCGCTTCCTGAAAGTCATGGCGCGTTCCGACATCGCCACCGAACCGCACAACACCAACGGCCTCAATGCGCTGAAAAACTTCGTGATGGATGTGGAGGGCTATATCGGCCTCTACTCGATCCAGAACGGCAACGAGCAACTGATCCACAGCTTGCAAAGCGAGATCGAAGCCGACATCCAGCTGAACCACCGCGTGCTGAAAGTCGGCAAGGGGGATTCCGGCCGTTACGCCATCAACATGATGAACGGCAAAGGGCCGATCACCAAGGAGCACGACCTGGTCGTGATGTGCCTGCCGCATTCGTGGCTGACCACCATGCGCTGGGACGGCGAATTGCTGCGCCACTCAATGGTGAAGCACATCGCCTATTTCGATCGTCCCGCACACTATCTGAGGGTGTCGATCCTGTTCGACGAGCCGTTCTGGGGCGACAAGGTTCCGGGCGCATGGTGGATGTCCGAAGCGTTCGGCGGCTGCTGCGTCTACGTCGAAGGCGCGCGGCACGATGTCGGGCGTCATGGCGTGCTGAACTGGCTGATCCCGGGCTCCGATGCGCTGGCGTTCGCCAACCTCAGCGACAAGGAACTGATCGACGCAGCAATCAAGTCGCTGCCGAAGTCGTTCGGTGATGCCCGCGCGCATTTCCTCGAAGGCAAGACCCATCGCTGGCTGTCGTCGGTGAACTGCATTCCGGGCGGATTGCCTGCGCGTGACGTGATGACCAATCATCATCCCGAGCCGCACGAGCATCCGGGCTTTGTCGTCGTCGGCGACTATCTGTTCGACTCGACGCTGAACGGCCTGCTGGATTCCTCTGATGCCGCCACCGACATCATCCTGACGCAGATGATCAAGCTGCGTTACGAGCGCGGCGAGGGCGGCAACGTGCCGTCCGACAAGATCGACCGCGCCTATTTCGACAACTACCGCAACCAGGGTCCCTATGGCGAAGTCTGGAACAAGTTCACCGATCCGGACTATCTCACCAACCTGATCAAGATCGTCTGGAACCGCGCCAAGGGCTACAAGCTGCTGGTCGCCGGCTCCGCGAGCGGCGAACTGGTCGGTGCGCTGCGCGAGCGCGGCATCGATGCCTGGGGCATCGAGAACAACCGGTACATCCACGGAAAGACGCCGAAGGCGCTGCGCAAGTACAACAAGCTCGGCTCGCTCACCAAACTGCCGTTCAAGGCCGGCGAGTTCGACTTCGTGTTCGAAACCAGCTTGTGTCATGTATCTGACAAACAGGTGAAACGGGCCGTCCGCGAACTTAATCGTGTTGTGAAGACCGGTTTTGTGTTCGGATCGATCACCAGCGACGTGGCACCGGCGCTGATCGACCGCTACGACCTGCTGCGCGGTGTCAAAAAACTGGGCACCTGGTGGGAATGGTCCGAGCTGTTCTTCGGCAATGGTTTCGACCTGTCCATGCACCGCCGCGACACCACCGACGCGGTGTGGGATGCGACGCTCGCAGCCAACAAGGGACCCGGCGACTGGTACGCGGACGCGGACAGCCTGCGCTATTCGTTCTTTGACAAGATTGCGGACGACGACTAATCGCTTAAGACGCATCGGCCATCCGGCCGCTGCGACGAGTGATTGCGGCCGTTTGGCCGTGCAGCGACGGTACTAGTGGAGTGGATTTGACATTCGCGATCATTTGCAGTGCGTTGCGCAACGCGAATGTCAAATCCAAAACTCCACTAGAAACTTATAATTGCTAGTGGTCCTTTGATTCTAACATTCGCAAAAGATCGCTGCTGAAACGGGATGCGAATGTTAGAATCGGACCACTAGATGCCGACCAAGCCGCCAACCCCGGATACCGACAAGCCAGAGTCGGGAAAGCCGCTCGATGATGAAGCTGCGCGCCTTGCCGCAGCGGCCGACATTCCCGCGCCGCCGGAGCCGGACGATATCGACGATGACGACGACGAGGAGGATCTCGTCGCCTTTACCGCGAGCGAGGCAGCGGGCGCGTTCGCGACCCTGTGGCGTTTCACCTGGCCCCAGCTGCGCAACTACAAGACCTGGCTGAGCTTCGTCGCCATCGGCCTTTTCATCGAGACGTTGTTCAACGTCATCATGCCGCTCAGCCTGAAGTTCCTGATCGACGACGCGCTCGGCGAGGAGGACTTCCAGGCGCTCTACACCATCCTGACCGTGCTGGCGGTCGCAGGCATCATCACCTCCATTGTCGCGGTCTGGTACGAGCGCTGGGATGCGCGGCTGGCGGCCGCCGTCATCTCCGACGTCCGTGGACGGCTTTTCGGGCACGTCCAGAATCTTCCAGCCGCGTTCTTCGGGCGCACCAAGCGCGGCGAAATCCTGTCGCGGTTTTCCGTCGATATGGCGGGCTACGAATCCTCGGTCAAGCACTTCGCCAACGGCGCGATGCTGCCGTTCCTCGAACTGATCGCCGGCATCGGCCTGATGATCTGGCTGAACTGGCAGTTGGCCGCCGTGGCGCTGCTGATTTTCCCAATCACCCTGATCGGCCCGCGCATCCTGACGCCGAAAGCGGTGCAGGCCAACTACGAGCAGAAGGTCAACGAATCCGCGATCCTCGGCGTGGTGCAGGAGAACGTCGCGGCGCAGATGGTGGTGAAGGCGTTCGGCCTGCAACGCAAGGCGTTCGGCTGGTTCAGTTTTCGCAACAACGCGGCGCGCCACTCGATGGCGGACGCGACCTTTCTTTCGACCATGGTGGAGCGCACCGTCACTGTTTCCGTGCTGCTGCTGCACCTGATCGTGCTGGCGATCGGCGCGTATCTTGCCACCATCGGCAAGATTTCAATCGGCACCTTCGTTACTTTCGAAAGCGCGTTCTGGGAAATTTCCTACAACATCGCGCACCTGATGCACTTCATTCCGGTCGCCATTCAGGCCGCCGCCGCCGTTCGCCACATGGAAGAACTGCTCGACGAGCCGACGCGCGGCACCGACCGGCCTGGCGCGCCGGACCTGCCGCGCATCACCGACAACATCAACTTCGACCGCGTTGTTTTTAAATATGAAGGCAGTGACGCTGCGGTGCTCGACGGTCTTTCGCTCAAGATCGGCGCCGGCAAGAACATCGCCATCGTGGGACCGAGCGGCTCCGGCAAGAGCACGCTGCTCAATCTCATTCTGCGTCTCTATGAACCGAGCGAGGGCAGAGTGGCCATCGACGGTGTCGATATCCGCAAGGTGACGCGCGACTCGCTGCGCAACAGCATGGCGGTGGTGTTCCAGGAGAACATGCTGTTCAACATGTCGATCCGCGAGAACATCCGTCTGGGCAAGGAAGGCGCGACTGACGCCGAGGTCGTGGATGCGGCGAAGAAGGCCGAGATCCATCGCTACATCATGACGCTGCCGCAGAAGTACGACACGGTGGTCGGCGAACGCGGCGACACGCTGTCCGGCGGCCAGCGCCAGCGCATCGCGATCGCACGCGCCATCGTCCGCAATCCGTCAGTGTTGCTGCTCGATGAAGCGACATCGGCGCTCGATCAGACCACGGAAGCCGCGATCAATCGCACGCTGCTGAAGGTCGCCAAGGGCCGCACCATGATTTTTTCGACCCACCGGCTGACGTCAGTGGTCGACATGGACGAAATCATCGTCATCAGCAACGGCAAGGCGATCGAGCGCGGCCCGCATGCCGAGCTTCTCGCCGCCAACGGCATGTACCGGAAGCTATGGGACGACCAGCTGCACAAGTCGCATCATCCCACGGAGGATGACGACGATGAGGATGACGACGATTGATCGGTGAGGGGCGGCCGTTACGGCTGCGCCGTCCGCCGGACGGACAGGGTTTCGCGCGCATGACGCATCGCCCCCACGCCGGCGCGATGCAGGAAGCGGATCCAGCGCCGGATATGCCACGACAATCCGGTATCGATGGAAATCGAACGCAGGTCGTAAGCCTGACGTTGTGAGGAAGCGTCGTTCGCGCACTTCTCCGGGTCGTCGTAGAACTGTGAAATCTTCGATGCGTCCATGCCTGTGCTGGCGAGCCACGCCGGGATGTAGGCGTTGCACAGCCGCTGCACGTCCATGAACACCTTGCCGGTGCCTGTGCCTGCAGCAGGGCACGATGTGCAGAACGCATCGCCGACGAGAACGATGCCGGCCTGCCGGTGTCCCTTGGTGACGTAAAGGTCCGCCGGACGGATCTTGATCATGCCGTCGACCTTGAACTCGCCGGAGAGGGCGCGAAGATTTGGCATCAACTCATGGATAGCTTGCTCTGGCGTCTGGCGCATCCGGCGCAGCCACGGATCGTCCATGCCGCGATAGACCATGAGGTTGGCGCGCATGGCGGAGCCGATCGGGAACAGCGTCAGATAGGACATCTGCGCCGCCGAACTCTCCGTGAAATAGGTCAGCGCCGGAAAATCAAACGCGTCGCGGCCGGTCGGCGCGACATTGAATCCGACGGTGATGGAATGACAGGGGCTGATGACCTCGCGCTCGATGCCGAGGGTGTGGCGCAGGCCGATGTTCAGCCCGTTCGCCAGCACGATCAGCCGCGCGGAAATTTCTTCGCCGTTCGACAATGTCAGCGTCTGACGATCCGAACTGGTCGCAACGGCAGTGACCTTGGCTTCGATGAAATTGACGCTGTCCGGGATCTGACGGCGAACAGTATTGACGAGGTCGTCGTAGATGATGCCGTGCTGGTCGCTGGGCTTTTTGTCGAGCAAACGTCCCAGCCGGGCGGTCCAGGCGCTGCGATCGAGCGTGGTCGCGGCAAGCACTGCATCTGAAAGGCCGGTCTTGCGCAGAAGGTCGAGCTGGTAACCGCCGAGCTTTTCGCAGCGGAAGTCGGGCGGATAGATTTTGTGCGGATCGATCAGGATCGCGGAGATGCCAGCACGGCCGAGCATGGCGGCGGCCGTCGATCCCGCAAGCCCGCCACCGATGATGGCGATGTCCGTGTGCCGCATGTTACGCCTCTTTTCAGCTACTTAGCATTGCAGCTGCAAACTCGACTAAAGCTTGAACGAAACATGGTGAACGGCTGATGAGGTTAATACCGCAAAAACGCGTGTATTAACGATTTAAATGGTTGCGACTTGCCTGCGTCGGGCGGTCGCAGCATTAATAGTTCCGGGGGTAGCTTTGGTTCTTGGATCACAGTCATGCACCCGCAATCAGGCACCGCGAGAATGCGGCTTCTACGCGCTTCGACGCAGGTTTGGCCTTCATGATTTCAGTTACGGTCGCAACGCCGGGCCAGGACGACCTTACCGCGCAGTGGAATGATCTCATCCGCCGCGCGCCCGGCAACGCATTCATGAATCCGGTGGCGCTCAAGGCGGCGTTCGACACCATGTTCGCGGCGGTTTACGTGCTGCTGGCCTGGGAAGAGGGCGTCGAGTCCGCGCGGCTGGTGGGGCTTTGGGCCTTGCAGCATCGCAACGTCGTGATGCTCTGGCCGGCGCTGCTCGAAGCCCGTCCCTACAACTATGCTTTTTTGTCGACGCCGGTGATCGATCCCGCTTTTGCCGCCGAGGTCATGCCTGCGTTCTTCGCCGCGATCCGCAAAAACCCCGCGCTGCCGAATGTCGTCAGTCTGAAGGAAATGGATGCTGACTCGCAGGCCTATGCCGCGATTCAGAAAACGATCGCGGACGAGCACCATGCGCATCTGACGCTGACGCGCAGCTTGCGGCCGTCGGTGTCGCGCGAAAAGGGCGTGAAGACGTCAGGTTCGACCCGCAAGAAGCTGCGGCAGGACTGGAACAGGCTGTCCGCTCTGGGCAGGCTGGAAATGATCAATGAGCGCACCGCGGACGCGACGAAGGCCGCCTTCGAACAGTTCCTCGATCTCGAAAAGCGAAGCTGGAAGGGCGACAAAGGCACCGCGATCCTGTGCAGCGCGCGGGATACCGAGTTCACCCGGCGGCTGATCGGCGATCTTGCAGCGGACGGGAGCGCCTCGGTGGCCCTGTTGTGCCTCGATGGGCGGGCGATTGCCGCCCAGGTGCTGATGTATTGCGGGACCACGGCCTATACGTGGAAAATCGCGTTCGACGCTGAATTCGCCAAATATTCACCGGGTGTGCTGCTGGTCGACAAAATGACCGAGCAACTCTTCGCCGCGACCGATGTGCAGGCCATCGATTCGTGTTCGGCGGAGGGGAGTTTCATGGCCCAGATCTGGACCGGCCGGAAAGCCATGGTCGACATGGTGGTCGATGTCGGCTCCACCCGTTCGCTGGTGTTTGGCATGGAGGCGGCCCGGCAGTACGGCTATGAGCGGCTGCGCGATCTGCGGGACCGGCTGCGGTCAACCTCGCTGATCCCGTTCAAGCGGCGGCTGGCCCCATCGCCGTAAGTGCGAGTGACGGGCGCAAATACCTCTGTAAGCAATTGAAACATAACAATTTTATTTCAGATTCGGCGGCGCGTGGCCGCTGAATGCGGTGCCCTTTGCCGGTCTGTCGGCCCCAAGCAACCGCTCGGAAGTTCCTCGCCTGGCCGGATCGGCAAGCTGTGGAATCAGCGGAATCGGCACTGCGCGGATTCGCGGGGGTATGTCATAAACAACCCGTTCGGGTTTCTTCGAGAGTGCAAGAAGTGGCTCTGCCGCTTGCGCTTTTGGCATGTCGTTTAGTCTTGACTTGGCACCGCATGACTTATAAAACCCGGCCACTTCACGACAGGCGGTGAGCTTCTCTTACGTCGGAACGGACCACCATTTCAGCCCTACGGGATGATTTGGCACCAACCTCGACGAACGTCGCTCAAACGCTGTCGGCACTAGCCAGGCAATGCCAGGACAATATTTGGTCTTAAGAGCGCTCGCTCCTGAGATCAGTCTCGGATGCATGATCTCGGTGAGCCGAATAGGCGAGCTGCGGTCCTCTGTGGCGTCAAGCGCTTTCCGTTCAGAAATGAATGGTTGGCGTGATTTCGTTTTGCGCGATCAAACGCGCGGCGCGAAGTTGATGGGCCGACGTGAAGCGAGTGGGGCGGTGGCCCCGAACGAATTTGCGGAGCCGATAAGGTTTCGCGCGAACAAGGGTGAACGATGCCGACGATCAACCAGCTGATCGCGAAACCACGCGAAGCGCAGAAGTCGCGCAAGAAGGTGCCAGCGCTGCAGCAGTCGCCGCAGAAGCGTGGCGTTTGCACGCGCGTCTATACAACGACTCCGAAGAAGCCGAACTCCGCGCTTCGTAAGGTCGCCAAGGTGCGTCTGACCAACGGCTTCGAGGTCATCGGTTACATTCCGGGTGAAGGCCACAACCTTCAGGAACACTCGGTGGTCATGATCCGCGGCGGCCGCGTCAAGGATTTGCCCGGCGTTCGTTACCATATTCTCCGCGGCGTCCTCGATACGCAGGGCGTCAAGAACCGCAAGCAGCGCCGTTCGAAGTACGGCGCGAAGCGTCCGAAGTAATCGGGGATCTGATCGATGTCGCGTCGCCATTCTGCAGAAAAGCGTGAAGTGAACCCGGATCCGAAGTTCGGGAACATCATCATCACGAAGTTCATGAATTCGATCATGTACGACGGCAAGAAGTCTGCCGCCGAAAGCATCGTTTACGGTGCGCTCGAGATGATCGAGAACAAGACCAAGCAGGGCCCGCTGCCGGTGTTCGAGCAGGCGCTGGAAAACGTCATGCCGACCATCGAAGTGCGTTCGCGCCGCGTCGGTGGCGCCACCTATCAGGTGCCGGTTGAAGTTCGCTCTGTGCGCCGTCAGGCGCTGGGCATCCGCTGGATCATTACGGCCGCGCGTGGCCGCAACGAGAAGACGATGACTGAACGGCTCTCCGCTGAGCTGCTCGATGCGTCGAACAATCGTGGCAACGCGGTCAAGAAGCGTGAAGACGTGCACAAGATGGCGGAAGCCAACCGTGCCTTCTCGCACTATCGCTGGTAACGGCGAAACGAACGAAATTTAAGGACAGTTCCTATGCCCCGCCTTCATGCCATCGAGGATTACCGGAATTTCGGTATCATGGCGCACATCGACGCCGGTAAAACGACGACGACTGAGCGCATCCTCTATTATACCGGCAAGAGCCACAAAATCGGCGAAGTGCACGAAGGTGCCGCGACGATGGATTGGATGGAGCAGGAGCAGGAGCGCGGCATCACCATCACGTCGGCCGCGACCACCGCGTTCTGGAACGGCAAGCGTCTGAACATCATCGACACTCCCGGTCACGTTGACTTCACCATTGAAGTCGAGCGTTCGCTGCGCGTGCTTGACGGTGCCGTTGTCGTTCTCGACGGCAACCAGGGCGTTGAGCCGCAGACCGAGACCGTCTGGCGTCAGGGCGACAAGTATAGAGTTCCGCGCATCGTTTTCGCCAACAAAATGGATAAGACTGGCGCTGACTTCTATAAGTGCCTCGATGACATCGTGAAGCGTCTCGGCGCAAAGCCGATCGCGATCCAGCTTCCGATCGGCGAAGAAAGCAACTTTGTCGGCATGATCGATCTCGTGATCATGAAGGCCTATATCTGGAACAACGAAGCGCTCGGCGCGAAGTTCGAGACCGTCGATATCCCGGCTGATCTGCTCGACAAAGCCAAGGAATATCGCGAGAAGCTGGTTGAAGCCGCCGTTGAACTCGACGACGAAGTTTTGACCGCGTTCCTTGACGGCAAGGAGCCCGATGAGGCGACCTTGAAGCGCATGATCCGCAAAGCGGTTCTGACCGGCGCTTTCTATCCAGTTCTGTGCGGCTCGGCCTTCAAGAACAAGGGCGTGCAGCCTCTGCTCGACGCGGTCGTCGATTATCTGCCGTCGCCGCTTGATGTTCCCGCGATCAAGGGTCTCAACCCTGACAAGGACAACGAAGAGATCATCCGAGAGCCGAAGGACGGCGCGCCGATGTCGCTGCTCGCCTTCAAGATTATGGACGATCCCTTCGTCGGCACCATCACGTTCTGCCGTATCTATTCGGGCACGCTCATCAGCGGCACCGGCGCGATCAACTCGACCAAAGAGCGCAAAGAGCGCATCGGCCGCATGCTGTTGATGCATGCGAACAATCGCGAAGACATCAAGGAAGCCTATGCCGGCGACATCGTGGCGCTTGCTGGTTTGAAGGAAACTCGCACCGGCGACACGCTGTGCGATCCGGATCATCCGGTCATCCTTGAAAAGATGGAATTCCCGGAGCCGGTTATCGAAATCGCCATCGAGCCGAAGTCGAAGGCCGATCAGGAAAAGCTCGGCATCGCGCTTGCGAAGTTGGCGAACGAAGATCCGTCGTTCCGCGTTTCGACCGATCAGGAATCCGGCCAGACCATCCTGAAGGGCATGGGCGAACTCCATCTCGACATCAAGGTCGACATTCTGCGCCGGACCTACAAGGTCGACGCGAACATCGGCGCGCCGCAGGTGGCGTTCCGCGAAAAGATCACCAAGAAGGCTGAAGTTAAGTACACCCACAAGAAGCAGACCGGCGGTACCGGCCAGTTCGCCGAAGTCTCGATTGTGGTCGAGCCAAACGAGCCGGGTGCAGGCTTCGTGTTCGAATCCAAGGTCGTCGGTGGTGCAGTTCCGAAGGAATACATCCCCGGCGTCGAAAAAGGCCTCGCCAGCGTGATGGGGTCGGGCGTCGTTGCCGGCTTTCCGGTGGTTGACGTCAAGGTTTCGCTCGTGGACGGCAAGTACCACGACGTCGACTCGTCGGCACTCGCCTTCGAAATCGCGTCGCGCGCTGCATTCCGCGAAGCACTGCAGAAGGGCAAGTCGGTCCTCCTCGAGCCGATCATGAAGGTCGAGGTGGTGACGCCTGAGGATTACACGGGTTCGGTGATCGGCGATCTCAACTCTCGTCGTGGCCAGATCCAGGGTCAGGACATGCGCGGCAACGCCAACGTCATCAACGCTATGGTGCCGCTCATGAACATGTTCGGTTACGTGAACAACCTGCGCTCGATGAGCCAGGGCCGCGCGACCTTCACGATGCAATTCGATCACTACGCTGAAGCGCCGGCCAACGTGTCGGCAGAAGTCCAGAAGAAGTTTGCTTGATTTCTTTGACGCAAGTCAAAGTTGAACGGAGAACGTCATGGCTAAAGCTAAATTTGAACGTAACAAACCGCACTGTAACATCGGCACCATCGGTCACGTCGACCATGGCAAGACATCGCTGACCGCAGCGATCACCAAGGTTCTGGCGGAAACGGGCGGTGCCACGTTCACGGCATACGACATGATCGACAAGGCGCCTGAAGAGAAGGCGCGCGGCATCACCATCTCGACCGCTCACGTTGAGTACGAGACGGCGAACCGCCATTACGCTCACGTCGATTGCCCCGGCCACGCCGACTACGTGAAGAACATGATCACCGGTGCTGCGCAGATGGACGGCGCGATCCTGGTCGTTTCGGCTGCTGACGGCCCGATGCCGCAGACCCGCGAGCACATCCTGCTTGCCCGTCAGGTCGGCGTTCCTGCGATCGTCGTGTTCCTGAACAAGTGCGACATGGTCGACGATCCGGAACTGCTCGAACTGGTCGAGATGGAAGTTCGCGAATTGCTCTCGAAGTACAACTTCCCGGGCGACGACATTCCGATCATCCGCGGCTCGGCGCTCGCAGCGCTCGAGAACAAGGATCCGGCACTCGGCCACGACGCCGTTCTGGCGCTGATGAAGGCCGTCGACGAAAACATTCCGCAGCCGGCGCGTCCGATCGATCAGCCGTTCCTGATGCCGGTCGAAGACGTGTTCTCGATCTCGGGCCGTGGCACCGTCGTCACCGGCCGTGTCGAGCGCGGCATCATCAAGGTTGGCGAAGAAATCGAAATCGTCGGTCTGAAGGACACCCAGAAGACCATCGTCACCGGCGTTGAAATGTTCCGCAAGCTGCTCGATCAGGGCCAGGCTGGCGACAACATCGGCGCACTGCTTCGCGGCACCAAGCGCGAGGAAGTCGAACGCGGCCAGATTCTCTGCAAGCCGGGTTCGGTCAAGCCGCACACCAAGTTCAAGGCTGAGGCTTACATCCTCACCAAGGAAGAGGGTGGCCGTCACACGCCGTTCTTCACCAACTACCGTCCGCAGTTCTACTTCCGCACGACTGACGTGACGGGCGTGGTTCATCTGCCGGAAGGCACCGAAATGGTGATGCCTGGCGACAACATCGCGATGGAAGTGCACCTGATCGTGCCGATCGCGATGGAAGAGAAGCTCCGCTTCGCGATCCGTGAAGGCGGCCGTACCGTTGGTTCGGGCGTCGTCTCCAGCATCATCGAGTAACAAACGATCCGTCGCATGCCCGGTCGGAAGACCGGGCATTCACGACCCTCTGAATAAAAAAACGTGGATGGCCGGGCTGACCGGTCGTGACGGACAAGAAAGACAGCGGCAATGAACGGCCAGAATATTCGCATTCGTCTCAAGGCGTTCGACCATCGAATTCTCGATACGTCGACCCGCGAGATCGTGAACACGGCAAAACGTACCGGTGCACAGGTTCGCGGACCCATTCCGCTTCCGACGCGCATCGAGAAGTTCACCGTCAACCGTTCGCCGCACGTCGACAAGAAGAGCCGCGAGCAGTTCGAGATGCGCACTCACAAGCGCCTTCTCGATATCGTCGATCCGACCCCTCAGACCGTGGACGCGCTGATGAAGCTCGACCTGGCCGCAGGTGTCGACGTCGAGATCAAGCTGTAAGAATTTTTGTTAAGTTCGCAGATCGCGGACAGAAAGACAGGAAGCACGCCGATGCGCTCCGGAGTGATCGCACAAAAGGTCGGGATGACGCGGGTCTTTACGGAGACCGGTGAACATATCCCTGTGACTGTGCTCAAGTTGGGCAATTGCCAGGTTGTTGGCCATCGCACCACTGACAAGAACGGTTATGTCGCTTTGCAGCTCGGTTCGGGCTCGCGCAAAAGCGTCTATCTGCCGAAGGCTGAGCGCGGCCAGTTCGCCGTCGCCAAGGTCGAGCCAAAGCGCAAGGTCGCGGAATTCCGCGTCTCGGAAGACTCGCTGATCCCGGTCGGCGCGGAAATCCAGGCGGACCATTTCGTTGTCGGCCAGTTCGTCGACGTGACGGGCACTTCGGTCGGTAAGGGCTTCGCGGGCGGCATGAAGCGCTGGAATTTCGGCGGTTTGCGCGCAACCCACGGCGTCTCGGTCTCGCATCGTTCGATCGGTTCGACCGGCGGTCGTCAGGACCCCGGCAAGACCTTCAAGAACAAGAAGATGCCTGGCCACATGGGCGTCGACCGGATCACCACGCTGAACCTGCGCGTCGTCCAGACGGACGTGGCGCGCGGACTTCTGCTCATCGAAGGCGCCGTTCCCGGCTCCAAGGGTGGATGGATCACCGTGCGCGATGCCGTGAAGAAAGCATTGCCGAAGGATGCGCCGAAGCCCGGCAAGTTCAAGCTGGCTGGCGGAACCGACGCTGCTCCTGAAGCGGCTCCGGCAGAGGAGGGTGCGTGATGGAATTGAAGGTCACAACCCTGGAAGGTAAGTCGGCTGGCTCCGTTCAGCTGTCGGACGAGATCTTCGGTCTCGAGCCGCGCAAGGATCTGATCCAGCGCGTCGTCAACTGGCAGCTCGCCAAACGTCAGGCCGGCACCCACAAGACCAAGGGCCGCGCTGAAGTCTGGCGCACCGGCAAGAAGATGTACAAGCAGAAGGGCACCGGCGGTGCTCGTCACGGTTCGGCTCGCGTTCCGCAGTTCCGCGGCGGTGGCCGTGCGTTCGGTCCGGTCGTTCGCTCCCATGCGCACGATCTGCCGAAGAAGGTTCGCGCTCTCGGTCTGCGGCACGCCCTGTCGGCAAAGGCTCGGGATGGCGGTCTCATCGTGATCGAGAACGCCGATCTCAAGGAAGCCAAGACCAAGGCACTGCTCGGGCACTTCTCGGGTCTGGAGATCACCAACGCGCTCATCATCGACGGCGCCGAAGTGAACACCGGTTTCGCAGCTGCTGCGCGTAACATTCCGCACATCGACGTGCTGCCGATTCAGGGCATCAACGTCTATGACATTCTGCGCCGTCAGAAGCTCGTTCTGACCAAGGCCGCTCTCGATGCGTTGGAGGCGCGCTTCAAATGACAACCGCTGATGTGCGCCACTACGACATCATCGTGGCTCCGGTCGTGACCGAAAAGGCCACCGTCGCTTCCGAACACAACAAGGTTGTGTTCAAGGTCGCGGCGAAGGCGACCAAGCCACAGATCAAGGACGCGATTGAGAAGCTGTTCGACGTCAAGGTGAAGAGCGTCAACACACTGGTTCGCAAGGGCAAGACGAAAGTCTTCCGCGGCCAGTTCGGTTCTCAGTCGGATACGAAGCGTGCGATCGTGACCCTCGAAGAAGGTCATCGCATCGACGTGACCACCGGGCTGTAAGGCGAACGACGATGGCATTAAAAACATTCAACCCCACCACGCCAGGCCAGCGCCAGCTGGTGATGGTCGATCGTTCGGCGCTCTACAAGGGCAAGCCTGTAAAGGCTCTGACCGAGGGCAAGCACTCGAACGGCGGCCGTGGCAACACGGGTCGCATCACCGTGCGCTTCCGCGGCGGCGGTCACAAGAAGTCGTACCGTATCGTCGACTTCAAGCGCACCAAGGTCGACGTTCCGGCCAAGGTGGAGCGTCTGGAGTACGATCCGAACCGCACCGCGTTCATCGCGCTGATCAAGTACTCCGATGGCGAGCAGGCCTATATCCTGGCGCCGCAGCGTCTGGCCGTCGGCGATACCGTGATCGCGGGCAGCTACGTCGACGTGAAGCCGGGCAACGTCATGCCGCTCGGCAACATGCCGGTTGGCACCATCATTCATAACGTCGAGCTGAAGATCGGGAAGGGCGGCCAGATTGCACGCTCGGCCGGCACTTATGCCCAGATCGTCGGTCGCGACCATGACTTCGTCATCGTTCGTCTGAACTCGGGCGAACAGCGTCTGGTTCACGGCCGCTGCACCGGCACCATCGGCGCAGTGTCGAACCCGGACCACATGAACATCTCGATCGGCAAGGCCGGTCGAACCCGCTGGATGGGCTGGCGTCCGCATAACCGCGGCGTCGTGATGAACCCCGTCGACCATCCGCACGGCGGCGGCGAAGGCCGTACCTCGGGCGGCCGTCACCCGGTGACCCCGTGGGGCAAGCCGACCAAGGGTAAGAAGACGCGTTCTAACAAGTCGACAAACAAGTTCATTCTCATCAGCCGCCACAAGCGGAAGAAGAAGTAAGGATCGCCGGACATGGTTCGTTCAGTCTGGAAAGGCCCGTTCGTTGAAGGCTCTCTGCTCAAGAAGGCAGATGTCGCGCGTTCGTCCGGCCGTCACGACGTTATCAAGATCTGGAGCCGCCGCTCGACGATCCTCCCGCAGTTCGTGGGGCTCACCTTCGGCGTCTACAACGGTCAAAAGCATGTTCCGGTCGCAGTGAACGAGGAAATGGTCGGTCACAAGTTCGGCGAGTTCTCGCCGACGCGGACCTTCCACGGCCATTCGGGCGACAAGAAAGCCAAGAAGTAAGGGCTTGAGGACTTAGTCATGAGCAAACCAAAGCGCGAACGGGTTCTCCCGGATAACGAAGCAAAGGCGGTAGCCCGCATGCTTCGCGTCAGCCCGCAGAAGCTGAACCTTGTTGCGCAGTTGATCCGCGGCAAGAAGGCATCTTCTGCGCTCGCCGACCTGCAGTTCTCGCGCAAGCGGATTGCCGGCGACGTCAAGAAGTGCCTGGAGTCCGCGATTGCGAACGCCGAGAACAACCATGACCTCGATGTCGACGCCCTGGTCGTCGCAGAGGCGCATGTTGGCAACGGCATCGTGATGAAGCGTTTCGCACCGCGCGGCCGTGGCCGTTCGGGTCGTGTATTTAAACCGTTCTCGCAGCTGACGATCGTTGTTCGTCAGGTCGAGGCCGAGGCGAGCGCCTAAGGGCGGGAGAAGACGATGGGTCAGAAGATCAATCCAATCGGGCTGCGTCTGGGCATTAACCGGACTTGGGATTCCCGTTGGTTCGCCGGCAAGAACGAGTATGCGAAGCTCCTCCACGAGGACATCCGCATCCGCGCCATGCTGATGAAGGAACTGAAGCAGGCTGCGGTCGCGCGCATCGTGATCGAGCGCCCGCACAAGAAGTGCCGCGTGTCGATCCACTCGGCGCGTCCGGGCGTCGTGATCGGCAAGAAAGGCGCTGACATCGACAAGCTGCGCCAGAAGGTTGCCGCGATCACCGAGTCCGACGTGGTCATCAACATCATCGAAATCCGCAAGCCGGAGCTCGATGCGACCCTGGTCGCCGAATCGATCGCGCAGCAGCTCGAGCGCCGCGTTGCTTTCCGCCGCGCGATGAAGCGCGCCGTTCAGTCGGCGATGCGTCTGGGCGCCGAAGGCATCCGTATCAACTGCTCGGGCCGTCTCGGCGGCGCTGAAATCGCGCGTATGGAATGGTATCGTGAAGGCCGCGTGCCTTTGCACACGCTGCGTGCTGACGTGGACTACGGTGTCGCCACCGCGTTCACGACCTTCGGCACCTGCGGCGTCAAGGTCTGGATCTTCAAGGGTGAAATCCTCGAGCACGATCCGATGGCTCAGGACAAGCGTATGGCCGAAGGCGACAGCGGACGTCCGCGTCGCGATGCGGCTTGATTGAAATTCGAAGAAGGTTTGAGGGCGTAAGCCATGATGCAACCAAAGAAGACAAAGTTCCGCAAGGCGCATAAGGGCCGTATTCACGGCGTCGCCTCGTCGGGCGCGACGTTGTCTTTCGGCCAGTTCGGCCTGAAGGCGATGGCGCCGGAGCGCATCACCGCGCGCCAGATCGAAGCCGCTCGTCGCGCGCTGACCCGTCACATGAAGCGTGCCGGCCGCGTCTGGATCCGCGTATTCCCGGATCTGCCGGTTTCGAAGAAGCCCGCTGAAGTGCGAATGGGCTCGGGCAAGGGTACGCCGGAATTGTGGGTTGCACGGGTAAAGCCAGGCCGTCTCATTTTCGAGATCGACGGCGTGACCCAGCAGACCGCGAAGGAAGCACTGTCACTCGCTGCCGCCAAACTTCCGATCAAGACGCGCTTCGTTGCGCGCATTGCGGAGTAAGGAACCGATCATGGCCGATTTGAAAGTCGAAGACATCCGCGCGATGAGCCCCGATCAGATGGACGAAGCCGTCCTCAATCTGAAGAAGGAGCGATTCAACCTGCGCTTCCAGCGCGCCACCGGGCAGCTCGAGAATACCTCGCGCCTGCGTGAAGCTCGCCGCGATATCGCACGCATCAAGACTGTCGCCGCGCAGAAGCGCGACGCACAGACCAAGAAGTAAGGGGCGAAAGATGCCGAAGCGTACTCTCCAGGGCGTCGTCGTCAGCGACAAGCAGGACAAGACCATTGTCGTGCGTGTCGACCGCCGCTTCACCCACCCGATCTACAAGAAGACGATCCGACGTTCGAAGAACTATCACGCGCATGACGAGAACAATCAGTTCAAGTCAGGCGACGTGGTTCGAATTGAGGAAAGCAAACCACTCTCGAAGTTGAAGCGCTGGACGGTAGTCCAGGCCGAAACAAAAACAGCTTAAGCGCAACAAGCGCATCAGAAAGAGGACGAGGTGCATCAATGATTCAGATGCAGACCAACCTC
>JAZKDK010000024.1:13220-35443 GCA_040387615.1 Pseudomonadota bacterium | reverse complement strand
CTTGCGTCTATCTATTGCCGTGACGATCTGCACGCGGCGCAATTTGACGACTACACGAGACATCTGACGTCGGACGAAGCGCGCAGAATCGCCAAGGCAATAGCGCGCCTCCCAGAGCTACTGATGCAAAGGCGCGGCTTTAACGCGCGCGGAGGTGGCGATTGGCGCTGGAAGGCCTCTCATCCGTTTCATGTCGCACTGGACGATTTGTATGTCCGGAGCCGATGGGACCAGATCACCACGTTATGCAAATTCAACGACATCCCATTCGACCCGACAGGCGAACGCATACAGCGAGGCGGCATTTGGTGCGTCTACGAATTTGCAGCGCAGCTTGATGCAATGATGTTCTGGGATCAGTTTGGCGGTCTGTGGCTACGCGGATCAGAGTTCTTTTACCCTGACAGACCAGACGACTTGCCCAAGATGAAATTTCCGCCCGACTGGCAGAAGTTTATTCGGCAGCCGTATAGGGGGTGACTGATCTATTTTGGGTAAGGCCGTACATAAAGCTGGATTCATTAGGGGATCTGTGGCGAAATCTTACTCGTTTAAGCGGTTTCCAGTTTAAGGTGCAGTCTCAATAACGTTGGTTGGGAGCGAATTTTGAGTTGGTGTGATAAACTTGCTTCGACGGCATCGGTCGGATTTGGACTCGATTTCCATTTCGCTCCGTCGGAAGCATTACTTACCGCAATAAGTCCAATCCTCGACCGCGAGGTCGAAGGCGACAAGCCAACCTTTGCTGTCGAACAGCAGGAGCCGTTCAACGTTGTGTTTAATACTTTTAGTGGATTCAAGTATGGCATCGAGCCGTCGAAAGCCCACGTAAGTTTCAATCACCGTATGAGACCGAAGGCGATTAGCGGTGGCCCACCCATAATGGAAATGCTTTCGCGTCCGCTCCCTTATTCAGATTTGCTGCCCGTTGTTTCTAGGAAATTGACTGAGATTGTTCTGCTTTTGCCAAGCCCAAAGGATAGAAAAGTGACGCGATACGGAGTGGTTTCAACCACTCCCGTCGATGCCGAGGAGTTACCGCCCGGTATTGCTCGACTTATCGATTACATTGGAAAACCGTGGGGCAGTCTCACAGATGCCTTCAGCATTCAGATAACAGCGGAAGTTAGCAAAGGATCCGGCTGGCGTGATCGGTGTGTCCACACGCTGCTGAGGACAGAAAATCCGAATGATCTGATGACCATCATGTTTGATTTTCAACGTCAGTACAGCAACGGACGAACAATAGCTGAAGACTCCATTGAGGAAATTACAACCACAACGGAAAAGGCTGCACTGAGGTATTTCGAAGAACTTGCAGAGGGAAATCGCTTCGATGAGATCAACGTCAGCGGCTCAGTTGAGTCTTGATTATTCAGCAGTTGAGTCTGAAGTCGACTCAGCGCAAGCTATAAATCCTACACCTACCTCGACCGAGGCGCTTAAGGTCCCAAGTTTCGAAGGCTACGGCGAAGTCTACGCCGCCGCTTCTCGTCGCGCGGGAAGGTTAAATGCTGCCAGCATCTCCGAGAGCGAACATAAGGCTTTGCTGTTCGAAAGACAGTTGTTGCTCGACAAGAAGTTTAATCTTCTTATCACACGACAGGAAACAAACAGGCTTGCTTATGTAAGATGGTCGCTCGATCGAATCGAAGACGCAAAACATGGGGCAGCAATGGATATGCTTGAGCATTCGATATCGAGCTATGAGCAGTTTTCCTCGGATCTAAAAAATCTTCACAAAGAATTGCAGGCTTTGCAGCCCACACCAAAAAAATAGTGATGAACAAAAGCCCGCCGCCGGCCGCTGTTGCAAAGTCTTCGTTGGTAACGAGGTCTGTCGTTCCAACGACAAACGATTACCTCGAATTCAAACCTTATCTCCGCTACGATTTTTTTCATTCGTGCGCTTATTGTACCATGTCGGAAGCTGAAGCTAGAGCGATTCGCTTTACGATCGATCATTACGAGCCGCGTAACGCTCGATCTGATCTTGTGAATGAGTACTCGAATTTGATGTACTCCTGCGATGAGTGTAATTTGAGAAAAGGGGATCGCTCTCCGCCGCCCTCAGCACGGCTTGAAGGTTATCGTTTTTTTCGCCCCGACCAAGACGAACACGCCGATCATTTTTCCGCGTCAGGAATTCGAATTAATCCTCGAACTAACCTTGGTGAATATACCGTCGAAGCGCTCGATTTAAATCGGGCGGCTTTGCGAAAGCTGCGTGAACTACGCAAGAGGCTCGTTGAATGCGAGCAAACTGTTATACAGGGAGTGTTAGCCCTTCGCAGTATTCACATTGACCGCCTTCCATCCAGTGTCAAAGGGCAAGTGAATGGCGCAATTGCGCGGGCGCAAGGTGTGGCAGCCGAACTAGCAACCGAAATCGATTCAATCCTTCGCAGTTACGCGAAATCGGACCTTATCGACGTTGATCCAGATAGTGAAACTCGGGCTAAAGAGCGATCAAAAAAACTTAAAGACATGGCCTCGCTCCATCCTGGCAGTTGGAGGGCTCCTCGAGCGCCACGCAAGAAATAAAAACTATTGAAAAACGGTCGTTTCTACGAAGTTCCCTCATTTTCGCACTGCTGCTGCAGACCCAATATCGGTCGCGAAATCCCGTTCTTTCCAGTCGCCTTCCTGCCCCGAACGAGCCAATCTTCCGACACCGCAATAGCGCGGGGCATGGGGCTTAGAAAATGTTGGATAGAACGCACAACGTTGCCGAACTGGCAGCAACACGTCGACAGATTATGGATAGCTACGACGGAAGCCAGTTTGAGCAATTGCTCGCAATCGAGTCTGCAATAGTGGCAGCGCCACACGCCACAGATGTCGACCGGAAAATCAAGCGCGGCATCCTTTGCGAGAACGGCGAACCGGATTTTGCGGACCGATTTATTCAACGACTAGCGATGAGCCTTTGCTGACAAACACACCTCCCTCCGGGGAGGTTTTCTTTTGGGAAACGAAAATGACACTGCCCTCACCTGCCAACGACAATCAGCCGCGCCGTTCGGTGCTACCACCGTCACTTGCGCCACGTGGACTATCGCGCGAAGTCGCCGCAGAATATTTTGGGGTATCTGCGTCTAGTTTTGATCTCGGCGTCAAGGACGGCACGATTCCTCCACCACGCAAATTTCGCGGGCGGGTTATTTGGGATCGGCTTGAGCTCGACCGCGCATTCGAGGCCCTGCCGGGTCGCGACGATTCCAATCCGTGGGATAAGGCGCTTAGTTCGTGAAGGCACACCTCCCATACATTCTTAGAGACAAAGACCGACACGGCAATGTGCGGATCTATTTTCGAAAGCGTGGGCTCAAGAAAATTCGTCTTCCCGGCAAAATTGGCTCCAAGGAATTTATCGCGGCGTACAACGACGCGCTGAATGAAAAGACACCGGTTGCGAAGCCTTCAGCAGTGAGCCGGGAAAGCAAAAAGGGCTCGATGCGGGAGCTTGTGGTCGCGTACTACACTTCCGCTGAATACAAAGCGTTGGATCTTCGCACCAAGAGCGTCCGAAGGCGCGCTCTGGATAAATTTTGTGAGAAGCATGGTGACTTGCCGGGTAGATCGGTTCTGCCGCGACACATCCTGACCATTCGAGACAAGATTTCCGAAACACCGGAAGCCGCAAACCAGCTACTGAAATTCCTGCGGCAGGTATTCGCCCACGCTGTCGTAGTCGATCTTTGCGACACCAATCCTGCGCGCGATGTGCCGTATCTCACGTCGAAGTCAGATGGCCTCCATTCGTGGACCATTGACGAGGTGGAGCAGTTTGAATCCGCCCATCCAATTGGCAGCAAGGCGCGGCTCGCCATGGCGCTCATGCTGTACACCGGCCAACGCCGGTCGGACGCAGTCCTCTTTGGGCCTGATCATCTTAAAAAGGGTTGGTTGATATTCACCCAACAAAAGAACAAGAATCGAAAGCCAATCAGCTTGGAGATTCCCGTTCGGCCCGAGCTACGCGACATTCTTGCGGCCAGCCCGTGCGGCAAGAAAACCTTCCTCCTCACGGAATTCGGAAAAACGTTTACAGCCAACGGATTTGGCAACTGGTTTCGTAAGCGGTGCGATGAGGCGGGCCTGCCCAATTGCACAGCCCACGGCTTGCGTAAGGCCGCTGCGGCACGCTTAGCGGAGCTTGGAGCGCCTGAGAATGAAATCATGGCCATCACCGGCCATCGCACGTCGAAGGAAATCACCCGGTACACGCGCGGAGCGCGTCAGCGCGTCTTGGCTGAGAACGCTTTTGCGCGGCACGTAACGTCCGATGTGACCCACTCAGGGACCAATAATCCCGGTGGGACACACGATCACGAAAAACCGCAACAAAATCAAAGTGAGAATGAAATGATGGTGCCCAGGGGCGGGATCGAACCACCGACACTGCGATTTTCAGTCGCATGCTCTACCAACTGAGCTACCTGGGCGCCGCCCCGAACGCTGCCCGGGGAGAGCGCCGGTTTATAGTGAGACAGGGCCGCGCTGTCCAGCCACCGGCGGAATTTCCCGGTGGGTGGCGAGCGGCGGGGATGTCTCGTAAAATTCCATCGGATTCAAGGGCTTCCGGCGCTGCCCGGAGGCGCCGAACAGCCTATTTCGGCTCGTCCGGCTCATCCTCCTCGTCGCTCTCCCGCGCCGGAATGGCGTAAGAGCCGGACAACCACCGATTCAGGTCAACGTCGCGGCAGCGCTCCGAACAGAACGGCTTGGAGGCCTCGACCGGCGGCTTGCCGCAGATCGGACAGGGTCTCGCGGCACGCGCGGATTTGGTGCCGTCAGCTGGCATTCAACCAGCCGAACCGGATCGGGAAGCCCTCGCCGCCAAGCAGCGCCGTGGTTTCGTACAAGGGCAATCCAACGACGTTGGTGTAGGAGCCGACCAGCTTCACCACGAACGAGCCGGCGATGCCCTGGACGGCATAGCCGCCAGCCTTGCTGCGCCATTCGCCGGAGCCGATATAGGCCTGAATGTCGTCCTCGCTCAGCCGCTTGAAGCGCACCCGGGTTTCCACCAGCCGCTGGCGGAAGGTCTCTTTCGGGGTCACCAGGCAGATCGCGGTGTAGACGCGATGATTACGGCCCGACAGCAGCCGCAGGCACTGCGAGGCCTCGTCCACCAGCTCCGCCTTCGGCAGGATGCGGCGGCCGACCGCAACCACGGTATCGGCCGCGAGAATGTAAGACCCCCGCAGTTCGTCATCGAGTTGCACCGACTTGAGCGCGGCGTCGGCCTTGGCACGCGCGAGGCGATTGGCACAGGCGCGCGGCAGCTCACCGCGCTTCGGGGTCTCATCGACATCGGCCGGGCGCAGCGCGTCGGGCTCGATACCCGCCTGATTGAGCAGGCTGAGACGCCGCGGCGAGCCGGAGGCGAGAACGAATTTGGGACTGCCTAGCATGCGGGATTTATCGATTTCGCTCGGGGGTCAATGGGCGCGGAAACTATCCGAAGGGCGTGGCGGCGACAACAGCATGGCGGCGCGCCAGAGGTCGATTCTGGAGGATTTGCCTACTCGTTCTTGATGGCAGCCGGCGCGAAACGCTCGCGGATGCGCTTCTGTAAACTGTCGCGGACATGCCGGTAGGCGTCGAGCTGGAGTTCGCGGCGGCCCTCGACGCCAACCGGGTCGGGCGTCGGCCAGTATTCGACTTCGGTCGCCGAGGTCGCGGTCAACTGGAGCGCCTTGTGATGTGCCTCCGGCGACAGCGTCACGATCAGATCGAAGTTCAGACCTTCCCAGTCTTCCAGATCGGCCACCGTCCACGGTTTGTGATTCGAAATATCGAGACCGATCTCCTTCATCACCGCGACGGCGAAGGGATCGAGATCCGCCTTGCTGACACCGGCGGACTGCACATAGAGCCCGCGCGGAACCAGATGACGCAGCAGGCACGCCGCCGTCGGCGAGCGGACGCTGTTCTGTCCGCATATGAACAGGACGGCTTGCGGAGAACGCGCCATCCGTCAGGCTCGCCCGTCGATGATAGGCATGAGATTTTTTGCGATCATGCATTTTGGCATGCGCATGATCTGATCCGAAAACCGGTTTCCACTTTTCGGGATCATGCGTTGCCACCGTCACCCTTCCAGTGCAGCACCGAGATCAGGGTGAACAGCCGTCGCGAGGTCTCGAAGTCAATCCGCACCTTGCCCTCAAGGCGCTCCATCAACGTGCGCGAGCCTTCGTCATGCACGCCGCGGCGGCCCATATCGATGGCTTCGATCTTGTCCGGCGTCGCGGTGCGGATTGCCTGATAGTAGCTGTCGCAGATCATGAAGTAGTCCTTCACGATTCTGCGGAACGGCGTCAGAGACAACAGATGCACCACGCAGGGCGTGCCGTCCTCGCGCTTGATATCGAACATCAGGCGATTGCCGGTGATGCCGATATGCAAGGTGAACGGCCCGCCATGGCCCCCCTCCGGCACGAACAGGTTCTTCTCGACGAGGTCATAGATCGCGATGGCGCGCTCATGCTCGATGTCCGGCCCCGATCGCCCGATCGATTCCTCATCGAGGGTCACCGCGACGACGCGGTTATTGGCATCTTCATCTGGCGGGGGCGTGCTCATGACAGATTAAGCCGCAACCCGACCGAGCGCGCGTGGGCGTCGAGCCCTTCGGCCCTGCCGAGCGTCATCGCCGCTGGTCCCAAAGCGCGAAGCTGATCCGGCCCGCACTTCAGGATCGACGTCCGCTTCATGAAATCGAGCACGCCGAGGCCCGACGAGAAACGCGCCGAGCGCGCCGTCGGCAGCACGTGATTTGAGCCGCCGACATAATCGCCGATCGCTTCCGGCGTGTGTGCGCCGAGAAAGATCGCGCCGGCGTTGCGGATACGCGCGCTCAAGCCTTCGGGATCGGCGGTGATGATTTCCAGATGCTCGGCGGCAATGGCGTCGGCGAGCGCAACCGTCTCGTCGAGCGTCTTCACCAGAATGATCGCGCCGAACTCGTTCCACGAGGCGCGTGCAATCGCCGCGCGCGGCAGCGTCGTGAGCTGAGCTTCGACCGCGCGCTCAACATCGTTCGCGAGCGTCTCATCGTCGGTGACCAGGATCGACTGCGCGTTGGCGTCGTGCTCGGCCTGCGCCAGAAGATCGGCCGCGATCCAGTCCGGATTCGCGGTGCGATCCGCGATCACCAGCACTTCGGACGGCCCGGCGATCATGTCGATACCGACCTTGCCGAACACCAACCGCTTGGCTGCGGCGACATAAGCGTTGCCGGGGCCGACGATCTTCGCCACCGGCTTGATGGTCGCGGTGCCATAGGCCAGCGCAGCAACCGCCTGCGCGCCGCCGACGCGATAGATTTCAGAAACGCCGCCGAGCTGCGCCGCCGCCAGCACCAGCGGATTGAGTTTGCCGTCGGGTGACGGCACAACCATCACCACGCGCCCGACGCCGGCCACCTTGGCCGGAACTGCGTTCATCAGAACTGACGAGGGATAGGCCGCCGTGCCGCCCGGCACATAAAGCCCGACCGCCTCGATGGCGCTCCAGCGCCAGCCGAGTTCGACGCCGGCAGCATCAGTGAAGCGTTCATCCTTCGGCATCTGCCGCTGGTGAAACACCTCGATGCGGTCGCGCGCGAACTTCAGGGCATCGAGCGTCGCAGAATCACACGCCTTCACCGCGGCCTCGATTTCAGCGGGCGTAATGCGCAATCCGCTAGCGGCCACGTCCAGCCGATCGAACTTCTTTGTCGCCGCGATCAGCGCCGCGTCGCCATGCTTCGCCACATCGTCAACGATGGCGCGGGCCGCCGCGTCGATATCGGCGGAGACCTCCCGCTTCATATCGAGAAAGGCGTTGAAGCGCTCGCTGAAGTCGGCGCTGTGGCTGGTGAGGCGGATCGGCATTCCAGGGTCCGGCAGGCTCGCGCATGACTGTGAAATCATGCGCTCATTCAATCATTTAACGATGTGACCCTGGGCGGTGACGCCAGATCACCGCCAACCCATAACATTCTCAGGATAAAACCGCGAGCGGGACCGCCCGGATTGGTTGCTAAATGTCTGTCTCCGCAGGCAGATTGCGGTCTGCCGGGTCGGTGTCTGACAAGTCGGGGCCGAGATCGGCCAGTTCGCATTCGAGGCATTCGACCTCGAGCCGCAACACCCCGCCGCTGGCGAACAGCAGCATCACCTGACCGCCCGGTTTCTCGCCCGGATGGAATTCCAGCCCGAGCAGGGTCAACGGAAGTTCCGGGGCGTCCATATCGATCTCGCGCGACTGGCACGACAGCACGCGGTCAAAGCGAAGCGCCGAAATCAGCCGCCGCGGGATGCAATCGCCTGCAATGATGTCCTCGCAGTCCAGCCGCCGCATGGCGACCACGAGACGCTTCTCGGCTTGCCGCCAGAGGATGTCACCCGCAACCACCGCCGCGTCCTGAATGTGCGCGGAGATGACCGCGAGATCGTCGCCGTCCAGTGCGGCGAGCTTGCGCTGAGACGTACTTTGCTGAGCCGTTTTGCTCTGAGACGCTTTGTTCTGAGACATGGCCCCGCCTTCACCTCAATTGGGCATGATCTTTACCGAAAACCGGTTTCCACTTTTCGGGATCATGCCCCAAACTATCCGCTGATACGCTCGATGGTCGCGCCGCAGGCCGACAGCTTTTCCTCAAGTCGTTCGAAGCCGCGGTCGAGATGATAGATGCGGTTGACCATGGTCTCGCCTTCAGCAGCGAGGCCTGCAATCACCAGCGATACAGACGCGCGCAGGTCGGTCGCCATCACCGGCGCGCCGCGCAACTTGGCGATGCCGTCGATGATCGCGGTTTCGCCGTCGAGAGAGATTCTGGCGCCGAACCGTGCCAGCTCCTGCACATGCATGAAGCGATTCTCGAAAATCGTCTCGGTGATATGCGACGAGCCTTTCGCGCAGGCCATCAGCGCCATCAACTGCGCCTGCAGGTCGGTCGGGAAGCCGGGGAACGGAGCGGTCGTGACCTTGACCGGGCTGATGCCCGCACCGTTGCGCGTGACGCGGATGCCTTCATTGTTCGGCGTGATGGTTGCGCCCGCCGCTGTCAGCACGTCGAGTGCCGACTGCAGCAATTCCGGACGCGCGCCGGCGAGTTGAACATCGCCGCCGGTCATCGCCACGGCCATGGCATAGGTGCCGGTCTCGATCCGGTCCGGCAGCACCGTGTGCCGCGCGCCGTGCAGTTTTGAGACACCCTCGATCACGATTCGCGTCGTGCCTGCGCCGGAAATCTTCGCGCCCATTTTGTTGAGGCAGTCGGCGACATCGACGATCTCGGGTTCGCATGCCGCGTTGTTGATGACCGTCGTGCCCTTGGCCAGGGTCGCTGCCATCAGTGCCACATGGGTGCCGCTGACCGTCACCTTGGGGAAATCAATCTCCGCGCCGATCAAGCCGTTCGGCGCTTTCGCGATCACGTAGCCGCCGTCGATCTGCAATTCTGCGCCGAGTTTCTCCAGCGCCATGATCAACAAATCGACAGGGCGCGTGCCGATGGCGCAGCCGCCCGGCAACGACACCTTGGCTTCCTTCATGCGCGCGAGCAGCGGCGCGATCACCCAGAAACTGGCGCGCATCTTCGAGACCAGTTCGTAAGGCGCCGTGGTGTCGATGATGTTCGCCGCCGAAATGTGCAGCGTCTGGCCCTGATACTCATGGTCGCCGGGGCGCTTGCCCTTCGACATGATGTCGAGGCCATGATTGCCGAGAATCCGCTGCAACTGCGCGACGTCAGCGAGGCGCGGGACATTGTCGAGAATCAGGGTCTCATCGGTCAGCAAGCTGGCGATCATCAGCGGCAAAGCCGCGTTCTTCGCGCCGGAAATTGGAATAGTGCCATTGAGCTTGTTACCGCCGACAATGCGAATGCGATCCATGCCAAACCTGCCCTGTTGCGGATAACCGGCTTTTAGCGTGTTTCATCGGAGGTGGAAACCGCGCGCCGGGACGCCCAAAACCCGGCATTTCAGGTTAATACCTGAAAAATCGCTCGAATTGTGTCGGCCGGGGGCGGAACGGCGAGCTTTCCGGCTGCCCGACCCGACCCGCGATCAGGCTCCGGCTTTGTGGATGTCTTCCATTTCGAGGATCGGCTTCGGATAGCCGCGTTTGGCGACTTCGAGCATGGCGCGGCCGACTTCCTCGGTCGTCGTGACGAATTTCGGCGCGACCCGATGCAGGAAGCTCAGCAACGGCCCGGTCGCGACATAGATCGCCTGAACCCACGCCGTTTTCGACCGGACGCCGTGCAGCGGCTGGATCGCGCCGGGGCGGAACATGTAGGCAGCCTTGAACGGCAGCTTGAGCAGGTCGTTCTCGGTCTTGCCCTTGACGCGCGCCCACATCATGCCGCCCTGCTCGGTGCTGTCAGTACTCGCGCCGGTGACATAGACGAAGGTCATACCGGGATTGAGCCGCGCCAGCGGCCGCGCCGCCGCCAGCGTGATGTCGTAGGTCAGACGGCGGTAGCGCTCCTCGTCCATGCCTATCGAGGACACACCGAGACAGAAGAAGCAGGCGTCATAACCCGTGATGTCTTTCTCAATGGCAGAGAACTCGAGAAAGTCCTTGTGCACAAGGTCGCGTAGCTTCGGATGCTGCTGACCGGTGGCGCTGCGGCCAATGGTCAACACCTCCGTCACATCGGAATCGCGCAGGCATTCGATCAGAACGCCCTGCCCGACCATGCCGGTTGCGCCGAAGACAATGACTTTCATCGACGCTCCCGTTTAGACGTGCGTTAAGCCGTCTTGAATCGCTTGATGCCGAGGATGATCAAGCCGATGAAAAACAGCAACACGATCCCTTGCGTGATCGCGAACGGCGACTCGGCCCCGGTGGGCGCATAGACGTTCAGCAACGCGACTTTCTGGAACGATTGCGCGATCAGGACAAAGACATTGAACCAGAGCGCAAGCATCGCGGTGACGACATAAACCGTGCGCCAGATACCGGCGAGGCCTTTTCCGTAGAGCGCGTAAACCGCAACCGCCAGCAGCACCAGCGAGATGATGGCAACCATGTGCGACGGCAGCAGCTTGGTGAAGGGAAACAGAAAGCCGGTCGCATTGGTGAGGATGGTCAGGACGAGAAACCAGAGCGTCCAGCCGGGCAGCCTGTTCGATGCGAGCATCCCGCCCGCCACCACGAAGCCCAGGCCGATGGCGATCATGCTGATGATAAGGTGAAGGACCGTGAAACCCGCTAACGACATGCCTAAGATCATGATGCGCCCCTGTTTTAGAATGACTCCAAGGCTACATCATGTGCACGACAGTTCAACTGGCGTTCCGTTTCCGCACGCAGTGCTCCCGCAGATTTTTCAGGCACCTTCTGGCGTACCCGCGATCAACGATTGAGGAAATCCACCAGCTTCGGGATCACCTGTCCGGGCGCTTCCTCGATCAGCCAATGTCCCGAGCCCTTGATGATGACGCCCTCGACGTTGGTGGCGACCAGCTTGCCCTGTTCGATCAGGAAAGTGCCGCCCGCCTTTTCGCCGGAGAGAATGAGCATCGGTATCGGCAGCTTGGTTTTTGCGAAACCTGCGAAATCGTCAGCGTCCTTCTCAAAGGCGCGAAACACTTCGAATCCAGCCTTCATGCGACCCGGCTGCGCATAGGCCTTGGCATAGAACTTCCGATCCTTCTGAGAAATGGACCTTGCCGGGTTGGCGGCAAAATCATTCCAGAAATGCTCAAGATAAATCCGCTCGCGGCCAGTGACCAAAGCCAGCGGCGTCTTGCCGTAGAAGTGGAAATGCCACAGGTCGCGCAGCAGCCAGACGTTTTTCCAGTCGCCCACGCCGGGCAGGAAGGCATCCATCAGCACGATACGATCGACTTCCGCCGGATACTGCGCCGCATAGGCATAGGCGACCATCAATCCGATGTCGTGACCGACGATCTTGACCTTCTTGTATCCGAGGCTTTTCACCAGCGCGTGGATGTCCTGCGCCATTTCCTTTTTGGTGTAGCCGCCCTCGGGCGCATCGGATTTGCCGAAGCCCCGCAGGTCCGGCGCGATCACGGTGTGGTTGTTCGCAAGCCCTGGAAACAGCGGCCGCCACATGTGGCTGGTCTCCGCATAGCCGTGCAGCAGCACGACGGGATCGCCCTCGCCGGCAATCAGATAATTCAGCTTCACGCCATTGACCACGGCGGACCGGCTCTGCGGCATCGACTGCGCAACCGCGTGACCGGATGAGACGATCAAACCGAACGCCACCATCATGCTGGCGCAGATCGCCCCCCGAATGATCCGTCGAAAATACCGCATGCTGAAATTCCTTTTGAGGATCGGCACGATCCTGACAATGCAGAGGACTTGGCAAGCTCAGATAATCGGCAGGTGCAGTTCAATAATAGCGCGGGATCGGTCCGTTATGCGGGGTCTTGCGCTTCGACAGATCGAACATGACTTCGTCGACGTAACACCAGCCCCAGCCTTCCGGCGGATCATACCCTTCGATAACGGGATGCTGTGTGGCATGGAAATGTTTGGTGGCGTGCCGGTTCGGCGAATCGTCGCAGCAGCCGACATGACCGCAGGTCCGGCAGATCCGCAGATGCAGCCAGACGCTGCCGGTCTTGAGGCACTCCTCGCAGCCGAGCGCGCTCGGGGTGACGTCCTTGATCTCAGCGATGTGCTTGCAGGGCATGGTCAAGTTTTCTCGATGAGTGTCGTCCGGCACGTCGCAAGCTAGAGAGGCTGTGCCGGTTTGTCGCCAAGAAAACCGTGCAGCGCGGCCACGACCTGCGCACCTTCGCCGATCGCCCCGCCCATGCGCTTGACCGAGCCCGCACGCACGTCTCCGACGGCAAAGACTCCCGGCACCGACGTCTCCAGCCCCGAGACCGGCTTGCCTTCCTCACATTGCGAACCGGTCACCACGAAGCCGGTACGATCAAGCTCAACGCCGCATCCTTTCAGCCATGAGGTCGCAGGATCGGCGCCGACAAACAAAAACACGTTGCGGATGTCGCCCGCCGTCTCGATGCCGGTCCGGCGATTGCGCCAGCGCACCCGCTCAAGCCCGCCATCCGCGCCCTCCAGCCCAACGATCTCGGTGTGGATCATCAGTTCAATGTTCGGGGTGGCCATGATCCGGTCGATCAGATAGCGCGACATGCTGTCGGCAAGCCCGCCGCTGCGGATCATCATCCGCACCTTGCTGGCGTGGCCTGACAGGAACACCGCCGCCTGACCGGCGGAGTTGCCGCCGCCGACCAGAATGATCTCCTGCTGCGCGCAGAGCCGCCCCTCGATCGGCGACGCCCAGTACCAGACGCCGCGTCCCTCGAACGTGTCGAGATTCTCGATCGTTGGCCGCCGGTAACGCGCGCCGCTGGCAACGACGATGGATTTCGCCTTCAGGAAATGACCGCATTCCGTCGTCAGCCCGAATGTGCCGCCGCTTTTCGAACAGTCGAGCGACTTGGCCTCGACCGGAATCATCATGTCGGCGCCGAATTTCTGCGCCTGATTGTAGGCGCGTCCCGCAAGCGCCTGACCCGAAATGCCGGTCGGAAATCCGAGGTAATTCTCAATCCGCGCGCTGGCGCCGGCCTGACCGCCGAAATGACGTGCATCGAGCACCGCCACCGACAATCCTTCGGATGCTGCATACACAGCGGTCGCAAGACCGGCGGGACCGCCACCGACGACGGCGACGTCGTAGAGCTTGTCCCGTATCGGGCCGCCGATCATTCCCATCGCATAGGCGAGGTCGATTTCGCTGGGATTGCGCAGCACGGCGCCATCCGGGGCCACCACCAGCGGCAAATCGGAGGGTGACGGCGAATAGCGCGCAATCAGATCCGCCGCGTCCGTGTCGGTGGCGGGATCGAGCACGTGATGGGGAACGCCGTTGCGCGACAAAAAGCCCTGTAGCCGCACGACGCCGCCCAGCGACGTCGAACCGATCAGCACCGGACCGCCGACGCCGGCCTGGATCAGGGCAACGCGGCGCAGAATCAGTGCGCGCATGATGCGCTCGCCGAGATCGGCTTCGGCGACCAGCAGCGCGCGCAGGCTCTGGGATGGAATGAGCAGCGTTTCGACGGCACCCTCGGCGGTGCCGTCCACCAGTGCGTTACGGCCCGAAAGCTGCCCGACCTCGGCGAGAAACTGGCCCGGTCCCTGCTCGATTACTGGCGTGACATGGCCCATGCCGTCGCGCTGGGTGATAGCGACATGGCCCGAAAGAATGACAAACATGCCAGGACCGGCCTTGCCGGTCTCAAACAGCAGTTCGCCATCTTTATGGTGACGCACCTCGCCGAACCGGCGCATGCGGCCAATCTCTGTCTCCGTCAATTTCGGAAACGTCTGCTCGAACCGGGGAAAGGCCGCGCGTGCAGCGTCCGATTGCGGGGCGCCCGTCCCAATTGCTGCTGCCTGGTCCGTCGCCATCACATGTATTCCTTACGTTGGAACAGCGAACTCCCTCGTTGGAGATCGCTTTCATCAAGCTAGATCGTGTCTGCAAGCTAGATCGTGTCTGCACGTCAAACAATCAAGCGATGGTTGAAGGCGACAGGTCAGTTGTCGCCGTCACGGCGGTGTGTGCCCGCGCCCGATGCATCGTCCCGCACCCGCGCATCGTCATCCGGCGTAACAATCGTCATTCCGGCGCGGCCGCGCGCCTGCGACTTGCGGCGTTTCAGATTGTCGCGCAATGCCGATTTCAGCCGCGCCTCGCGCGCGGATTTGGCATCGTTCTTTTCGGGGGTGTCCGCCATTACAACTTGCTCGCGTCTCGCCTTGACCGCCATCGCCGATGACGGTCAGTTGCAATAATATCGGATACGCCGCGCCGTATGACAGAGGAAATGCCATGACAGAGCCCACAGAAGCGCTCGCCCCGGCGGTGCAGGAAGCGCTTCGGGACTGGCACCGCTTCGTTGAAACCAAGAGCGAAGACGTGCTGCGGCCATTGTTCGCGGAAACCACCGTGTTCCGCTCGCCGTTTGTCCACCTGCCGATTCCTGGCCGTCCCGCCAGCGTGCTGATCCTCGGCGCGGTCGTGCAGATTTTCGAGAATTTCCGCTATCACCGCACCTTCGTGTCCGGAACCCACGATGTGGCGCTGGAGTTCAGCGCCAATATCGGTGAGCTGAAACTGAAAGGGATCGATCTGGTGAAGTTCGATTCTGCGGGCAAGATCATCGAATTCGAGGTGATGATCCGGCCTTTCAAGGCTCTGGAGGCCCTAAGTACCCGAATGAGCGCCCGGATCGGCCCTGAACTTGCGAAGTACAAGACCGCGGCTCCGACCTGAGTTCCGGTCCAAAGACCGAAGAACAGGCCGCTCGGCGCTTGCACCATCAGTGGCCTTATGGCAAAGGAACGCGCGCCTTTAGAGGCTTTTCAGCTGATTCACGTACTCGGTACGGTTCTGGCTTTTCTCGTCTGGCGTTCGCTGCCGTAGCTCAGTGGTAGAGCACTCCATTGGTAATGGAGAGGTCGACAGTTCAATCCTGTCTGGCAGCACCAGCCTACCTCCCTTCAAGATTCAGGACAGGCCAGCGTCTTCGCTGTTTCGCACGGCGCGAAAAGCTCTTTGATTTCAACAACAAGAGCTCGTGCCAAAATTTCGCCAAAATCCCAGAATTTTCGCGAAAATTTTAACCAGCCATCCGGATACTGCGCCCGCACGTAAAAATACGGAAATCCGGGGGGATTTGGAATTATGGCTTTGCGGTTCAAGGTCGGAAAAAATCTGTTTCGCTTCAAACTACCGAGCATGAAGCTCGGCGTCCGGGGAAGTCTCTTCCTGGCATTCGCAGTCATCGCCGGCATGGCGATCGCGATCAGCGCGGGAGCGAGCCTGCTGCTCGGCCAACTCGGCGGCATGATGACCGAACTCAGCAACCGCGACATTCCCCGCCTGACGGCGAGCTTGCAGCTATCCGCCCTGAGCCAGAGCCTCGCCTCGCGCGGACCATCGGTGCTCGCATCGGACGATGAAAGCGTGCTTCAGACCCGCGTCAAGGACCTGAAAGACGCTCAGAACGCCGCCATCGAGAAGCTGAAAGAGATCAAGAATCTCAACGCAGACCCTACTGTCGTGACGGCGCTGGAAGAAAACGTCAGAATGATCGACGACACCATCACCAGTCTGCAGTCGGCGGCGAAGGAACGGCTCGATCTCGCCGGGCAACATGCCAAGCAGTTCGAGGCCGCCCGCAACGCCCACTCCGGCGTCGTCAATATGATCAACGCCGGCACCGACGAGGCGAAAGCCGTCGTCAACACCGCGCTGACAAATGCAACCATCGATGGCCGTGACGCCCTGAAAGCCATGCAGGGCGTCGATATGCTGTCCAGCCTGCTGGCGGACGTCAACTTTGCCGCAAGCAATATCAGCGCTGCTGCCAGTGCCAGCAACGCCGAGACGCTCAGCGATCAGGAATATGCATTCTCGGTGACGCAAGACAGCATCGACATCTCCCTCAAGGCGCTCGGCCATGTCGGCGACAAGATGAAGGAAGCCGTCGCGAAAATGATGGCGTTCGGCAACAAGAAGACCGGCCTCTTCAAGCTGCGCCAGAAGGAGCTGGATTCCGCCGACTACGGCCGGCTTATTCTGGAAGAGACCGGCAAGCTCAATCGTGGCCTCGAGATGAGCATCAAGCGGCTGGTCGATGACGTGCAAGTCGCGACGGACACCGCAGCGACCAAGGCGCGCAGCACGATTACGCTGGGAACGATGACGATGCTTGCACTCGGCGCGCTGACGCTGATCGGATCCGCGCTGTTCGTCTGGCTCTATGTCGGCCGCAACATCCTGGGCCGCATCCGCAACCTGCAGGACGTGATGCGAAGGTTGTCCGAGGGCGATCTTCATGCGGAAGTCAAACGCAGCCGCCAGCAGGACGAAATCGCCGTCATGGCCGGATCGCTCGAGGTGTTCCGCGAGAGCATGATCCGCTCGCGCGCGCTGAGCAGCGAGCAGGACCAGGACCGTATCGCCAAGTCCGAGCGCGCGTCGCGCATCGAAACCCAGATCGTGCATTTCGAGGACAAGGTACGGGCCGCGCTCGACGGCCTGATGACCTCGGCCAATGTCATGCAATCGACGGCGGAAAGCATGTCGACATCCGCCGAGCATTCAAGCGCGCTGGTGAGCACCGTCGCGTCCGCCGCCGAGGAAACCTCGGTCAACGTACAGACGGTCTCGGCCGGCACCGAGGAATTGACCTCGTCGATTCAGGAAATCAGCCGCCAGGTCACCAATTCGACCAAGATCGCCGCCAACGCGGTCAGCGAAGCCGGCAAGACCGACGCCACCATGCAGGGTCTCGCCGACAACGCCAACCGCATCAGCAGCGTGGTCGATCTGATTCAGGAAATCGCGTCGCAGACCAACCTGCTGGCGCTCAACGCCACCATCGAAGCGGCGCGCGCCGGCGAAGCGGGACGCGGCTTCGCCGTGGTCGCATCGGAAGTCAAAAGCCTCGCCGAGCAGACGGCAAAGGCGACGGATGAAATCCGCTCGCAGATTGCCAGCATGCAGACCGTCACCACGTCGGCGGTCGGCGCAATCCGCAATATCGGCGCCACCATCGGCGAGATCAGTGAAGTAACCACCGCCATCGCCGCCGCGGTCGAAGAACAGGGCGCTGCGACGCGCGAGATTGCCCGCAACATTCAGCACGCCGCCAGCGGCACTTCTGAAGTGTCGAGCAACATTGTCGGCGTAAGCCGTGCATCGAGCGAGGCCGGAACCGCTGCGGGCGATGTGTTGAACGCATCGAACGAACTTCGCCGCGAAGCCGATACGCTTCGCGCGGAGGTCGATGCCTTCCTGCTGAACATCCGCGCCGCCTAGTGTCCTGAATCCGAAGTTCGCTTCATTTTGCAGCGCTTCCCGTAGCGAACTTCGGATTCAAAAGGACACCAGGAAATTATAATTCCAGTGTGGTTTTGGTTCGCAAGTCCGCACAGGAACGCGCCGCAGAAATAAAGCGGACTTGCGAACCACCACACTAATTGCGTTTAGACGCTATGCCATCTGGCATGCCTGCGTTCTGTTATGGGGTTCGGCGCCTCGTGCTCCGAACCCCAATTCGTTAATTGCGCGCGCCAGAGCGAAAATACGGGTCTCCGCCCTCGCGGAACAGCATGATTCTTTGGTGCTTTTGGTCATGCGTCCGCAGGCCGAACCGCCCATCAGATTGACTCTTCAGGGCCCCCATGATCCTTGCTAGTCTCGATGCGGGGAAATCGCGCGTGCCGTCAAGACATCGCCTTCTGCCCGATTCATTGAGATAGCGGCGTCTTCAGGGCGACGTCTTTTGTAAGCAAGGGGACAGCGCATGAGCATAGTGCCGGGTTCGGATGTGAATGGCGGAGTTTCGGTCGGGCGCGATGCGCTGATCGAACCGCGTAACGACTGGACCCGCCCGGAAGCGCAAGCGCTGTACGATCTCCCGTTCGCGGATCTGATCTTTCAGGCGCAAACCATTCATCGCCGCAACTTCGATCCCAATCACGTCGAGACCGCGAGCCTGCTCAGCATCAAGACCGGCGGCTGCCCCGAGGATTGCGGCTATTGTTCGCAGAGCGCCAAGTACGACACCGGCCTCAAGGCCACCAAATTGATGGATCAAGACGACGTCGTCGCCACCGCAAAGCGCGCCAAGGAAGCCGGCGCCGAACGCTTCTGCATGGCCGCCGCATGGCGCAATCCGAAGGACAAGGATCTCGACAAGGTCTGCGACATGGTCAGCGCCGTGAAAGGCCTTGGCATGGAGACCTGCGTGACGCTCGGCATGTTGACCGACAAGCAGGCAAAGCGGCTGCACGATGCCGGCCTCGACTTCTACAACCACAACGTCGACACCTCGCCGGAATTCTACGACAAGATCATCACCACGCGCACCATGCAGGATCGCATCGCTACTCTAGCGCATGCGCGCGAAGCTGGATTGAAGGTCTGCTGCGGCGGCATCATCGGCATGGGCGAGCAGGTCGATGACCGCCTCGGCATGCTGGCGCTGCTGGCCAACCTTCCCGAGCATCCCGAGAGCGTTCCGATCAACATGTGGAACGAGGTCAAGGGCGTGCCGGTCAACGACACCGCGGAACGGCCCGATCCGATCGCGCTGGTGCGGATGATCGCCGTCGCACGCATCATGATGCCGCGAAGCGTGGTTCGCCTGTCCGCCGGTCGCCAGTACATGACCGACGAGTTGCAGGCCCTGTGCTTCGTCGCCGGCGCCAACTCCATCTTCATCGGCGACGTGCTGCTGACCACGAAAAATCCGCAGACCGAACGCGACGCCAACCTGCTCGACCGCCTCGGCATCAAGTCCAAGCTCGACGACGGGAAGCACCACGGCCATGCGCATGCCGATGCAAAGCCGGTAGCACCCACGGCATCGATCAGCGGCGCAGCGGCGTCCTGACGCTGTTTGAAACGCCAAAGCATGGCTGCCTGCATGGCAACCATGCCGACGTGCCTCGTAAAACGTGAATTTTGGCTGGTCAGAACACTAGCGCGGCAGGGATTGCCGCGTTAAGCCGGACCTTGAAAAACGCGATTGCGAGACGATGCACACCAAGACCGCCACCTTGCCCGCAGCCTCTGATGGCCTGCGCTATCCGATTGAGACGCCGCCCAAACCGGACGAAGCGATCGAAGTCGCGCCCGGCCTGATATGGGTGCGCATGACTCTGCCGTTCCGTCTCAATCATGTGAACATTTACCTGCTCGCTGACGGCGACGGCTGGGCCATGGTCGATACCGGCATCGGCAACGACGCCACCATTGCCGCGTGGACCGCATTGTTCGAAGGCCCGCTCAAGGGTTTCAAGATCACGCGGCTGATCGTGACGCACGCGCATCCCGATCACGTCGGGCTTGCGGGATGGATCGTCGAACGCTTCGGCTGCCCGCTTCACATGTCGCAGGTCGAATATCTGCAGGCCGCGTATCATCAGCATCGCGGCTCGCCGGAACGCAAACTGGCGCAGCGGCTGTTCTTCCGTCGTCACGGCATGGACGAAGAGATCACCGAAGCGCTGCTTGGCAAGGGGCAGGACTATCTCACGCGCGTCTCGATCCTCCCCGCCTCCTATTATCGCCTGTCAAAAGGCGACGAGATCGCGATCGGTTCGCGAAAATTCAAGGTCCTCACCGGCGGCGGTCACGCGCTCGATCAGGTGATGCTCTATTGCGAGGCCGACAACATCTTCCTGTCGGCGGATCAGGTGCTGAGCAAGATTTCGCCGAATGTCAGCGTGTGGGCGGTGGAGCCCGATGCCAATTCGCTGGGCGAATACCTCACTTCTTTGGCTGAGCTTGCAAACCTGCTGCCGGACGACGTTCTGGTGCTGCCCGGTCATGGCGTGCCGTTCTACGGCGTGAAGACCCGCATCAAACAGCTTGCAGATCATCACGAAGAGCGGTGCCAGTTGATCGCCGATGCGTGCCGCGTATCGCCCAAGACCTCCGCCGAACTGGTGCCGGTTGTCTTCCACAAGCACGTCCTCGACGCGCATCAGACCGGCTTCGCCGCCGGCGAGCTGATCGCCCACGTCAATCACATGCTCGCTGGAGGCCGGCTGGCGTTCAATCTTGGCCCCGATGGGGTTCTGCGTTTCACCGCCGCCTGACTGGACCCCGGATACGCTGATTGAGCGGAATTGATCCGGGATGATCTGGATCAAGTTTTTGCCGCATACGAGCCCGGCGAAAACAGCCTCGACATCAAAGCTGGAAAAGCTCTAAAAAGACCTCGCGCACGGCAGAAGGCCCTTGGCCCCGCTGCCGTATTCCGGGTTCCCATCCAGGGTTTTTGTGATGGATTACAACAAGTTCTTTGGCGATGCCCTCGAGCGGCTTCATGACGAGCGGCGCTACCGCGTGTTCGCCGATCTGGAGCGGATCGCTGGCCGCTTTCCTCACGCGACCTGGCACTCGCCGAAAGGCCCGCGCCCGATCGTGATGTGGTGCTCCAACGACTACCTCGGGATGGGACAGCATCCGAAAGTCGTCGGCGCCATGGTGGAGACCGCGACCCGCGCCGGCACCGGCGCCGGAGGCACCCGCAACATCGCCGGAAACAACCACTCTCTGATCCAGCTCGAACACGAGCTCGCCGATCTGCACGGCAAGGAAGCGGCGCTGGTTTTCACGTCGGGCTATGTGTCCAACCAGACCGGCATCGCGACGCTGGCGAAGCTGATTCCAAACTGCCTGATCTTGTCGGACGCGCTGAACCACAACTCGATGATCGAGGGCATCCGTCAGTCCGGCACCCAGTACATCGTGTTCCGCCATAACGACGTCACACATCTCGAAGAATTGCTGCGCGCCAATCCGGGCCGCCCAACGCTGATCGTGTGCGAAAGCCTCTATTCGATGGACGGCGACGTGGCACCGCTGGCGAAGATCTGCGATCTCGCGGAACGCTACAACGCGATGACCTACGTCGACGAAGTTCATGCGGTCGGCATGTATGGACCGCGCGGAGGCGGCATTGCCGAGCGCGACGGCGTGATGCACCGAATCGATATTCTTGAAGGGACGCTGGCCAAGGCGTTCGGCTGCCTCGGCGGCTACATCGCCGGCAGCGCCAAGATGGTCGACGCGGTGCGCTCCTATGCCCCGGGCTTTATCTTCACCACGGCGCTTCCGCCTGCGATCTGTTCGGCCGCCACCGCCGCGATCAAGCATCTGAAATCATCGTCATGGGAGCGTGAGCGGCATCAGGACCGCGCCGCGCGTCTCAAAGCCATTCTCACCGCCGCCGGCCTGCCGGTGATGTCGAGCGATACGCATATCGTCCCGCTGTTCGTGGGCGATCCGGAACGCTGCAAGAAGGCCTGCGACCTGCTGCTGGAACAGCACAGCATCTACATCCAGCCGATCAATTATCCGACGGTGCCCAAGGGCACGGAGCGCCTTCGCATTACCCCGTCGCCGTTTCACGAGGACGCGCTGATCGACGGCCTCGCCGAGGCGCTGGTTCAGGTCTGGGAACAGCTGGGGCTGCCGCTGCACGCCAAGTCGATGGCGGCTGAATAGAACTGCGATCTTCTGACGCTAAACGGCTTTGGCGCGCTGCCGCACCATTGCCGGTGCGCTCGACAGCACGATCCGCATCAGATCGGCGGCGTTCCGCGCACCCAGCTTGTCCATGTTTGCAGCGATTCAACGAACGACTCGCCGTCCCCGAACGCCTTTGCCTCGAACC